>DAISIL010000006.1:0-6363 GCA_036822015.1 Bernardetiaceae bacterium | reverse complement strand
GCGCGTTGGCCGCGGTGGCGGCAGCGCCGGTGCCGGCCGCCTGTTGGCGCAGGTCTAGCTCGGTCGAGCTGCGCAACAAAAAACGGCTATACCCTTCGGCTTGCAGGCGGCGCAAGATGGCCGAGCCGACCATCCCCCGATGTCCGGCCACGTAAATTAGTGCTGATTTTTCCATACTAAGGTTCCGGTTTGGAGATACTCGTGCAAGATATGCACCACCACCTGGGGGTGCGTAAATGGGATCAGATGATCGAGGTCTTTGGGAAAATGGGTTTGCACGGGTGCTTGGGTCATCTTTTTTGCGCCAAAGTATGCGTTTTCGATGGGGACAAGATAATCGCGCTGCCCGTGCAAGAACAGGGTTGGTGTTTGGAGTTGGGCCCAGATGGGTTCGAGTTGGTGAAGCTGCGCCACATGGGCGAGTTTTTCGTCGTTGGTTACGCGCCAAACGGGCGGCATCAGCCAACGAAAAGCGGGCCAGTCGGCGGGATAAGATGCCCACAGCACTACCTCATGCGCGGGATCAATGGCGGGCGCAATCAAGAACAAACCCGCTACTTTCTCGGGAGCCAAAGCTGCCATCTGCGCTACAATGGGCCCACCAAAGGAATGCCCCACCAGCAAAGCCGGCCCAGACAAACGATCCAGCACAGGCAGCAACGACTGGGCTTGCTTCAAGATAGAAACCTCCGATTGCCCAAAACCCGACTGCCCATATCCCAGGCGATCTACAGAAACCAGACAAGAGTTTTTCTGTAAAGTACTGTCTGTCATTATTTCAGCAAAAGCACTCCAATCACCCGGGGCCCCGTGTACAAAAACCACCGGTGGGGCGGCATCCTCTCCCGTCTGTACGTAATGCACACGCCGCCCCGCGTGGGTGTAATGCAGGGAGCGGTGGGCAAAGCCCTTGAGCTTACCGGTGATGGCTTCGGGAGCCGTCCTAAAATCCATCCAATAAAATGCCATCATCAAACTCCCCAAAAGCGTTAGTGGTAAAAAAACAAATAGATAACGCAGCCACTTAGGAAGCCGGAATGAGTTCTTGCGTCCAGTATTTGCCATCGCGGTTCCATCGGTAGCGTGCTTGTCCATTTCTGCTGCGGATCTGGTGATCCAAGACCTCAAAAGTGCCCTGGCGTTTGTACTGCGGGTCGAAGGCTTGGGCATTCCAGCCGAGCTTAAAATCGACGACAAAAGTGTCGGTATCGGTGAGGGTCTTGAACCAGGCCCCGACATAGACGGTCTCCAGTCCGGTCGGGAAGAAATCCGCTTTGGGCATGTTGATGAGCTCCACGCGGTAGGATTGTTTTTTGATTTTGTCCTTAATGAAAAATCCCTTGCGTTCTTCAAAGGCCAGCTTACGATAGGCCCTGTCGATGGCCCAACGGGCTACATCGGGGTCTTCAAAGATTTGGTCGCGCTCCAAAGACTGCACTGCCGTTGTATCGGTGGCTACGGATTCGTTTTCCTGCGATCCCGTTCCGGAGCAGCCATAGAAAAATAGGGACAAAGAAAAGACAAAGCTGGTTATCAAACTTTTAGTAGCCATACACAAAACAAATCGTTGGTTTGGTTTCCTCAAAGTTACGTTGCTTAGGTCAGGGATCAAAATTTGGCAGTAGTTCTTGGATCAGTTCGATCTCGTAGCCTTTTTGTTGGGCATAAGCGATGAGGCGTTGTTTTTTTTGGAGGGGGCTAAGGGTGTTTTTGAGTTGGGGCAGTTTTTTTTGGAGGAGTTCTTCGAGCGTTTGGCGGTAGTCGGCTTCGGGGATTTGTTGGAGTGCCTGCCGGATGAGGGCATCGGATACGCCTTTTTGGCGCAGGGCAAAGCGTATTTTTTGTGCGCCCCAGTGGTTTTGGTAGAACTTTCCACGGGCAAAGCTACGGGCAAAACGTTCCTGGGACAGGAAGCGATCTGCCCGCAAAGCCTCCATCAGCGCTTCGGCTTCATCGGGGCTTAATTCATATCTTTGCATCCGTTGCCTGACCTCCTGCTCGGCCCGCTCTTGGTAGGCACAATAAGCGGCCAACTTTTGATAGACCCCTTTCAAAAAAACATTCATCCTCATTCGTAGTTCTTTGGTATGCACTTCCCCTCCCAACTCATCGAAACAGCCGTGATGGAGTTTGCTAAGCTGCCCGGCATCGGCAAAAAAACCGCCCTGCGGCACGTCTTGCACCTACTCAAACAAAGCCCCGAGTTTACCGAATCTTTGGCGGCGGCCCTGGTCAAGATGCGGCAGGAAGTCAAATTTTGTCGCCAATGCCACGCCATATCCGATCAACCCCTGTGCCAGATCTGCTCTAGCCTCAAGCGCGATGCCGAGGTGATCTGCGTCGTAGAGAGTGATACCGATCTGCTGGCCATCGAAAACACGGCCAAGTACGTGGGCCATTATCACGTCCTGGGTGGGGTCATTTCGCCCATCAATGGCATCGGCCCCGAAGACCTCAACATCGAGACGCTCCTTCAGCGCGTCCAGACCCAGACCATCTCCGAGGTCATCCTGGCCCTAAGCGCAACGATGGAGGGCGATACGACTTCGTTTTATTTGACCAAAAAACTACGGGAGCATTCGGTCAAGATCAGTACCATCGCCCGAGGTATTCCCATCGGGAGTGAACTCGAGTTCACGGATGAGATCACGCTCGGGCGTAGCATCACGGGGCGGATACGCTTCGACTAGCGATCTGTTCGTTATTTTTCTAGTTTGAGCGCGTCCCAATCCTCAAAAGGCATGGGCTTATCGGCTTCGACGGCTTCGCGATAGGCTTTCCAGTCGCTGTCCATGAACTGGTTTACGTCCTGTATCCAGGCCTGGAGGTCTTCGGTAACCAACCGCATGAGGTCTTGGTGCGTGGCGTTGGGTGTTCCTTTGAGTCCGGAGAGGTAGTAGCTGGCTGTTCCCATCTTGGCACTCAATATTTCGGGGTTTCGGAAGATGCCCTGCACGTCTTTTTTGGGGATGACCTGATCGAGGAGTTGCTGGCTTTTCTTCTGGGCAGTTTTGGTGGCCTCGAGGGCTTTGGCATAACGGACGGTATCTTTTTGGAGCATGGGCTGAAGCATTTTCATATCGGCTTGTGCCTTGCGGAGGCGGTCGGTGGCTTCAGTAGCCAGGGCTACGCGCTGCATGAAGGCTTGGGCAAAAGTTTGGGATTCAAGGCGTTGCTGGGCTTCGATGGGTTCCAGGCGCGGGTCGGGTAAGACGCGGATCGTCGTCGAGTCTTTGCTGCCGCGATAGCTCACGCGCACGGTGTAAGTGCCAGGCAAAACGGACATCCCGCCGCGCTCTGGGGCATCGGCTTTGGGTTTTTCCTGGTCGGGGAAGCGCACGCCTTTCTGATCCAGGTTCCAGGTGATGCGGTTAATGCCCGAATCGGGGAGGTGGGTGAGGGTGCGGATGACTTGGCCGTTCTGATCGAGGATATGGATGATGGCTTTTTCGTCTTTTTGTCCGTCTTTCTTCTGCCAATCAGGGATTTTGCCTGCCTTTACGGCAAAAGAGATCAAAGCACCAAAGGGGCGGTTTTCGCCTTTGTAGCTGGCATCGGCATCAAAGCGCATCCCGGCCGCCTGCCGCACAACAGCTAGGTGGGCATCTGGTGCCGCAAATACATGGAGGTCTTTTTGGAGCAGCGCCACCCCTTGCTGGGCCAGCGCTCGCAAGGGACGAATATCATCCATCACAAAAGCCGCCCGCCCAAAGGTGCCGATCACCAGATCATGCGTGCTGGGCTGGATCGCCAAATCTATCGTCGAGACGTTGGGGTAGTGGTTGGTCCATTGCGTCCAGTTTTTGCCGGCATCTATGCTGACATACAAGCCAAACTCCGTTCCGAGGAAATACAAATTAGGCGCAATCGGGTCTTGTACAAACGACAAGGCATAGCCAAAGATTTTTTCATTCGCGATGCGTTCCCACTTTTTGCCAAAATCTTGGGTGCGATAGACGTACATCCCCCAATCTCCCTGGCGGTAGTTGTTCACGACAACAAAAGCCTCTCCGGCCGAGTGTACCGAAGCCTTGACCTGTGGAATCCAGCCGCCTTTGGGTGCGTTGGGGAGCCGGTCGTAGAGGTCTGTCCAGGTTTTGCCACCGTCCTGGGTGAGCTGGAGGCGGCCGTCATCGGTACTGACCCATAGGAGGTCTTTTTGTTTGGGGCTTGGCGTGATGGCCAGGATGGTGGTGTGGTTTTCGGCGGCGGTAACGTCGTAGGTCAATCCGCCGCTTTCCATTTGCTTTTGTTTGGTGGTATCGTTGGTGGTCAGGTCGGGGGAGATGATGCTCCAGCTTTGGCCTCGGTCGGTGCTTTTGTGGACGTATTGGCTGCCAAAATAAATCGTCTTTGGATCGAAAGGATCAGTAGCAATGGCTGCATTCCAGTTGAAACGCAACGTTTTGCCTTCGGGGTGTACGGGGCGGATGAGCTGGGAAGCTCCCGTCTCAAAATCGACACGCCCCACAAAGCCCCCCTGCGACATGGCATAGCCGTAGCGGGCATCGCTTGGGTCGGGGATGGCATCGAAGCCATCACCAAAGTAGAGTTCTTCCCAATACGCATTGCGGATGCCTCCCCGTCGGAAGACGCGGTTGGGGCCGCGCCAGGAGCCGTTGTCTTGCATTCCACCGTAGATGTTGTACGGGAACTGGTCATCGACGCTGATATGATAGAATTGCGCCAGCGGTAGGTTGTCAATAAAACGCCAGTTTTTGCCGCCATCACGGGAGATGTTTAGCCCGCCGTCGTTGCCTTCGATGATGTAGTTGGGGTTTTTGGGGTCGATCCACCAGGCGTGGTGATCGGGGTGAACGCCCGAGTAGGGGAGGATGACTTTGAAGGTACGCCCACCGTCTTCACTCATCGAGACGCGGGAGTAGAGGCTATACAGGCGATTTTCGTTTTGGGGATCGACGTAAATCTCGGCATAATAAAAAGGACGGTCGCCGATGTTGGGATCTTCGGAGATTTTTTGCCACTTTATGCCGCCGTCATCGGAGCGATAGAGGGCGTTCTTTTTGGATTCTACGTAGGCATAGATGCGATCGGGTTTGCTTGCCGCGATGGCCAGCCCGATGCGCCCGAGTTCGCCTTTGGGGAGACCATCGGCGGCGGTGCGTTGCGTCCAGGTGTTGCCGCCGTCGTGGGTTACGTACAAGCCCGAGCCTGCCCCACCCGACTTAAAAAACCAGGGCCAGCGGCGATACTCCCACATGGCTACCAGCAGCTTGTCCGGGTTGAGGGGATCCATGACCATATCGGCTGCGCCGGTGCGGGGATTGACGTAAAGGATTTTTTTCCAGGTCTTGCCACCGTCGGTGGTCTTGAAGACCCCGCGCTCGGGCGAGTCGGCCCAGGCATTGCCCGTAGCGGCGACATAGACTACGTCGGGGTTTTGGGGATGGATCAGGATGCGGTGGATGGTGCGGGTGTTTTCGAGGCCCATCCGTTGCCAGTTTTTGCCGCCGTCTAGGCTTTTGTAGATGCCCGCGCCGCTGCTTTGGCTGTTGCGGGGGTTGCCTTCTCCGGTACCTGCCCATACGATGTCGGGGTTGCTGGGCGCGATCTTGACCGCCCCAATGGAGAGGACACGCTCTTTGTCGAAGAGGGCTTCCCAGGTATCGCCGCCGTTGAGCGACCGCCAAAGTCCGCCCGAGGCCGTTCCGATGTAGATGATGTTGGTGTTGTGGGCCGGTACGTCGATGCTCGTTACGCGCCCGCTCATGCCTGCGGGGCCGACGCTGCGGGGCTTGAGTCCTTTGAGCAAGTCCATGTTCAGGGATTGGGCATAGGCACCCGCGATCCAGAGGAGGAGCAGTGCGCTGGTCAGGAGTAGTCGTCGTTGCATAGGTCTTGTGCTTTTGTGGATATTTGAAGCAGCAAGATAGGATTTTTTTGGGGAATCAGGGGGAGGGGGATTTGTTGCGCTTTATCCAAAGCCATTTTTATTTCGCGCCCACTCGTCTCTTGGCAGCCCTGTAGGCACGCTCGGTATGGTGGTTGGCGCGGAGACCTAAGCGGTGCATCTCTGCTTCTACATACCAAAAGTCCTGTAAGCTACGCACTTTTTTGAAGAGTGTCGGGAAAACGTAATTATAGCTGTTTTCAGACTTGCGGTCTCCTTTTTTGAAGGGGAATTTCGCGAGGATGTCTTGGTACATAAACTTTGTATGTTCAAATCTTTCCGTTTTATTCAAATAGGTTGAATAGGTTACGTAGTCCGGATTCACGCCAAACGATTTCATTTCTTCAAAGACCTTTTGCGCCTGTTCAAATCTTTCCGTTTTATTCAAATAGGTGTTATAGGTTACGTAGTCCGGATTCACGCCAAACGATTTCATTTCTTCAAAGACCTTT
>DAISIL010000005.1:91999-102602 GCA_036822015.1 Bernardetiaceae bacterium | reverse complement strand
ACGCCGTACCCACTCTCAATACTTCGAGTTTCAATCCTTGTTGTAGTGGATGTGGGTAAAAAAGAGCATATCTTAGGTAAATAACTCATACAAAAACGATTATGCGCTTTTTTACTTCGGTAAAGGTACGAAAAAAAACGGTATTTCAAAGAACTTTAGACCAAAAAAAAGAAATTTTCCGCATTCATAAGCAGTTCTTTATCAGTCATTTAGCCCTACTTTTTGGGCTGCTCCAAATAAATTACCCTCCGGAATCATTAAAGCTAAGTAATTTTTTGGGGAAAACCAAAGCATCTCTCCTCGAAATAACAAAAAAAGTCGCCTATCTTTTTGCCTGGCTTAGCTTTTATCCCTCGCGTTTTCCTGCCTCCTGATGCTGACTGCCCTTCGATGCGCCTCCAGGGATTCGGCAGCGGCCAGGATTTCGACCGTATCGCCGATCTGCTCGAGGCCTTCGGGTGTGATTTGCTGAAAGGTGATCTTGCGCAAGAAGCTATCCAGAGAAACGCCGCTGTACGCTCGGGCAAAGCCGTTGGTGGGCAAGGTATGGTTGGTGCCAGAGGCATAATCGCCGGCAGATTCGGGCGTGTAGTGTCCCAGAAATACGGAGCCGGCCTGCGTGATGGCTTCGCTGACGGCTTCGGGGTCGGACACGGCCAGGATCAAGTGTTCAGCCGCATAGGCGTTCGTAAACTTGAGTGCCGAAGAGAAATCCCTGAAATAAACGATGCGGCTGTTTTGGAGTGCCGCTTCGGCGATGCTTTGGCGGGGGAGGGTTTGGAGTTGCGCCTCCAGGGCAGCTTGTACATGCTTGATGAGCGTGCGCGATGTCGTGATGAGCAGTACCTGACTGTCTGCGCCGTGTTCGGCTTGGGAGAGCAGATCGGCGGCCACAAACTCGGGGATGGCTGTTTTGTCGGCCAGGATGGCCAGCTCGGAGGGGCCGGCGGGGAGATCAATGGCTACGCCGGATTTGTTGAGCAGTTGTTTGGCTGCCGTAACGTATTGGTTGCCGGGTCCAAAAATCTTATCCATGCGCGGGATGTTTTCCGTCCCATAGCCCATCGCAGCGATGGCCTGCGCCCCGCCCACCCGAAAGATGCGCTGCACACCCGCTACCTGGGCCGCATAGAGGATGCCCGGGTGTAGCTGCCCGTTTTTGTCGGGGGGCGAACACAAAATCACCTCCTGGCAGCCGGCGATCTGGGCCGGCACACCCAACATCAGCACCGTCGAGATCAGTGGCGCCGTACCACCAGGGATGTACAAGCCCACCCGCTCAATAGGAAGGCTTCTACGCCAGCAACTTACGCCTGGGCGCACGACGACTTTTTGGGAGACCTCCCATTGGGACGCATGAAAACGGCCGATGTTGGCCGCCGCCTCGTCGATGGCCTGACGGAGATCAGCCGCGATCTGCTCCGTGCCTGCGGCGATTTCTGCCTTCGAGAGTTCGAGGGTATCGAGCGTTACCCGATCAAACTCCGCCGTAAAATGCCGCAAAGCCGCATCACCTTCGGTGCGCACCCGATCGAGTATCGCCTGGACTTGTCCTTCCAGGGTAGAAAAATCCATAACCGGCCGTGCCAGCAGTGCGGGCCAGCTATCCCGCTTGGGATGCTCAAATATATTCATCGCAATTAGTGGGTCTTAATCATATCCTTAGGCGTAACGAGGATAAAGTTGGCTAATCCTTCGTTGTTGGCCTCCAGACGTTCGAGTTGATCTTGGGTAGCAGCCGAGATGGTGGCAATTTTTAGCTCGGGCCGCGCTTGTTTGAGGTACCAAACGATGCCCTCAAAGTTGTTGGAATGATAGGTTCCGTTGAAGTGCAACACTTGTTTGCCGCTCGTGTGAGCCGCCAAAATGCGGTGAGCCATTGTAGCATCTTTGATCGCCTGGGCTTGTACAAAATGCTCGGCACGCATGGCCCCGCCGTGCATCCCGTGTCCGCCCATCATGTCGATCATGTTTTTGTAGCCAGGCAAGGACATATCCACCGTGATCGGCAGCGGCGGCAAATACGCCTGTGCCTCATCGCCGAGGGTTTCGAGGATGGGCAGCCCCTGGCGCGAGACCAAACTGGCATAGCGACGCGGGACATTAGAAGCGACAAAATGCAAGCCTTTTTGTCGGGCAAAATTGACGATGGGCGCGTAATCGGTGGCGTAGTTGGGCCAGAGCTTGGCCTCCTGATCCAGGTTTTTGTCCGTCAGAAGCCCGGCCAGGAACTCATCCAAAACGATCTGGTCATCGGCCTCAAACATCTCTCCGGCCAGGATGAGGTTAGTATCTTTTTGGGCGTAAAGCGTTTTGGTGAGCTGTAGTTGGAGCCAATGATGGATGGGATCGTTGTGGATTTCCCCAAACAAGATCACGTCAGCATCGGTTACCCGAGCGACAACCTGCTCAAAATCAACGGCTTTTCCGTCTTTATCAAAAAATTGGTATGCTTTCATGGAGAAGATCACAAGAAATAGTGAGAGCCAGTACATCATTGCTTTATTGTTTGAGGACTTCTACTTTTACCTTCACGACACCATCGCGTACCATCCCTATCTGCTCGGCGGCTGCCCGCGAGAGATCCACAATACGCCCATCCACGAACGGCCCCCGATCATTGATACGGACGATGACTTGTTGTCCGTTGCGGAGGTTCGTTACCCGAACCCGAGTACCGAAAGGTAAACTACGGTGAGCGGCTGTTAGTTTGGTCTTGTCGTATTTTTCGCCGCTGGCCGTGCTGCGCCCATGAAACTTATCTGCGTAGTAAGAAGCCTGCCCATTCAGGACTTTGACAACGACAACCTTTGCCTCTTCTTTTTCCTCTTTCTCCACCACGACTTCTTCTTTTTTGGGCGGTTTGGGGGGTTCCTCCTTTGGGGCTGGCGGGGCCACGACAACTTGAAACAAGCCGCAGGCACTCAAAAAAATGCCCATCGCCAGACTTAGAAGGAGGACTTTAACAGATCGCATCAACATCTCATGTGTTTTTTTTTTGAGAAACGAAGATGCACAAAAAGCCAAGAAAACAAGGGGCGGTTAAGATATTTTAATCAAAGCAAAAAAAAGCAGCCCCCTTGCGAAGGCTGCCTCGTTGTTCACTTTTGTTGGATTTGGCTTATGGTTATTGAAGATCGAAGCGATCCAGGTTCATCACCTTAGCCCAGGCGGCGACGAAGTCTTTGACAAACTTCTCGTGTCCGTCTTGGCAGGCATAAACCTCGGCGATGGCTCGGAGTTCGGAGTTGGAACCAAAAACGAGATCGGCTCGGGTGGCTACCCATTTCCAATCGCCGGTCTTTCGGTCGCGTCCCTCAAAGACTTCTTTGCTTTCGTCGGTGGCCGCCCATACAGTACTGAAATCCAACAGATTCACAAAGAAATCATTGGTCAGTACTTCGGGGCGATGCGTCAAGATGCCGTGCTGGCTGTGGTCGTAGTTGGCGTTCAGGGCTCGCATTCCACCGATGAGGGCCGTCATTTCGGGGGCGGTCAGGGTCAGGAGCTGGGCCTTGTCGATCAGGAGATGCTCTGTGGAGGCAGTATAGCCCGCGTTGGACTTTTTGTAGTTGCGGAATCCATCAGCAACTGGCTCCAAAGCAGCAAAAGACTCCACGTCGGTCTCGGCTTGAGCGGCATCGTTGCGGCCCGGCGTAAAGGGAACCGTAACGCTGATACCGGCTGCCTCTGCGGCTTTCTCGATGGCAGCACATCCACCCAGAACGATCACATCTGCTAGGGCTACCTTTTTGTGGAACTGGCTACGGACTTGCTCCAGGGTATCGAGGACTTTGTCGAGTTGGGCGGGGTTATTGACGGCCCAGTATTTCTGGGGAGCCAGTCGGATGCGTGCGCCATTGGCACCGCCGCGCTTGTCGGAGTTGCGGTAGGTAGAAGCTGAAGCCCAGGCAGTAACGACGAGCTGGGAAATGGACAGTCCGCTATCCAGGATTTGCTTTTTGAGTTGGTCGATTTCGGCATCGTTGAGGAGGTCAAAATCGACGGCCGGGATGGGGTCTTGCCAAATCAAGACTTCGGATGGTACTTCTTCGCCGAGATAACGGGCGATGGGGCCCATATCGCGGTGGGTGAGTTTGTACCAGGCACGAGCAAAGGCATCGGCAAACTGGTCTGGGTTTTCGTAGAAGCGTCGGGATACTTTCTCGTAAGCAGGATCAAAGCGCAGGGCAAGATCGGTGGTGAGCATCATGGGCGCGTGCTTTCTGGCCGGGTCGTGGGCATCCGGCACGGTGTCGGTGCCGGCGTTGCCTTTGGGTTTCCACTGGTAAGCACCGGCGGGGCTTTTGGTGAGTTCCCATTCGTAGCCAAAGAGGTTTTCAAAGTAGTTGTTGCTCCACTGGGTGGGCGTGGTTGTCCAGGCCCCTTCGAGTCCGCTCGTGATGGTATGCTCGGCGTTTCCTTTGCCGAAGCTATTTTTCCAGCCTAGCCCGAGTTGTTCGATTTCGGCACCAGCGGGTTCACGTCCGAGGTTGGTATCGGGGGCGGCCCCGTGGGTTTTGCCGAAGGTATGTCCACCGGCGATGAGGGCAACGGTTTCCTCGTCGTTCATGGCCATACGCCCGAAGGTCTCGCGGATGTCGCGGGCAGCAGCGATGGGATCGGGGTTTCCGTTGGGGCCTTCGGGGTTTACGTAGATGAGTCCCATCTGGACAGCCCCGAGGGGGTTTTCGAGTTGTCGATCGCCGGTATAGCGTTTATCGCCGAGCCATTCGGTTTCGGGGCCCCAGTAGATGTCTTCTTCGGGTTCCCATACGTCTTCGCGTCCACCAGCAAAACCAAAGGTTTTGAAGCCCATCGACTCGAGGGCGCAGTTGCCGGCCAGGATCATCAGGTCGGCCCAGGAGATTTTCTTGCCGTATTTTTGTTTGATGGGCCAGAGCAAGAGGCGGGCTTTATCGAGGTTGGTGTTATCGGGCCAGCTATTGAGTGGCGCAAAGCGTTGCGTGCCTGCTCCTGCCCCGCCGCGTCCGTCGTGGATGCGATAGGTGCCGGCACTGTGCCAGGCCATGCGGATAAAAAACGGGCCGTAGTGCCCGTAGTCGGCGGGCCACCAGTCTTGGGAGGTGGTCATCAACTCAAAAATATCTGCTTTGAGGGCTTTTAAGTCCAGGGACTTAAACTCGGCCGCGTAGTCGAAATCCTCCTCCATGGGGTTGGAGCGCGTCGAGTGCTGCCGCAAAATGTTGAGGTTGATTTGGTTGGGCCACCATTCGCGGTTGCTTGGGCCGCCGCCAGCGGCCTGCGTGAGGGTTCCGTTCATGAACGGGCATTGGGCGGCACCATTCGTGCTGCCGTTGGTATGCGGGTGTTGGTCAAGGGTTTCTTTTTCCATAAAAAAGTAACATTTATTTTCATGTAAAGATAGGGCTTTATTGATCGCCAAAAAAATAGAATGTACTGATCTGGTGATAGGCAATATCTATGACTTGACAAAAGAAGCCGCCGTTGATCTTTGGCTCTGGTTTGATTTCTTGGCTTTTCCGTTGCATATTGCCTTATGTTTAGCCTTTACGCACTCTTTCGTCCGTTGCGCTCACGCCTACACCAGATCAAGATTGGACGGGAGGTACAGGTGTCTTTGTACGAGGTCTTGCGGGTATTTTTGATGAAGATACAGCGGGAGATGGTCAAGGAGCGAGCCGAATCGGTGGCTTACAACTTGACCCTAGCCACGTTTCCTTTCATCATCTTTTTGTTTACGCTGATTCCGTACATCCCGATCGGTGAGCTTTCGGAGAGTTTTTTCATCGAGATCGAACGCTTGTTCCCTGTCTCCGTGGCCGCGGAGATCAACCGCACCATCCGAGGTATTCTCTCGAAGCAACAAACCAGTCTGCGCTCGTTTAGTTTCCTGACAGCGATGTACCTGGCCGCCAACGGCATGAATGCCTTCATTACGGCTTTCAACGCCTCGTATCACATCGAAGACAAGCGCAATTTTTTCCTCAAACGCCTACTGGCTCTCCTGATGACCGTCCTGCTTTTTTTGGTCTTGAGCTTAACGATCCTACTGATCGTTTCGGGAGAGCTGATCCTGGGGACGCTATTGAGTTTTCAGATCCTGGATGATAACGTCCTCTTCCATGCCATCAACCTGATGCGCTATGTAGTCGTGGCTGTAAGTTTTTTTGTAAGTGTGCTGTTTATGTATTATTTTGCTCCGGCGGTGCGATTGCCCCTTCGGCAACACTTGCTGGGGGCTTTCTTGGCCACGGTGCTTATCATGGTTTTTTCGGTGTTGTTTTCGTACTACATTACGGCATTCAATACGTACAACAAAATCTATGGCTCCATCGGCACGCTGCTGATCTATATGGTCTGGATTTTGGCTGTCTCCTGGGTAATTTTATTGGGCTTTGAACTCAATATCAGCATTGTACAAGCCCGAAGCACCAAAAAAAACACATAACCGTGATGCAAGAGCTACTCCGCAAATACTGGTATCCCGTAGAGGCCGCCTATCGCTGTCGGCGTTCGGCACCGGCGGAGTATTGCGCATACGTTGCCCGCGTAAAAGCCGCTCCCAAACGCGCCCTCATCGAAGCAACCCGATTTGTCGTCTTTGATAGCGAATCGACGGGCCTTGACCCCACCAAAGACCGGATCATCTCCATCGGGGCAGTAGCCGTGCAGGGCAGCAACCTCCTGGACATCTCGGATAGCTACGAATCGGATGTTTTTCAGGACTTCCTGCGCGGCAAAGAAAGCATCGAAATTCATGGCATCCGAAAGCGTGAGCTAACAGCGGCACGTTCGGAAGCCGAAGTCATCGCGGAGTTTCTCGACTACCTCGGGGATAGCGTCCTGGTGGCGCATCATGCCTGGTTCGATACCCGCATCTTGCACCACAC
Organism: Bernardetiaceae bacterium; assembly: GCA_036822015.1. GTDB lineage: Bacteria > Bacteroidota > Bacteroidia > Cytophagales > Bernardetiaceae > DAISIL01. The sequence continues at coordinate 95,727 of DAISIL010000005.1, read as the reverse complement.
CATGCGCCGCATCTGGGGGGTGCCATTGCTTAGCCCGTCCCTGGATACCCTGCACCTAGCTCGGCGGTTTGAAGACCGAAGCAGCCCCCAGGACGGCGATTACACCCTCGATGCCCTGGCCAGGCACTACCAGGTGCGCATCTTGCACCGCCACAAAGCCGCCGGCGATGCCCTCGTAACGGCAGAGCTACTCATCAAACTCCTCCAAAGAGCCAAAAAACGCGGACTGACCCACCTGCACCAACTTTTTGGTAAGCCAAGCCTTTGACTTTTAGTGGTCTAGCAGTACAGCCAAGGCATCACGCAACCGCGCCTCCACCGAACCCCCAAGGACGTGGTAGGGCAAACCACGCGATTCTAGCTCCTCCCGCAGCCGAGCATCTATGGCCTGCCGCACAGCCTCACCCTCACGCAAAGCGTCTGCCTGCCACGGAAAATCAGGACACATGAGCAAGTAGGTGTACGTCCGTTCGGACAAAACGCGCTCCCAGACCGGCTCCCGAACACCCTGGTAATAGTCCGCATAAACGATGCTCATCAAGAGATTAGTATCCAAAAAAACAAAAGGCGGCCGCCCCCGACGCGCTGCCTGTAGCTCCGTGATGTATTGCCCCCAAAAGATCACGTCCAGATCAGTCCGCGAAAGCGGATCCCCAGCCCGCACCGACGCAAAGTCTCGGACAAACTCGGGGTTCCAACTCGTCCCGAAATGTTGGGCTAAGAGGCGGGTCAGCGTCGTTTTGCCACTCGACTCTCCACCAATGATAGCGATGTGTTGCATGAATTTTATTAGCTGATTCGTCGCAAGATAGTTGGTCTTTCCGAAGATAATTTTGATCTTGCAGAAAAAACACCAAACCGATGCCCACCCATACCCCTATCCAACGCCTGCTGGTAGCCAACCGAGGCGAGATCGCAATTCGCATTTTGCGCGCTGCCTCCGAGCTACAAATCCAGACCATCGCCATCTACACCTACGAGGATCGCTATGCCCTCCATCGCTACAAAGCCGACGAAGCCTACCAAATTGGCCCCACCGAAGAACCCCTCAAGCCCTACCTCGACATCGAAGAGATTCTGCTCCTGGCCAAAGAAAAAAATATTGATGCCATACACCCAGGCTACGGCTTTTTGTCTGAAAACGTACAGTTTGCGCGGCGTTGCCAAGAGGAGGGAGTCATCTTCATCGGGCCCAGACCCGAGGTGATGGACAAGCTCGGTAACAAAGTCAAGGCTAAGGAGATCGCCCGAGCGGCACGGGTTCCCGTCATCGAAGAATCCATGCAAACCCTCACCGATACAACTGTTGCCCTCTCGGAGGCCCAACGCATCGGTTATCCCGTGATGATTAAAGCCGCCTCGGGTGGGGGCGGACGCGGGATGCGCGTCTGCAAAAACGAAGACGACCTCCGTCGTAGCTTTGAGGAAGCCAAAAGCGAAGCCGGCAAAGCCTTCGGCGATGACACGATTTTTTTAGAGAAATTTATCGACGACCCTAAGCACATCGAAGTACAAATCGTCGCCGACAACTACGGCAATATCGTCCATCTCTACGAACGCGACTGCTCGGTCCAGCGGCGTTTCCAGAAAGTCGTTGAGGTGGCTCCCAGCATGACCTTGCCCCAGGCAACCAAAGACAAGATTTACGAATATGCCATCAAGATTGCCCGGCACGTGGGCTACAACAACCTCGGTACGGTGGAGTTTTTGGTGGACGTTCAGCACGATAACGACGTGTTTTTTATCGAAGTCAATCCGCGCATTCAGGTAGAACACACGATCACGGAGGAGATCACGGGTATCGACCTGGTGCGTGTCCAGATCCTGATCGCGATGGGCCACGACCTCAATAGCCCTCATGTGCGGATTTCGGAAGCCGACATCATCCCGCGCGGTTTCTCGATCCAGTGCCGGATCACGACCGAAGACCCCAGCAGCAATTTCAAACCCGACTACGGACGCATTGTCGCTTATAGGAGTGCGGGCGGGTTCAGGATACGCCTCGATGCCGGCAACTGCTACTCGGGCGTAGAGGTCTCGCCCTTCTTTGATCCGATGCTGGTCAAGGTCTCTGCCTCCGGGCGCACCCTCAAAGGAGCTGCCCAACGCCTGCACCGCGCCCTACGGGAGTTCAGGATCAGGGGTGTAAAAACCAATATCGACTTCTTGCTCAACGTCATTGCTCATCCTGATTTCCAGGCCGGGCGCATGACGGTGAAGTTCATCGACCGCCACCCTGAACTCTTTCAGATGCCCCGCCGGCTGGATCGTGGTACAAAGACGCTTTCTTTTTTGGCACACATCGCCGTCAATGGCAACGAGATGGTCAAGAAGGACAAAATTGATCCGCGCGTGGTCTTGCGTCCGGCCAAAGTCCCCGAATTTGACCGCAAACAACCCTATCCCGAAGGCAGCCGCGACCGCCTCAAAGCCCTCGGGCGGGAGGGCTTCGTCCAATGGCTCAAAGCCGAAAAAGCGATTCAATATACCGATACGACCTTTCGGGATGCCCACCAAAGCCTACTGGCTACCCGGGTCAGGACACGCGACCTACTGGCCGTCTCCGAAAGCGTAGCCAAGAACTTCCCCGAGTTGTTTTCGATGGAGGTTTGGGGAGGAGCTACCTTTGATGTCTGTATGCGGTTTTTGAAGGAATGCCCCTGGCTACGCCTCCAAGAACTCCGTCAGGCTATCCCCAACATTCTGTTTCAGATGCTTTTGCGTGGCTCTAATGGCGTGGGTTACAAGGCTTATCCCGACAACCTGATTCAGAAGTTCATCGTTGAGTCGGCACAGGCGGGGATTGATATTTTCCGCATTTTTGATTCGCTCAACTGGGTTGAGGCCATGAAAGTCAGCATCCGCACCGTTCGGGAGGAGACCGATGCCCTGGCCGAAGCCTGCCTGTGCTACACAGGAGATATTTTGCAGCCCAAAGGCAACAAATACACCCTCCAGTATTACCTCGATCTGGCCCGCCAACTCGAAGACGAAGGCGCACACATCCTGGCCATCAAGGATATGGCTGGTTTGCTCAAGCCCTACTCGGCCCAGCTGCTCATCACCGAACTCAAAAAAGCCGTCGATCTGCCCATCCACCTACACACCCACGATACGGCATCCATTCAGTCCACGACTTACCTCAAAGCCATCGAAGCCGGCGTGGATGTCGTTGATGTGGCCGTAGCCTCCATGTCCGGGCTTACCTCCCAGCCCAACTTCAACGCCCTGGTCGCCTGTATGCAGGGGCAAGAGCGAGAGCAACCCCTTAATCTCGATAAGCTCAACGACTATTCGGTCTATTGGGAGGCCGTCAGGGAGTGGTATTATCCTTTTGAGTCGGGACTAAAAGCCGGCACGGCAGAAGTTTACGATCACGAGATACCCGGCGGGCAGTACTCCAACTTACGCCCGCAGGCCATCGCCCTCGGCTTGGGCGATCGCTTTGAGGAGATCAAAAAAAACTATGCCCACGCCAACGCACTCCTGGGAGACCTTGTCAAGGTTACGCCTAGCTCTAAGGTCGTCGGCGATTTTGCCCTCTACATGACCTCCAACGGACTAAGCCCGCAGGACATCCTCGAGCGCGGCCACACGCTTTCCTTCCCCGAGTCGCTCAAAGACCTCATGCGCGGGCAGCTAGGCCAGCCCGTCGGTGGCTTCCCGCCCGAGCTACAGCGCATCGTCCTCAAAGACGACCAGCCCATCACCGGCCGCCCCAACGAACA
>DAISIL010000005.1:35641-91989 GCA_036822015.1 Bernardetiaceae bacterium | reverse complement strand
CACCTGACCCCCATCGACTTCGATGCCAGTTTCCAGGACTTCAAAGCCAAGTTTCCCAATGGCACAGCCCACGATCACCTCTCTTACTTGCTCTACCCGAAGGTTTTTGAGGATTTCTACTATCACTTTCAGTCTTACCACGACGTGAGTAAAATACCCACACCGGCTTTTCTCTACGGTCTCCAAAACGATGAGGAACTGCTCGTTGAGGTTGCCTCCGGCAAAACCTTGATGATTACGCAGCGGTTTGTCTCGGATGCCACCGAAACTGGAACGCGCTTTGTGAGTTTTGAGATGAACGGACAAACCCGCGAGGTAGAGGTCAAGGATGTACACCTAGAGGTGAGCGTCCAGCGCAACCGCAAAGCCGAAGCCGAGAACGAAATTGGTTCGCCGCTCCAGGGGCGTATCTCGGAGGTGCTGGTCAAGGTAGGAGATACCGTATCGACGAACACACCGCTTTTTGTCATTGAGGCAATGAAGATGGAAACAACCGTTTCGGCTAGTCATGCCGGTAAGGTACAGCAAGTTGTCCTCAACAAAGGCGCGATGGTAAGCCAGGATGATCTGGTGATTATTTTGTCCTAACATTTTTTTAACGCCTAGCCGTGCAACCTTTGCGGGGAATGGATGCTCTATAGAACAAAACAAACAAAGACAACGCTTGCCATGAAACCCCTCCTGATTCCCCGCAAAGAATGGAAACAACTGTTGCTCTTGCTGCTGGTCTGTGTGTTGATGTTTTTGGCGGATCAAAAGTGGGGCAACCGCGCCCTGCTCCATCCCCAGACACAAACCGAAACAAAAACACAAGACCGTGGCTTTTTTCCGAATATCGTCGGTGAAGCCCACTTCTTTTGGCGGCCATGACCTCCCTACACGTACAAGCCCTCACGACTTGCCCCTACGCCCAGGCATGGGCGCATCAGGAAACCTTACTCGAAGCGTCTATCCACCAAAAACGCCAGACTGGCACGAGTACCAATCACTTGCTTTTTTATGAGCATCCGCCCGTTTTCACGCTCGGTAAGTCGGGTGATGTGGCGCATCTCTTGAAGTCGGAACAAGAATGCCAAGACCTGGGGGTTGCGTTTTTTAAGATCAATCGCGGGGGAGATATTACCTTTCATGGCCCGGGACAACTGGTAGGCTATCCTATCCTGGACCTGGAACAATTCAAGCCCGATTTGCACTGGTATTTGCGCCAACTGGAAGAAGTTATCATCCTTACAATCCAGGACTACGGACTTACCGCCGGACGATTTCCCGCCTATACCGGCGTATGGCTAGACCCCCACGACCCACAAAAAGCCCGAAAGATTTGCGCTATCGGGGTACGGGCCAAACGCTGGATCACGATGCACGGCTTTGCCCTCAACGTGAACACCAACCTGGATTATTTTGACTGGATCATCCCTTGTGGCATCAAAGAATATGGTGTGAGTTCGCTCGAAAAAGAGTTAGGCAAAAAAATCCCACTCGACCAGGTAGCCGAGCGGGTGAAAGTACATTTTGAAAGCGTCTTTGGTGCTAAACCCGAACAGGGGTAAGTTTATTTGCTGCCAATGATGCGTTTCCAGATCAAGCGCAAAAGCACCGAGATAATGATTCCTTTCCAATCAATACTGCGAAGAATTAACCAAATGAAGTTGAGCATGATACAAAGCCGGTTTTGATGTGATAACATTTTAAACGCAAAGCTATTGGGAAAGGTTTTGCGTCAAACGTTCGTTTATTGGGGGTAGCCATTATTTCTTTATCTTTGGTTATTGCACACCAAAATAAACAAGCAACGCTTATGTCAAAGATCAAAAATAAAACCGTTCTCATTACGGGAGGTGCCTCGGGTATCGGCAAAATTATGGGAGAGTTGTGTCTGCGCAAAGAAGGCGCACGTCGTTTGATCGTCTGGGACATCAACGAAGCCGCGATGTATGCCATGGCACAGGAGCTATCCACGGAGGGCTACGAAGTCCTGACCTATGCCGTCGATGTCTCGGATACCGAAGCCCTGATTGCTACGGCTCGTCAGGTATTGGAGGAAGTTGGGGTAGTAGATATTTTGTTCAATAACGCCGGCATCGTGGTAGGTAAGGAGTTTGCGGATCATCAGCACGGTGAGATTGACAAAACCATCCAAATCAACGTATTGGCACTGATGCACTTAGCCCTCGAGCTTGTCCCGGCAATGATCGAACAAGGCAGCGGACATATCATCAACATTGCCTCGGCGGCCGGTATGCTCGCCAACCCGCGTATGTCCGTCTATGCGGGTAGCAAGTGGGCCGTTATTGGCTGGTCGGAATCTTTGCGCCTCGAACTGGAGGCCCTCAAAAAAGACCTTCACGTAACGACGGTCATGCCTGGCTACATCAAAACAGGAATGTTTGATGGAGCAAAAGCCCCTCTCCTAACTCCATTGCTCGAACCCGAGGACATCTCCAAAAAGATCATCCAGGCGGTCAAGGACAACGAAACCGAACTCAAAGCACCCTTTATCGTGAACTGGATTCCACTCTTGAAGGGCGTTTTGCCCACACGGATATTCGATGAAGTCGCCGATGTGTTAGGCGTTTATACCTCCATGGAAGACTTCAAGGGAAGACAATCGGTAGCCTTAAAGGAAAGTAGCAAGTAAACAAACAAAAAAAACCCGTCTTCGATCGAAGACGGGTTTTTTTTATGCCAATCAAAAGCCACACATCAAGGGAACTCCAATCCGAGATATTGATTGACGTTACTGATGGGTAGGGAGGCGTTGTAGTGGCGGTTGATGTCTTCGATGAAGCGGTTGGCGGCCAGGGCATACCCACGATCGGTCAGGTGCAAGCCATCCAGACTGAAGGCGTTACCGGTTACGAAGTTGGTGGTATAGCTGATACCGTTGTAGTAAAAACCACGTTTGATTTGCTCAAAGAAGCTATCCATATCGACCAAAGCCCAGTTGTTTTGGCGAGCCAGATCGGTGATTTTGTTGTTGTAGCCAGCTCGGGCTTGATTGACCAGGGCTTGCTCTTCGGTATCCAGGAGTAAGTTGGCGGGCAGCACGGGAAAAGCCTGAAACTCTGCCGTTGTTACAAACGACAAGGCAGGCAGGCATATTAAATCTCCGGCCTGGGCCTGGCGCACCCCGAGCGGGAAGCGTTCACGGTCGTTGGTGGCGACCAGGAACCCGTTGGGGCCTTCTTGTAGCGTCGGTACCTGCGCCAGGAGGAGCTGAAGTTGTTGCTCTATGGCGGCGTTGTAGGCCGCTTGTGTTTCGGGGAGATTAAAGACCGAATCAATGGCAGCGTTGATACCTGCCTGAGTAGAAGGTAAGTTGAAGACCGAATCAATGGCCTGCCCCAGTTGGAGTTGCACCACATCGAGGGCCAACAACGAATCGGCGGCATTGCGGGTCTCGGCTTCGATGATTCCCAATACCTGGGGATCGTTCTGGATGGCAAAGTCCGCCTTTTGTGCGGCTACCTCTGGGCTATCACCTTCGGAGATAAACAAGGCAATCAGTTGCTCTCTCACGCCTGCCACCACGTTGGGGCGTACTTGCGTTTCGATGAATTGTGCTTCTACACCGTTGCGGATGTCGGCACGGGCTTGGGCTTCTACACCTGTGCGTATCTGACCGCGAACAGCGGCTTCTACTCCGGCTTCTACGAGCGGTCGTCCTTGGGTAAGGGCGGTTTGTTGGAGGGCGGCATTGGTTTGAGCAGCCTGGTCGGCACTCAAAGCAAAGGCATTCCAGGGAACAGTCGTGAAGTAAGGAGCAGCCAAAATATCGGGGATATTGGCGATGGCACCGCCCATGTTGGCGTTAGCAGATTTGAGCGTACCGAGGATGCCATCCATGACCTGATCGAAGGTCTGCTGGGGCGTGATCGCGTCGCTTTCTCCACCACTAGCGGCAAAGCCTAAGATGTCGTTGTTTCCGATCCAAAGGGTAACAAAGGTTGGATTTTGGGCAGCGGTCTCTCCAACCATACTGCTCTGCCCGGGTTGGGCGGCAAAGCGGGCATAGAAAGGATTACCTTCGGTGGCCGAGCTGTACTGCGGTGCCAGGAGGTGAAACGACTTTGCACCCGGTACGGCCATGTTCTGGAAAGGGCCCTGGCTACCAATGGGTTGCAGGACGCTAAAATCAGGAGCCGTAGCTGCCGGTGCCAGACTTCCGGCCGGCGTTACGACGAGTACCAGACGGCCACTCGCTCCTCCAAAGCCATTACCTTCGGGGACAAGCGGCTGCTTAAATCCAGCGGCTCCGCCTACCTGCTGCATACTTTGAGCCAGCTGGGCTGGATAAGAAGCCTCCTGCACCTTGCGGTACATGGCTCCATCGCTGTAACCCGCCGTTAGGGAGTTGCCCAGGGCGACGTAGCGCGTAAAATCAGCCTGACCTGCCTGGGGAGTGGGTGCTTCTAGCGGTGGCTCACAACTGGCCAGCAAGCCCGACAAGATGAGCAACCAAAGGCTCCATCGAAATATTTTGGGATAATTTTTCATAACAAAATTGTGTTTTGTGTTCGGTGTGGTGGTGATTTTTTAGAAATTGTAATTCAAGCCAAAGCCATAAACAGGGTTACGCACCTGATACGTTCCGCTGATGTTTTGGGCAGCCGGGATGGCTTCGTTGTAACGCTCCGGGCGCGTGATGAGCATGAAATAGGCATCAATCGAAAACTTTTCGCTGAGCTTATAGCCAGCACCCAAAGTAGGCACATAAGAATCTGAATCGGGCGTTTCGGGGGTCATGTAGCCATCCTCAACGGGCGTTCCATCAAAATAAAAACCTGCCCGTACCGAAAAAGCCTCCGTTACGTCGTACTCTGCCCCGATGCGCAGCGCGATGGTGTTTTTGTAGTTGCGCTCCGACACCGACGCATCTGCTCCACCCACAGGCTGGGCAAAATCAATACGCAGTTCTTTGTAAGAGCTCCATTCGATGAAATCAAACTGTGCCGTCAGTCGCAATTTTTCGGTCGGGAATACCCCCACACCAATCGCAAAAACAGCCGGCATCGGAAGAGCCGCGTTAAAGGTTGTGTTGGGGAGCAGCGGCTGCAAGCCTGGAGGTGCCGTGAAAGTAGCATCGCCATCTTCTACCTCCACATCCACTTGCGAGCGGTAGTTTATGCCGATGGAGATTTTATCGCTGGGCTGGTAGTACACGCCTAGATTGAAGCCAATACCCATTTTGGCACTGCCGTCGAGTTCGGAGTCGATGAGTTGTCCCGTGCTTTGATCCGCAAAAGGCACGGCACGCTGAAGATTCACCGATCCAAAGGCAAAATCCACACCTGCTCCAACACTCAACTGATCCGTGATCTTGTAGCTTACCGTAGGCTGCACATAAAAAACGGCCAGGGAGAGCTGCTGCAAGGCCGTCTGTCCAGCCCAGCCATCCTCCCATTTTACCGTTGAGCCAAAGGGTGTAAAAACACCCAAACCCACGGTGAGTTTTTCGTTGATGCCATAGGAACCAAAAAGATAAAAAGGCGTAGAGACTGTGGCCGCTGACTCGGCAGTATAAGTTGATGTTCCTGGTCCGACATACTTAATGTTGGGCGTTACGAAGGAGGCCCCGACATTGATGGAGTTTTGTTTGTGGAAGCCCAAAGCTCCTGGGTTAAAGAAAATTGCCGAGGCATCAAAAGCCAGCGCGGTTCCCGAGTTGCCCATCGCTGTCTGGCGTGCGCTCTTGAGGGTAACCTGGTAGCCATTACCAAAAGCCCCCAAAGCACTGCCTAACAGCAAAGTTAATAAAAAAATACATCGCTTTTTCATGTGGTTGTGTGTTTACGTGACGTTAAAGGTGAGTTAAAGATAAGGCAAAACAACAAAATATAAGCGGTGTAATCGAAAAAGATTAACAAAATCTTTCGCAACTTGTCCCGCAAAAAAAGAAAATTTTGCAATGAAAATCTTTAACGGGCTAAAAAGTTGGGTAAACGAACGAAAAAACATAAAAGGTTCGGTGGGCTTTGTCCCCACTATGGGTGCCTTGCACGCGGGCCATTTGGCACTGATTACACAATCAAGGCAAGAAAATGACCTGACGGTGTGTAGCATTTTTGTCAATCCGACGCAATTCAATAACGCCGAAGACCTCCAAAACTATCCCCGTACCGAGGCTGCCGATGCGGATAAACTTCGGACGGCTGGCTGCGATGTCTTGCTCATACCGCCAGCAGCGGAGGTCTATGCGAGCATTCCCAGGATCAGTTTTGCCTTTGATGGACTGGATAAAGCCATGGAAGGGCAGCACCGTCCCGGGCATTTCAACGGCGTAGCCTTGATTGTCTCGAAGTTGTTGCATTGGGTAAACCCGGATCGGGCATATTTTGGGCAAAAAGACTGGCAGCAATTCGTGATTGTCCGGCAGTTGGTGCGCGATTTGTCGTTTCCCGTGTCCGTCATCGCCTGCCCGACGGTCAGGGAACCCGACGGGCTGGCGCTCTCCTCCCGCAACCAACGCCTCTCGGCCGCCCAACGCCAGCAAGCGCCCCAAATTTATCGCGTCTTGCAAGCCGCCGCCACTCACCTACACGCTGGCATTTCGCCTGCTCAGGTAACCCAAACTGCCATGGAGACACTTGCCGCCACGGCGGGCTTCGATCCAGAGTATTTTGTGGTCGCGGATGCAGAAACCCTACAACCGATCAACAAAATGCCCGACACAGGACGTATCATTTTGGCAACGGCCGTATATTTGCGGCCCGTTCGATTGATAGACAATCTCTTGATCGACGTTTCATCTGCCAAAACCCCCTGATTGTTATGTTGCTCCAAGTCCTCAAATCCAAAATTCATCGCGTCCGTGTTACCCAAGCCGAACTCAACTACGTCGGTAGCATCACCATTGACGAAGACCTCATGGATGCCGCCCAACTCATCGCCGGGGAGCGCGTTCAGATTGTCAATAACAACAACGGAGAACGGCTGGAGACCTACGTCATCAAGGGAGAGCGCGGCTCGGGAACGATCTGCCTCAACGGAGCCGCCGCCCGAAAGGTACAAGTGGGCGACATCCTGATTATCATTTCGTATGGCATCCTATCCCGCGAAGAAGCCCAAAACTTTGAACCTATTTTGGTCTTTCCCGATGCCAATAATCGTTTGATTTAGCGCATTGGTATTGTTCTGAACTACTTCAACGAGTAATCAAACAAGAGCAATTTTTGTTTTGATGGGTTAAAATACTCGATAATATTAAAACACACAAGCTACCAACTTTGTATGTCTGATAATATCCAATACATTACATAGTCAGTAATATGTCATGTGTATTTGACCTAAACAAAATAAAAAATGGTAAAAGTAATCTCTGAGAAGGCAAGAACAACAAGAAAGTATTGGGTTGATAAAATCCAAAAATTGAGTGGAAATTTCATAGACAACACTGAACGACTTGAGAACGAACTCGCCGAAGAAATAAAAAAGTACGGGTCAAGCGCACTTAATAGACCATTTGCGTTTGTGTGGAAATATCCCAGAAGCATATAGCCACGATTCCAGTGAAGAAAAATTGTATTCAAAATACACTGACGGTCTATTGTGCTTCGCTTACAAAGAAATGGGACTGAAAAGCGTAGTTTTAACAGAAAGAGCGGGCGTTGCTGATGTAGATGCTTTTGCAAAAGATTACAGCTTCGTTGCTGATGCAAAGGCTTTTCGCCTAAGTAGAACGGCAAAAAATCAAAAGGACTTTAAGGTTCAGGCAATGGATAGTTGGAAACATGGAAAACCTTATGCTATGGTAGTCTGTCCAATTTATCAACTACCCACTCGTTCAAGTCAGATATATCAACAAGCCTCGACAAGGAACGTTTGCATTTTCACGTACTCCCATTTATCACTTTTGGTAAATTATGCCATTGAAGAAGGCAATGGAAATGCAGAAGGTCTTCTACACGAAATATTTAAAACAATTCCAGCATCAAACCCTTCTAAAAATGCTATTGACTATTGGTTGGCTATCAATAATACTTATCTTGGGTTACTCTCAAATAATTGAAGAACTTTGGAATACAGAGAAAAAAGCAGCAACAGAATCAACTGAAATTGCAAAAGAAGAAGGATTAACTTACTTAGCTTCGGAAAGAGAGAAAATAATGCGAATGAGCCATGATGAAGCCCTAAAAGAGCTAATCAAAATGAGCAAGATTGAAAGCAAAATAAAAATCATTAAATCTATTTCTGACAGTGGATTATTCGGAATAAAATAAGAACTATGGACAAATTTGTAAACAGCATAATTGAAGGAAATTGCGTTGAAGTCATGAAGTCTTTTGATGAAAATTCAATTGACCTTACTGTGACTTCACCTCCCTACGACAACTTACGGACTTACAAGGGATATGTATTCCCATTTGAAGATATTGTCGAACAACTTTATCGAGTAACTAAACCAGGCGGAATTGTTGTTTGGGTTGTTGCAGACGCGACTATTAAAGGTTCTGAGACAGGAACGAGCTTTAGGCAGGCGCTGCATTTCATGGAAGTTGGCTTCAATCTACATGACACCATGATTTTTCAAAAGACAAATCCCATTCCTCAGATTTACCGTAAAAGGTATAACAACATTTTTGAATACATGTTCGTGTTCAGTAAAGGAGAAGTTAAAACTCATAACCCCATAAAAATTGATTGCCTACACGCAGGGCTTCAACTAAACGGTACAACCTATAAGAACTATTCAAAAGGCGAGCAAAAACGTGAGAAAATGGCAAAGCCCGTCAAGAGAAAGAAAATTAAGGGAAATATTTGGGAATATGTGGTAGGTAAAAAAGCCGAAGACCAAGAAGCAAAAGGACATCCTGCCCCATTTCCATGTGCATTAGCAAGAGACCACATCAGCTCCTGGACTAACGAAGGCGATATGGTGCTTGACCCAATGAATGGTAGCGGAACAACTTGTATTTCTGCTTTACAGTTAAACCGAAAATACATCGGAATCGACATGAGCCATGAATATTGTGAACTAGCAAGGGAACGCATTGCACGACTTGAAATGCAGCCAAAATTATTCACGTAAGAAGTAGCCCACTCAAAGCCGCACACCCATCACCAGTATATCATCTACCTGATCTTCGCTGCCCTGCCACTCCTCGAGCGTTTGTTGGAGGAGCGTCGCTTGCTCGGGCATGGGCTGGCTATGGATGTGCAGGAGGAGGTCTCGAAAGCGGCGGATGCTGAATTTTTTGCTGCGCGACCCGCCAAACTGATCGGCGTAGCCATCAGAAAACAAATAAAAAGTGAGGGCTTGCTCCCCAAAGGGCAGGGCGTGTTCGTTGAACGTGCGTACTTTCTCGCGCTGATCGCCACCAATGCAATGACGATCAGCACTGATTTGTTGCAGTTGGTTGTTTTGGACGTAGATCAGTGGATTTTTTGCGCCAGCAAAGTGAAGGGTACGGCTCTGCCAGTCGATGCAAACCAGGGACATATCCATACCGTCGCGGTTTCCGCCCGATTGCTGCTTTAAGGCTCGGCGTATTTCTTTGTGCATCTGTTGGAGGATCAGGCTGGGCTGGGTGATCTGCTTTTCATTGACGATGTAGTTCAGTAAGTCATTGGCAATCATGCTCATAAATGCTCCTGGCACACCGTGTCCGGTGCAATCCACGGCCGCCAGGATGGTCTTTTGGTGGCTTTGGTAGAGATCACCCATCCAATAAAAATCACCCGAAACAATATCTCGTGGACGGAAAAAGATAAAAGAGTTGGGTAGATAGGCCTGGATGCGGTCGATGCGCGGCAGGATGGCTTCTTGTATCTGCTGGGCATAGGCGATGCTGTTGAGGATATTGTTGCGCTGGGCTTCGATGAGGGCATAACTGGCTTGCAGGGAGGTATTAACTTTGCCGAGTTCTTGGTGGCTTTGGCGTTTGTCCCAATAAAAACGCGCCAGGATCAAACTCAACAAACCCACCACAACCAGGGCAATCAACGTACGGCGCTGGAGTTGCTGCTGTTGGGTGCGCTCTTCATGAAATTGCTGCTCTTTGATCTGCTGCACCAGCTGGAGGGAGTCTTTCTCTCGGCTGTAGGCATAGGTAGCCCGCAAGCGTCCGAGGGCTTCGGATTTTTCGGAGGTGAAGAGGGAGTCCTTGATGGTCAGGTAAGTGTGGGCATAGGCAACGGACTGTTTGTAGTTACCTAGCTGCTCTTCGATGTCCATCAAGACTCGGGCAGCCTGCTGGGTGCGCAAAGGGGATTTGATCTGCTGGGCCAGTTGTAGGGCTTGCTGGGCCGACTGCTGGGCGGCCGTGTATTGGTTTTGGAGGATATGGTATTTGGCTTTTTCGGTAAGTAAGGCTGAGAGTCCATCTCTGTCTTCGGATTGCTCGAAGTGATACTTGGCTTTGTCAAAGCTCTGTTCGGCTTCTGCTGTTTGTCCGGTTTGGGTGTATAGCCTGGCCAGGCTAAGAGAGATATTGGCTTGTATGTTGTTTCTGCCTGTACCCTCGGCGATAGACTGGGCTTGCTGCAAAATGTTGAGAGCCAGGCTATCCTGCTTGTCGTCCTGCTTGATGTAAGTCATGGCGATAATGTTGAGGAGTTCGGCCTGCGACATCAGATCGTCGATCTGCTGGGCGTATGCAAAAGCTTTTTGCGCCTCCGCCCGAGCCTGGACAAAGTTCTCCTCCCGGTCATAGATCACGCTTACGTTTTGGTGCAGCGGGACGAGCGCGTTGATGTGCTTGCCCTGCTCATAGCGTTCTTGGGCTTCTTGGTAATATTCGAGGCTGGCCGGGTAGTTGCCTTCGGCATAAAAAACCTCCGCCAATCCAAAGTAGGCATCGCCCAAGGCAAGGGGCTTGGTCAGGGTATCCTGCAAGCAGAGATCAAGGTATTTTTGGAAGTAGTATCTGGCCGTGTCGTACCGGTTCCTAAAAAAATACACATTGCCGATGTTATTGAGGTTGGCCTTGATCTCGAGGGGGTCTTCGATCTGTTGGGCCAACTGCAAGGCCTCCTGATAATACGGGAGCGATTCGGTGAGCTTGCCTTCAAAAGAATACGTAATGCCGAGAAATCGCGTCGATTCGATCACCTTGAAAGGTTCTTCAAGCTGACGAGACACATCGTAAAGCACCTCGGCATACCGCCGCGCCTGTGGTACCTCACGATAAATGAAGTAATGATACAGTTGGTAGTTGGCGGCGTATTTCTCGGCCGGAGATTGAGCCGTTTCGAGTGTGGCCAACAAGGTATCCAGGCGTGTCGCTGTCTGTGCCACCGTGGACGTTCCCGCACTTACCAACCATCCAATCAGGAGAATTATCCACAAATAGCGAAATATCATGCGTGCGTTTGATCTTTGCGCGTAAAGTTAAAAAAACATTGTCAAAAGCCACGCATTACATTCCTGCTACGGCCGCTGGTCGGTATCAAACTGCTCGAGGTAGTCAGCGACACGGCGCACAAACTGCCCGCCCAAAGCACCATCCACGATACGGTGATCGTAAGAATGCGAGAGGAACATCATCTGCCGAATCGCGATCACGTCTTGTCCGTCGGGCAGGGTCAGGACGGCGGGCTTCTTGACAATCGCGCCCGTAGAAAGGATGCCTACTTGCGGCTGCACCAATATAGGTGTGCCGAGTAGGTTACCGAACGTGCCAATGTTGGAGAGCGTGTACGTCCCACCCGAGAGGTCATCGGGAGAGAGTTTGTTTCGGCGGGCTTTTTCGACCAGTTCATTGATCTGCAAAGCTAAGCCTCCCAGGTTGAGCCGATCCGCATGATGTACCACAGGTACGATCAGGTTGCCACTCGGCAGGGCTACGGCGATACCCACGTTGATGTCTTTCTTGACGATGATCCGATCCCCGTCGATAGAACTGTTGAGCATCGGGAAATCACGTAGGGCGCGGGCGACGGCCTCGACGAAGATAGGCGTAAAGGTGAGGTTTTGCCCAGTACGTGCTTTGAAATCTTTTTTGTGGGCATTGCGCCAGTCCACGATACGGGTCAGGTCAGCCTCCACGAAAGAGGTTACGTGCGGGGAGGTATGCACCGATTCCACCATCCGCTGGGCGATCATCTTGCGCATCCGATCCATTTCGATAATCTCGACATTGCCGCTGATGGAGGTAGCCGCAGGAACTTTGGCAGGAGTGGGCGGTGCGGGCTTGGCTACGGGGGTAGGGGCAGGCGTGGGTGCAGGTGTGGCTTTTCGGGTGTTGAGATAAGCAAACAGGTCATTTTTGGTGAGCCGCCCTTCCAGTCCCGTACCAGGAATGCGCTCGAGTTCCTCCATGGGGAGGTTTTCTTGTTTGGCGATATTGAGAACAAGCGGGGAGTAAAAACGTCCAGCGGCAACGGGTTGCGGGGCTGTGGGCGTGGGCTGTGGTACCGCCGCGATCTGGGCGGGTACGGGCGGCGCATCAACGGCATCGGCGGCCGTCTCGATGATGGCAATAGGGCTACCCACCGGCACGACATCACCCTCCTGGGCAAGTATCTCGACGAGTGTACCGGCATCGGTGGCCGGCACTTCGGTATCCACTTTGTCCGTCGCTACCTCTAACACCGATTCATCCGCCTCAATCGCATCACCGACCGATTTGAGCCAACTCAAAATCGTACCCTCCATAACACTCTCGCCCATTTTGGGCATAACCATCTCGACCCTTGCCATAGCTAAAATTTGTTTTGCGTTCTTTTTGTGGTGTGATTTTTTGCAAAAGTAAAAAATACCCGTTTCTTTCGGCATAATTTTTTCGTTAAAGATCGCTTTTTATGCCTCGCATCGCCCTAATCAAAACCCACCTGGCTACTTTCCAAGCCGAACTCTACGACCAGGAAACGCCCCTGACCGTAGATCACTTCTGCCGACTGGCCCAGCGTGGATTCTATGATAACCGACTGATATTTAAAGTTATCCCACGAACGCTCTTCCAGACCGGATGCCCCAACGACGATGGCACGGGCAGCGCCGGAGTCTTCGTTCCGTGTGAGCGAGACGGTGAGCGGCAGTATCACGACATCGGTGTCCTCTCGATGGCACACACGGGACGCAACAGAGCCAGCTCACAGTTTTTTGTCTGCTTAGCCCGACGCACCACCGAACACTTCGACGGCAACCACACTTGCTTTGGGCGTATCAAAAACAACATCGAACTCCTCGACAACTTCGTCTGTGGCGATATGATCGAACACATCCAAATCTCATCCATCCCCGACCGATGATCCTGACCACCCTCCCAGCTTTTGTGTCGGGATGCCTCCCACCCGATACCCCCACCCCCGAGGCACATACCTTCACGCGCCTGCAAACCCTACCCTTACCCGAGGGATATACCTGGATAAGCCATCATCCGCTCCACGATCAGCCGAGCTATACCTACGGCATCAGCACCCTCCAAATCAAAGAAAACCAGCACAGTTTCGCGGTACATAAGCATTTTCCGCTGCTGGCTCCCGCCCTTGTGCATTGGAAAAACCACTGCCCACAAGCCCTGGAGTGGCAGGCCTGGACTCCCGAGACCGACTTCCTCGAGGCTGCCTTTGTCCGTCTGGATCCCGAACTCCTCCTCCAAAAACCCGATCCCGAAATCCCCCACCTGGCAGCCCTTCTGCAAGGGCTAGACCCCTGGGAGTGCGGGCTGTTCTCTTTTTTTCAGCCCGAGTCAATCGGTGAAATCATCTTTAATAATTGGGACAAATGAGCGCACCAAAGGTTTATGGCTTGATCGGTTACCCGCTCTCACATTCGTTTTCGCGGCAATATTTCACCCAAAAGTTTGATCGCTTAGGGCTACACGATCACGAGTATCGGCTCTTCCCCTTGCCCAGGATCGAAGCCTTTCGGGCTTTGTGCCAGGACGAAGCCCATCTATGCGGCCTCAACGTAACGATCCCGCACAAGCAAGCCGTGATCCCGTTTTTGGATGCCCTAGACTCCCGAGCCGAGCGGATTGGTGCCGTCAATACGATTCTTTTTCGGGGGGGACAGCGCACGGGCTACAACACGGATTATGTGGGTTTTCGGGTTTCGTTACTGGACTTTTTGGGAGCAGTACCGCCGGCGGCTTGTCCGGCACTTATCCTGGGTACGGGTGGGGCTGCCCAGGCGGTACGGGTGGTGTTGGAGGATTTGGGAATGCCCTTTGTGTTTGCGTCGCGGTCGCCGAAGCCGCCCCGCGTGTTGGCTTATTCTGCCGTTCGGCTCGCTGATTTTCGGCTCATCATCAACACCACCCCGCTGGGTATGCACCCGCACATCCACCAATCCCCCGATATTCCCTACGACCAGATTGGCCCCCATCATCTGCTCTTTGATTTGGTCTATAACCCCGAAGAAACCCAGTTTCTGACCCAGGGCAAATCCCGTGGCGCACGCACCCAAAACGGTCTCCCGATGCTCCACCAACAAGCCGAAGCCGCCTGGGAAATTTGGACGACGGGAGGGAAATATTAAAAAATTTGTGTATTTTGCCTCACATTCAATAGCCCTTTGGCTTATGCACCTCCGATGTCTGCTCCTCTTTGCGCTCCTGCTTGCCCATGCTGTCTGCTCCTACGGGCAAGATTTGCTTGATTATCCAGCGCACGTAACCCCACTGGCAGGGCAAAAAATCGGCTACACTACTCTATCTGGCGTGGAGTTCTTGCCCGATCCGGAGGGAAAACTGACCGTTGAGGACGTAACGCGCCCGCCTTACCTGACCCAGTTTAGTCGAGATAGCCTGCTTACCGTCGGGACACACACCTACTGGTTGCGCTTCAAGCTCAAAAACACCGACGATACCCCACTGGACATAGGCGTTAATCCCAACCTCCTGAGAGACTACACCGTTTACATCTTTGACCAGCAGGGCAACTACACAGACATCCGCAATGGCGCGATCATCCCCCCACGGGATCGCCCCCAAGGGATTCGTTACGAGTTCGTTTATCTGACCCTGGCTCCCGGGCAGGAAGTACTGATCTACATACGCACCTTGACAGATTTTGTCCTGAGACCCATGGTACTTACCGGGCGGATAGCAAATGACCGAATAGAAAAGCCGCTCAGGGAAATTTTATTTGTCCAGGCAGCGGCTATTATCAGTATTTTGTCCATGATGGGGATCTATAACCTCTTCTTGTTTTTTCTGGTCAAAGACCGTGTTTACTTGTATTATACCCTGCTGCTCTCGGCTGCCCTATTGTACTTTATTGATATAGATGGCCTGAGTGAGTACTTGCTGGGGATATCGCCGAGGTACAACTTCAATAGTCTGGTTGCGAACTCCTCTGCCCAAGTGATCTCCATTTTTACCCTGTATTTTACCCGAGCCTACTACAACACCCGGCTGGCTTTTAGACGTTGGGATGTGGTCTTGCGCCTGCTGCCGGTCTTTTTTATCTGCTTATTGATCGCTTTTTGGTTTTTTCACGGGAGCGGAAATCTCATTTTACTAAATGCGATAAGTAGCATTTCAAATATTAACATAGCTTTCAGTGTTTTATACATCAGTGCCTTATCTGTTTATGCGTATGGCAAGGGCGTACAAGCGGCAAAGTATTACTTGATTTCGATGGGCTTCTTTTTTGTTTTTGTGATCTTCTATTTGCTCCACCCGCCTTTTTTTGATGTGCTTCGGCCGAGCCTATTGGGTAAGATGAGCTTGAAGATAGGCTTTGTGGGGCAGTTATTGTTGTTTTCTTTTGCTTTGGCGGCGCGTATCAACATTTTGAAAGATGAAATCAACAAAAAGCAACTGTACGCTGAAAAGCTAGAAAAAGAAAATCTCCTCAATATTCAAAAAGTCATTGAAGAGAAAAACGTCGAACTCGAAGAGAAAGTCATCCAAAGAACCGAAGACCTCAACCAAACCATCGAAGAACTCGATACCACCAACGAAATGCTCAAATCGCTACATGAGCAGGTATCCAAGAAAAACCAGGACATCCTCTCCAGCATCACCTATGCCAGCCGCATACAGCAGGCGATGCTCCCGCGCAGCAAGGAACTGGAGCGCATCCTGGGGGATCATTTTGTGTTCTATCAGCCTAAGGATGTGGTATCCGGAGATTTTTATTGGGTCGAGGAGCAACAAGACAAGGTCTTCATCGCCGTCGCCGACTGCACAGGGCATGGCGTTCCGGGAGCATTTATGTCCATGATTGGCAACGAGCTACTAAGCCAACTCATTATCAATCAAAAACTTACTAATAGCTCCGAAATCTTACGAGGGCTACACGAAGGCATCCGAAAGGCCCTCAAACAAGAAGAGACCAACAACCAGGACGGTATGGATATTGCCCTCGTGGTTTGGGACAAGACAGCGGGCAACCTTCAGTTTTCGGGGGCCCACAATCCGCTTGTTATCATCCAGGACGGCGTGCTACAAGAACACAAAGGCGAAAAATACGGGATCGGGGGGCTACGACTCAAGAAGCAGCGCACCTTCACGGCGCACACCATTGCGCTCAAGCCCGAAGAAGATACCTACCTTTATTTGTTCTCGGATGGCTTTCAGGATCAGTTTGGTGGGCAAGAAGGCAGAAAGTTCATGCGCAAGAATCTCAAAGCCCTACTACTCGATCTGCACACCCGCCCGATGGCCGAACAGGAAGCACAAGCGCAACAGACCCTCAACGACTGGATGGGATTTAAGCACAAACAAACCGATGACGTGGTACTCATGGGGCTGCGCATCAGTGGATAAAACAACCTTAAAAAAACAAAAAATACTGCACTACTCCAGCCAAAAACCCAAGCACCGCACCTACCGTAATCAAAATCCATTCGTCCTCCTGAAAAGCCGGCCGCAAGAAAGCCTCAAACTCGGGAGGCGGCAAGCCAGCCATCTTTGATTCAAGGGTCTCCCGCATCTTAAGCGTCCGCTCGGCATACTGATACACATCGACGATAGCTACGGGTAGCTCCTGCTCGAAGCGATAACTGACGATGTTCTTGATGATGTCCATTTGGTTGTGGACAAAGTCGATTTTTAGCATCCGTTGAGAAAGCCCAACAGTGGTCTCGACGACTTGATGGACGTGCTGCTCAATGATGACTTTGAGTTTCTCCGAGCCAGGGCCGCGCACGATGAACTCAAAGATATTTTCCGTTGTCAGGATGCGTTCGGTAATCATGCGGGAGTACTCGGCCGCAACTTCGGCTTGGCGTTGAAGAAACAACCCCTGAATCGTTAGCCCCAGGAAGCGATACCGCCTGCGGGGACGAAAGATGACCTTGAGGGCAATGGCATTGGTGGCCCACCCCACCAGCAGCCCAAAGAAGGGCAGCAAAAACCACGAATATTCAAAGTAGAGGTACGTAACCACCATCTGCACCAACCCAAAGGGAAAACCCAGGTACAAGCCCGACCGCTCAATGAAGATAAACTCCTTATAGCCACAGCGTTGGAATATCTGATTGACAAGTGTCTTATCTTTCATCAATTCCTTAACCGACATGCTTTTGAGGTCTAGGAGGTCTTCGATCTGCAAGCTCATCTGGCGCATCATCTCAATCACGACCTCGGGCAGGTCATCGGCGGTGCGTTTGTAGAGCCGTTCCTTGACCAGATCGGGGGTATTGCGCCAGAGAGCAGGGGCGCGTGCCTCCATGACTTCGTTGAGGAGTTGCTTCGAGAGACGATCCAGGGCGGGCTTCATCTCGGCAGCGACTTGTTCGGGATCCAGGCGGGCAAACTGCTCATCAATCCTGACCAGTTTGATCGTCAGAAGATCAACGGACTTCTCGGCCATTTTTCGGGCTTTGGAGGGGATAATGCCCTGCCAACCAAAAGGACGAATGCCGCGATACTCAATCGGATAAAAGGTCATCTTGATCGCGAGCCAGTTGGTGAGATACCCCACACCCGAACTGATGAAGGGAATCAGCAGATACTCGTAGTAGCCGGCCAGAAATTGGAGTATGCGTTGGGCCCATTCCTCCATCATTCCTCGATGATAAAGACCTCCTCGTTGGGGCGTTGGAGGCGATGCACCTCACGGGCGTATTGCTCTAGCTTTTCGGGGTCGGTGATGAGGGCTTTGCGTTGGGCTTCGATTTGGTGGATGCGTTTCCGATAAAACGCACGCTGCTCCTCTAATCGCTTAATTTCTTGATAGTTGCGATACTGATTCACCAGGTCATTTCCATCCACAAAAAGCATCCACACCAAAAAAGCCACCGCAAAGGTAACATAGAAGTTTTGCTCTAGCACCCGAAGCACCTGCCCCAGAATCGGCTCGGCCTCGGGGGTAGGTTGTGGCGCTGGCGCTGGTGTGTGTAGCGGTTCTTCTTCTTCTTCTTTGCGGTCAGACATAGGCTTAGATGTCTAGTTTGGCATAGCGGGCATTTTTTTCGATAAACTCCCTTCGGGGTGGCACTTCGTCGCCCATGAGCATCGAAAAGAGATGATCGGCAGCGGCAGCAGAGGCAATATCGACTTGCTTTAGGCTGCGGGTCTCCGGATTCATGGTCGTTTCCCAAAGTTGTTCTGGGTTCATTTCGCCGAGGCCTTTGTAGCGTTGAAGGGAGAAGTTGGTTTTTCCGTTGGCTTTGAGTTCGCTGATGATACGCTCCCGCTCGGGTTCAGACCAACAGTACTGCTCCTTTTTGCCTTGTTTGATCAGATACAAGGGCGGCTGGGCAATGTAGAGATAGCCCTTTTCGATCAATTCCCTAAAATAGCGAAAGAAAAGGGTCAGAATCAGGGTTCGGATGTGGCTGCCGTCCACGTCGGCATCGGTCATGATGATAACGCGATGATACCGGAGTTTGTCCAGGTTGAGGGCGCGGTCATCGTCTTCGTTACCAAAGGAAATGCCCAGGGCGGTGATGATATTTTTGATTTCCTCGTTGTCGTAGATCTTGTGTTCTTGTGCTTTTTCGACATTAAGGATTTTACCGCGCAGGGGGAGGATGGCTTGTGAGTTGCGGTCGCGCCCTTGTTTGGCTGACCCACCGGCGGAGTCGCCCTCGACGAGGTAGAGTTCGGAGGCGGCGGGGTCTTTTTCGGCGCAGTCGGCTAGCTTACCTGGCAGTCCAGAGCCATTGAGGATGCTTTTGCGCTGAACGGTTTCTCGGGCTTTTCGGGCGGCGTATCGGGCTTGGGCAGCCAGGATGACTTTTTGGACGATGAAACGCGCTTCTTTGGGGTTCTCTTCGAGGTAGGTGTAAAGCACCTCATTGACGCAAGTCTCTACGGCCCCACTGACCTCGGAGTTGCCGAGCTTGGTTTTGGTTTGTCCGCCAAACTGGGGTTCCATCACCTTCACCGAAACGACGGCTGTTAGCCCCTCGCGGAAGTCATTGCCTGCAATTTCGATGTTTACCTTATCGAGCAGTTTGTTTTTCTCGGCGTAGGTTTTGAGCGTCCGCGTGAGGGCGCGATAAAATCCCGTAACGTGTGTTCCACCTTCGGTGGTGTGGATGTTGTTGGTGTACGAAAAGATATTTTCGCTGTACGAAGTATTGTACATGAGGGCTACTTGCACATCGACATCGTTTTTGTTGCCCTCCACATAGATTGCATCTGCTAGCAGGGGTGCGCGGGTAGCATCCAAAAACTTAACAAACTCTTTGATTCCGCCTTCGGAGTAGAACGTCTCTTGTAGGTGTTGTCCGTCTTCGTCCGTTTCGCGGAGGTCGGTGATGTTGATTTTGATGCCGGCATTGAGGAAAGAAAGTTCCCGAAGTCGGCTTAGGATGGTTTCGTAGCGATAGATTGTTTCGGTAAAAATGCTATCGTCGGGCCAAAAGCGTACCATCGTACCCGTTCGATCTGTGGTTCCGATCTGGCGAACCTCATACTGGGGCACACCCCGTGCGTACTCTTGCTCGTAGATATAACCATCTCGATAAACCGTTACGTGTAGGCGCGTGGAGAGTGCATTTACGCACGAGACCCCTACGCCGTGTAGCCCTCCCGAGACTTTATAAGTGCCTTTATCAAACTTACCGCCTGCGTGCAAGACCGTCATGACGACCTGCAAGGCAGAGACTTTTTCTTTGGGGTGTGGATCAACAGGAATACCTCGCCCGTCATCGGTAACACTAACGGAGTTGTCGGGGTGAATGACAACATCTATCGTCGTGCAATAGCCAGCCAGTGCTTCGTCGATGGAGTTATCCACGACCTCCCAGACCAGGTGATGCAAGCCTTTTCCACTCACATCGCCGATGTACATGGCCGGACGCTTACGCACGGCCTCCAATCCCTCCAAAACCTGGATATTGCTTGCCGAGTATGCAGGAACGGACGGAATAACTGTATTTTCCATAGAGAATGAACTAAAATTTGGCCTTCAAAAATACGAAAAATATCCCGAACACAAAAAAATATTCCCGTTCCGGCGATGGGTCGCCCAAACGGGAATCATGGCATCTAGGCCTCCGAAGAGCCTTCGGGAGTAGAGCCAGCATTCTTGATGGTCTCCTGTACTTTGTGTTGTACCTCCTCGGCTTTTTGGGCCGCCTTTTCTTTCATTTCCTGGGTAAATTTCTCAATCTTGATGCGGTTTGCCTCTACCTGATCGGCGAGGTCTTTGCGAAACTGTTGGGACTTATCCGCAATCTTTTCGCGGGTGGTCTCTCCTTTTTCGGGAGCAATCAAAACGCCGATCAAGGCACCTACGGCAATACCTGCAATGAATGAGATAAGATTTCCTTCAGATTGGCTCATAATAAATTAAAAATGGTTTGGTCGTAAAGAAAAATGAAAACTAAAATCATTTAATCAATACTCAAAGTTAAACAATTTTAGGGAGATAACCAAGTTTTTGGACAAGTAACTTTTCCACAAAAGCCGGCAACACAAAAGCCGCCCGATGCAAGTCCGGTGTCAAGTAACGCAAGCCTTCGGGCAGAGGATACAGCGGCTCGGGATCCTGGGATACCAACCAAAAGCCCCACATACCTGACTGATAAGTAGGCACATAAGCTAGATAAGGCGCATAGCCCCTTCCATCTGTACCATGCGCCCCTAAAGCCAGCCCTACCTCCAACAAACCGGCTTTTTCGTGGGCTGCTCCTCCCGAGAAAGCCCATACCGCCCCCGTCGGCAAAAGCGGCAGCAAGTCCGCCACATCCAGTTGGGCATCCACCAGCACGGCATCAAAATCCGGTAAGTTGCCCCGATCCAAGAACGCCATCGCCTCCGCAAAATGCAGGCGTACCCGCTCATCCGAGAGAGCCGCCGCCAGTCCCTGAAAATGCGCCTGCACCGCTGCCGTAACGAGCCTATCCTGCTCTACCACCCACACCTCCTCCACCGATGGATACCGCAACACCTCCCGCACACAGCCGCCATCGCCACCGCCCAGCAGCAGTACCCGCCGCAGCGACCGACAGCGCGACAAAGCCGGATGTACCAGCATCTCGTGGTAGGCATACTCGTCGCCCTCTGCCAGGGCAAGCCGGCCATCAAGGGCCAGTATCTTACCGTAAGCCGTACTCTCAAAAACCAATACCTCCTGCCACACCGACCGCTCCCGAAACAACACCCTCGAGTGCTGCCGCAACGAAAAAGCCGTATCCAGCTCCCGCTGCGTAAACCACACCTGCCGCGATTCTGATACAGCCGCCCGAGCAGCCACCTGATAACCCGTCGGACTCAACAGAGAAGCCTGCCCCCGGCGCAACTCCATCGCGGAGGAATGCCCACAGGCAAAGTTTTGTTTCAAAAAATGATACGCTCCCCAGGGGTCTATCTCCTCCCCGCACGTAAACACATCCACGGCCGCATATCCGTACTCGGGCCAGGTATGAATCGCCAGATGACTTTCCTCAATCACGACTACCCCCGAAACACCAATCGGCGAAAAGTGATGAAAATTCACGGACACAATCCGCGCCCCGATGGCATGGGCAGCACCCACCAAAACCTCCTCCACCACATTGACGGCATCTAGCCGGTCGGGGGGACAGTCGTAAAGTTCGAGCAAAATATGCCGTCCAAGTGTTTTCATAAATTTACTATGTAGGGCAAAAAGCGGAGGTGTTGTTTTTGTGATTTGACCAGGCTCGGGTCAATTTGCCTGCCCGCATATAAAGCCACAAAACACAACAAATGTTCACCCTCTCATCTAAGCAAAGCCCTATTTTTCTTGCCTTTAGGGGCAAGCCAGAAGGCTGACAAAAACATATCATTTTTTGAAAAAATCTTGAAATAATCCAACCTTAGTAGATTTATCAAATTCGTTTTAGATTTTCCGTTTCCCAGAAAAGTTCCCCGAAGGAGATTTTTTTTTTCAAATAAATATTTGGCAATCAAGATTTTAAATCGTAAATTGCTGATCCATTTCAGTAATAGGGACTTACAAAAACCCTGCGAGAAAGGGTGTGATTTGGAGGAAACCGCCAAATATTTCTCTGAATTATTTTTGCCAATATTTGTCCATACTTTTACAACAAGCCTTCTTGGAAGGGCGTTACTACTGTTACCTTTAATTCATTGCTCCGTATGTCCAACAAAGATGCCCAACAGATATGGCAGCGATGCCTAGCCTTCATCAAAAAGGAAATTCCGCAGCAGAGTTATGATGCCTGGTTTGCGCCTATTCTCCCCATTACCATAGATGAGGGCAACACCCTGATCTTGCGTTTGCCCACCCGATTTCATATGGATTGGTTGGAGGATCGTTACGTCGATATACTCCAGCAGGCCATTATCAGTGAGCTGGGTAAGCAGGGTAGGCTGCGTTATCAGGTCGCCAAAAGTGCGCCCCCACAACTGAACAACAGCATTTTTTCGCACCGCCCCCAGGTGCTTCCCAAGCCTTCCTCGCGCAAGACAGCACACACGCCACCTATATCAAAAATCAAAAGCAACTTACAAAAAAAATACACCTTTGATAATTTCATAGAAGGCCCATGCAACAGGTTAGCCTATGGACTCGGTATCAAAATTGCCAAAACACCCGGTAAGTCGGCCTTCAATCCGCTGCTTGTCTATGGAGGAACCGGTTTTGGCAAAACGCACTTAATCACTGCCATCGGCAATGCCATCGTAGAGGCTTTCCCGCACAAGAACGTGTTGTACACCACGGCAACCAATTTTACCAATGAATATGTAAAATGTATCCGCAATCGGAGTATTGACCAGTTCAACAGCCTTTATCTCAATCTGGATGTCTTAATCATCGACGATATTCAATTTATGGTAGGCAAGGAGAAGACCCAGGAGCAGCTCTTTCACCTCTTCAATCATCTGTACCAAAACAACAAACAGATCATCATCAGCTGTGATCGGGCCCTGATTGAGCTACCCCAGCTCAGCGAACGCCTAGCCTCGCGCCTCAAGCAAGGACAAACGGCGGATATGTTTGCCCCCAACTACGAGACCCGTCTGGACATCATCAACACCATCCTCGAGCGGGAGAAGCAGGAGTTACCCCAGGACGTTATCTATTATATCGCTCAACAGGACAACAAAAGTTTCCGCGACCTGGAAGGCATCCTCAACGCGCTCACCTCTCGCAAAGAACTCCTCAAAATTACGCCCGATAAAGCCATGGCCGATCAGATATTGAGCAACTACACCCAAAAACCCAGAACAAATACTACCATCACCATCGACCAAATCCAGGAGGTAGTCGCGGATCATTTTCGGATGGAGCATACCTTACTTTTGTCTAAGTCTCGCAAGAAGGAGATCGTCAATGCCCGACAGATGGCCATGCACCTGGCCGATATTTATACCCAGCTACCGCTCAAAGCTATCGGAGCGCACTTTGGCGGCCGCGACCACACGACGGTCATTCATGCCCGCAAGGCCGTCTCCAAAAAAATCAAAGAAGACCCCGAGTTTGCCAAATCCCTCGAACAGATTCAGCGGCTCATAGACCCCACCTACTCGTGATTCCATTCGATACCTTCCAGCTCGACAACGGCTTGCGCATCCTGGTACACCAAGACCCCCAAACGCCCATGGCGACGGTCAATGTGTTGTACGACGTGGGTTCCCGCGACGAAGACCCCCACAAAACTGGCTTTGCCCATCTCTTTGAGCATCTGATGTTTGGTGGCTCCAAGCACATCCCTGCCCCCGACATCGCCCTGCAACGGGTGGGCGCGGAAAGCAACGCCTTTACCAGCCCCGACCTAACCAACTACTACGCCACCCTTCCGGCAACAAACATCGAGACCGCCTTTTGGGTGGAATCGGATCGGATGCTTTCCCTTTCCTTTGATCCGAAGGTGTTGGAGGTACAGCGCAAGGTGGTCATTGAGGAGTTCAAGCAGCGGTATCTCAACCAGCCTTATGGCGATCTGTGGCTACACCTGCGTCCGCTGGCTTATGCCCAACACCCATACCGATGGGCCACGATTGGTAAGGAGATTGCTCACATCGAAAACGCTACCCTGGATGATGTCCAGGCGTTTTTCTTTCGGTTTTATCGTCCCAACAACGCCATCTTGTCGGTGGCTAGTCCTTTGCCGCCTGCCCGTGTCCTTGAAATGGCCAAGCGGTGGTTTGGCGATATTCCGGCTGGCCCGACCCACATCCGCAACCTGCCCCAGGAACTACCCCAAACGGAGCCCCGACACAAACACCTCCTGGCAGAGGTGCCTTTGGATCAACTCGTGATCGCTTTTCCGATGCCATCTATCACCCACCCGGACTACGAAGCCTACGACTTGCTGAGCGACTTGCTGGGCGGTGATGAGAGTTCGTTTCTGTATCGTCGTTTGGTCAGTGAGCAAGCCATCTTCCAGTCGTTGAGTGCCTACGTAACGGGCAGCCGCGATCCGGGCCTGCTCGTGATCTCGGGGCGCGTACAGGGGCAGGGATCGCTGGAAGCGGCACAGGCGGCTTTGTGGCAGAGCATAGAGGACTTTTTGAGCAGCGACTGGGAGCAAGTTCACCTCACCCGTGCCAAAAACCAAGCCGAGACCGTCCTGGCGTTTTCGGAGGTCAGTTTGTTCAATCGGGCTTATCAACTGGCTTTTGGTGAACTCCTCGGGAAACCCAACCGCCTCAACGAGCGGCAGGCCGCCATCCAGTCCGTCGATGCCCAGCAGATGCAACGCATCAAGGCTAGCACCCTCACGCGCCAGCGCAGCAATACGCTCTTTTATGGGCGATCAAAATAAACCCCCGGGCTGGGCGTTAGTTCTTATGGTCAATGTTTCTCTCCGAGATTATGAAAAAAATACCGCTACTCCTGTCCTTTTGCCTATTTTTTTTCTGTTGGGTCGGCAGCCTGCACGCCCAGCCCGCCAATGCCGTTGATTCTTTGCGGGCGGCCTTCGATACCTTTATCCTGGACTATCAGCAGTTGATTGATACCCACAAAACGGAGAAAGTCTTGCAGCACTTTTCGCCCGAACTGCGTACTACCGTCATCAGCTCGGACATCAAGGGGCGGGTGCGCGTGATCCGCAACGACTACGCCCAGTTTAGTGAGTTTTTGGGGCGGCTGGCCTTTTCGCCTGGGCTGCGCCTGGATTATCAGGTATCCGAAGTCTTGAAGGTAGAAGCCAAGACACGCTTTGGCTTTGTGGTCTATAACGTCAATTACGAACTCAACCAGGAAGGGAGCGTCTGGAACCGAGGCAACGAGACGGTTACGGTCTCGTTTGAGAAGAAGGGCGGACAATGGAAAATTGTACACTTTACTACGGTCATTTTTGAGGATGAGAAGTTGCGCGGGCGGTGTTTTTGTAAGATTTATGCCCCCAAAGAAGCCGCCGAAGCCAACGAATACCTGGCCATGATGCTTGTCCCGGCCGGAGAGAGCTATATGGAAAAATCGTACAACATCCGGTTTCGGGATGGTGAGGCAGAGCGGGTCATCAATGCCGGCGATCGGGAGTTCCGATGGCGGTACAGCAACGGTGAAGTCTGGCAGTTGTCCCAGTCGGGGATCAAACAAAAACTCCTCGGAACGGCCAAGCTAAGGCAGGAGGCCATCATCGTTGTCCTGCGGGACTACTTTCATCAAGATAATTGCAGTTCCCTGACGATCAAGAAGTAATGCCCTATCACGAACCGGTACTCTTAGCCGAATGCCTCACGGCCCTGGACATCAAATCCGATGGCGTGTACGTGGACGTAACCTTTGGGGGAGGCGGGCACAGCCGAGCCATCCTGGAGCAGCTCTCCGAGCAAGGGCATCTGCTGGCCTTCGACCAAGACCCCGATGCCGCCGCCAATGCCCGCGACTGGCCCACGACCAACTTTACCTTCATCCCGGCCAACTTCCGGTATCTGTCCCGATTTTTGCGCCTGCATGGTTACCCACTCGTGGATGGTATCCTGGCTGATCTGGGCGTATCTTCGCACCAACTGGACGTACCCGAGCGCGGTTTTTCGTTTCGGGAGGATGCCCCCCTGGATATGCGCATGAACGCACAGCAGCCCCTCTCCGCCGCAGGTCTGCTCGAGACGGCCTCCCTGGAAGAACTGCACCGCATCTTTGGAATGTATGGCGATGTGCGCAACGCCAAAACCCTCGCCGCTGCTCTTCTGCAAGCCCGCGCACAAGCTCCCATCCAGACGACCTTCGATCTACGAAGGGTAGCCGAAGGGCTGGCCCCGAAGCACCGAGAGTTTAAGTATTTGGCGCAGGTCTTTCAGGCCATCCGCATTGCCGTCAATGAAGAAGTGCAGGTATTGGAGGAGTTCTTGCAGCAAGTGCCGGAGGTGCTCAAACCCCAAGGGCGGCTCGTCGTGATGGCTTATCACTCCACCGAAGACCGGCTGGTCAAGCACTTTATTCAAAAGGGAAAGTTTGGCGGAGACCTCGAAACAGACCTACGCGGGCAACCCCTACGTCCGCTCATCCCCCTGACCCGCAAGCCCATCACCGCCGATGCCGCCGCCTGTGCCGCCAACCCCCGGGCCCGTAGTGCCAAGCTGCGCATCGCCCAAAAAGCCGATTGAGCCATGGGGGAGGAACAAAAAATAGCGCACCTAGCCCGAGGTACCCAATGGGTCTTGACTGACTGGGAAGGCTACGTTCGGCAGAGTTGCGAAACCCTCCTGCCCCTACGAAACATCCCCCACGCCCTCTTCGATACCCTACCCTGGCTTTCCAGAAAGCTTCTCCAAAACCTACCCCTAGATGAAACCCTGACCCTATACGATCATACCCTGGGCCGCTATCGCGTCGATGCACATTTGCGCTGCCGAGATACGGAGGAGGGCATCGTCTGGGAGATCGTCTTTGAAGACCGAAGCGACTTTTATGAGCAACTCGAGCGAAAACAACTCGAGCGCGACGGTCAATATTTTGCCCTGACCCAAGAAATCCTCCAACTCAAAAAACAACTGCTCAACCAGCAGTCCCAGGAGCAACAACGCATCGAAGCGGCTCGCTACGCCCTCCTGATGCGTTGGCGGGCGATAGCACTTCCCCTGGTGGCGGCGCATCATCCGAGCCTGTCCGAAGAACTGGCTCACCTCTTGCACATCATCGAAACCGACACCCCGCCCGAGCCTCTGGAGGCACGGTTTTTTCCTGCCCAGATGCCTTCTCAGGTCTGGGAGGTTTGGCAGCCCTACCTGACCGATTGCCGATGGGAAAACGATATTCCAATCAACTTGTACGGGCAAGGACAATTCCAGACCTGGCGGTATTGGCTCCTGACTGCCTTACTCACAAAGCCCCAACGGCTTATCCTCCGATGGCTGCCCAACCAAAAAAAACTCTGCATCACAGCCGACGATCAAGCGGAGTGGCAAGTGCCTTTTCTTCCCCTGCCTGCCCCGCGTGTCCTGCTCGAGGGGCAAGATGCTGATGGGCATTATGAGCAGCTACACAAAAGCCTGACTGAGCAGGGTTTTGAGGTCTTTTGGGCCCAAAAAGCAGCAGATGTCCAACAAACAACAGGATTTTTTTTGTCCTGGATCACCCAAAACCCAAAAAATCCCTATATTGCCCATCTACAAATCAATAGTACCTATCCCGGGTCGCCCAAGGACATCCCTACGCTGACCGCCTACTTACGATCACCAAAACCGCTCAAGACAATGATTCCTAAGCAAGCGCTTGATCTGTCTTACATCCGACAGATCGTGGACGACCAACCCGAGATGATGCGCAACCTCCTGGGCATCCTCGAAAAAAACCTCGAAGAATATCCCCTCAAGATGCAACACGAATGGGAAACCGGAGACATCCAAGCCCTCCAAGAAACAGCCCACAAGTTCAAGTCCTGTACTGCCTACACCAACCTGGATGCCTTCAACAAAACCCTAAGTGCCATCGAAGCCAGCCAGGAAAACCAGTTGAGTTCGGAGGAAATCGAAGCACATCTGGAAGCCGTCCTGGAGGCATCGGTAGATATTTTGGCACAAGTACGGCAAAACATGGAGGCCATCGGCTAAACGACTCCCAGATGCAAGATCCGTCCTCCCGTCTGATTGACCGGATGTACGCTTTTGCCGATAACGATACCCGCCTCGGGCGCTCGATATTCTTTGATGACCTCCCCAAAGACATCCCGAATGAGCGCGATCCGGTCTCCCTTGTTCACCCGAGTAGCTAAGGGCGGAAAAACCTCCAAAATCCCCCCACGATCAGCGTATATCCAGTACGACTGCCGGCAGCGCACGGCAGGGGTTACAGGTGCAATAACCTGACCATCAAGCATTTCGAGGTGATACAAAATATTAAAAATTCCCGTTAGCCCCGATTGAATCATCCGCTCCTGAAACTTGTTCGGATCACCGACTTCTACCGTAATGGCATGTACCCCCAGATCAGCGGCGGCACTGCGTAGGGTACCATCGGTGCCGGCGTTGTTGAGGATGATTTGGGCGTTTTGGAGCGTGGCCATCTTGGAGGTCGTTCGGCGACGCATATCGGCTCGGATGTAGTGGGAGTTGACGCGTCCATTGCTTGCCGTGTGCAGGTCGATGAGGTACTCGAGTTCTTTGATGATCCGATTGACGAAGCGGTAGGCATAAATCTGGCTGCGGTTGCCGTTTTTCTTGCCGGGCATGATGCGGTTGAGGTCTTCGCCATCCAGGAAGCGGCGTTCGTTGCTCAGGAGCGATAGCACATTGACCGCCGGTACACCGATGAGTGTGCCTCGGAGTTGCGTCGGGTCGATGTCAGCAAAAAGTTGCTGCACCACCGGTACGCCGTTGAGTTCGTTGCCGTGTACGCCGGCCGTAACGCCGACGATAGGGCCAGGCTCATGCCCGCGAATGACCATCAGGGGCAGATAAACAGGCTGGGCCATGCCGTTGGAGATCAGGTGCAACCAGTACTTTTTGAGTACACCCTGGGGAACCTCCTGCAAGTGAAGGCGCGTAATGACTTCGATGTCTAGGTAACGCTGCATAAGAAAGTTAGTCGTTTGTGGTGGTGGTGGTGGTGTCTGGCTCTCGCCAAAGGCCTAGGGCGCGGAGCGAATCTCGGCGTTGTTTCCAGGCGATGCGGCGTAGGCTTTGTTGGAGATAGGGGTTTAGGCTGTCGGTTTGTAGGGCGGTTTGGTAGCGTTGGCTGGCCTGGGTGTAGTCGAGTTTGCGGTACTCGTCCAAATGCCCCATGTATTGGTTGGCTAGCGGGTCTTTGGGGCGATAGCGCAGGACGGCTTCGAGGTGGGGAAGAGCCAGGGTGTAGGCTTTGCGTTGGAAGTAAAAGTCGGCCAGATCTCGTTGGGCAGGGACAAAAGTGCTATCATCGGCAACGGCTTGCTGCCACAGCAAAAAGGCACTATCGGGCTTGCCGAGGTAGCGTTGAATGTGGGCATAGCGGTAGGCCCACTCGGCGTTGGTGGGGAGACGATCACGTATCTGCCGGGCCACAGATCGAGCAATAAACCATTGATTACCAGACAAATGAACATCCAGTATATCCAGATACGCCGGCATCGAGTCCTGGGCATAGCATAGGGCTTGCCCAAAGCGGTACAGGGCTTCGGAGGTATCGCCCAGGGCCACAAAAGCGCGTCCGCTCATCAGGAAAGCGGTGCCATCTTCGGGGAAGGTCTCCTGAAACTGTTCCCAATACCGCACCGATCGAAGAAACTCTCGCTTACCGAAGTATATCTGGGCTAAGATTTTGTAAAGATCGGGGGAGGATTCGTGGAGGCGTTCGGCTTGATGGGCGGCCGATAGGGCTTTGGTCGTGTCGCGCTTGATGAGATAGGCTTTGGCCAGCCCTAGCCACCAGTGGGGGCGTTGGGATTCCTGGGCTAGGGCGGCTTCTAGGTCAGCGATGGCTAGGTTTTCTTTGCGGTTTTGGAGATGCAGTAAGCCGCGCCGTGCGTACCAATGAGCAGGTACTTGGGCTTCATCCTGAATGTGTTGGCTCAAATAGTCGATCTGCTCGGCGCGTAGCACCTCAAGGGCAGGCAAGGGCGGGGCAAGCAAGGCTACCCGCTCCCCCCCCGAAGGCGTACAGGCGGTAGCCCAGATCAGCAGTCCGATCAACCCATAAACACAAGCACGATATAACTCCCTGCACATCTCTTCTCCTCCGATGGCTTTTGTTTTTTGTTTGCTACGCAAAAGATACGCAACTTGCCTAATATTCTCCAAACGCTGACGAAAATGGTTTTTTTTTGTGGTTAGTTTTGTTGGGCTATGCCTGCATGATGGGGTATCTTTGGGTGATCTGGCAACGAATGCCGCTCTTTACTGCCCGAGATACCAGCGGAACCGTAGGCTTTTCGGTGCTGGTAGCCGTGCGCAACGAAGCCGATCACTTGCCTGCCTTACTGGATGCCCTGGAGCAACTGATCTATCCCCGAGATGCTTTTGAGGTCATTTTTATCAATGACCACTCCAACGACACAACCGTAACGCTGCTGCGCCAGGCCCAGGCAAAATACACCTTTGCCTTGCGCCTCCTCCACAACTCCCCCGAAGTAAGCGGCAAAAAAGCAGCTCTTTTGCGGGGCATCGCTGCTGCGCGTTTCCCGACCCTCCTGACGACCGACGGCGACTGTGTGGTATCGCCGCACTGGTTGGCGGCTTTTGCGGCGGCCAAGCGCACCACAGGAGCGGTCTTGCTTTCGGGCCCCGTCCGTATGAGCGGCCGAGGGTGGTGGGCGCATTTGCAGTCGGTTGAGTTTGCGTCCCTGATCGGGACGGGGGCGGTGCTGCTACGCAAGGGGCATCCCGTTTTGGCTAACGGGGCCAACCTCTGCTACGACAAGGCAGCTTTTGTATCCGTCGGTGGTTTTGCGGGGCATCAGCATTTGCCCTCGGGCGATGATATTTTTTTGTTAGAAAAAATGAACATGGCTTTTCCTGGCAAGGTGCATTTTTTGAAATCTTCGGATGCCATTGTCCAGACTCGTCCCCAGGTACAGCTCACCGATTTTGTTCAGCAACGCCTGCGCTGGGCCAGCAAGTGGCAATCCGGGCAAGGCCGGGCAACACCGCTGCTGGCCCTGGCAGTGGTGTCGTTTCATGGGCTGCATCTGCTCGCCTGGCTGTGGTGGGTAGAGGGTTACCTGTGGGTGGGCTTGTGTCTCAAAGTCCTGACGGAGCTGGGGGTGCTGGCCCTGTGGTTGCGCTTTTTGGGGCAATCGCGCCAGCGCGTATGGATTCCGTTGGCGCAAGGGCTGTACAGTTTTTACGCACTTTTCTTTGGTTTTTTGGTTTTTCGTAGAAAAAAATACCAATGGAAAGGCCGTTACTACCATCGGACTTAGCTTTCTTGCCTTGCCTCCAAACAAGAGGCGATACGGGATGTTATTATGGACAAATAAAAAAATGATTTTTGCACTATGGCAACAGATGTACAATACCGCATCGTGGATGAGCGCGACCAAACGAGCCGCTCGATGCACCCCCACCGTTTTGTGTTGTGGCTGATTTTGGTGAGCGTAACGATGATGTTTGCCGCTTTTACGAGTGCGTATATTGTCCGTCGCGCCGATGGCAACTGGCTGTATTTTGAACTTCCACAGCTTTTTTATTGGAGTTCGGGTGTGATTTTGGTGAGTAGCCTGACGATGCACGCCGCTTTTTATGCCGCCAGACGCGATTTGATTGCTCCGCTTAAAGGATTGATCCTTACGACTTTTGTCCTCGGATTGGTTTTCTTGTATTTGCAAGTGATGGGCTGGAACGAGATGGTCAGCGGCGGCGTGTATTTTGCTGGCACGAGCAGCAACCCCGCCGGATCGTTTGTTTATGTGATTTCTTTGATGCACGGGGTACACATTGTAGCAGGGCTGATCTTTCTGTTGGTGGTGCTTGTGAAGGCTTTTCTCTACCAGGTACACGCTAAGTCCATGCTCACGATACGGATGTGTACGACGTTTTGGCACTTCCTGGATGCCCTTTGGCTTTATCTTTTTCTCTTTATGCTCTTGAATCGCTAAGAAAAAAAGTGTTTTTGTTTTTTTTTTCTGCTGTTGTTTGTATTTTTGTAGGATATTTGATATTATGCCTTGATATTAAGAAAGCAGCGCAACTTTTTCATGATGAACAAAAAATTACCGGGACTAGAAGACCCCCACGAAACGCCTATCATTAAGGTCATTGGCGTTGGCGGAGGTGGAGGCAATGCCGTTGGACACATGTACAAGCAGGGCATTCGGGGTGTTGAATTTTATATCTGTAACACGGACATTCAGGCCTTGGACATGAGTCCTGTACCCAACAAAATACAAATTGGGCGTAACCTCACGGCCGGTTTGGGTGCAGGTGCCAACCCCGAACGCGGACACAATGCCGCCCTCGAAAACAAAGAGGAGTTGCGTGAAATTTTAAGCCACAATACCAAAATGCTCTTCATCACGGCAGGTATGGGCGGCGGAACCGGTACAGGTGCTGCTCCCGTTATTGCCGAAGTAGCCCGCGAACTCGACATCCTGACCGTCGGTATCGTAACGGCTCCTTTTAGTTTTGAGGGAAAACCCAAGCGGGTACGCGCCAAAGAAGGCATCGACGAACTCCGCGCCTACTGCGATACCGTACTCGTGATCCTGAATGATCGCCTGCGTGATGTCTATGGAAAAGCCTCTATGCGTGAGGCATTTAGGCAAGCCGATAACGTCCTGACGAAGGCAGCCAAATCCATCGCCGAGATCATCACCGTTTCGGGAACCATCAACGTGGACTTTGAAGATGTCCGAACGGTAATGAAAGATGCCGGGGCTGCCGTCATGGGATCTGCCACAGCCGAAGGCGAAAACCGCGCCCGACGCGCCGCCGAAGGTGCCATCACCTCACCCCTCCTCAACAACACGGACATCTACGGTGCCAAGTACATCTTGTTGAGTATCGTGGTGGGCGATGAGGATACCTTCCAGATGGAAGAACTCGAAGAGATCACCGACTATGCCCAGGAGCAAGCCGGCGAAGAAGCCGAAATTATCTTTGGGCAGGCCATCGACGAAACCCTCGGCGATAGCATCAGCGTAACGATCATCGCAACGGGATTTGAGGAGCGCGACCCAGATTTTCCCCAGACCTCCGAACGGCGGGTATATGACCTAAGTAAGCCCAACAAACACGTCAAAAACCGCGTCAAGGTGGACGAGCGCACTTTTGAACGAAAAGATTTTTTTGATCGCCCCGTCAGTCGCCCTCCAGCTACGGATCAGGACGATGAGCAAGACCAGCCGCCGCCACGAAGGAGCGAACCTACCCGACGAGAGCGAACCGTCTATAACCTCGAGGACGATCACTACCCAGCTCCCGATCCAGAACGGGAAGAACGCGAAAAAAAAAAAGTAAATCGAATAACAACCGGAACCCCTTTGGCTACTAAGCCTGCTCCCATCAAGAGTGTCAATGAAATGAGCGATCAGGAACTCCAGGAGCGAAAAGATACCCCAGCTTACCTTCGGCGCAACATCCAACTCAAAGAAACGCCAGGCACGCCACAAGTCCGCACGCTCCGAAGCCGGTTTGGCGACGAAGACTAACGGCTATGGCGCAACAGATACGTACACTCCACATCAGCACGGGTATTCATTGGGTAGAAATACCCGAACTAGACCTGTGCATTTTGTGTGGTTGTCCAGCCGATGCCATCAAGCACCTCCGCAAACGCGGACTGATCGAGCAGGTATCCAAAGATGGTGTATCCTTTGAGACGGGGCCCAATGCCATCCTGCTCTCCGATGTCCTCCGACAAAACGGTAGTTTCTCCAACCTTACCGAGTTTCCCGTCTTGCAGATGCTCTATTTGCAAGGCATGATCCTCCCCAATCATCCCAACAACACCGGACGCAAACCCCGCCTCATCGGATCGCCGGCCCAGCTCAAAGCCCAGCTGGCCTATATCTATCGCGGAAACTATGGCTTGACCTCCACCGAAGAGATCATCCAGACGGGCATACCAGCCGAGGAAGCCGAGCAGATGATGCGTATCAAACTTCATTTTGCCTTCGGCAAAATTACGCGCCCCGAGGAGCTCCTCGATCTCTCTCCCATCGAAGAGACCCAAGAAATTCTGCTGCACCCAGAGGGGTTGTACTTGCGTCGCCAAAGTCTCAACGTCTATACATTTTTGTACAAGGGCGAATCCGTTACCGTGGACTTGAACCTCAAAGCGGGACAAACCTACACGCCTTCGTATCAGTTGAGCTATCACAACATCGCCCGCGATTATTTTTCGATCATCCACTCGGGCGAAGGCGACGGCTGGGACATCCATCGCCCTTGCATGGCCAGTATTATTGTCTTTCAGGGCAAACTCTACTTGATTGATGCCGGACCCAACATTCTTTCAAGCCTACGCTACCTCGGCATCAGTGTCAATGAGATAGAGGGCATCTTCCATACGCACGCCCACGACGATCACTTTGCCGGCCTGACGACGCTCATCCGTACCGATCGTCGGCTCAAGTACTTCGCTACGCCGCTGGTCAGGGCTTCGGTTACCAAAAAGTTGTGCGCCCTGATGAACATTGAAGAACAGCGGTTTGAAGATTTCTTTCATATCCACGATCTGGCTTTCGATCAATGGAACAACGTCGATGGGCTAGACGTGATGCCGCTTTACTCGCCTCATCCCGTCGAGACAAACATTTTTTTCTTTCGGGCGCGTTGGGGTGATGCCTACCAAACCTACGCCCACCTGGCCGATGTGGTCTCGGAGCGGGTCTTTCGGGGGATGATCGCCGATGAGCGAGACAAGCGCGGGATTACGCCCGAACGGTTTCGGGAGATCATGGAGGGCTATTTGAGATACGCTAACCTAAAAAAAGTCGATATTGGCGGGGGACTGATTCATGGAGATGCCGAGGATTACATCCACGACACATCCGAGAAACTGCTCCTGGCCCACACCTCCGAAGCCC
Organism: Bernardetiaceae bacterium; assembly: GCA_036822015.1. GTDB lineage: Bacteria > Bacteroidota > Bacteroidia > Cytophagales > Bernardetiaceae > DAISIL01. The sequence goes on along the minus strand of DAISIL010000005.1, from coordinate 56,819 downwards.
TCCCACCCAAGCAACGGGAGATCGGATCGGTGGCTGCCTTCGGGATGGTTGATGTCCTGATTCCGGCCAAGCACAACTACCTCATTGACTACGCCCGCAAGCATCTGCGGTTTTATTTTCCCGATGCCCCAGATCACGAAATTAACTACCTCCTCAACCACCCCATCCGTTCGGTCAATGCCGGTACGCTACTCCTGAAAGAACAACAACGACTGGAGGAGGTCTTTTTGCTGCTTACCGGATCGGTGGAGTTCATCGAAAAATCTACGGGTAACCTGAGCACTTTTCCGGCTGGTTCCTTGATTGGTTTTTATTCGGGTTATTTGGGGCTGGCCACCCAACACGCCTATTGGGCGGCTAGTCATCTGAATATCTTGTGTTTGCCTGCCAAAGCCTACCACGACTTTGTGCGCCGCAACGGTCTCTATGACCAGTTGCGCCAACTCGAAGAAAACATTCTGTTCCTCGAAAAAACCTGGCTCTTCGGGGAGGTGGTCTCTTTTCCCATCCTGGCAAGGATTGCCCAACAGATGGACTACCAGCAACTGCCCGCCGGCACGGCACTTGCCTTCTCGGCCCAAACAGACCTCTACGTACTGGTGCGCGGAGCGGCAACCCTCCATATCAACGATAGCAAGTCCGAAACGCTGGAGGCAGGCGATTTTTTTAGTTTGGAGCGTTTTTTTGCGCATCCCCACAGTTTTCGGGTCGTGATGACCAGCGATGTCTTGCTCTGTACCATTCCTTCGGCACTCCTGATCGAAATTCCGATTGTGTATTGGAAGCTCCTCGAGACCCACGAACGCCGCGTACAACACCTACACTGACTGCACCTCTCAAAAATACATACGGATTTAATATTGGGGTAACTTGAGAGTTGTACCTTGTCTGTTGATTTTCATCATCAGAACAATTTTATCATGCAACAATTTTTACAAAAGGACTGGTTACGTCGGCTAATCCTCTTAGGACTAAGCCTTTTCGCTTTTCATCTGGCACAAGCCCAAACGACAGTTGTGGCTTACTTGCCCAATACGGCTGCCGCTGACCCGGCCGCTGTTACGGCTACAGGTGTTACGGGTCTCAATCTTTCTCGCGGTGCTGGCTTGACGGAGAATGCAGGAGCGGGCTTTAACTCGCGTGGTTGGACACAAACTGGCGGTCTGGCCCAGGCCAAAGCGGACAACAGCTACCTCGAATGGGGCTTTACCGCTACGACAGCCTACAACCTAAGCACGATGAGCATTCGCTTTTATCGTTCAAGTACGGGGCCGTCTGATGTCGTTATTGAGGTTTCGATCAATGGCGGTGCTTATCAGAGCGTTTACACCAACAACGCCGTTACGACCAGCACCGGCGGTGCCAGTAACATCTCCGGCATTGATCTATCGGCTTTTACGAACGTTACCTCGGCTACCTTTCGGATGTATGGCTTTGGCGCATCTAGCGGTACGGGTACGATGCGCATTCGCGATACCAATGCCTTCGATGGCACCAACGGACTGATCGTTTATGGTACCGCTGGCGGCCCTGCCGGCCCCACGATCTCTATCTCCGAAACCCTAACGACCTTTATCTCGGGTGGCGTGGGTAGCCCCTCATCCGAGCAGAGTTATACGGTTTCGGGCAGCGACCTGACGGGTGATGTCTCGATTACGGCCCCCTCTAACTTTGAAGTTTCGCTGACTTCGGGGAGTGGCTTCGGTAGTAGCGTCGTGATCCCGGTAGCGACAGCTAACAGCAACACCACCAACGTTTTTGTGCGCTACAACCCCACCAGCGCACCCCTCGGACATACGGGCAACATCGTCCATACGAGCGCGGGAGCGGCCACCAGAACCGTCAGCGTAACGGGCCAGGGCGTATCCACGATTGCGGCAGCGCGTGCCTTGCCACAGGGGTCGATTGTGAGCATCACGGGGACGTTTACGGTTTCGAGCCAGTTCAATGGGCCAGCCTACATTCAGGATGCTACCGGCGGTATTGCCATTTTTGATAACCAGGTACACGGAGTGGGTAATTTCAATATCGGTGATTCGGTTACGGTTACGGGAACGCGCTCGGCATTCAACAACGAGCAGCAACTCATCAACCTGACCCAGGTAACGCCACACGGCACAGCCAACCGCCCTGTTGTTCCACAGGTTATCACCCTAAGCCAACTCAACGATCCCAACCTAACGGGCAAATTGGTGCACATTCAAAACGCCAACTTTCCTGGCCCTGGTGATTTGCTTTTTGGCAACAGCAATTTTATACTCAACGATGCCAGCGGCAATGGAGAGATGCGCATTGATGGTGCCACCAACCTGGTCGGGCGCGTGCAGCCTAGCAGTTGTTCCGTCGTGGGTGTGATTGGTCAGTTCAACGCGCTTTTTCAGCTCAAGCCGCGCTTTACGGCTGATATTCCTTGCGCCCAGCCCTACACACCTCCTACGCCGGCGACGGCTTGCATCCCCCAGGCGGCTTCTTTGGATGTCGTCTCCTGGAACATCGAGTGGTTTGGGCATCCGGCCAACTCACCGGCCGGCAATAACCCCAACGCCACCCAAATCCAGACCGATAGCGTCCGCAAGGTACTCCTGGCACTCAATGCCGATGTGTATGCCTTCCAGGAAATCACGGACACGACCGCGATGCGCAACCTGATTAACTCCCTGCCAGGCTATAACTTTGTCGTCTCGGATGCCGTCTCTTACCCACCGGCCCAGCAACAAAACTCTCAGCAGCTTATCATCGCTTACCGAACTTCGGTAGTTAAGCCACTCGAAACCAAAGCCTTGCTGCGCACCATGCACCCGTACTACAACGGCAACGTAACCCCCACAGAACTCAACGCCTTTCCGGATGCAGACAAAACGCGCTTCTGGGCCAGCGGACGCTTGCCCTTTATGATGAAAGCCGAGGTAACCATCAACAACGTCAAGGATACCATCAGTTTTGTCAATATCCACGCCCGAGCCAATGGCTCCACCAATGCCCAGGGACGCTATGATATGCGCAAGTTTGATATTGATGCCCTCGAGGATAGCCTCCGTAACCAGTACACCAACGACAAAATCGTCCTCCTGGGCGACTACAACGACGACGTGGACGTTACGGTAGCCGATGTTTCGACGACCACCACGACTTACATCTCCATCACCTCGCGCCCAAGCAACTACCGCACCCTGACACGCCCCTTGAGCGATGCTGGCTTCCGGTCTTTTGTCTCCCGAGAAAACATGATCGACCATATCAGCGTCAATAACAGGCTCTTTAATGCCTCCATCGCCAACTCCGAGCGGGTGCATTACGAGTTCTATAACATCAACTACGACAAAACAACCTCAGATCACTTCCCGATCTCGGCGAGGTTAGAAGTTCAAGCCGTTCCGGCCTGTAATTTCAGTGCCACCGGCACGAGCCAGACATCGGTAAACCTGGCCTGGACGGATGTCTCGGGCATCGAAACAGACTATCTCCTGGAGGTTTCTACCGATCAAAACAACTGGGCAGCCGTGGCCACCTTGCCCGCCAACAGCAGCAGCTATACCCACACCGGGCTTACCGCCGGCACGACGTACTACTATCGCTTGTTTACGCGAGCTGGTGCAACGAACGTTTCGACGGCCGTAACGGCAACGGCACAAACCCAAGCCGCAGCCCAGCCGGCCATCACCGTAACGGCCACACCCGCAACGATCAACGGACAAAACGCCGAGTCGATTGAGTTTACTTTCACGAGCAGCGTACCCGTATCGGGCGACCTGACGGTAAACTTCGCCGTAGGCGGTACGGCAGTTTTCAATCAGGATTATTACGTACTTCGCGGGGCGGAGACCTTCACGACAACTGCCGGTACGGTCATCATCCCGAATGGACAAACCACCCGCACGATTACGATTCAGGCACAAGCCAACCGCTTTGGCGGCAACAAAACAGTCATCTTGACCGTTCAGGCCCCCTAAGCTACGCCAAGGCTAAACAATGCGTATATCCCCCACAAAGCGTTTCTTTGTGGGGGATATTTTTTTTCGGAAAAAATGACTATTTTAGCCATCAAAACTATCCTTATCCCATCCCATGAACGCCGAAGAAAGACACCGATATATCCAGGAGAGCAATCTGATTAGCCGTGATTTGAGTTGGTTGCAATTCAACTGCCGTGTCCTGGAGCAGGCCGAGCGTCCGGCGCGTTCTTTGATTGAGCGGTTGAAGTTTTTGGCCATCACGGCCTCCAACCTAGACGAGTTTTTTATGATTCGGGTGGGAAGCCTGTACAACTACCTGGACTACGGCAAGGAGCGGGTGGATTACTCGGGCTTGCTTTCGGATGACTTTCGGGAGGTCTTGCTCACGGAGAGTGCGCGTTTTGTGGAGCGGCAGGAGATCTGCTTTCGGGAATCCCTGATGCCCCAATTTGAGGAAAACGGTTTTTCTATCGTAGGTCCCGAATCGCTCAACCCCACCCATCGGCGGGTGGTGGCGCACTACTTTGATAAGACCATCTTCCCGATGCTAACCCCGATGGTCTATGATGGCTATCATGCCTTCCCGATCTTGCGCAACCAGTTGCTCATCTTCGGGATCGTTACGCAGGATGTGAGCGGCGACAAGACAACGCGGAAGGTCTCTTTTGTGCAGATTCCGCGCAATCTCCCCCGCTTCTTTGAACTCGAAGACCAAAACGATCATCTGCTCTTTGTCCCGATTGAGGAGATCATCCGGCTACACATCGAAAAGCTCTTCCGCAACGTCAAGATTCTTTCGGCTAACCTCTTTCGCATCACCCGCAACGGCGACTACACGTTGGAGGAAAGCGACGACCTGGATACCAACTTTGTCGATGAACTCAAGCACCGCCTCAAAACCCGACAGACGGGCCGCGTTGTCCGTGTCGAGATCGAACCGAAGGCCTCTAAGTGGCTCCTCCGCACGCTCAAAGAACGCTGGGAGATCGACAACCACAACATCGTTACGGTACATACGCTCCTCGACCTAACGGGACTTTGGCAGATTGTCCGACAAAAGAAATTCCAGCGTCAGTTGTCTCAACTGCCCGCCCCCATTGCGCCGGTATCGTTTCAGCAAGGCGGTAACAAGAACATGTTTGAGCGCATCCGACGCGGCGATATTTTCTTGCATCATCCCTACCACAGCTTCGATCCCGTGATCGAACTCCTGGAGCAGGCTGCCGTTGATCCCAACGTCCTGGCAATCAAGATGACCATTTATCGGCTGGCAAAGGACTCCCGCATCTCGGAGGCCTTGCTGGAGGCAGCCGAAAACGGCAAGCACGTCTCGGTACTCTTTGAAGTCAAGGCACGCTTCGACGAAGAAAACAACATCAAGGAAGCCAAACGCCTCCAAAAAGCCGGCTGCTTTGTCATCTATGGCATCTCCAACCTCAAGACACATACCAAGCTCCTGCTCATCGTCCGCAAGGAAGAGGAGCGCATCGGGCGGTATATCCACTTCGGGACGGGCAACTACAACGAAAGCACGGCTCGGCTCTACACCGATATTGGTATCCTGACTGCCAACGAAGCCTATGCCCAGGATGTCTCGGAGTTTTTTAATGTCATCACGGGGCATTCCGAGCCGATTCGTTACCAAAAGCTCCTGGCTGCCCCCGTGCATCTGCGCGACGGGTTGATTGATCTGATCGACACCGAAATCAAACACGCCGAAGCGGGGCTACCTTCGGGTATCATCATCAAAGTCAATTCGTTGCAAGACCGGACGTTTATTGAGGCACTCTATCGGGCTTCGGCGGCGGGTGTGCGCGTACATCTGATCGTGCGGGGTATCTGCTGTATCCGTCCTGGGCGGGCAGGCTTGAGCCAAAATATCGAAGTGCGTTCCATTGTTGGGGATCTGCTGGAGCATTCGCGCTTGTTTTATTTTCACAACAACGGCAAGCCCTACATCTACACGGGCAGTGCCGACGCGATGGCGCGTAGTTTTATCCGTCGGGTTGAATCGCTGTTCTTGATCGAAGACCCACTCTGCCGCGCCGAGGCGATGAATATCTTGCTTTACAACCTCAAAGACAACCAAAACAGCTACCTCCTCCAGGAGGACGGCCGCTACATCCGGCTGATGCCCGCCGAAGGTGAAGCACCGTTCAATATCCACCAGGCCTTTTTTGAGGTAACGCCCGAAATCATCAACCAGGCAAGCACTGACCTGCTGCACTGGATGCACTCCCCTTCGCCGGTGGTCTCCAGGGTCGTTGAAGAGTGAAAGGATGCCGAGTCGTCTTGATTTGCCCGTGGTTGGCCAACCGCGCTCAAAGACTTATTCTTTTCACTTAAAAAACACCTTCTAACCAACGATTATTTGAAATACTACTTGTCTCTTCTGCTTTGGCTCTACGCGCTATCCGTGATGACCGAAGCCAGCCCCATCGACAGCCTGCTCACCCGCTGGCAGAAAAGCCCCAGCTCGGATACGCATACGCAGTTTCGGAAAGCCATTCAGGAACTCGACAGCGTAGAACTAAGCAACATCGCCCCAAAACTGATCCGCTTTTCCAGTTTAAAGGTTGAAGTCCTGGCACGGCAGGCTGTTTTGGAGAGCCAAAAGGGCAGTTATGCCACGGCTTTGCGGCAGATGCAAGCCGCCCTGGGCTTGGCTACACAAGCGAAGTTCTGGGGGAGTTTTTGTCAGTTGTACAACGATATGGGATTTTTGCACGAAAAGCTAGGGCAGTACGACTCGGCTTTGATCTACCAGCGCAAAGGCTTACCCTTTTGTGAACAGGAAAACGACTCGACACGTCTGGCCATTAGCCGTCAAAACGTAGGCATCACGTATTACCGGCTGGGCTTGCCCGATTCTACCCTGGTTTATTTTGTCCAAAGCCTCAATGGCTATCAAGCTCTGGGCGATACGGTCAGGCTTTCTTCGATGTACTACAACGTGGCTACGCTCCTCAACCGCCTGGGGCGATACCGCGAGGCGATCCCGTACTACGACCAAAGCCTTGCTATCCGTCAGGCGCGTGCCGATACAGCGGGTCTGCTCAACGTTTATAACGGGCTGGCCGTCTGCTACAAAGAAACCGCTGATCCAGATTCGGCCTTGTCGTACCATCAAGAAGCCCTCCGTGTCGCCCGTGCCTTCGATGATCCTCATCTCCTCGGGATGACCCTCAACAACATCGGTAACTATTTGCAGGCGCAAGGGCAATATTTGTCTGCCATTCCGTACCTACAAGAGAGCCTGGCCATTCGTCGTCGCCTGGGACGTAAGTTTACGACGGCCCAAACCTTGATTAACTTAGCCACTGCACTTTCTGCTCTCGAGCAATACAAAGCAGCTGAGCAGTATCTTCTTGAAGCCCTCGACTATGCCTCGCATCTGGGGCAGGGACAAGAACGCCAAAGCCTATACCAAGCACTGGTCGATGTGTATCGGCAGAAAAACGAGCCAGAGAAAGCCCTCACGTATGTCGATAGCCTACTCTCCCTCCAAAAGTTTCTCTACGATGCGTCCATCTCGGAGCAGATCACCCAAACCAAAATTCGATACGAAACCGTACAAAAAGAACAAGCCCTCCTCCTGCAACAAGAACGCATCCAACGCCTCGAGGAGAGCCGCCGCTACGAAGCCCAAAGAAGCTATGCCTTGATTGCCTTTTTGGGGATGCTCCTCGTCTTTGGTGGGATATTTTATCAGCGACAGCGCACCATCTATCACACCCGCCAACAACTCACCGACCTCGAGCTACAACAGGCAAAGCAGGCACTCCAAGCCTACACCGAACGCCTCCTCGAAAAAAGCCGCCTCATCCAGCAACTCAAAAGCCAGACCCCACCCGCACCAGAAAGCCCCCCCACCAACGAAAACGATCCCGACATCTTTGCCCAACTCATCGCAAGCCGCATCCTGACCCCCGAAGATTGGCAGCACTACAAAACCTTATTCGGACATATCTACCCCCGATTTTTGCCCGATCTCTACGCCAAATACCCCCAACTCACCGAAGGCGAAGTACGCCTGATTGTGCTTTCCAAACTCGAACTGACCCACCAGGAAACTGCCGATATGCTCGGTATCTCGACTGGTGCGGTCAAGGTAGCCCGCAACCGCATCCGTCGTAAGCTGGAGTTGCCGAAGGGAAGCGACCTAAAAAACATTTTGTAAATCAACAACTTACAAATTGCTTACCCCCTTTGCTTACCCTACAAAAGCACTTTTGTAGCCAAACTTTTCGTCTTTTGGGGAGAACATCTAATAGCTCTTCCATGCGACTTCATCTACTCGGCCTCTTCTTGTGCCTCCTTTTCACCCAACATACCTACGGACAAGGCGTAGGCATCAATACCGACAACAGCGACCCCGATGCCTCGGCCGCCCTCGATGTCAAATCCACCAACAAAGGTATCCTGATCCCGCGCCTAAGCCAGGCCCAGCGCGACCAAATCACGACACCCGCTACGGGGCTGCTGGTCTTTCAGACCGATCAAACCCCAGGATTTTATTACTACAACGGCACAAACTGGCAGCCCGTCGGTGGTGCCGACCAGTGGACGGCCACCAACAACGGACTACACCGCCCCACCGGAAACGTGGGCATCGGCACCGATAGTGCTACGGCTGTTTTTGATGTCCAAAGCACTACATCGGGATCACTGGCTTTGCCCCGCATGACGACCGCCCAGCGCAACGCCATCAACCAAGCCCAGACAGGCATGATGATCTTCAACACCAGCACCAGTTGTATTGATGTCTTTCAGGAAAACCAAAGTTGGTATAGCCTCTGTGCCTTGACCGGTCAAACCCAAACCGATGGGCTTGGCAATGTTGCGCCTGTCGGAAACGTACCCGCAGGATTCGTCGCCCGAGGTAGTGCTGCCGCTGCTGCCATAGGTAATAAGTTCTATATTGGACTCGGGAGAGGCAACAGCAGCAGCTATCCTAACGACTTCTGGGAATTTGATATGGATACCCAGACCTGGACACAAAAAGCTGACTTCCCCGGTACGCCACGTATGAATGCCTTGTGCCTGAGCATAGGGGCGCGCATCTATGTGATAGGTGGCAGCGACCCCTCTTTTTCTCGTCTGAGAGATACCTGGATGTACGATCCAGCCACCAATACCTGGACACAAAAAAGTAACTTGCCCATAGGAAGAGCACGGGCCTTCGGCTTTGTCCTCAACGGCAAGGGATACATCGGTGGTGGTACTTTCAGCATAGCAGATCGCGTATTTCTGGAATATGACCCCGTGTCCGATACCTGGACACAAAAAGCCAATACCCCCGAAGATATGACCGGAACCACGGGCTTTGCCGTTAATGGAAAAGGATATGCCTGTGCGGGTAGTTCTTCTACACCCTACTCCAACCGCCTCTACGAATATGACCCAACCACCAATACCTGGACACAAAAAGCTAATTTCCCTGGTGGGTCTCGTACAGATATGTTTAGCTTTGGATTTAAGGGTAAAGGATATGTAGGTATGGGAAGTATAGGAGATGGACTCGGAACAGAGGACATCTGGGAATATGACCCCGCCACCAATACCTGGAAACAAAAAGCCAATTACCCAGGCGGACGACGATTGGACATAGTCGGTGCGGCCGGAACAACCAAAGCCGTTATCGGAACAGGATATGACCGCTTCATTGGATCGGGGGGGGCGTTTGTCAAAGACATCTATCTGTTCCAAAACCAACTCACTGCTGCTGCTCCGCAGATCGGTGGTAGCACCTTTCCGGCACAGCAGGGCGGCAGTGGGCAAATCCTGACCGCTGACGGCAACGGCAATGCCCAATGGCAAAGCATCACCGCCCCTACCCTGACCTTGTCCGGACAAACCCTCCGCATCGCCGGAGGAAATGCCGTTGATCTGCCCCCCAACACCGACAACCAAACCCTTACGCTCACGGGGCAAACACTCAGCATCGCCGGAGGAAACAGCATCACCATACCCAACCAAGCCGATAACCTCGGCAACCACTCGGCCGGACAAAACCTAAGCATGAACGACAAAGCCGTTTTGTTCCGTAGTGGGGGAGATAACTTCCACAGCATTGGCTTCAATGTCGATGTAAACGGCCCCCTCCTCAAAGGCTTTGCTGGTGGAGAACTCGGGGCAGATAACGGCACTTATACCCCTGCCTTGCGCTGGACAAACGGCGGGGGCTTACGCCTCTTCGGCTTAGCCGGAACGGGCAGCCGCATGGTCATCGCCGACGAAAACGGCAACCTCTCTGCCCAAGCCGTCCCGACGGGCAGCAAGTGGCAAGAAGATGCCGGAAAAATCTACCGCAACGGGCTTGTTGGTATCGGTACGACCAATCCCATCTCTGCCCTGCACATAACCGGCGACCGCGCCAACATCCCCGATGCCGTCGGCGTGCATATCGGACAAGCTGGCCCCAACGATTACGCTATCGAGCTTGCCTCCGGCGAGGGTAGCACCAATGCCTACCTCGACTTCACGACCCCCAACGTGGATTTCCGTGGGCGTATCCTCTACAACCACGGCAGCAACGCTTTTTCATTCTTTACCAACGGAGCCAACGAACGCCTCACCATTGCCGGAGATGGAAGCCTGCGCTTGCATGGCCTTGCCGGCACAGGTAGCCGCATGGTTGTCGCGGACAATAACGGCGTTTTGAGTAGCCAAGCCATCCCGACAGGTAGCAAGTGGCAAGAGAACACAGAAAAAATCTACCGAGAGGGCAGCGTGGGTATCTTCACCGACAACCCCGACGGAGAGCTTGAGGTGCGCTCCAACTTGCCTGGGCTGAAAGTTCCGGCGGGAAGTCCAGGCCCTAGTGTGGCTGGTGGAATCGGTAATGCCAGTAACATGTTTGATAATGATGTACTTACTTCGGGCTATACTTCGGTCAACTCAGGAAGCTCTGCCATAAGCATATATTTCCGCTATGACCTAGATGTCGCCGAAAATGTTGTACAGTATAGCCTCACTTTGTTTCCAGACAATAGGGTATCTAGTTGGACGCTTTCGGGGAGCAATGATGCCAACAACTGGCAAGTGATCGACACCCGAAGCGGTGAAGACTTCATCAACACCCGCAATTTTACCATTCAATCACCGGGTAAATATCGTTATTATCGCTTTCATTTTACGTCTATGATTATCGATAGTGGGGGGCCACTACTCCACATACAAGAGATGCGTTTTCTCTCCGACGATAACTTTGGCTCCGCCCTCAAAGTCAAGGCAGGTAAAGTGCGCATCAGCGATAGCTACGACTTACCCAACGGCGCAGGTAGTGCCGGGCAGTTCTTGCAAACCGACGGCAGCGGAAACACCTCCTGGCAAAGCACTCCAGGCGATAACCTCGGCAACCACGCCGCCACCCAAGCCCTAACCCTCCAGGACAACGCACTCCTGCTACGCGGCGATACCAACCACGCCCTGCGCTTTGCCAGTTCTTTTGCCGGGCTTGGATCGGATGGCCCCGCACTTTACGGTTATGCAGGTGGGCTATTGGGATCCAGGCAGGGCAGTGCCGAAAATATTGCCCTGCGCTGGAATAACTTCGGAGCTACCGGCGGCCGCCATCACATCATCGAACCACGATCGTGGGGTAGCGATCAACAAAGCACCCTGCGCCCCAGCGAAAACGGATGGGGGCAAATCGGCGATCAGGCGTTTCTATACAACAACTCTTTTTTTCTGAACAACTACCGCGTCAATGAGTATGTCCCCTCCGATCGCTCCGTCAAGCAAAACATTACGCCCATGGAGGGGGCCCTGGCCAGCCTGATGCGCTTGCAGCCGAGCCGCTATGATCTCAACCCCAAGACGCATCCCCTCTTCAAGGGCAAAACGGCCGATCAGATCAAGCCCTCCGATTACCAAAACCAGATGGGATTTGTGGCCCAGGAGCTAGCCGAAGTCTTCCCGGAGATGGTGGTCTTTCAGCCCGAGTGGAACCTGCATTTGGTCAAAAACTACGAGCAGCTTTTCCCCGTCCTGACCGGTGCCATCCAGGAGCAACAACAGATCATCGAAGCCCAGGCCCAGGAAATCCAACAACTCAAAGCCGACATCGCCGCCATCAAAGCCAAACTCGGACTTGACTAAACGCCCTGCCCATGAGAATCACACTATTCTTGCTGCTCCTATGCTCCACAGCATGGGGGCAGTCTTATCGGCTCACCAATCAAAACGGTAGCCAACTCCGCCTACAAGCCGGCACGCAACTCGTCGTCTCCGGTACGATGGACAACCGAGGCAATGCCTCCCGCATCCAAAACAACGGAAACTTGCACCTCAAAGGCGATTTTGTCCAACAGCAAAATGCAAGCTATCAAGGCGATGGATGGCTACTCCTCACGGGAAGCAGCACCCAGACGCTCACCGGCGACGCACCCCTGGCACTGCCCCAGCTGCGCCTCCAAAACCCCGCCGGCGCACAGCTTGGGCAAGCCCTCCAAGCCACCGGAACCGTACAGCTCATCAGCGGCGACCTTGACCTAAACGGGCAAAACCTTGACCTGGGCCCCACCGGCACCCTCCAAGAAGACCGCCCCAACAACCATCTGGTCATCGACCGAACCGCCAGCAGCCCCACACAAACGGGCGGATACATACGCGCCACCCAACGCCCTACCAACGAGACCCTCACCGAAATCGCCGGAACGGGTATCGCCCTCAGCCGAGCCGGAACCGTTACCGTCTTTCGTTACCACTACTCGGATACCCCAACGATCCGCAAAAACTACCGCATCGAAGGACAAGCCAACAACGCCCAGCTACGCATCACCTTCGCCGATCAAGAACTCGGCAGCCTCACCAACAGCAGCAGCCTTACCATCCTGCGCTACAACGGCACCAACTGGACACCCCAAGGCGGAGACTGGACAACGGGACAGGTCAGCAAAAGCGGTATCGATGACTTTACGGACAGAACCTGGACGGTAGGGATCGGGAACTTACCCAGCGTCTCGGTGCGCTTGATGCCCGCCGAGCTACCCGAAGACGGAGAAGAGCAGACGTTCACCTTTGTTTTTGAGCGGTCGTTTGTCGGGGCAGAAGACCTGACGATACATTTCTCCGTCAGTGGAACGGCGACACTAAACGACGACTTTTTTGTCGTTCGTGGGGCCGATACCTTCACGGCCACCAGCGGTACGATCACGATTCCGGCCGGCAGCACCCAACAAACACTCCTGCTTCAGATCAAAAGCGACAACATCGTCGAAGCAGACGAGACCATCACCCTAACCTTACAAAACCCGGGCGAATAGACGGCGGATCGCATGAATTTCCCGAAAAACAAAAGAACGAACACCTCTCGAAGAGATGCTCGTTCTTTTGTTTGTCAGAGGACGGACAACTAACTACTTATCTTTCTTCTCACGTCCTTTCCCGCGTCCTGGGTTTTCTTTCTTGACTTTTTCTTTTTTGTCGGCTTGGTTGGCTTTCCACTTTTCCCACTGCTCTGGGGTCAGGATTTCGCGTAAGTTGGCTTCGTAGTCCTCACGGATGGCCTTGCGTTGGGCTTGGTTTTTATCGGCTTCGGCTTTGAGGGCTTGCATCTGCTCCCGTCGTTGGGCTTGGGCTTCATCGAGTTGTTCTTCTTGCTCGGGCGTTAGGGCAAGGGATTCTTTGAAGGCTTCTCGCTCGGCTTTGTTTTGCTCTCGTTGAGCTTTGCGTTCCTCCATGAGTTGCTGGTGTTTTTGCCATTGTTCGTCGGAGAGGGTGCCTTTGAGGGTAGCTTTAAACTCCTGCTGGGCGGCTTTTTTTTCTTCTTTGGTGGTGGCAGCGGCAGCTTTGGTCATGCGTGTTTCGAGGGCAGCCTGAACGGTTTTGGCTTGTTCTGCACTCATATTGAGTTCTTTGGCTAGGCGTTGGCTTTGCTTTTCGGCACGCATCTTAGGGTTAGGTTGGGCAAGGGCTAGGCTGGTGTAGGTCAGTAAGAAGGCCCATAGGAGATACTTAACGAATATTTTCATGGCAGATCTTTGATTGTTTAGTGGCTTTAATACGCGATCAGAATAGGGAATATTGCCAAAGAAAAAGTATTTTTGTTTTTTTAGAAGCCAAAATCACGATATTTTGAGTAAGCCTTCTGTTGCAGTCATTGGAGCGGGGAGTTGGGGGACAGCCCTTGTCAAGATGCTCACCGAAAACGATGTAGAAGTAAACTGGTGGATGCGCTCCTCTGCGGATCGGGAGTACATCGCTCGGGTGGGGCATAACCCCCGCTACCTAAGCTCGGTATCCTTGAACTTGTCCCGTATTTCGCTCATCCCCGACAAGCGGGAGGCCATGCGACGCAGCGACTGGGTACTTTTTGCGGTACCTTCGGCTTACACCAAAAATATTTTGTTAGACGTTACGCCCGCTGACCTTCAGGGCAAGGGCATCATCTCGGCAGTCAAGGGGATGGTACCCGGAGAGCATCTGCTCCTGACGGCTTACATCCGCAAGCGGTTTCGTTTTTTGGAGGATGACCTGATGTTTATTGCCGGCCCCTGCCATGCCGAGGAGATCGCCAACGAACGCCAATCGTACCTTACACTGGCCGGCGGGTCTATTCAGCGGGCCGAGCAGTTTGCCCGCCTGCTGCGGGGGCGATATGTCTATGTGAGTACCTCACCGGATATTGAAGGGACGCAGTATGCGGCCGTTTTTAAGAATGTCGTGGCGCTGGCCGGTGGCATTGCCCATAGCCTAAGCTACGGCGATAATTTTATGGCCGTGATGGTCTCGAATGCCATGCAAGAGATGCGGCGGCTCCTCGATACGCTCGTTCCGTACCCACAACGGGACTTACTCGCTTCGGCTTATGCCGGTGATCTGCTCGTTACGGCTTATTCGCAGTTCAGCCGCAACCGCACCTTTGGTGGCATGATCGGGCGGGGCTACTCCGTCAAGTCGGCGCAACTAGAACTGGATATGGTCGCGGAGGGCTACTACGGCGTGCGCTCCCTGCACAAGGTATGTAAGGGGTATGAGGTTGATCTGCCTATCGTTCAGGCCGTGCATCGGATGCTCTACGAACACATCTCACCAATTATCGAAATGCGTTTGCTCTCCGATATGATGCGCTGAGTAAGCGAAGTTTTTTCTATTTTTGTCGCTTCTTAGGGAAATCCCATCGCCCATGCCAGACACCGCCACCGACTACCAGCGCGTCATCGCTCATTGCCGCCAACTCTTCAAGCAAAAAGCCAAAGACTACGGCACTGCCTGGCGCATCCTACGTCTGCCTTCCCTAACAGATCAAATATACATCAAAGCAGCTCGTATCCGGAGCATCCAGGAAAAGGGCAGACACCTCGTCGAAGATGGCATCGAAGAGGAGTTTGTCGGGATCATCAACTATTGCCTCATGGCATTGATCCAGGACCGCCTCCGCGATGATACCCGCCTCGAACTCTCCCCCGAAGAAGCGATGCAGCACTACGACGACTGCCTCCGAGTTGTTCAGGAGTTACTCTTACGCAAGAACCACGACTACGGCGAAGCCTGGCGGCAGATGCGCGTCAGTAGCATGACCGATATTATCCTGATGAAACTCATCCGTATCAAGCAGATCGAAGATAACGCCGGTCAAACGCTGGTATCGGAGGGCGTGATCTCGGGCTACCAAGACATACTCAATTACGCTGTTTTTTGTCTGATTCTGATGGAGTTTTCTTAGTTTTGTGGCATGTATAATCCGTATTTCAAGCGATGGATAGATGTAGCGGCTAGCTTTTTGGGCTTGCTGCTTGTCTCGCCGATTCTTTTGTGGGCAATGATTTGGCTCTATCGCGCCAATCAAGGCAAGGTTTTCTTTTTTCAGGAACGCCCAGGCAAAAACGGTAAGCCTTTCTATATCATCAAGTTCAAGACCATGAACGACCGCCGAGATGCCAAAGGCCAACTCCTCCCCGATGCCGAGCGCATCACGCCGGCGGGTGCTTTCATGCGCAAGTATTCCCTGGACGAACTCCTCCAGCTCGTCAATGTCTTGAAGGGCGAGATGAGCCTGGTTGGCCCACGCCCACTCTTGATGGAGTACCTCCCCCTTTACAGCCCCACCCAGCAACGCCGCCACCATGTGCGCCCAGGCATTACGGGCTGGGCCCAGGTAAACGGACGCAATGCCACCACCTGGCCCCAACGCTTTGAAAACGACGTGTGGTACGTCGATCATCTCTCCTTTGCCCTGGATATGAAAATCCTTTGGATGACCGTCCGAAAGGTCATCTACTCCGAAGGCATCAGCTCGGAGACCTCGGCCACCATGGAAAAATTTACGGGAAACGAATGCTCTACCTAATCGGGGCCGGCGGCCATGCCAAAGTCGTCGTGGATATAGCCCAACAAGCCGGACGCAGCATCGGGGGGCTACTCGATGACCACCCCAGCCACACACACATCCTGGGGCAACCCATCATAGGCACTAGCCAGGACTGGCAAAGCCTCGGTGCCTGGGCACGGTTCCTGATCGCGATTGGTGGCAACGCCATCCGCCAAAAAATAGCCGCCCAGATGCCCTCGGCATATTTCGATACCATCACCGATCCCTCGGCACGAATCGGGCAGGCTGTCCGCCTGGGAGCGGGTACGGTCGTGATGCCGCAGGTGGTCATCAATGCCGCCACACAGATCGGCTGCCATGTCATCCTGAACACCGCCGCCTCCATCGACCACGATTGCGTGATCGGCGACTACGCCCATATCAGCCCGCAGGCCACCCTGTGCGGGGGCGTGTCCGTAGGCACGGGAACGCACATCGGAGCGGGAGCCGTCGTGATTCCGGGGGTACGTATCGGAAACTGGTGTACCGTCGGGGCAGGAGCCGTTGTGATCCGTGATCTCCCCGATGGGGTAGTTGCCGTTGGCAATCCTTCAAGAACCATCAACAGACAAAATAAACAAAAAAACACCCCATGAACCCCAAAATTTATCTCTCATCCCCGCACTTAGGAGAAAATGAGCAGGCCTTTGTTCAGCAGGCTTTTGATACCAACTGGATCGCTCCTTTGGGCCCCAACGTCGATGGCTTTGAAGCCGACCTCCAAAGCTACAACGAGATCGAACACGCGGCTGCCCTCTCCTCGGGGACGGCAGCCCTACACATCGCCTTGACGCTCCTGGGCGTGGGCCCCGGCGATGTGGTGATCTGTCAAAGTTTTACCTTTTGTGGGTCAGCGAACCCGATCATGTATTTGGGCGCCGAACCCGTCTTTGTCGATAGCGAACGTAGCACCTGGAACATCTCCCCGCAACACCTCGAGGCAGCCATTGTAGCCCAGCAGGCGGCGGGCAAGCGCGTCAAGGCCATTATGTGTGTGCATCTGTACGGGATGCCCGCCCTCCTGGATCAAGTCCTCGAGATTGCTCACCGCTACGGTGATATTCCCGTAATCGAAGATGCCGCCGAGTCGATTGGCTCTACCTATCAGGGCAAAAAAACCGGCACGATGGGCTACATGGGAGTCTATTCCTTCAACGGCAACAAGATCATCACGACGAGCGGCGGCGGGGCCCTGGTCTCCTCCGATGGCAGCCTGGTGCAGCGGGCCCGCTTTCTGGCTACGCAGGCCCGCGATGCCGCCCCGCATTATCAGCATAGCGTCATCGGGTACAACTACCGCTTGAGCAACGTCCTGGCGGGGATAGGGCGCGGGCAGATGCAAGTCCTGGATGAGCGCATCGCCCAGCGTCGCCAAAACTACCAACGCTACCAGGACTACTTTGCCGGTTGGAACGAAAAAGGCTATCACATTGAATTTCAAGAAGAACCCGAAGGATGTTTTGCCAATCGCTGGCTAACTTGTATCCTCATTGATCCCCAAAAAAACAAAGGACTGACCCGCGAGCGCGTCCGTCTCCAACTCGAAACCGATAATATCGAAGCCCGCCCGCTTTGGAAGCCCATGCACTTGCAGCCCGTCTTTGCCGATATGCCTTTCTTTGGTGATGGCACCTGTGAACGGCTCTTCGAGATCGGGCTGTGCCTGCCCAGCGGCTCCAACCTCACAGAGGACGACTGGACGCGCATCTACACACAACTGGATGCCTGCCTAGCCTAAGTTTTGCGGGCTTTTGCGTATCTTTGTCCAAAGAAAAACGACGAGAGACGATGGTAGTGTTGCTCCAAAAGCTGTGGTGGAAAGTGTTGGCGGTGGCTTTGTTGGTGTATGTGCTGGTGGCGGGCTTGCTGATGCCGGCCCCTCGCCTGAACATCCTCAACGAGACGATCCGCAACCTGCATTTTCACGTCCCGATGTGGTTTGGGATGTTATTCATTTTGTTGGTCTCGATGATCTATGCTGTTCGCTACCTGCGGGGCGGCAATCCCATCGACGACTTTTGGTCGGTGGAGGCGGTCAATACCGGTGTGGTCTTTGGCATCCTCGGACTGACAACGGGGATGTGGTGGGCGCGTTTCACCTGGGGCGATTACTGGAGCGGCGATCCAAAACAAAACGCCTCTGCGGTGGCTTTGCTGATCTATCTGGCGTATTTGCTCTTGCGGAGTTCGCTCGATGACCCGATGCGCAAGGCACGCATTGGGGCGGTCTATAACATCTTTGCCTTTGCGGCCTATATTCCGTTGCTCTACATCCTGCCGCGCCTGACGGACTCCCTACACCCGGGCGCGGAGGGCAATCCGGCTTTTAGCCAATACGACCTGGACAACCGTCTCAAATGGGTTTTTTATCCGGCCGTGATTGGTTGGGCCTTGCTAGGGCTGTGGTTTACGCAGCTACGGGTGCGTTTGCGTCGTCTGCAAGTGCAGATGGAGGAGCAAGAAGATCGCTTGCTGGCATAACCTTGTTTGCCCCAAAGCAGTTATAGCATCCATGAGCCAACAAGAAAACCACAGCGGCAAAATTCTTGACTTCAAAACGCTTCGGCGCATCTTTGTTTTTGTCAAGCCGCACTTACGCCTTTTTTATCTGATCCTTTTCCTGACTCTTTTCAAGGGCTTGATGGCGCCCCTGCTGCCTTTCTTGATCCGTTATACGGTTGATGATTACATCATGGTCGGCGACTTGCCTGGTCTCAATCAAATGGCCCTGCTCCTGGTCGCTGTTATCTTGATTCAGGCTTTACTTGATTATTTCCATGCTTTTCTTTCGGGAGATTTGGGGCAACGGGTCGTGAAGGATGTACGCACGGAGGTTTTTCGGCACATTATAGGGATGCGGCTTCAGTACTTTGATCGCACACCGATTGGGCGTTTGGTTACGCGCAATGTTTCGGATATTGAGTCGCTCTCGGATATTTTCACGAACGGGCTAGCCAACATCATCGGGGACTTGTTGCAGATCATTTTCATTTTGCTGGCCATGTTTTGGCTGGATTGGCGGCTCACGCTGGTTACGCTTTCGGTCTTACCGATCCTGATTATCAGTACGTACATCTTCAAGGAGAAAATCAAAGCGGCCTTCAATGATGTCCGTAACGCTGTCTCTAATCTCAATTCCTTTGTGCAAGAACACATTACGGGTATGTACATCGTCCAGATTTTCAATAGCGAAGATCGGGAATACCAAAAATTTTCGGAGATCAACAAAGCCCATCGCTCGGCCAACATCCGAACGGTGCTGTACTACTCGATCTACTTTCCGGTAGCCGAAGTGGTTACGGCTGCTGGTACGGGCTTGCTGGTCTGGTACGGGGCGCGGCAAGTACTCGGCGGAGAGATTGAGTTGGGGGTCTTGATTGCATTTTTGATGTTTTTGGCGATGTTTTTTCGTCCGGTACGTCTGATCGCGGATCGCTTTAATGCCTTGCAGATGGGCGTGGTGAGTTCGGATCGCATCTTAAAACTCCTGGATACCGAAGCGCAGATCGAATCCAAAGGGACTTTTGCCCCGTCAGGAATCCAGGGTAAAGTCGATTTTAAAAGCGTTTGGTTTGCCTACGATCTGCCGGAGTACGTCCTCAAAGATGTTTCGTTTAGCGTCAAGGCTGGACAGACCGTCGCACTTGTGGGCGCAACGGGGGCGGGTAAGTCTTCGATCATCAACCTCATCACTCGTTTTTATGACATCCAAAAAGGACGCATCCTGATCGACGACCGGCCCATCGCAGAGTATGACCTAACCAACCTACGCACCCATATCGGGATGGTCTTGCAAGACGTGTTTTTGTTTTCGGGCTCTATCCTCGATAACATCACGCTCCACAACCCATCCATCACCCTCGAGCAGGCGCAGCGGGCGGCCGATCTGGTGGGGGCCCGCGCGTTCATCGAACGCCTGCCGGGTGGCTTTCATTACAAGGTCATGGAGCGCGGGGCGACCCTTTCGGTGGGGCAACGCCAACTGATTTCCTTTGTGCGGGCGATGGTCTATGATCCCAAAATTTTGATCCTCGATGAGGCGACCTCCTCGGTCGATGGCGAAACCGAAGCCCTCATCCAAAACGCCATTGAGCAGATGATGCAAGGACGCACCTCCATCGTGATCGCCCACCGGCTGGCCACGATCCAGAAAGCCGATCAGATCATCGTCCTGGACAAAGGACAGATCAAGGAGATCGGAACGCACCAAAGTCTGCTGGCCGAGGGAGGCATCTATGCCCACCTCCACGACGTGCAATACCGCCAACTGGTCGAGTGATGGAGTTTTTGATAAAAACTTTTGGTGAATCGCCTTCGATTGTGTAGCTTTCGTTTTCATAGGCTGACAAACAGATGAAGTGGTTTTTGGTAGCTACCACCAACGACGAACAAGAAGAACTGCTCCAGCAGTGGCTCGAAGCCCAGAACTTCCAGCCGCCCGAGCAGTTCCTACAAAACCCCCAAATCACCGCCCAACAAAAAATTAAGCGGTTGTTGATAGGGGCGGCCGCAGCTATGGTGCTACTGATCGGTGTCTCGCTTTGGCAAATGAACGAAGCCGAGCAGACGCTCCAACAACAGCAACAGATCAAAGCCCAGCTTCTGGGGCAAGAAAATATCATCCGGCAGCTCCGCGATTCTGTGCTGAGCAAAGAAGTAGAACTCATCGAACTCAAGCGGCAGGCGATCATCCCCGAGGATTGAGTATGCGTTATGACCCTCCAACAACTTGAATACGTCGTTGCATTGGCCGAGTACGGGAAGTTTTCGGAGGCGGCCTATCACTGCCACGTTACACAGCCGACCCTGAGTATGCAGCTCAAGAAGTTGGAGGACGAACTCGAACTTGTCCTCTTTGATCGCCAACGGCAGCCCATCCGCCCTACACCCGCCGGCAAAGCCATCATTC
>DAISIL010000005.1:0-35631 GCA_036822015.1 Bernardetiaceae bacterium | reverse complement strand
GGCAGGCCAAAGAAATCCTTCGACAGGTACGCCAACTCGAAGACTGGGTACAGTCCCACAAAAACAAACTCGAAGGCGATCTCCGCCTGGGCATCATACCCACGCTGGCCCCCTATCTGGTTCCCTATTTTTTGGGTGAGTTTGTGCGCACCTTCCCCCGCGTACACCTCCACATACGGGAGGCACGCACCGAAGAGATCACCCTGGCTTTGCATCGGCAAGAACTCGACCTCGGGCTGCTCGTTACACCCATCGCAGACGAACACCTACGCACCCAAATCCTCTTCTACGAAAAGTTCATGGCTTACCTCCATCCCGAGGAAAGCAAGCAACACGGCAACCGCATCGCCCTCCAAGAACTCCTCCAACAACAGCTTTGGGTACTCTCAGAAGGCAACTGCTTCCGCGATCAGGCGATTAACCTTTGTGCTGTCAGTCAGTTGGATTTCAGGCATTTCCGCTTTACGTATGAGAGCGGCTCCCTGGAGTCCTTGATGCGTTTGGTAGATCGGGAGGGAGGGCTGACGCTCCTGCCCGAGCTGGCCGTCCTACAACTGCCCGACGAACGCCTCGACCAGGTTAAGTTTATCGGGGATACCTCACCCGTGCGGGAGGTTAGTTTGTTATACCACGAACGCTTTGCTAAGTTCGCCCTCCTGGAAGCCCTCTCGGAGCAGATCATCGGCACGCTCCCCGAGCAGGTGCGCCAAAACAGCAGCCAATACACCGTCCCGATCTAGCTAGGTTTATCCCGGGATCAATCCAAGACAAACGTCATGGGTTGGCTGACTTTCTCGGGCAGGAGGGCGATTTTTAATACGTCTTTCACTTGATCGACGTAGTGAATCTCGAGGCCTTCACGGTATCGGCTCTCTACCTCCTCGACCTGTTTGCGGTTGCGCACCGAAAAGATCAAATACTTGATGCCTGCGCGTCGGGCGGCGAGTAGCTTTTCTTTGATGCCTCCCACGGGCAGCACTTTGCCCCGTAGCGTGATCTCTCCGGTCATGGCTAAGTGTCCCTTGACCTTGCGCTGCGTACAGAGAGAGGCGATGGATGTCAGGAGTGTAATGCCTGCCGAGGGGCCGTCTTTGGGGACAGCACCGGCGGGTACGTGTATGTGAAGATCGTATTTCTCGAAGAGGCGGTAATCAATCCCCAACTCCTCGGCGTGCGACTTGAGGTAGGAAAGTGCTGTCGTGGCGGATTCTTTCATCACATCGCCGAGTTGCCCCGAAAGGGTGAGGCGGCCTTTGCCTCGGCTCAAACTAGATTCGATAAACAAAATATCACCTCCAAAGGGTGTCCAGGCCAGCCCCGTAACCAGTCCGGCGACATCTTCCTCATCGTAGCGTTCCTCGTCATAGACGGGGATACCCAGGATTTTTGGGATGTCATCGAGGCGGGGGCGTTTGTTGTACGGCTCCTGCATGGCCAGGTTTTTGGCCGTATGGCGCATCAAGGCCGCGATTTGCTGCTCGAGCTTACGTACCCCGGACTCGCGGGTGTAGCTCTGGATCAGGAGGCGCAGCACGGCATCGGAGAGCTTGATGTCCTCTGCCTGGAGGCCGTGTTGTTGGCGTTGTTTGGGGACGAGGTATTTTTTGGCGATTTCGAGTTTCTCCTCCTGGGTATATCCCGTGATTTCGATGATCTCCATGCGGTCGCGGAGGGCGGGCTGTATGGTATCCAGGGAGTTGGCCGTAGCGATGAAGAAGACCTTGGATAGATCATACTCCACGTCGAGGTAATGATCGGCAAAACTATGATTTTGTTCAGGATCAAGGACTTCCAGAAGTGCCGAAGAAGGATCTCCCCTAAAATCCGATCCAACTTTATCGACCTCATCAAGCACCATGACGGGATTGGATGCCCCAACTTTCTTGATATTTTGGAGGATACGCCCGGGCATAGCCCCGATATAGGTACGGCGATGGCCGCGTATTTCGGCTTCATCCCGGACACCTCCGAGCGAAATACGGCTGTACTTGCGCCCCATGGCACGGGCGATGGACTGCCCGAGAGAGGTTTTGCCCACACCTGGCGGGCCATACAGGCACAAGATGGGGCCACGCATATCCTGGCGGAGCTTCACGACGGCCAGGTATTCAAGGATACGGGTCTTGACTTTTTCGAGGCCGTAATGATCCTTGTCTAAGATTTTTTGGGCTTTTTTGAGATCGAGGATATCATCGGTGTAGTCCTGCCAGGGCAAATCCAACATGAACTCTAAGTAGTTCAGGGAGATGGAGTAATCTGGGGCGGCGGGGTTCATGCGACGCAGGCGTTGGAGTTCTTTGCCGAAGTGATCGGCGGCCGTTTGTGTCCAATTTTTGTCCTGGGCGCGTTCGAGGAGGTGTTCGATCTCCTGGTCAGGTGTGATCTCACCGAGTTCGTCTTGGAGGGTTCGGATCTGCTGGCGCAAGAAGAAATCACGCTGTTGCTGGTCGATGTCCGAGTGGGTCTTGGAGGTGATGTCGCGCTTGATTTGCAGGAGTTGTACCTCCCTGGACATATGCTCGAGCAGGAGGATGGCCCGCCGTTGGAGGGGGTCTGTTTCGAGCAGGGTTTGTCGCTCTTCCATCGAGATATTGAGATTGGCACACAAGAAATTGACCATAAATGCCGGACGCTCAATGTTTTCGATGGCTACCTTTGCTTCATCGGGTATATCGGGGTTGAGGTCGATGATCCGCAAGGCCATCTCCTTGATCGAATCATAGAGGGCTTCCTCTTCTTGCGAGTCGCTGTCTTCGGTATCGGGGAGATAGCTCACGCGGGCAGACAAAAAGGCGGTCTCTTCGTCGTTTGGTCCCAGCAGATCAAATCGTTGTTTGCCCTGAATGATGATCGTAACCGTCTCGTCGGGCATGACGAGGAGCTTGACCAAACGCGCCACCGTGCCTACCGTGTGCAGATCGTCCAGGGCAGGGTCTGTTTCTTGGGCATCTTTTTGGGAGACCACACCGAGTAAGCGGAGTTCTTGGGCATACACACGACGGACGAGCTTGACCGCTCGGTCGCGATTAACGGTAATGGGCATGACCACCCCAGGAAACAAAACCGTATTGCGGATCGGTAAGATAGGCAAAACCGTCGGATATGTATCCGGTATATCGTCGGTTCCCTCTTCAAAGATTTCTGTAATTTCGTTGTCTTGCTCCAAAATTTGGGACAAGAGCGACTGTGATAATTGTTCTTCTTGGCTTTCTTCCTCTGGCATATAAACGACACGATCAATGATGGGCATACAAACAAACAAACTCCCCTTTCACTATCGACACAAGCGAACAAGGGCTATGCCGAAAGCAAAAAGCAGGAGAAATGACAGGCAACCTGACAATTTGGCTACCTACTGCTGCTGGGCGCGTTCGGCCAAAACCACCACGTGATTTTGGAGGACTTCAACGACCCCACCACTGACCGTAAAACGGGTTTCGGTAGTGCCAGTACGCACTTTGAGCAAGCCCTCTTCGAGCGTAGAGATCAGGGGAGCGTGCCGATCCAACACCTGAAACTGCCCCGTGATGCCAGGTAGCGTAACGCATTCGGCCTCGCCTTCAAATAGTTTTTGATCGGGGGTAACGATTTCGAGTTTCATGTAGCGATTGAAGTAATGGAGGATAAATAGATAAGCAGGAATTTCCCCGAGTAAGATCAGCCAATCATCACCGTAGGGAAAAGAGCCGGCCTCTGGTGGAGAGGCCGGCAGGGGATGTGTTGATTTACTTGTTGGCTTCGGCCAGCAGTTTTTCGCCTTTGGCGATGGCTGCGTCGATGTCGCCGACCAGGTTGAAGGCGGCTTCGGGGAGGTGATCGAGTTCACCGTCCAGGATCATGTTAAAGCCTTTGATGGTGTCTTTGATGTCCACGAGCACCCCGGGGATACCCGTAAACTGCTCTGCCACGTGGAAGGGCTGGGAAAGGAAACGCTGTACCCGTCGGGCCCGATTGACGACTTGTTTGTCCTCTTCGGAGAGTTCGTCCATCCCCAGGATGGCGATGATGTCCTGGAGTTCGTTGTAGCGTTGGAGGGTTTCCTTGACGCGCTGGGCGGTGTTGTAGTGGTCGTCGCCCAGAACATCTGGGGTCAGGATACGCGAGGTAGAATCCAGGGGGTCGATGGCTGGATAGATACCCAGGGCGGCTAGCTTACGAGAGAGTACCGTGGTGGCATCCAGGTGAGAGAACGTCGTGGCTGGCGCGGGGTCGGTCAAGTCGTCGGCAGGTACATAAACTGCCTGTACGGAGGTGATCGAACCGCGTTTGGTGGACGTGATGCGCTCTTGCATCGCACCCATTTCGGAGGCCAGCGTGGGCTGATAACCTACCGCTGAAGGCATCCGACCGAGGAGAGCGGATACCTCCGATCCTGCCTGGGTAAAGCGGAAAATGTTGTCAATAAAGAACAGGATGTCGCGTCCTTGCCCTTGTCCGTCGCCATCTCGGAAGTACTCGGCGATGGTCAGCCCGGAGAGCGCAACACGGGCGCGGGCCCCCGGAGGTTCGTTCATCTGTCCGAAGACAAAGGTAGCTTTGGATTCGGCCAGGCTCTCAATGCTTACTTTGGAGGTGTCCCAGCCACCTTTTTCCATATCGTGCTTAAATTCATCCCCGTAATTGACGATACCGGATTCGAGCATCTCACGGAGCAGGTCGTTGCCCTCGCGGGTACGTTCACCCACCCCTGCGAAGACCGAAATACCGGCGTAGGCTTTGGCGATGTTATTGATGAGTTCCTGGATAAGTACAGTCTTGCCTACCCCTGCCCCACCGAAGAGTCCAATTTTTCCTCCTTTGAGGTAGGGTTCGAGTAGATCAATAACTTTGATCCCCGTGTAAAGCACCTCCTGACCCGTGGAGAGGTTTTCAAAAAGCGGTGCTGGACGGTGGATGGGCAGTCTGGTTTTGCCGCCCGGCTCGGATATGCCGTCGATGGCTTCACCCACGACGTTGAAAAGCCGCCCACGGATGTCATCGCCTGTGGGTACGGAGATAGGCTCGCCCAAATCGCGAACCTCCATACCCCGCACCATGCCTTCGGTACCTTCCATCGAAATTGTTCGGACGCGGTCTTCGCCCAGGTGCTGCTGGCACTCCATGACTACGCGCTGCCCGTCGCCTTTGGTGGCCTCAAGGGCATCTAAGATGTTGGGCAAACGTCCGCCTTCAAAGCTGACATCCACCACGGGGCCAATGATCTGTACTACTTTCCCAATATTTGCCATTACGTACTGTGGTTTGCTTTCGGTTTGGGATGAAAAAGATTGAATCTGTGATAGAAAAAGTCAAAGCCAAAAGTAAGATACAATTATGGATTGACCAAAAAAACACAATTTTTTTCCTATCTTTTATTTGGTATCTACCGCCATTGGCGGATGACCGCCCAAAGATTGGCCGGATTTTTGGCTATTTAATTCTCATCAGCCCAACCCAAAGGCAGGCTTATTCGTTGAACAAAATGACTTTTCATCGCTTTTTTATGCACAGGTTTTGTTTTTTTTGGATCGGATGTTGGCTACTTGCTTCGGTAGCACAAGCGCAGTTTCTGCCCGAAGATGACCCGCTCAAACGTCCCTTGGGCTGGCAAGAACTCCAGTCTGCCCCCAACAGCAAGCAATCCTGGGAGACCTACCTGGGCAAGAAGTGGGAGGACCTCACCTACAAAGAATCTATCCAGGTCAAGCTCCTGCGCCAACGCCTCCAGCTCCGCCAACAACAAGCCCAAGCCAAAGCCAATCAGGCTTTTGCCTCCAACAAAACCGAGACCAGGGCCGTCAAGGTAAGCCCCGAAGAAACCAGCAAAACCGACGCTAGCCCACCCCAAAAAACCGCACTGCCAGAGAAAACCTCTCCTACCCGCAAAGAAAATCCCGCCCTTCCCCCCGAAAAAGACCCAGCTTTTGCCGAAGCCCTGCGCCAACAAAAAATCAAAAGCTACATCGAAGAACTCGAGGAAATACACCTAGCTGAATCTACGGAGATGGAAGAACTCTTTGAAGCACCCTTTGAAAACTTTTTGCTCATCGAGGAATACTACCAGGAGGCTTTTGCTGAGTACGGTGCCGTTTATACAGCGTACGCCGACAAATACCCACGGGGCGGATACAGCGAGATGCGCTGGCTCGAGGAGCAGCGTTTACGCCTCAAACGGGTGCGCCTCCAGACCCTTAACCAGGTGAAACGGGACTTCTTGCGGGCCCAGGTGTCCAATCAATAAATTATTTTTTACCTTTCGGGCGTGAAAAAGCAACTTCTTCAACTGCTCGGGGCCCAGGATGCCGTCCGTCAAGTCAAGGAACAAGCCATCGACCAACTGTCCAGGATACGGGCCGAGTTGATCTTTTGGGTGGTTCGGGCGCAGGCGGCCATTTTTTTGTTGATCTTTGTACACCTCGTAATTGCCCTGGCCATCAATCGCATTTGGGCGCACTATGCCCCCGAGAGCTACGCCTGGCTCGAATTAATGAATGGCTTTCTGGTGGTGCTGGGGTTTTATCTGCTGCTGGCTCTCTTGATGCCGCGCCTCAAAAAACGCCTGGTGGGATGGCTTGCCCGCAAGGGAAGACCAGAGATCGAAAAGCAGCTAGATGCTAAACTACAAGTACTTGAAGATCAGATCATTCAACAGATCAACATACCCGCCCCCGAGCCTAGCCCCACTCCTGCTCCCACCAAAAAACAACTCTTTCTGCTGGCCGGAGCCGGTGTGGCTATTGCCGCCGCTGCCGTGGTCTTGCGCAAAAAAAACAAAGACGACAAACCCGCCGCTACAACTACTCCAAACAACCCCTGGAAAGAAACCGCCGCAGGGTTGGTCAAAGAAATCGGGATCGAACTCATCCGATCCATCAGAAAACCACGGTAGGTAGCGTCCGTACAAACATTTTTTACTATTTTTGTCTCAAACTTTTTTACAGCCAAACGATTCGGTGCCACAGGCACTTCTCAAAAACCAATCTTACACGACGAAACGATGATGGTACGCGACGACGAAAAAGACGCACAACAAGAACAACCGCTGGACACGGACACCACGCCCGAGGTCTCTGCCACAATGCAGTTTTTGCAAGCACAAGAAGAAGAAAAAAACGACTCCGCCCCCGAGGTGAGCAGCCAGGCTATCCCAGAAACTACGGAGCAGACCGACGAACCGGAAGAACGCGAGGACTTGACGGCAGCCCCAACAGATGCCACACAGACAGAGGAGGAAGAGGAAGAGGAAGAATCGCTCGAAGACCTCCAGGAGGAAGATTTCTCCAACTGGACAATCGAACAGCTCACCCAAAAAAGCCACGAACTCGTTGAGTTGGTGAAGGCAGGTGGCAAAATCAACTTCAAGCGCGTAGCCCGTACCCTCAATGATCTCAAAGATATTGTCCATGAGATCAATAACAAACAAAAAGAGCAAGAACTGGCAGACTTTCTGGCCGCTGACCCCGAAAAGAACACGCCCGAGACCTTCAAATATACGGCACCTCCTCTGGTCGATCAGTTCTTTGAGAACTTCAAGTTCTTGCGAAAGCGCCAGCGCGAGTACTATCAAAATCTCGAGCAGCAAAAGGAGCAAAACCTCCTCGAAAAGAAAAATATCGTCGAAAAAATCAAAGCCCTCACCGATTCGATCCAAGACCCAGATGCCGATAATCGAAAGGACTTTGACAAAATAAAAGACCTGCAAGAGCAATGGAAAAAGATCGGACCCGTTCCACAAACGGATGCAGATGACCTCTACAAGACCTACCGGGCGGTGGTAGATATGTTCTACAACCAAAAAAGTCTCGAACGCGAGATGCTCGAGTTGGATCGACAGAAAAACCAACAAAGCAAAGAAGAAGTCTGCCAAAAAGCCGAAGCACTCCTCCAGGAGACCAACACACAAGAAGCCGTCAAGGCGATCAATCTCCTGCACCAGGAGTACAAGAACATCGGCCCTGTTCCCAAAGAAGCGCAGGAGGAACTCTGGCAGCGGTTCAAGAACGCCTCCGATCAAATCTACGAGCGCAAACGACAAGAGGTAGAAGCCTTTAAGCAAGAACTCGAAGCGAACATGAAAGCCAAACAAGAACTCTGCATTGAGGTAGAGGCTTTCCTCGAGTTTGAGTCGGATCGCATCAAAGAGTGGAACAAAAAAACCCGCGAACTGCAAGCCATCCAAAAAAAGTGGGAAGACATCGGCCCTGCCCCGCGTGAGGTGGCCAAGAGCATCAACAAGCAGTTCTGGAACAACTTCAAGGCTTTCTTCGCCAAAAAATCTAGTTTCTTTGAGCAACTCGAAGCCGAACGCGAGGAGAACCTCAAGAAAAAAATCGCCCTTTGTGAGCGCGTCGAGGCAATCAAGGACGGCTTTGAGTGGGACGAAATCACGGAAGAACTCAAAAAATTACAAGAAGAGTGGAAAGCCATCGGACCCGTCGCCAAGACGCATCGCGACAGCGTCTATGAACGCTTCAAGGCTGCCTGCGATCACTTCTTTGAGCGCAAACGCAACCGCAAAGCCGAGCAAGAAAAAGAGTTTGCCTACAACTTAGAGAAAAAACGCGAACTCTGCCAGCAGATCGAAACCATGACTGCCGAGGGACAAAAAGACCTCGAAGCCTTTGAGCAAATTTGTATCAAGTTTGAAAAGGCAGGCTTTGTCCCACGCAAGCACATGGAGCGCATCCAGGAGCAGTTCGTGAAGGCAACCGATGCCTTCTTTGCCCAACTGGACATGGGCGACGACGAGCGGGAGCAGTTCAAGCTACAGATGCAGTTCCGCGCCCTCGGAGATAGCCCCCAGACGGTAGCCAAGTTCAAGAAACAAGAAGGAGGCATCATCCGAAAGATTGAACACATCCGACGAGACATCCAGCTTTGGGAAACCAACCTCGAGTTTTTTGCTCGCTCCAAAACAGCCGACAAACTCCGCCAGGAGTTTGAAGAAAAAATCGGAGGGGCGCATCAGGAAATCAAAGAACTCGAGCGCAAACTCAAGCTCATCAAGAAGATCAAAAACGGAGAAATCACCCTGCCCACCAAGCCGAAGGCATCCAAGGTGGAGACCGCAGAAGAAAAATCCGAGTAGCTCCTCCAGGGATGAACGCATCAAGCCCCAAAGACCTCCGGTACAAGGAAGGACTTTGGGGCTTGTTTTTTTTAGCTGGTAAACTGCTGCTGATCCGGCTGGCTGGTGTCGATGACACGCAGGGCGATCACTTCGGCTTCGGCGGTCTGGATACCGCCTGCCCATACCTGGCAGGTCATTGTCGTTTTGCGCCCCTTGATTTCCTTGACCTGGGCCCGCAAGGTGATGCGCTGGTCGTTGGGGGTGGGCTTGAGGTAGCGGACGGTGAGCGTTCCGGTAGCATAGCCGTAGCGGGGTTCGGTGCCAACTTCGCGGCCTTCGTCGCGGTAAGCCGCACCCATGGCCGTGGACATGCAGTGGCAGTCGATGATCGTGGCCAGGATGCCGCCGTTCATCAATCCGGGCCAGCCGTTGTACTGCGGTGCAGATTCCCAATGGCAGATGCACTCGTCGCCTTCCCATCGGCTTTCAATCTGTAAGCCATTAGGGTTATCTGTGCCACAGCCAAAACAAACATGTTCTCCGGGCATGGCTTGCTGGAGATAGGGGGTTTTGTCCATAAGGATTTCTCTTTGGTGATGAAGGTACAAAAAAAGCAAAGCTAGATCGGATAATTAGCAAAATCGCCAAATCTGTCTTAATATTGCATAACCGATGCCGACAGCACTCCAACATATTCAGTCCCCGATTGCAGAGGAGATGAGGCTTTTTGAGAAAAAGTTTCGGGACGTGATGCGCTCGGATGTTTTTTTGCTCGACAAGATCACCAACTACATCGTCCAGCGCAAAGGCAAACAGATGCGTCCCATGTTTGTCTTCCTGACTGCCGGGGCGATGGGCGGCATCACGGAGGCTACCTACAGGGGGGCATCGCTGGTCGAGTTGCTGCATACGGCCACCCTGGTACACGATGACGTAGTGGACGACTCCAACTACCGCCGTGGCTTTTTTTCGATCAACGCACTCTGGAAAAACAAAATTGCCGTTTTGGTGGGCGACTACTTGCTCTCGCGGGGGCTGTTGCTCTCGATCGACCATGGCGATTTTCAGTTGTTGCGCATCGTTTCGCAGGCAGTTCGGGAGATGAGCGAAGGCGAACTGCTCCAGATGGAAAAATCCCGTACCCTCGACATCACGGAGGAGGTCTATTTTGAGATCATCCGCCAAAAGACAGCGACACTCATCGCGGCTTGTTGCGGCGTAGGGGCGGCTTCGGCCGGTTGCTCCCCCGAGGAGGTAACACAAAGCATCCACCTGGGGCAAACCATTGGCATCGCCTTTCAGATCAAAGACGATCTGTTTGACTACGGGACGGCAGAGATCGGTAAGCCCCTTGGTATCGACATCAAAGAAAAAAAGATGACCCTACCCTTGATCTACGCCCTCAATCAGGCTACCAAGTCCGAACGCAAGCACATCATCAGGCTCATCAAAACCCAAAGCCACAAGAAAGATAAAGTTCAGGAAGTCATCGCTTTTGTACGGCAATCGGGCGGTATCGCCTACACCGAAGCGACGATGCAGCGGTACTATCAGGCGGCCATCACCCAACTCGATGGACTACCTGCCTCTACCTACAAAACGGCACTAATCGAGATGCTCCGCTATACGATCGAGCGCGGAAAGTAATCGGATGCGATAAAAAACCTCAATCGGTATCTCAAATTTTGTTAGCTGATCGAAAGGCAGTTAATTTGCTACCCAATCACCTCCCCCCGACCGTTGTCATGGAGAAATTCAAATACGTTACCGAACGCGAGTTAAATACAGACCTTCGCCAGTTGTATCCCTACCTTGCTACGCCCATCGGGCTGGGGCAGTGGTTTGCGGATCGGGTAGAAGCCACGGACAAAAAAAACCTTGTCATCTATTGGGGTGATGCGCCCACGTATGCGCGGGTTGTGGCCCATCGGGTCAATCATCTGATTCGGTATCAGTTTGGCAAGGACAAAGAAGAAGACCCCTCTTATCTCGAGTTTCGCTTGTCTTACAACGAGTTCACCGAATCGACCTTCCTGACCATCACGGACTACTCCGAGATGACCGACGTAGAAGAGCTAGACGCACTCTGGTCAAATTTGATCGACGACCTGCGCCGCCTGCTCGGTGATACCCAAACCAAATAAGCCGTTCGGATGATTCCTTTTGTGTGCTGGGTACTGGCCCTGGTGAGTGTCTTTGTGGTGTTTCGGCTCTTTGATCGCTACGGGGTCTCTACTTTTGAGGCAATCGTTATCAACTATCTGGTATGTGCCTTAACGGGCGCCTCTCTCCTTGATGCCTCGGTATGGGCAACGATCCCTGATCCTCTGCCGACCTGGGTATGGCTGGCTTTTCTGATCGGCGGCTTTTTTATTGCGACCTTTTATGTTCTCGGACGCTCAACGCAGGTGGCAGGTGTTGTCATTACGACTTTGGCTGGGCGGGTGTCTTTTTTTATTCCGGCTTTGGCGAATCTTTGGCTCTTTGAGCGCAGCGCACGCCCCTGGGATGCGATCAACTACTCGGGGATTTTACTGGCAATGGTAGCCGTCGTGCTGGCTGCCTATCGTCCGGGCATGAAGGTAGGGAGTTGGCGGTTGCCGCTGCTGGTTTTTTTGATTAGTGGCGCCATTGATACGATGCTCAACTACGTCTCTTTGTACCACCTGCCGGCGGCTTTTGAGGGTGTTTTTTCGGTGTTGCTTTTCGGGACGGCTTTTGGTGTGGGGGTGGTTTTGTTGCTCCTACGCCATTTGCGCGGGATACGTCTG
Source organism: Bernardetiaceae bacterium (assembly GCA_036822015.1). Taxonomy (GTDB): domain Bacteria; phylum Bacteroidota; class Bacteroidia; order Cytophagales; family Bernardetiaceae; genus DAISIL01. The sequence goes on along the minus strand of DAISIL010000005.1, from coordinate 23,811 downwards.
CGGTGGTCGAGTGTAGCGGGTGGGGTGGCTTTGGGCTTACCCAACTACTTTTCGATTTATTTGATGCTCGTTACTTTGCGTGCTTTTGGTGGGGATGGGGCGGTGGTATTTCCGAGCTTTAATGTAGCCGTGATTGGGGTTTCGGCCCTGGTCTCTTTGTTTTTATTTAACGAAGCACTTTCACCCCGCAACTGGTTAGGCATCGTATTGGCAATAGTTTCGGTAGGATTGATTTCGTATCAGGCTTTATTTTTGGATTAAAAAAATAAAATGCCTATCTTGTTTGATTCTCATTTACTTTTTGTTTTTTTGTTGTTGCCCTATGGATTGGAAGTCCGTTTATGCCTACGCTGATGCCCACTCGCATCCTGAAAGCCCACTTCGGGCCCGCGTGCGCCGCCAGACCCACCTTGAAGTCTGTAAGCCTCGGATGCTATCGGGTGTCTTACAAACCAATCTTTTGCAGATGATCGTCCGGATGTTACAGCCGAGACTGATCCTGGAAGTCGGTACATTCACGGGTTATACCACCCTGGCCCTGGCCGAAGCCATGCCTGCCCAGGCACAACTGCACACCATCGAACGCAACGAAGAACTCCGCAAGCGCGTACAAAAACATATCGGGCAAAGTCCGCACGCGGATCGTATATTTACCCACTGGGGGATGGCGCAGACGCTCATTGCCGATTTGCCTACGACCTTTGATCTGGTTTTTTTGGATGCTGACAAGACAGCTTACCCGGACTACTACCGCCAACTCATGCCGCGCATTCGCCCGGGGGGATGGCTCGTAGCTGATAACGTCCTTTGGAGTGGTAAGGTCGTGCAGGCTGCCGCCCATACAGACAAAAAGACACAGGCCATCGCGGCGTTCAACCAACTGGTTCATCAAGATACCCAAAAGGGCTTTCACGTCTTGTTGCCTATACGGGACGGCTTACTGATTATTCAGAAAAAATAACATTTCATAAAAATTCATTGTATGAAAACATCCTTCTGCTTTTTGCTCGCCCTCCTCTGGATACCCACGCTCCTGGCTCAACAGCCCTCGACGGTGGAGCAGTTTCCCCGTATCCAAAACATTGAAGAAAAAGAAATCAATGGACGCAATTTTGTCTTTGCGATCATCAACGGCAAAAAAGGAATCATCGGGACGGCCGAGCTACTGCTCTCCGAGCTGGCCAGTGCCGGAAATATCTCTTACGATGATTTTGCCAAATACAACGATTTGGCTGCCGCCGACCGCCTACAAGCCGGACAGGTCTATTACTTTGAACCCAAAGAAAAAAAGGGAAGCGTCCCCTCTCACGTCCTGGCCCTGGATCAGTCCATCTGGGAGGTCTCCCAAAAGTACGGCATCCAAAAAAAGTTCATCTATAAGTACAACCGCCTCAAAAAAGACGAGACCGTCAGACCAGGGCTTGTCCTTTTTCTGCAAAGCAAGCGATCCAACAAAATCGCTCCCGAGTACAAGGAAGCCCCCGAAAAGCAACTCCTCTGGGGACAAAAACCACCCATGACCCCCAAAGAAGCCTTTGAAGCCGAACTCACCGAAGCCTGGGCCGACTCCACCATCCAGGCACTCCTACCCAAACGCGACGACCTAAGCCCTGATCTTTCCGATCCTAGCGTAACCCTCGAAGCCGACATGACCGGAAAAACCAACCGCCCGGGCGGGGGAATGGATGACGGACTAGCAGGCATCGGAGGTGTCCCCGATATAGACCCCTTTGCAGAAACCACCACGCCCTCCAAATCGACAGCATCCGCTGACGAGTACGTCTATCACGACGTGCAAGCCGCCGAGTCGCTCTATATGATCTCCCGCATGTACGGCGTTACGCCCGAGCAAATTCATGGCTGGAACAACCTCAAAGGCGAGCCCCAGGAAGGCTCCAGGATCATCGTCGGGATCAAGAAGAAAGGCACTGAAAGAATAGGGGATGATACCTCCCCGTTTGGGGAACAAAACAGCGATACCCCCACTACGCAGGCCACTGGCTACACCTACCATACCGTGAAGCCGGCCGAATCGCTGTACGCCATCTCGCGTATGTATGGCACAACACCCGAGCAGATTCAAGCCTGGAACAACATCTCGGGCATGAACGTAACCGAAGGTACACGCCTGATCGTTGGTGAGGGGGTAGGTGATGCCACCACAGCGTCCGCTGACGATCCCTTTGCCAACCTAAGCTCCACGGAGCCACCCGCAAGTACGGATGCGGCTCCCTTTGGAGATAACCCTTTCTTTACGCCGCCTTCGGGTGGCAGTACAACCCCTGCCTTCGGCGAAAATAACAGCCTGACACACACCGTGCAGTCCGGCGAAACGCTCTGGGGCATCGCCCGTAGCTATGGCGTAAAAGAAGAAGAGATCAAGGCCTGGAACGAGATGTCCTCGGGACAAGTCCAGGCAGGGCAAGTCTTGAAGATCACCCCACCCGCAGCAGCCACCCGTACAGACGCGACGGCAGGTAGCCAAACCCCTGACCAAATGCAACCCGGTACGTATCGGGTCAAATCAGGGGATACTTTCTGGAAACTCGAATCCGAACTCGGCGTAACGGCCCAGCAACTCAAAACCTGGAACAAGATCGAAGAACTCTACGCTGGGCAGTTGCTCTACGTCGTCGATCCAGCAACCATCAAGGATACCGGACAAAGCAAAGCCATCCAGACAACCGACCCTGCCCTGGATGCCACCCCCCAAACCAACCCCAACTTACAAGCCCAGGGATTGGTGCCACCCTCTTCGGCCGCAGGGGTGGGCAAGCATGTTGTCCAACCCAACGAAACAACCTACTACATCGCGGCGGTCTATGACATCCGGCACTCTCAGTTGCAAGCCTGGAACCACCTGACCAACGAAAAACTCAAACAAGTGAAGGCAGGCGATACCCTTGTTGTAAATGAAACGGCTTTCCTAAGCCTGGCACCCGCCCCCGTGATCGTAGATCGTGTCGGGACGCTGACCTACCACACGGCCACCAAAGGCGAAACCCTCTTCTCGATTTCGCAGCGGTATGGCATCACCTTGAGCCAGATTCGGGCCTGGAACAAAAAAGAAAACACCGACGATGTCTTTGAAGGAGAACGCCTGATCGTAAAGAAATAAATCACCTCACTTTTTTTATGCCCCCGTCGTTTCTTCGGTGTGGGGCATTTTCTCTTTTGTGCCTAAGTTGTATGCGTCGTTTTTGCTGTCTTTTGTTGGGCTTGTGTCAGAGTTACTTTGTCCTGGGGCAAGTGCTGCCCTCGCCCCTTGCGCTGGATACCCCCTCCCTTGAGCCTCCCCGCTTGATTGAGTTGCTCTATGCCGGAACGCTGGAGGGCAACGTGTTGGGCGATCAAAAAATACGCCTTGTCATGCGCGATAGCCTACGCCAGGCTAAGTTTAAGCACCGCCTAACGATCATGTACTGTGATACAGCTTTTCAGTATTTGGGACAAAACCAAATTGTAGCCAAAGGCAACATCCGATTTATCGAAAACGATAGCATCACCCTCACCGGCGATACGCTCTACTACGACGGCAACACCCGCATTGCCCGCCTACGTGGGCAGGTACAGATGAACGACGGCCGGATGATCGTCCGTACCCAGCACCTGGACTACAACCTGACCACCAAAGTTGCTTACTACTTCGACGGCGGCACAGTTTACGATGACAGCACCCGCCTCATCAGCGATCGCGCCTACTACAACACCCTCACGAAGCAATCCGCTTTCAAGGGTAATGTACGTATCCAGGATCGGCAAGGCATGGACATCCAGTCGGATACGCTCACCTACGATACACAAACCAAAATCGCCGTCTTTGAGTCTCAATCCTTCATCAAAACCCGTGATGGAGAGATCGTTGCCGAGCAGGGCAGCCAAATCAACACCCTCCTGGGGACATCCAAAATCAAAGGCAAAGAAGGACAGCCCTTACAAGTGGAAAACCAAGCGTATATCATCAGTGCCGATTTTTTGGACTATGACAACCTGACCGAAAAGGGCGAAGCCCAGGGCAACGTCCGCCTGTACAGTAAAGCCGAAAATATGTTTGTCTATGGCGACAAAGGCTACTACGATGGCTTGACCCAAAACGCGGATGTGTTCGGGAACGCGCTCTTGATTCGTCCCATGCAGACGGATACCTTGTTTTTGTCAGCTGATACGCTACTGGCCCGCGACGACACCACCAAAAATGAGCGATTTGTGAAAGCCTATCACAACGTCAAGATTTTTAAGTCGGATATGCAAGGGCGTTGCGATTCGTTATTTTATGATATGAACGACTCGACGATTCATTTTATCGGTGATCCCGTCTTGTGGTCAGGGGACAACCAAATGACGGCACAGTTCATCAAGGCTACGATGCGCGACCGACAGATTGAACGCCTGGACATGGAGGCCCGAGCCTTTGTGGTTTCCCAAAACTACTTCAAAGAGTTCGATCAGATCAAGGGACGGGATATGCGTATTTTCTTTGACGCTGGGCAAATCGACAGCGTATATGTGGAGGGCAACGGCGAATCGGTGTATTTTTTGGTGGATGAGCAAAAAGGGGCTTTGCAGGGCATGAACTTTATTCAGTGCAGCAACATGATCCTGAACTTCGCCGACTCAAGCCGTCTGGATAACATCCTTTTCCTCCAAAACCCCGTCGGAAAGGTCTATCCCCCGCACAAGATCACGGCGAGCAACAAACGCCTCGATAACTTCCATTGGCGGGCCCCGGAACGACCCACGCGGGAGATCGTCCTGGGGACGCACACCGAAGTCAACGTAGCCGTGAAGGGACAAAACCGCCCAAGTGGCGAGGTGCTTTCCGAAAACTCCGAGACCTTTGAGATGCGCCTACAAAACCGACGCACCTTGTACTTCTATGCCGAAGCCCCAACAACAGACGACCTAGAAGGGGTGTTTTTTGTGTACGTAACGCCCGTTACGGCCATGAGCCTGCCCCTCGAGCTACAAGCCGACGGCTTAGAACGCCTAGAGTTTAATCTTACTACCGAAGCCATCGCCGAAGATGGCAGCCTCAAAAAAGGGGTGCAGCTACCCAGCTACCCCATCCTAAAAATCACCTTTGGGCAACGTCTGCCCAAGAAGGGGGTTCGCTGGCAAGGAGCGTATTATTTTTTCTGAATTTGATCGTATCTTTGTCAGCTACACCACATACATACACACACAACACCGCATGATGATCTTGATTACGGGTGCTTTGGGACAACTAGGCACAGAACTCACCGACTATTTGCGGGCGCAGCTGTCGCCGGAGCAAGTCCTGGCCACCGACATACGCTCGCCTCATCTGCCCACGGATGGCCCCTTTGAGCTGCTGGATGTCAGTGATGGGAATCGTCTCCACGCGCTGGTCAAGCAGTACGGCGTTACGCAGATTTATCACCTGGCAGCCATTTTATCCGCCAAAGGCGAGCAGCAACCCCTCCAAACCTGGGAGATCAACATGGGGAGTTGGCTCAAGGTGCTGGAGGTATCCCGCAGTGCAGGCATCGGTAAGGTTTATTTTCCGAGTTCGATTGCCGTTTTTGGTAGCCAAACGCCTGGACAAAACACACCGCAGTTTACGTACCTAGCCCCCGAAACGGTCTATGGGATGAGCAAGCAAGCCGGCGAACTCTGGGGACAATATTACTTCAACCGATATGGGCTGGATGTGCGCAGTATCCGATACCCGGGCTTAATTAGCTACAAAAACCCTCCCGGCGGCGGGACAACGGATTATGCCGTAGAGATTTTTCATGCAGCCATCCAGGGACAGCCCTACACGTGCTTCCTGGATGCCCATACCTACCTACCCATGATGTACATGCCCGATGCCGTTCGGGCGACGGTGGAACTGATGGAGGCCCCTGCCGATTCGCTTTCGACGCATACGGGCTACAACGTATCGGCGATGAGCTTTTCACCCCAGGAGCTTTTTGAGGAGATTCAAAGGCATTTTCCTGATTTTTCGATTCGTTATGCCCCTGATTTTCGGCAAAAAATCGCCGAATCCTGGCCTGATAGCTTTGACGACAGCCTGGCCCGACAGGATTGGAAATGGCAGCCCACCTATAATCTTCGTTGGCTCACCCGTGATATGATCGCCAACCTAAGCCATCAACTGCTGGATACGTTTTAGGTACGCTATTTGCAAAGCGATTTGTAAAATTTCCATTTAATTTTGTAGGTTTGTTCTTAACAATAAACATGCGTCGCTTATGCCTGAGTGGCTAGAATCTCTACTAATTATTTTGGTGACGTTTTACGTGATGTCAGAGGTCGTCGAAAGCCACTTTTTAGATAGTCTCGACAACATCTCCAACTGGCTCAAGCTACCCCCTGATGTCGCCGGAGCAACCTTGCTGGCCCTGGGGACGAGTGCGCCAGAAATTTCCACCTCTCTCCTGGCTTTGTTTTTGGGAGAAAATGCTAATCCTGCCATGGGCGTAGGTACGATTGTAGGATCGGCAGTTTTTCAGATGCTTGTCGTGATTGGTTTTGCGGCGGTGGTAAGGACGTGTGTCCTGGACTGGCGGCCGCTGCTCCGCGATAGCATTGCTTATACGATTTCGATAGGGTTGTTGTTGTGGTTCATGTACGATGGAAAGTTTACGCTTTTGGAGTCCATCGGTTTTGTTGTTGCTTATGGGCTGTATCTGTTCATGTTATTTTTCTGGACAAGACGAGCCAATGCTGCCATGCGTGTCGCCCAGAAGAACCAGGTACAAGTGTATGCCACACCAGACGAACTAGCAGAAGCCTCCAAAGAAGAAACCAACCCATCAACTGCCCCACGCACACCCCTCGAACAGGCAACCTACTACTTTACCTGGCCCATCAAGACAATTTTCAGCATCATCCCGGACACCAAGCGCAACCCTCGCTGGACGGTTCCGGTGTTTTTTATCTCCCTGGCCATCATCGCCTATGCTTGTTATTGGATGGTGCTGGCTGCGGAGATCTTTGCCCAGGGTATTGGTATCCCGACGGCTATCATTGCCCTAACGATTTTGGCCGGTGGTAGTTCGGTTCCTGAAATGATTTCTTCTGCCGTCGTCTCGAAGCAAGGCAAGGGCGATATGGCGATCTCTAATGCCGTAGGAAGCAATATTTTCGATATTTTGATGAGCCTTGGCTTGCCCCTACTCATTTACACGATCATCCACGGGGAGATCGACCTGGCCGCCCAACTCGCTGCCCAGGGTCAGACCATCAACAACATCACCTATTCGGTGGTCTTGCTTTTCGGAACAGTGGTGTTGGTGGTGGGGTTGTTAGCGATCCTTCGCTTTCGAGCCAATCGTTACTTCGGCTGGCTCCTCATCGCGTTGTATGTGCTGTATGTCGTGGCAGCGTATGCGGGTTGGTTAGAGTAGCGGTATTTTTATTTTTTGATCGCAAAAGCATCCCGATAAACGAGGTATAAGCCCGTACTAAATTCTAGCTTTTGGCTACCAAAATCCCAGAATGGCTCTGCCCTTAGCGACAGCCAAAGGGAGGGATGCAACCGAAGGTTTTGTATCAAACGCAAGAACAGCAGTTCCCGGCGCGATTCTCCCACAAGAGGCGGATCAAAGCGGCGGCTTAACGAGCCATACAAATCCCCACCCAGGGGCGCAACAAACCGCTGCCCGCTCCAATAGCTCAACGCGATGTTGCCCAGGCGACGCAAACGGGCGTTGAAGTGGGTATAGTATCCCCAACCAGAGGTGTAGTCGGGCTGGCGTGGACGAAACGAAGCGTCTCCGTAGGCTAGCCCGTAGTGGTGCCATTCGAGTTGTTCGAGGAAACTGCCCTCGGCAAAGTCTTTGCACCAAACCAGCCCCAAAGCCAGATTGAGTTGCGTAACCAGCGGCTCGGACGAGGTGTCGATCTGTCCGCCGGCATGAAAAGCCGTTATCTGCAAAGGTACAGCGAGTTCGGGGCTGATTTGTCCCTGGATATGCGCCCCTCCCACGATTTCTTCTTGAAATGGTGATCCGGCATAAATGACCCGCTGCCAGTCGATCCAGGCCTCGGCGCGTAGGCGGTTTCCCTTGTACCAAAACTGAAAGCCATTTTCGAGGCGGCGCGTCAGGAGGCGTTCAAAATCAAAGAGGGGTTCGATAAGCCCATGATTGAGATGCCCCTCCAAAGTACCAAACAAAAAAGCCCAGCGCGTCCGTTCGTACTTGAGCCGCAGAACGGGAAGCCACTCACTACGGGCATTGACCCCAAAGTCGCGCCGAAACGAAGCACCACCTTCGATGGTAAAATATGCCGCCGGGCGATACGCGACACTAACGATCAACTGCTGCCCAAAAATGGTGTAACCATCTGCGATGGTATTAAAATATTCATTGTTTTTTTGGTAGCCCAAATAATCCCATCGCAAATGTAATCCCTTGATCGGCATCTGACCCACAGACAAAGTATCCCGAAAGGGCAAATTGGGAAGCTGACCCAAAGCACTAAAATAGCTTAACAAGCTAAGAAAGTAGAAACAAACCAAGCCTTTTTGGTACATGATCGTTTATTTTGGTCAAGAATTTGCTAAATGAAGGTTGAACATCGCTTGATAAACGGTTTTCTTGAGGCCCGTGTACAGGTGTGCCATTTTTGACCTTGCAAACATAATTCAAATCATCATGAAAAAACTATTTTTGAATGCCTTCTCCTTGAGCCTAGCCCTCTTACTGATTCAGCCCTTTGCTCGGGCCCAAAAGGACGACATCGTGGACTTAATCAACTCCATTCCTTCGCCCGTTGAGTTGTCTTCGCTCATCAAAAGCCAAAATGCGTCCTACAAACGCAGCCTGCTCAACGATAGCAAGAAAGTATCCAACTACACCACGTCCTATGACCGTGCGCTGAACCTGGGTATCTATGCTGCCGATCTCGGTTTTGCGTCTTTGTATGGCCGCAACGTCGATGCCCTGGATTACCTCGGAGCCATCAAGGAACTGGCTAACGCCCTTTCCATCGGGCAGTTTCTGGATGAAGAAACGATCCGTGAAGCCGCCAACGCCAGCAACGTCGATCAGCTTTTGCTTTCCTCTACCCAAAGCCTCGAAAAAGTAAACAAACAACTTCAACGCGATGGACGAGAGCATCTAAGCTTGCTTTTTGTGGCCGGTAGCTGGCTCGAAGGCCTGCATTTGGCAACGGCAACTTACGCAGAAGCGGGCAACGATAAACTCAAAGAGCGCATCGGTGAACAAAAAATCGCCCTCGAGCAACTGATGAAAGTGATGAATATGTACAAAGATAAGCCTGGCTATGCTGGTTTGCTCCGCGACTTCGGGCAACTCGAGCAGGCATACAAGAACGTAAGTATCGTTTCTACGGGAGGTAAGTCAGAAACCAAAATCGTTGATGGTGAAGCTGTTATCACGGGTGGCGGCAAAAACGTTGTCAACATCAGCAACGACGATGTACTTTCCATCACCAGCCTGGTAGCTGCCATTCGCAAGAAACACGTTCGATAAACTTTTTCTATCATTCCCTTTGATAAGAATCCTTCTTTTCCATTTCGGGAAAAGAAGGATTTTTTATTTGAGTTCGATACTGATCGAGGAAGGTGCGTTTGTTGGTGAAGCCTGCGTCAAGAAGATGGCATCCGAATCCACGCCATAGTTAGCCACAAGGAGTGTTTTGATACGGTTCATGCGGCGATAAGTCATCACACGTCCGCTGTCCATATCGGCTTTGTTGAGTTGTTCGACCAGATAGATCAAGAAGCCGTAGCGATATTGGCGGGCTAATTTTTCCATGAGTTTCTTGTCCGGTTCCCCAAACTCCTCTTCGTCGCTGCCAAAAGTAAAGGTCTCCATGGCTTCAGTGATGGGCGTATCGGAGACAAACCAGGCGGCACCTTTACGCTTTTCTGGCGTTTTTTTCTTTTCCGTGGTAGGGGCTGCTGCTGGTAGGGGTGTGGGCGTGCTTACCGTGGACGACTCGGGAGGCGGTGTTTTTTTTACCGGGGTTTCGGTTTTTGTGATGGGAGGTGGGCTTACGCTGGCGCGTTCGAGGCTAAAGACCTCCATTACCGTTGTCTCGCTACCCGTCATGGAGGCAGGCGGGCTTTGGTCTCGCTTTTCTTCGGCTAGTTTTTGTAGCTCTTCGGCCCATATTTTCTGATTGACACTTTGGGTGATCTGGCTGTTGCGGGCTTCGAGTTTGCGGCGTTCGCGCTTAGAGAGTTTGGGCTGCCCCGATTTGCTTACGTCTAGTCGTGGGCATCGGGTCTTACGAGAAAAAAGGCTACTGCGTTTTTTGTGCCAAAAGAACTTTCGCTTTTCCATGCGCTGTTGGGCGGCCACCTCCGAAGGCATCACCGTGGCGGCGGCCCATAGGAGTATCCAACAAAAAATTAGCTGTCGCATCACTTCTCTTCTTTTCGACAAGATAACGAAAAAAACAGACAAACATCTATCGGCGAAAATCGTTTTATGTAAAATGTTTCTAAACTGTTCTTTGTATGGCTGTTCATGTACGCGATCAAGTGATAGATGCCCTAAGGGAAATCTATGATCCTGAAATACCCGTTAATATCTACGAGTTGGGGCTGATTTATGAGGTTAATGTTTTTGAGGTCAAGCCGGATGCCGCCGAAAAAAACGTGCATATCCTGATGACCCTCACCTCACCCAACTGCCCTTCGGCAGAGGAGATTCCGAGTGAGGTACACCAAAAGGTCAAGTCCTTGCCCGATATACAAGACGTTCATGTCGAACTCACCTTTGATCCGCCCTATTCGCCCGAGATGATGTCGGAGGCAGCCAAACTTGAACTCGGTTTTCTTTGATTGATTGACTTTTTTTCACAAAAAACAACGTGTATAGATGTATCCCGAACACCTCACTGCGCCCATGAAGCGCGACTTAACCGATGCCGGCTTCCTTGATCTGGACACGCCCGATGCCGTAACCGAACTCCTCGAGCAGCCCACTGGCACAACACTCCTGGTCGTCAATTCAGTTTGTGGCTGTGCCGCCGGAGCCGCGCGTCCAGGGGCAAAACTCGCCCTAGAAAAAGCCGCCATCAAACCCGAACGTGTAGCCACAGTTTTTGCGGGCGTGGATAAAGCCGCCACCAACAAGGCCCGAGAGTACATGCTCCCCTATCCGCCCTCCTCGCCTTCGATGGCACTCTTTAAGGACGGCGAACTGGTACACCTGATCGAACGCCACCACATCGAAGGACGATCAGCCGAGATGATCGCTGACCATCTGGTAGAAGTTTTTGCTAACTATTGCCAATAAATGAACAAAAAGCCCGACACTTCACAGCAAGTATCGGGCTTTTTTTGTTGGATGTCTATTTGAAGCGATACCCCAACGATACCTGAAACACCCCGTTGCGGAGGTCGTAGTTTTCACGGTTCCCCAAAAACTCAGGATTAGAGAGTTCCGAGACCGTAGCCAGACCGACATTATAGCGCAAGCCCATATCAAACATCAAAAAGTTAAAACCCACGCCTACGGCAAGCCCCACATCCAAGGACTCAAAATCGAAGAGAGAACCCGCTACGCTTTGCCTCTGTCCGGCCACGACAACACTGTTCGTAACTTCATCCGTGATGAGCAGCGACAGTTGCGGCCCCGCCTGCAAACGCATGAAAGGCAGTACTTTGTATTCTAGCAGTACCGGAAAATCCAGATACCATAGGTTGATTTCGCTTTTCAGGATCGCGTCTGCGTTATCCAGAGGACGCTTAAAGTTCAGTGTTGTTTCGCCGCCTTTGGTCGAGACCATCAGCTCGGGACGAACCCCAAACTTGCCCAGCTCCACAGAAGCAAACGTACCCACATGAAAACCTACCGCCGACTGCGCACTAAGATCGGTAGAAAAACTGGCTAAGTTTAGTCCTAACTTAGTTCCGAAGTGAAAATCCTGTGCAACAGCCAGTTGTGAAAAAAACAAAAGGCTTATCGCCAATAAAAAATGCCGAAAAAATACCATAGCAGTAACTGATCGTTTAGTGAATGATACGTTTTATACGCAATACAGCAAGAAAAGATGTAACTTTTTAAAGTTGAAAGCCTACCCGCACATCAATCGGGCTGGTGTAGGGCGAGGCGACCCGATCACGGTACAAGACGTTATACAACACCATCAAGTTCAGCGAAGAACGCCGCCCCAAAGGCACAGCATAGCCGCCCCCCAAAAACAAGCCCGGAACCGTTGTGCGTCGCTCCTCCAGGTTGGGATCAAAGTTTTCTACGGACAAGACCTCAAACTCGGCGTGTGAAAATATCCGATCCGTGATAAAAAACGTCGAAAACAAATTGCCACCATAGATGGAGGTATTGAAGGGCTGCCCAAAAAATACGTTTTGTGTACGCCAGTACATGTACGTCAGGCCCACACCCGCCGATAGCTGATCCGTGATCCGGTAGCCTACCCGTGGAGAGACATTGATGAAGGTGTTGAAGTTGCCGATGTTGGCTGAAAAGTTACCTCCAAAAAATACCCGATTGAGGAGGGGTGCATCGCGCTCCTGCGCTGCCTCTGGTTTTTCGTCGTCCTGGGCCACCACCCCCAAAGGCAAAAGAAGGCTCAGCAGCAAATAAAAGGTCAGTCGTTTCATCGTGCGTTTGCTTTAAGTTGTTGAAGAAAATATTGAATCGAAGATACGGATTTTTTGGCGGGAGCTTCCTCAAAGCCACTGTTGATGTCGATGCCAACATAAGCCGGATGCACAAAGGCACGCAGGGCTGGGGCATCGTCGGGCCCGATGCCACCACTCAAAAAAAACGGCGTTTCTCCGGTGTAGTGGCGCAACAAGTCCCAATCGAAGCGGATGCCATTGCCGCCATATCGCTTGCCGTGGGCATCGAAGAGCAAGTAATCGCAATGCCCTTGCCAGGCCTGGGCTTGGGCTATATCGGAGGCAGCTTGTACCCGAATGGCCTTGATAACCAGCAATCCATCCGCCCGAAGGGCATCCGCCGTATCCGTATCCTGATCGCCGTGTAGCTGAATGCCATGCAAGTCAAAATCCTTAGCGATGGTACGCATTTCGGGTAAGCGATGGCTGACAAACACCCCCACACGCCGCGTATCGGAGACAGGATAAGGCGGCGGCGTATGGACATGGCGCGGCGAAGGTGGATAAAAAATCAGCCCGGCAAGGTCCGGCTTCGTCGCCGCAACGACCTCCGCGAAGTTATCCCGAAGCCCACAGATTTTGAGTAGATCAGGCATGAGTACTAAGGTTTGGGGGCATCCAGCCGCTCTACCGATAGCCCCGGCGTAACGGCTGTTTGGATGCCGGATTCCGTTTCGTAGATAAAAAAGGCTTGGAGTTGGGGCTGGTTGGCGATGATTTGTTGGGCTTTTTCGAGGCCCATGACCATAAAAGCCGTCGCGAAGGCATCGGCTTCCATGCACGTAGGCGCGATGACGGATACGCTTAGCAGTTGATGCTCGATGGGAAAGCCCGTTTTGGGATCAATCGTATGGACATACCGTCGTCCATTTTTGTAGTAAAAATTGCGGTAGTTGCCCGAAGTCGCCATGCCTTTGCCATCCAAAGAGAGCCGCGCCAGGAGCGCACGCTCCCCAGCACCGGCCTTGATGGGGTCTTCGATGCCCACCGTCCAGGCTTCTCCTTTGTCGTTTTTGCCGGCGGCGCGTAGCTCTCCACCGATCTCGACGAGATAATTTTGGATGCCCTGTTGCGCCAAAAAGTCAGCCACTACATCAACGGCCTGCCCCTTCGCGATGGCACTAAAATCGAGTTGGATGCGGGTATCGCTCTTCCAGACCTTTTCCGCATCAAAGCCCAGGGCGGGGAAATTGACTAGCCCCAGGAGCGAATCGACGGCCGTCTCGGGGAGAGTGTCTTTTTTGTTGGGGCCAAAACCCCAGGCACTTACGAGCGGGAAAACCGTCGGATCAAAGGCACCTTCGGTAATCTCCCAGACACGCCGCGCCGAAACCAGGACGACAGGAAAGTACGGACTTTCAAAGGTCAGGGTATCGCTATCAGGGGCATTGAAGCGGCTAATCTCCGAATCGGGGATGTAAGTCGAAAGGCTTTGATTGAAAGCCCGGAGCAGCTCATCTACCTGCCCCTGATAGTTGGTTTGGGTGGGGTCGATGTACTTGACGTTGTAGGTGATCCGTCCCATGGTCTGGCCCGAAAAGTAGATCAGGTTTTTCGTAGCTGGCTGGGGCGGCGGTGGTGCTTGGGCGTTTCGGTAGAGATAGACGATGCCCATCAAAGTCAGGAGACCAAAGCCGTAGATGAGGTTTTTGCGTTGGTAGGCTTTTCGTTGTTGCTGTTCGTTAGAAGTCATAACCTAAGCTCAAATAAAATTTGGGAGATCGGACAACGTCGTTTTCTAGCCCCCAGGCGACATCAAAGCGGGTGAAGTAGTTGAGGATTTTGCTGCGCAATCCGAACCCATATCCAACCAAGAAAGGATCGGTAAAGTTGGATACTTTGATGTCAAAAGGTCCATTTTGGATCAAAACAGTGTTGAGGGCGTTCTCCCGATTGAAGGGACTGATACCCGTCCAGGCCGAGCCAATGTCGGTGAAGGCAACCGCCTGAAAGTTTTGAAAGAACTTAGAGCGAATGGATCGGCGGTTGAAGTAGTCGATGAGCGGCAGGCGTATTTCGGCATTGAAGAGCAGGAAGTTGTTGCCGGCCAGCTTGTTGTAATCAAAGCCGCGCATGGGAGTTGCGTATTGCAAGAACAACACATCGCTCAAATCGCGGCGGAAGGCTTCCGGGTCGTTGGGGGAAAGGAAGAAAGGCTCATCGGAGCGGCGGTTCTCCTCGCGCTGAAACACCCAGTTATCGACACCGCCGAGGCGGTATTGTTTGTGTTGGCTGTTTTGTCCATAAAACTGCCCATAAGCCAAACGCACGGCCAGATTGACCCCCCGAATGAGGGGACGATAATGGCGGGCATCTACGCTTAGGTTGCCGAAGCCGCGCTGGCTTTCATTGACCCCAAAATACTGCGTGATCTCGGCTTTGAGGCGGGAGCCACTGCGGATGTTGGGGCCGCGTATGATCGTGTTATCGAGCATAAAAGCCGCCGATGCACCGCCATAAAAAACGGTCTGATCGGGGAGGGCTTGTACAATCGGGCTTAGCTCACTGGCGGCCAAAAACCGAGTGTTGGCCACAAAAGGCGAGACGCTCAAGCGGCTCACCACATTGATCGGATAAGAGACCGTCGCTGTCAGTTGGTTGAGGGTGTAGCGTTGGACGTACACCGGCTCGAGCAGCGAGATGGCCGAGCGGTCGTAGCGGATGCGATAATCAAGCCGTTTTTCGAGGTACTCGTATTGGGCAAACAAATAACCATTGTTGATGCTCAACAGCCCCTGAAAAAACACCCCTGCATCAATGCGATGCGACTCCAGATCATCGGTCATACCTACCTCCAGGAGCAAGCCGAGGTTGCGGAAGGCATCGAAGGCAGGCGAAATGAGCGAGCGATCAAAGGAGAACAGGCTTTGGTAGGTATGCGGTCCCGTAGTGGTTGGCGGGCTGGTGGGCAGCTTGCTGGTGGGGGTATCCGCCTTGGGCGGTGGAGGTGCTTGTTGGAGCTTGGGACGTGGCTCACTGCGCTCTCCGAAGGTATCGAAGGTGTAGTCGTCGGTATTGATCGTCGAGTCGGTGGCCGTGCTGTCTTTGGGTCTAGTCGCCGGTCGTTCTTTCTCTTTGGAGGGGCTGGGGCGGCTGGTTTTTCGTCGCTGCTCGAGCATGAGCCGATCCTGGAAATTTTGTCGCGCGGTTTTGTTGGTGAAGATATTGGTTTGCGTGTCGAAGTCAGGGTAGATGAAGATGCGGTCTCCTTTGGGCGTTTGTTGGCGGAGGGCTAGTTTTTTTTGTCGGAAATCGTAGGCGTGAATGTCGGCTGAAAATCGGGTGATCTGGTGGTTGGTGTTTTCGGCGGCGTTGTAGCGGAAGAGATGCTGTATGCCCCGCTGATCGCTCAAATAAAGGATTTCATCACCTCCCACAGCCAAAGGCTGGCTTTCGTGGCTAGCAAAATTGGTGAGTTGCTGGTATTTGCCTTCGGCATCGCGGGCAAAGAGATTGAAAAAATCGGAGGGTTCTTCGTTGCCGAGGCTATCGAGGGTGCGATTGGAGGAGAAGACGATGCGGTTTTGGTCCCAAAAAACGGGCGATCGGTTATCGAAGGTGTCGTTGGTGAGGCGTTGGAGGTTTTTGCTGCGGATTTGGTAGAGATAGAGGTCGTTTTGTCCCTGATTTTCGGCACTAAGGACGATCTGGAATCCCGTCGGATCAAAGGCAAAGTGCTGGATGTTATCGAAGTAATCAAAGGTCTGTCGGGTTTCTTTGCGGGTCTGGAGATCGAGTAGGCTAAGGATAGTTTTGCCGTTGCGGGTGCTAATCATGGCCAGGGTCTGGTTGTTTTGCCAGTCGAGGAGCGGCATTTGTTGGTCTATCTTTTGGTTGATGACATAATGCCCTCCTCGGAAGGCTTTCCGGCGTTTGTTGCCTTCGGGGGTGGCGGGTTCTATCCAGACCCGATACCAGCCTCGGTAGTTTTCGGAGTAGGCGATCTGGGCGGCATCCGGGCTAAGGCGTACCTGGTGGTAGGTGTAGCGGGAGGCGAGTTTGCGGAGGCTTTGTGTGGGGGCGGCGTTTTGGTGTTCTTCGTAAAGCCCTTTGTATTGGCTGCGATAGAAGCCTTGCCACTGGTCAATGAAGGTGTTGTAGGGGATGCCCAGGGAGTTCTGGATAGCCGTGCGTTCGTTGCGGACGATGCGGGTCAGGTTGAGGATATTAGCGACGGCGGTGTTGCCGTACTTGAGGGCGATGTAGTTCCAGATCGAATGTCCGATGTGCGTAGCCTGGTAACCCGTGTAAATATCCGGTTTCTCAAACCGCCGCTCAAAGAGATGTGTTCGGACAAAATCATCCATCTCCTGGCTCCAGTTTTCGGTAACAAAAGCCGAAGCCCCCGAAATGAACCACTCCGGCAAACTCAACAGGTACGAACTCTGGAGCGTCTCCTTGAGCGTACCGCCGTACATCATATCAAACAACAAGGCATCAGTGATCTCACGGATTAGCTCGCGGCGGTAGCTATTGCGATCCCCCGTAAAAGCCAATTCGATGACGGATTTTTGGAAGTTGGTTTGCCCGCCCAACGAAAAATCTTGATCGCGCTCTCCCAGGTTGCTCTGCTGCAAATCAGAGACAGAGGCGTAAAGAAAAATCTTGATTTTGTTATAGGGCGAAAAGCCAATTTGTCGGGTGATGTAGCGGTATTCCTCTTCGGCAATCCGTAGGCTCTGCCGAGCAATGGACTCGCCTTTGCCGTAAAAATGCACGTCAAAATTAGGACTACTCAGGTATCGCCACTGAAAGTTTTGATGCTGTACACGATTTTTGCTAAAAGCCTCCGAACGCACGGGGAGTTGTGCTAAGGCATAAAAATTAAACCCCATCAGAAAAAAAAATAGACCTATTCGACTTGCCTTCATGGAAAGAATTTGTTTTTTTTGTAAAATACAAATACTTTTACGGAATAGTTGGACACAAAGCTACGTTTTTTTGTGGCGACCATCCTACAAAACAGACCAAACATGAAACGAGAAAACATCATTTTCATCATCGTCGTTGCCCTCCTTTGCACCTTAGCACTTGTAGGAGGCATCTGGGCCGTTAATCGTCTCCAAGAAAAAGACGAAGCCGCACTAAACAAACTCGTCGCCGATTATGCCGCTCTCGAGCGTATCTATTACGACGAAATCCAAAAAATTGATGACCGCATCCTTACTTTTCCCAACCCAGATTCGGTCAGGACGGCCCTCTACGATAAATACAAAACCATCCGCCGCGATAAGCAAGCCCTTAGCGACGAAGAAAAAAAGAAAGCCGTCCTTGAAAAACTCGATGACTTCCATAAGCGCAAAGAAAGCTACCAAAAATCCATCAACGAGTACTACGACTACAAAGATGGCTTTACGGCCAACGAAATCTCGAGCCTCAAAGAGATGGTAGAAATGTACAAAACCAAACTCGATCAGATTTTGGCTCAAAACTCATCCCTTGTACGACGACTCAACATCCTGACCAGCAAACTCAAAGGCGCAGAAGCCCAACTAGCCGATCTCCAGGATAGCAAGATGCGCCTCGATAGCCTGATGGTGGAACAGGAGCAAGCCCGATCTGCCCTCGACGACGTAAACAACGACCGCGACCGCCTCCAGGAACTGCTCAACAAAAGTGAAGAACTCGTCAAGCGGCAGCGCGAAGAAATCGAACGCCTCAAAGGACTTACCCGAAAGGCGTACAACTTCACGGCCGAGTACGAGTACAAAAAACGAAAAGTTGCCCTAGACCCCAGCGGTAAGCACACCCGCGCACAGGTGGACAAGTACATCGAAGTAACGTTCACTGTCGGAGAAGGTCTTTTTGATGATGCCGCCGACGAAAACTCCCGCGTCGTGTACCTGACCCTGTTCTTTGAAGGGCAGCCCTACCGAATCATCAACGAGCGCATCCGTGTCGATAAAAACAACCAAGTCCTTGTCCCGATTCAATTCGATGACCGGCTCGAAAAAGGAAATTACTTTTTCCGCCTGACTTATCAGGAAAAATCCATCATGGATGACTATAAATTTGTGATTCAGTAATTTTTTTCAGACCTTTGCGCTCCCGAAAATTTTTATTGAACCAAAACAGGAAACAGCACCATGGCTCGCGTTTGTGACATCACCGGAAAGCGTCCGCAGGTGGGAAATAAGGTTTCGCACGCCAACAACAAGACGAAGCGAAAGTTTTATCCCAACCTACACAAGAAACGCTTCTACCTCCCCGAAGAAGACCGCTGGATTACCCTCAAGGTATCCACGACGGCCCTGCGTACCATCAACAAAAACGGCCTGACGGCCGTCTTGAAAAAAGCCAAAGAGCGCGGTACGCTCAACGATAAAATTTCTTTCAACGCCTAAATCTCTCATCTACCGATGGCTAAGAAAAAAGGTAATCGCATTCAGGTCATCCTTGAATGTACCGAACACAAAAACTCCGGTATGCCCGGTACCTCGCGCTACATTACGACCAAAAATCGTAAGAATACCACCGATCGCATCGAGCGACGGAAGTACAACCCCATCTTGAAAAAACATACCGTCCATAAAGAAATCAAGTAACCATGGCTAAGAAAACCGTTGCTACCCTCAAGAAAGAAGGCGGCATTAAGTACGCCAAAGTCATTAAAGCCGTCAAGTCTCCCAAAACCGGAGCGTATTCGTTCCGTGAAGAGATCATGCCGGAAAATCTAGTCTCCGAGTACCTCAACAAAAAGTAATCACGATGCTAGATCTGGCTCACTTTCCATGAATCCCGTACCGCACAGGTACGGGATTTTGTGTATCTTTAAAAAATAACCTACTGGTATGAGTTTCTTCAAAAAAATATTTTCCAAAGACAAAAAAGAAAGCCTAGACAAAGGGCTGGAAAAGTCAAAAACACATTTTTTTGGAAAGATCAGCAAAGCCATCGTCGGTAAGTCGAAGGTGGACGAAGAAGTACTCGACGATCTGGAAAATATTTTGATTGCCTCCGATGTCGGATTGGATACGACCGTAAAGATCATTCAGCGCATCGAGGCCCGAGTGGCCCGCGATAAGTACGTCAATACGCAAGAACTCAACCGGATACTCAAAGAAGAAATTGCGGCACTCCTGATCCAAAACCAGCAGTCAGAAACACATCCCGAGCAGGCCTTTGCCTTACCCGAAGGGGTGCGTACCTATGTGATTTTGGTCGTGGGGGTCAATGGTGTCGGCAAGACAACAACGATTGGTAAGCTGGCCGCCCAATACAAAGCCGCAGGCAAAAAAGTACTCCTCGGGGCCGCCGATACCTTCCGGGCCGCGGCCGTGGAGCAGCTCCAGCTCTGGGGGCAGCGCGTGGATGTACCCGTGGTGGCACGCGGCATGAACGTACATCCGGCTACCGTCGCCTACGAAGCCGTAGAGCGCGGCGTTGCCGAGGGCTTTGATGTGGTCTTGATTGATACCGCCGGACGGCTCCACAACAAAGTCAATCTGATGAACGAACTCTCCAAAATCAAAAAAGTCGTCCAAAAACACATCCCCGATGCCCCCCACGACGTGATGTTGGTCTTAGATGGCAGCACAGGACAAAACGCCTTCGCCCAAGCCCGGGAGTTCACCAAAGCTACGGAGGTTACCTCCCTGGCCATCACCAAACTCGACGGTACGGCCAAGGGCGGTGTCGTGATCGGAATCTCGGATCAGTTCAATATTCCGGTGCGCTATATCGGGGTAGGCGAAAAGGTGGAAGACTTGCAGGTCTTCAACCGCTTAGAGTTCGTGGATTCTTTCTTTGGACAGGCATGAAAATACATTGGGAAAATATCTACCAGACCAAATCTCTGCAGGAGGTGAGTTGGTATCAGCCCATCCCCCAGACTTCACTTGACCTAATCGCCGATCACGGACTGCCCAAAACGGCGCGAATCATCGACGTAGGTGGTGGAGATAGCTTCCTGGTCGATCATCTCCTCAACCTGGGGTATCAGCAGATCACCGTTTTGGATATTTCGGAGGCGGCCCTCTCACGCGCCCAAGCACGTCTGGGCCCACGTGCCGATGCCGTAACCTGGATCGCTTGTGATATTCGGGACTTTGTGCCGCAACAGTCCTACGACTGCTGGCACGATAGGGCCGCCTTTCATTTCCTGACCGCCACAAATGACATCCACGCCTACAGCAAACTCGTCGCCCGAAGCGTTGGTGCTGGGGGATATTTGATCCTCGGGACATTTTCGGAGCAAGGCCCCACCAAATGCAGCGGCATCACGATTCAGCAGTACAGCCCCGAGACGATGCAGGCACAATTTGGTGCTGACTTTATGCCCTTACAATTCTTGCAAACAGACCACCCTACGCCCTTTGGCACACACCAAAACTTTGTCTTTGGGGCATTTGAGCGAAGAAAATAAAAAACTTACCCCCACAGGTAGAGATTGGCTTTCTTGTGGGGGGGTATGGTCGTTCGACGGCGGGAGCGTGCCTACTAGGCTTCGCTTTCGCTTGTAGCTTTTTTCTGCTCGGCAAAGGCTGCTTTGATGGCCGCCACATCGACCTGCTTGATCGTCGGGACTTTGCTGTATCGCTTGAGCAGCGACTGACGTTTAGAGGCACGGACACGGAGACGACGAAGTTTACGCTTAACTTGAGTTACAGACATCTTTCCTAAGTTTTGATTTTTGGGAGGGCAAATATAGTCAATTACTCGGACTTGACGAGTGATCGCAGGATTTTTTCGTTGATTTTTACGGGATAGCGCTGGCGAAGCTGCTCCAGCCATTGTGCCTCGAGGTGCTGCTGGTAGTCGGCGATGACCTGCCCGCGCACTTCTTCAAAGGCTTGAGGAGTGGGCGGTAGCAGTGCCTCAACGATAGCAGTATAACCTGCCAGGCGATGCGTGCCTACCTGCCAGGGCAAGGCCTTGAGTAGCTCGGGGAGCATTTCTTTTTCGTATGTTCCGCGTTTGGCGTATTTTTCGATCGCCTCCTGGGCAAGCGTATCGGGGTAGTAGATGACCTGAACGCGCTCCTGCCAGCGGTATTGCTCGGGATGCTCTTGAAAGAAGGCTTTCAATTTGGCTTCGTCCTGGGCGGCTTTGTTCCAGATGTACTGGCTCATGATCTCAAAAAACAAAATGCCGTCGTAGTACTCCCGCAACAAAAAACGATAAGCGGGATATTTCTCTTCGAGGTGCTGGCGTTCGTACTGGAGCAGTTGTTCTTGTAAGTAACTCTCATACATCGCCTTGACATACAAGCCAATATCAGAACCATAAGGCTGTGGGCGTTGCTCGCGCTCCAGGAACGCATAAAACTCACGGACGGGATACTTGCGCTGCCCGATCTGAAATAGCGGGCGGGAGAGGTCTTGCATTCGGCTAAAACTCCAGTTGGCTGCCAGGAGAGCCGAGTCGATGGCCACTTGCAGATATTGATCGAAGTTTGGGGCAGGCTGATAGCCATTCTCACGCTTGAGGCGATCATAAAAAGCCTGCTGCCGTACCTTGGATCGGGAATCCTGCTCAATGCGGTGGGTGAGTTGATCCGCGATTTGATCCAGGGGCGGGACGGGCTGCCGTGCAGATAAGCGCAAGATGTGCCACCCATAAGCCGAGCGCACAGGTGGGGAAATCTGCCCTACCGCTTGCAAGGCAAAGGCAGCATCGACGAGCGGCAGGAGATCGGGCGTGTTGCCATTGGAGGTGAAGGCTTTGATAAGCCCTTGCTGGGGCCGCGAGTACACATCATGCGTGAACTGCTGGCAGAGGTCGTTCCAATCTTCTCCGTTTTGGAGGCGTTGATGAATTTGTTGGATTTTTGTTTGGCTATCAGCCGAGTCTTTCTCCAAAAAAATATGTGCCACTTGTACTTTTCCGCGATTGGGTCGGCGGTCTTCTACTTTGAGGATATGATAGCCAAAGTCAGTTCGGATAATGGGAGAAATCTCACCAACGGGAGTTTGGTAGGCGGCTTGCTCAAAGGGATAGACCATCTGGAGGGCCGTGAAGTAGCCCAGATCGCCGCCGTTGGCTTTGGCCGAGGGGTCTTGGGAGTGTCGGCGGGCCAGGGTTTGGAAGTCCGTTTGCCCGGCGAGGGCTTCACGACGCAGGCTGCGGATTTGTTCGTAGGCACGCAGGGTATCCTCGGGGGGGGCGTTGGGGGGCAGGGAGATCAGGATGTGCCGCGCCCGGATGTCGGTTTGAAGGCGTGCGTAGGCTTCTTCTAGCAAGGCTTGTGTAACTTTTTTGTCCGACAAAAACGACTCTTCCAGTTGGCGACGATAGCCGTTGAACTCCTCTTGGAAAGCCGCCGAGCTATCCATCCCCAGCCGCTTGGCTTCGGCGATCTTGAGCCGAAAGTCGGCGTATCGCTTGGCATAAGCCATCAGATGCTCCATCGACCAGAGGTCATTGGTATCGAGGTTATTTTTGGTGTAGAGATACACAAACTCCTCCTCACTGACCCGCTCCTGACCAACCTCAAGCAGTACCTCCTGGGCATGGATGGAAAAAAAACAAAGGGTACAGAGTAAAAAAATACTTTGTTTGAAAAAATTTTGCTTCATTGCTACGCTTTTTTTCGATTCGACAAAGATACATTCCTTATCTCCCATGACGCAACTTATTCCGCTGGACTATGCCCTGATTGTTTTATTTTTTCTGATCTCGGCCGGTATTGGACTTTTTACGGCGCGTCGGGCGGGGAGCAGTGCGGGGGAGTTTTTCTTGTCTGGACGAAGGAGGCCCTGGTGGCTGCTGGGTATCTCAATGGTAGCCACGACTTTTGCCGCCGATACACCCAACCTGGTTACCGAAATCGTCCGCCAAAAGGGCGTTTCGGGTAACTGGCTCTGGTGGGCTTTCCTCCTGACAGGGATGCTGACGGTCTTTTTTTATGCCCGCTTGTGGCGACGTTCCGAAGTCCTGACCGATCTGGGGTTTTATGCCTTGCGATACAGCGGACGGGAGGCCAGGCTGTTGCGGGGCTTTCGGGCGGTGTATTTGGGGGTGGTCTTTAATGTCCTCGTGATGGCGACGGTTTCGGTGGCAGCCATCAAGCTGGGCGGGGTCTTGTTGGGCTTATCGCCCCTCCAAACGCTAGTCCTGACCATGAGTATCACACTCTTTTACAGCACATTAGGCGGCTTACAAGGAATTTTACTTACCGATTTGTTTCAGTTTTTGGTAGCGATGGGCGGTGGCATCTGGGCAGCCGTCGTGATCGTGGACTTACCCGAGGTGGGCGGGCTTTCGGCGTTATTGGCACA
>DAISIL010000004.1:77854-103703 GCA_036822015.1 Bernardetiaceae bacterium | reverse complement strand
TGAACATCCCCAAACCGATGGAAAGATGATCGCGTTTGGGGAATACCCAGGCATAGCCAGCCGGAATGCCCTCAAAGTCGATGCGGGTGCGTTCGCTCAATCGCGCTTGCTCTTCAGGGCTTACATAAACCTCATATTCGGTGGCACGGGCCATGAGGCGCGTTTCTTTTTTCCAACCCAACTGCTTAGCAACAAGGCTGTTGGCACCATCAGCAGCGATGATATACTGCGTCGAAATTTTCCCCTGGGAGGTCTGGACATTCCATCCTTTGCCCGTTGGGGTGGCTCCCTCAAAGCGGGTTTGGTCGTGTAAGATCGCGCCAGCATTTTGGGCTTGTTGGGCGATAAACTGATCCAGGTTTGCCCGCATGGCCATACTGACGACGGGCTGCTCCCGACGGACGCGGTAGGTGCGGTCTTGTTGGATGAAGTGCAAATCTACTTCGTAGCCCTCATACTCGAGGACTTCGGGCGGGAGATCGGGGAGGAGTTGGCGGGCTTGGTAGGTTAAGCCACCACCGCAGGTTTTGTAGCGGGGCAGGGTTTCTTTTTCGAGGATGGCTACCCGTAGCCCTGCCTGAGCGGCTCGGTAGGCAGTCATGCTACCCGAGACACCGCTACCGACAACAATCAAATCATATTCAAGGGACATACATGTATCTTTGCGACAAAGATACACAAAAAAGCCTACAGCAAAAGCAGCCGTTCACCATCCAGGTAAGGCAAAACGGGGTAGCTGTTGAGGGTGAGGTTGAAGGCCAGGTCTGCTTCCACGGCAGGATCGCGGGTAACGAGGCGTTGGTAGTGCTTCGAGTACTCCAAAAATGCTTGCAGGCTGGGAGCCGCCAAAGCTCGGGCATACAGGATGCGGGATAGCTGCACGGTATCGCTTTCAAGTTGCAGATCGGCAGCGAGCTGCTCGGCTACGGCTCCCGCAAAAAGCGTATCTTCCATATTGACGTTGCCGCGCCAGCCGGCACAAACCAACAGCACGTCTTTTTGGGCGGCGCGTAGGTAGTCGATCACGGTCTGGATATTGAGAAAAGCGCCCACAATCACCTGGTCGGCTGCCCGCGAGAGCGATAAGGCTTTGGTGCCGTTGGTGGTTGTCATCGCAATTTTTTTGCCCGCCAATTCTGGACGAATGAAGCCCAGGGGAGAGTTGCCGAGGTCAAAATCCTCTATGGCGATACCGTTGCGCTCGCCGGCCAGCACGTAGCCCATCGGCTTGTAAGCGTAGCATTCTTCTATCGTCAGGACGGGAACAATCTCTGTTACGCCGCTGCCCAAACCCGCGACCATACAGGAGGTTGCCCTAAAAATATCCACCACCACGACGACTTTACCCGTCAGGTCGTAGAGGTGCAGCAGATCGGGGGTCAGGCATATATCAAGTTCGGCAGGCACATCGAGAAGAAAAAAAGGTTCAAAAAAAATCCAGATACGAGACAAGCAGGCTTGAAGACGTATCTGGATCGTGTGTAAGGTGGCGGTTCATCCAGGACTTGAACCTGGGACCCTCTGATTAACAGTCAGATGCTCTAACCAACTGAGCTAATGAACCTTTTGTTGAATTGGTGAGGCAAAGGTACGGGCTTAGTCTCAACGAAACAAATTTTTTCTGTGTTTTTTTTGAAAATATCTGCTCGGCAGCTGGCTTGTTTTTTGCCCGAGCATAAACAAACGCCTAACTGCTTCTTGCCCATGCCCATCCCGATCTATCAAGTCGATGCCTTTGCCCAGAAGCTCTTTCGGGGCAATCCGGCTGCCGTTTGTCCGCTCTCCCAGTGGCTCTCTGATGCAGAGATGCAGTCCATTGCAGCCGAAAACAACCTCTCCGAGACTGCTTTTTTTGTGCCGCTGCCAGAGGAGCAAGCCTTTGATATTCGTTGGTTTACCCCTCGGGTGGAGGTGGACTTGTGCGGACACGCCACCCTGGCGGCTGCTCACGTGATCTACGAACATCTCTACTATCCCATGAACGAGCTGACGTTTTTTTCTCGATCCGGGCAGCTTGTCGTGTATCGTGCCGATGACCGGCTTATACTGGATTTTCCGGCCCAGCGCACCGAAGCCGCCGCCTCCTCCCCCGAGATCACGGCCGCCATGGGCAAAGAACCTATCGAGGTTCGGACGGGCGAAGACCTCCTGCTCCGCTATCGCAAAGAAGCTGACATCGAAGCCCTTACACCGGACTTCGCTCGGCTAGCCCGCCTGCCCTTTCGAGGCATCATCGCGACGGCCCCAAGCACGGGCGTGGACTTTGTTTGTCGCTTTTTTGCGCCGGCCGTCGGCATCAACGAAGACCCCGTTACGGGGTCGGCCTTCACCAAGCTCATCCCTTATTGGGCCAAAGAACTCCGCAAAAAAGAACTCACCGCCTGGCAACTCTCCCAACGACGCGGCGAGCTTTTTTGTAAACTGCTCACGGGGCGCGTCCAGATCAGCGGACGAGCCATTACATACATGCAAGGGCAGATTTTTTTGTAACTTTGTCCATCACAACGTTTACTCACCCATGAAATATCTCATCTGCTGTTGGTTTCTCTTGTGCGGGGGGAGGCTGCTGGCCCAGGAACTCAACTTCAACGTTGTCATTGACGATAACCTGGTACAAACCCAGGATCGGCAAATTTTTGGGGAGATGCAAACCGCCATCCAGACCTTCCTCAATACTACCCGATGGACAGACGATAGCTTTGAAGAAAGCGAACGCATCACGGGCAATCTCCTCATCACGCTCCGCAACACCTCCAAAGTAGCGGCGGGAACCTACGAAGCCCAGGCGCAGATTCAAACGACACGTCCGGTATATGGGACGAGCTACAGCTCTCCGCTACTCAATTTTTTTGATGGAAAGTTTAATTTTCGCTATCAGCCCAGTGAACCGCTTATTTTTACCGAAAACGTTACCCAAAACAACCTGACCTCGATGCTGGCTTACTACGCCTTCGCTGCCATCGGCTTAGACTACGATACCTTTTCAGAGTTTGGTGGAAATCCTCACTACGAAAAAATGCGCAACATCATCAACAACCTCAATGCCAGTACTAACCTGACAGGCAGCGAGGCCTCCGGCTGGCGACAAGACGACACCCGAAACCGAGCCTGGCTCGCCGAAAACCTCAACAATGCCGCCTTACAAGACCTCCGAAAGGGACTCTATCGCTATCATCGCCACGGACTTGACCGCTTGGCAGCCAAGCCCGAAGAGGCAAAAAATGAAATCTTTCAGACCCTCAAGCTCATCCAGGAAGCCAACAAGCAACTCCCCAACGCCGTTCTGGTATCGGCTTTCTTTGATGCCAAAGCCACAGAACTTTACCAGACCTTCGAGAAAGCTCCCGCCGAGATGCGCCAAGCCGCTGCTGCTATTCTGCTAGATGCAAATCCCACGAATGCAGACCGTTACCGAAAACTCCAAAAGTAGATGATTCCTTTATCTGATCTTGATTATCCCTTGCCTCCCGAGCGCATTGCCAAGTATCCGCTCCCGCAACGCGATCAGTCCAAACTGTTGGTCTTGGCGGATGAAACGATACAGCACCGTCAGTTTTTTGAGTTGCCACAATTATTGCCACTGGGTTATAGCATTTTTTTTAACAATACCCGAGTGCTGCCAGCCCGTCTGGCTTTTCGGAAGCCTACGGGTGCTGCCGTGGAGGTGTTTTTGCTTTCCCCGAAGTCTCCTTCCCCTGATCCGGCCCAAACGCTGGCCGCTGGCAGCCCTTCCCGCTGGGCGGCCTTGATCGGTAATGCCCGTAAAGTGAAGATAGGCACGACGCTCGAGCGCATCCTTGAACGCCCTGGACAAGAAGCGATCACCCTTCGTATGATGCGCCTAGACGACACCGACGAAAAAAATATCGAACTTTCCTGGACACCCGCCGAGTGTTCGCTTTCCGAGGTGCTGGCCCTGGTCGGAGAAATACCTTTGCCGCCTTACCTCGGACGCGCTGCCGAATCGGCGGATGCGGATAGCTACCAAACCGTTTATGGCCGTCAAAGTGGAGCCGTAGCTGCCCCTACGGCTGGTTTGCACTTTACGGAAGCGGTACTGGAGCAACTCAACCGGCAGGGTAACCCATTGAGCTACCTAACCTTACACGTAGGCGCGGGGACGTTTCGCCCAGTCCAGACGACCAATGCCCTCGATCATCCGATGCACCAGGAGCGCGTTGTGATCTCGGAACAGAACATCCAGGACTTCATGGCAGCCAAAAAAATACTAGCCGTAGGGACGACTTCCCTGCGTACCCTCGAGAGTATGTACTGGTATGGCGTACAGCTCTTGGAGTGCGGCATGGATACACCTTTTGCCTTACAAAAAATGGATATTTATTCTGAATCTACTCAAAACTTACCCGATAGAAAAACCATAGGCGAAGTACTCTTACAAAAAATGAAACAACAACGGCAGCAAAGCCTCCAGGGGACAACAGAAATTATGATTGTGCCCGGTTATACTTTTCGGGCTGCTGACGCGCTCTTGACGAACTTCCACCAGCCCCAGAGTACCTTGATTTTGCTCATTGCGGCCTGGATCGGCCCCCGTTGGCGGGAGGTTTATGCAGCTGCCTTAGCCAATGATTACCGCTTTTTGAGCTATGGGGATAGCTCCTTGTTATTTCGGGGCTAGTTCAGGATGGGTTTTTTGGGGAGCAGAATCGTAAACGTAGTTCCTTTGCCGGGGGTGCTGCGCACCTGAATATCGCCGCCGTGGCGATGGACGATTTTTTTGCAGATGGCAAGTCCAATGCCTGAGCCTTCGTATTTGCGTCCCTCCAATCGCTGAAAGACATTGAAGATGCGGTCGGCGTACTTTTCGTCGAAGCCAATGCCGTTATCGCTGACGGCGATGGCCCAGGTGTTCTGGTCGGCGTTATCGACGGGCCGAACGTGTATCTGTACCGGTACGGCTTCGTGCCTGAACTTGATGGCGTTGGAGAGTAGGTTTTGGAACAACTGGCGCATCTGCACCTTGTCTGCTTCGACGACGGGGAGGTTCTCTATCTGTACCTCGGCGTTGGCTTCTTCGATGGCAACTTCCAGATCAAAGACGACTTCTCTAAGAACGGCGTTGAGTTGGATTTGCTCAAAAGGGCGGGCTTTGGTCGAGACTCGGGAGAAAGAGAGGAGGTCGTTGATGAGGTTTTGCATCCGGGCGGCAGCGGTGAGCATCCGTTCGAGGTAATCGGCACCTTTTTCGGTGAATTTGTCTTGTTCCAAAGACTTGACGCGGTTGCCGAAGGCTTGTATTTTGCGGAGGGGTTCTTGCAAGTCATGGGAGGAGATGTAGGCGAAGTCTTGGAGTTCGCGGTTGCTGCGTTCGAGTTGGCGGGCGTAGTCTCGGAGGCGTTCCTGGGCTTGCTTGAGTTCGGATATATCGTGGAGGATACCGGCAAAGATGGTTCCTTCTGGCAAAGCGACTTCGCTGATACTCAATAGACAGGGAAACAGTGCGCCACTTTTTTTGCGCCCCGTTACCTCTCGTCCAATGCCGATGATCTTGCCTACGCCGGTGTCTTTGTAGTTTTGGATGTAGCGGTTGTGGTTTTTGCGGTCGCGGTCGCCCATCAGGATGGATACATTGTGCCCAACGAGTTCTTCGGGCTGGTATTCAAACATTTGTGCGGCCGCACGATTGATGGTTTCGATGATTCCGCGTTCGTTGATAATCACGATACCGTCGGTGGCTGCTTCAAAGACGGCTTGGAGTTTGGTGCTATCGGTCATCTCTTTTTGGGCATGAACATAAAAAAATTATACCAAATCGCCAAAGGTTTCCAGCACATCGGCAGGTGTAGGATAGGTAATCAGGACTGCGCGGTGCTTGCCCTGAAAGACAAAAAAGCTGCCCGCCCCTACGGCCGAGGCACCTCCTTCCCGAACCGCCGCCCTAAAATCGGATAGGCTTCCTGCGCCACCCGCCGCAATGACGGGGATATTGACGGCTTCGGCCACGGACTTAATCAGCTTCAAATCATAGCCCTTCATCGTGCCATCTAAGTCGATGGCGTTAATGAGGATTTCGCCAGCCCCGAGGCGTTCGACTTCCTTTGCCCAGGCGACGGGGTCGAGCTTGGTTTTTTCTTGTCCTCCACGAATAAACACTTGATACCCACCAAAAAGCGTCTTTTTGGCATCTATCGAAACCACCACCGTAGAGCTACCAAAGGCTTGTGCGGCCTCCGTGATAAGCGACGGGTTGAGGACGGCCTGCGTGTTGAGGGCAATTTTTTCTACGCCTACGTGCAAGACCTCCCGCATCATATCCACACTCGTGATACCACCTCCGTAGCAAAGCGGCATAAAGCACTCACTGGCGATGTCGGCGAGCATCCCGATATTGGGGCTGTGGTTTTCGCGGGAGGCCGTGATGTCCAAAAAGACCATCTCATCGACTTCCTTCTCATTGAAAATTTTGAGAGCGTTGATCGGATCACCGACGTATTTGGGGTCTTTGAATTTGACCGTCTTGTAAAGACCTGCTTTTTTGAGGAGCAGCATCGGAATAACACGAATGCGGGGTCGTTTCATGGAGCGTTAGTAGTTTTTGACAAAGTTGCGGAGGAGGCGTTGCCCAAACTTATGGCTCTTTTCGGGATGAAACTGCACCCCGAGGAGGTTTTCGTGGGCCAGAGCAGAGGCGTAGGAGTAGCCGTAATCCGAGTAGGTGAGGGTGTGGGCGGGATCGTCGGGTTTGAGATGAAACGAATGCACGAAGTAAAAACGTGGATCGGGGAACATCTCCTCAAAGAGCGGGCTATCGGGTTGGTTGAGTTCAACTTCGTTCCAACCCATATTGGGTACGGTATATTTTCCTTCAATTCCTTGAAAATCAAAGGCTACAGTGTCTGCCGCAAACCACCCCAGGCCTGGGAGTTGTCCCTCGTGGCTGCCGCGTGTCATCAGCTGTACGCCCAGGCAAATGCCCAGGATGGGGATTTTCTCCTCGAGAGCTTTGTGGTGCAGGACATCAATCAAGCCGCAATCGGCTAGCTTTTGCATTCCGGTATCAAAGGCACCCACTCCGGGCAAGATGAGCTTGGAGGCGGCTCGTATCGTATCCAGATCATCGGTGATGACCGATGCCGCCCCCACTTTTTTGAGCATGTTTTTGATCGACCCCAGGTTGCCGAGGCCATAGTTGATGATCGTAATCATGGGGTAGGTTGTTTGTGTACTTGCCCATCTTGGAGCCGATAGATGTCCTGGCTTTCGGGGCAGATTGCTTGTCCGTTTTCATCGAACTCGAGGCGATGCCCGTACTCGCTCATCCAACCGATATGCCGCGCCGGATTGCCGACAACGAGGGCATAAGCTGGCACGTGTTTGGTAACAACGGCTCCCGCTCCAATGAAAGCAAAGGGGCCGATGTCATGCCCACAAACGATGGTGGCGTTGGCACCGATGGATGCCCCCCGCCCTACGTGTGTGCGGGCGTATTGCCCCCGTCGATTGACGGCACTGCGCGGGTTGGTAACGTTGGTGAAGACCATTGAGGGGCCCAAAAACACGTCGTCATCACAAATGACACCCGTGTATATCGAGACGTTGTTTTGGACTTTGACGTTGTTACCCAACACGACCTCCGGCGAGATGACCACATTCTGTCCGATGTTGCAGTTTTCTCCAATCGTGCAGTTGGGCATGATATGGCTAAAATGCCAAACCTTCGTGCCTGCTCCGATCTTGGCTCCCTGGTCAATGACTGCCGTAGGATGACTAAAATAGTTGGATTCGCTCATGCGAAAAAATCTTTAACTTGTTGGATGATATAATCTTGTACTTCGTCTTGCATCTCTGTATGGATCGGCAGAGAAAGCACCGAAGCACACATGAACTCCGTAACGGGCAGCGGCTCACGGCCTGCAAAGTAATGCTTAAACGCCTCCTGACGATAGAGCGGAATGGGGTAGTAGATCATCGAAGGCACCTGGCGTTCGTTGAGATAATCGCGGAGGGCATCGCGTTTGCCATCCTCGACGATGAGCGTGTACTGATGAAAAACGTGGGTGGAGTTGGGCTGCCGCGTCGGGATGCGCAAGCCTTTGGTATCGGCGAAGGCGGCATCGTAGCGGGCGGCTACGTGCTGGCGTGCCTGCGAGTAGTCGTCTAAGTATTTGAGTTTTACGTCCAGGATGGCTGCCTGCATGGCATCTAGGCGGGAGTTGATACCGACGACGCTATGGTGGTATTTCTTCGCCTGCCCGTGGTTGGCGATCATGCGTAGGCGTGCGTCTAGTTCGTCGTCGTTGGTAAACATCGCCCCCCCATCGCCGTAACAGCCGAGGTTTTTGGACGGAAAAAACGACGTACAGCCGATATGCCCCATCGTTCCGGTGCGTGCCTGTGTGCCATCAGGGAAGGTATAGACGGCACTCAAGGCCTGGGCGTTATCCTCGACGACAAACAAGTTGTGCTGCTTGGCTAGCTCAAGGATAGGCGCCATATCGGCACTTTGCCCAAAGAGATGCACCGGCACAACGGCTCGGGTGCGCTCCGTAATGGCAGGGGCGATCAGCTCGGCCGTGATATTGAACGTCCGGGAATCTACGTCCACCATCACCGGCGAAAGCCCCAGAAGGGCGATAACCTCCGCCGTTGCCACATACGTAAACGAAGGGACGATGACCTCGTCACCGGCTTGTAGCCCGAGCGCCATCATGGCAATTTGGAGGGCATCTGTGCCGTTGGCGCAACCCACGACGTGGGAGACCCCCAGGTATTGGGCCATGTGCTGCTCAAAGGCTTTTACTTTGGGCCCCTGAATGAACTGCGCCCCGGCCATGACGGCTTTCAGTTCCTGGTCGATTTCGGATTGGATGCGCTCATACTGCGCCACCAAATCCACCATTTGAATTGCTTGCATAGTATTTGAGATTAGCCGTCGTTATATTAGAGCCGCCAATAAACCATATCTTTGGTTGGTTCAAAGAGACCTTTGAGATCGAAGAAAACGGGTTTTTCACCCATCATTTGGCGAATGTTTTCGATGCTCATGTCGCGGTACGGGCGGTGTGGCACGGCCAGGATGATGGCATCGTAGTCGTTGGAGAGGGTCTCGGTCATGGAAATTTTGTATTCGTGAGCAACTTCGTTGGGGGAGGCATGGGGATCGGTGATGTGTACATTGATGGAATACTGCATCAGGTCGCGGATCAAATCAACGACTTTGGAGTTGCGAATATCAGATACATCCTCCTTGAAAGTAATACCCATTACCAGTACCTTACTTTGTCCTGGGTTTTTGCCTTGCTCGATCAGTCGTTGGACAAGGCGTTTGGTAACAAAGCCCGTCATACCTTCGTTGGTGCCGCGCCCGCTCAGGATCATCTTAGGGACAAAACCCAGCTGTTGGGCTTTGTAGGTCAGGTAATACGGATCTACGCCAATGCAATGCCCGCCCACTAAGCCTGGCGTAAATTTGAGGAAATTCCACTTCGTGCCGGCGGCTTTGAGTACCTCCTGGGTGTCGATGTCCATGCGATCAAAGATCATGGATAGCTCGTTCATCAGGGCGATGTTGAGATCGCGTTGGGTATTTTCGATGACTTTTGCGGCTTCGGCTACTTTTACGGTACTGGCCTTGTGGATGCCGGCTTCGATGATATGCCCGTAGATGTCAGCGATCTCCTGGAGAGATTCCTCGTCGCAGCCCGAAACAACTTTGCTGATCTTGGTAAGGGTACGCTCCTTGTCGCCCGGGTTGATGCGCTCGGGGGAGTAGCCGTATTTGAAATCAACGCCGCCTTTGAGACCGCTGTGTTTTTCGAGGAGCGGCAGGCAGTCTTCTTCGGTACAGCCCGGATATACGGTGCTTTCATAGACCACATAATCACCGGCTTTGAGGTATTTGCCCAGGTTTTCGGAGGCTTTCAGGAGAGGGGTGAGATTGGGAACTTTGTGCTGGTCGATGTCTGTCGGGACACCGATAATATGAAAGTGTGCCTCGGCCAGATCGGCGGGGTCGGTGGTGAAGACAATATCCGCCCCTTCAAAAGCACTAGATTCAAGCTCTCGGCTGGGGTCGATGTGTTGGCGCATTAGATTTACCCGCTCTTCGTTGATGTCGAAACCAATCACTTTGAAATGTTGGGCAAAAGTCAAGGCCAGTGGCAATCCTACATAACCTAATCCAGTAACGGAAATAGCTTTCTTTTTAGCAATCAAATCTTGATACATGAAATACTATGTTAGGGTTTGGACGAATGAAGACGTAAAGATAAGGGATATTTTTGGTTTCTATACGCTTTTTACCCTTCACCTTCACGGGCAAACCGTACCTTTGTCTCCAACAAAAGACAAACAAAAGTTATGGTTGGAATTGCGATGGGCAGTACCTCTGATTTGCCCGTGATGCAAGCAGCGGCGGATATACTGGAGCAGCTGGGCGTGCGTTATGAGTTGCGCATCCTTTCGGCACACCGCACCCCCAAAGCCATGATGGCTTACGCCGAAACGGCGCGGGAGCGGGGCGTATCCGTGATCGTAGCGGGGGCGGGCGGGGCGGCGCACCTACCCGGGATGCTGGCATCTCTGACGACTTTACCCGTCATCGGTGTCCCGATCCATTCCCGCAACTCCATCGACGGCTGGGATTCGATTTTATCCATCTTGCAGATGCCCACGGGTATTCCCGTAGCGACGGTAGCCCTGGATGGTGCCGCCAACGCGGGTTTGCTTGCTGCCCAAATCCTAAGCATCCAGGATGCGGCTTTGGGCCAACGCCTGGGAGCATATCGGCAGTCCTTGCACGACAAAGTACGGGAGGCGGCTCGCTCCGTAGAAAAGGACGGTTAGTCCGCTATTGCGGATGAGGCAAAATCCAGAGGTCTGCAAACTGCGATTGAAGTTCGTTGCGGCGTTTTTTGGCGGGGGAGAGCTGCTCAAAGTCATCGAGGGATAAGCGATGGTGGCTTTCGGAGGAGAGTATTTTGGCATTGGGGAAGGCATCGAGCCGCTGTTGTAGGGCCTGCTGGGCATCGCTGGGCCGGACATGGCTAGAGACGATGAGGTAATAGCGTTTTTGGGGAGATACCTCGATGGGGGGGGGATCTTCGTCGGTATCTGTTTTGCTTTGGTCTGCCTCCCGAAGGGAAGAGGCATCCGTGGTCGTTTGTAGGGAAATATCCCTATCCGGATCGGATGTGGGTGCATCGCTGGGGCAAGGGTCGAGCTGTCCGGCGGGGTCGGCTTGGTGTCCAGCCCAAAGGCATAAGTAGTTGCCTGTCAGTCCGATACCAAAGGCTTTCCAGCCGCCCCAGCCCTGCTCGAGGAGCATACTGCGGAGGCTTTCGTCCTGTGTCAGGTAGGTTAGCAGTGCCGAAGGAGCGCCTTGCAGGAGTGAGTCCGGGACAAACACGACGACTTCGTAGCCATTGCCGGTATATTCGGTGAGTTCGGCGGGTTTTTTCCACATGCAGTTGCCGGCCGGGTGTTTGGGCTGGATGCAACAGGCCTGCCATGATCCGTTCTCTGACCAGCCTGTGGGTAAGCATCCACTGCTGTTATTGGGGTCGTAATGTTCGGCTAAGTCCTTGCTGTGTAGGTGTGCCACATAAGAAAGCGACACGGAGAGCGGCAGGGGCGCATATCCGTTGTCGGCCCGAACTTGCATCAGGGCTTTGGCTAAGCGATGCTCTTCTTCACTCAAACAAAAATCAGCCGCCGGTGCGGTGAGCCAGGTAAGCCAACAAACGAAGTACAGATAAATAGCCATAGAGAACAGAAAAAACGATAGATGATCTTCTGGTTATCTAAGCAAAGTTAATTCCGAGTTCGTCGTTGGTGGGTCATTGACTGGCTTTTTTGTCGATTTCTTCTTTACTCCGATGCCGAACGGCGTACTCCTGAAAGAAAGCTCGGGCTTTTTGCTCAAACTCGGCCGAGGTCTGGCCATAACTGGGGGTCAGTGATTCCTGCCCGGGTATTTCTTCGACGTGGATGGTGCTGGTCGGGAAGGCAAAGCGCACGCCGAGGCGTTGGGCCAGATGCAAGAAGGCCAGGAGTAGTTCTTCCTTAGCGATCAGTTCGTGGTCAAAGTCCTTGACGTGCAAGAAGACCTGAAAAAGGATGTTGAGCGAGAAGTCGCCCATCTGATTAAAATAGACCCGATGCGTACCCGGTATGATGCTCGGATGTTCGTCGGCCAGCTTGCGCAGCCCCCAGATGTAGGCTTCCATGACGTGCGGGGGGGTATCGTAGGTGAGCGCGATGTGCATCCGAAAGCGTCGGCTCCGGCGTTGTCCCATGTTTTGGATGGTGGCATCGGCCAGGCGACCGTTGGGGACAGAAGTTACGGCATCCTCAAAGGTGCGCACCCGCGTAGAGCGAAAGCCGATCTCCTCTACCGTGCCGTTGATTTCTCCGCTGATGATCCAATCACCGATTTGAAACGGACGATCGACAAAGATCATAATCGACCCAAAAAAGTTTTTGATTGTATCTTGTGCCGCCAAGGCGAAAGCCAGACCACCGATGGAGATACCCGTCCAGAAGCGATCCGTATCAATGCCTATTTCTTGCAAAATCAATAAACCTCCAAGGATGACAACGGCTACTTTGAGGGTCTTGGTCAGGAGTGGAACCAGTTGATCGTCCAGGGTGGTCTCTGTTCGGCTGGCCAGGCGCGTAAAGACCTCCCCGGCGATGATAACCAGGCGATACACCATCAGGATACCAAAAAGCGGAATCAAGAACCGAAAGCCCAACAAAATCACGGCTGCTGGTTTGGGCGGGATACCCAGGGAGGGCAGCAGCAGGTTCATCAGCAGCAGGGTTAGGAAGATGGATGCCGGACGGGCAAGGGGGGCGATATACCGTTTGATGATCTCGAGATAGCCCAGCCGCTTGGCTAGCCGCACCAAAAACCGATTGAAGAGCAGCGAAAGAAACCCATAGGTAAGCAAGGTTAAGAGAAAGAAAACCAGTATTTTAGCTGGCTTTTCCCACGACAAAGGTACGCCCAAGTTACGCAAGAGTTGGGATAGATTGACGACGTAGATTTGGGCGTGCAGCAGCGGAATAGACTTGATGGACTCAACGGAATAGTACCAGTACGCGCCCACTTTTTCGAGGTACATCTCCTGCCCCAAGGCGACCATGACCACGTACTCGGAGCGGTTTTGGCGGAGTGTATCGCGGTAGTTGTTGGTATCCGGCACTTGATCGACTTCGATATACACGCCCAGTCCGTCGTAGATTTCTTTGAGTTGGAGGGCTAGCTCGGGTAGGTCTTGGATCGTGGCCGGATCAAGGCGCGGATTGCGGAGGGCTTTGATGGAGTAGTTGAGGTACTTTTGCGCTTCTTCGCTTTTTTGGTAATCGGCTTGCAAAAAAAGCAAGTGGGTGCGTACCGTCTGCTGGGGCGTGCTTAGCTGCGGACGCGCCTTGCGGTCTTGGGCAGGCACAAGAAAAACCACCCCCGCCATCAGAAAAACAAAAACAACAAAAACAAAAGGACATCGCATCATCTGCTGGGAGTTATTCAAACAAAATCATCACTTGTGCTTTTTGCACGTTATCGCCTTTGGCGACTTTGACGGACTGGATACGTGCAGGGGCGGTGGCTTTAAGGATATTTTCCATTTTCATTGCCTCCAAAACGATCAGTTTGTCGCCTGCCACTACGGTATCCCCTGCTTTTACCAGCACGTCAAGTACTAGCCCGGGCATGGGGGCTTTGAGGTCATCGAGGGTGTTGGCGGTGGCTTTGTCCATGCCTAGTTTTTCGAGCAGGAGATCGAAGCGGTCTTTGGCTGTCAGGGTGTAAGGTCGTCCGTTTACGGTTACCTCGAAAGTTTTGGTATCCCGATCGGCACGCACCATCTCGAGGCTATACGATCTGCCCTGAAAAATGGCGTGGTAGCGGTGGGTATTTTGAGCGACCAAGTCCCAGGTGTGTACCTGATTGCCTTGATCGTCAAGGATAAAGCCCTTTTCTTTGAGGTGTAGGGTGTAGGTTTTGCCGTGGGCAGCCGTAATCTGGATCATATAGTATGCTTAGTTTATTTGAACAATACTAACAAAAAAAATGCAGACGACAAGCCGCCGTCCTACTTTTTGGTGCGTTTGCGTGGTTTCGCAAAAATATTTCTATCTTCGTCTTTTGAGCCAATAAAGCCAGCCAACGTATGCGTGTAGGAATTTTTTTCGGGGGACTTTCACGGGAGCGCGAGGTCTCCTTTGCGGGAGCCAAAACGGTTTTTGCCTCCCTTGATCGTTCATTGTTTGAGCCTGTTCCCGTCTTTGTGGATGGATTAGGAAACTTCATCAAACTCGATGTCCGGTTTTTGGAGCGCGATAACATCCGGTCTTTTTATCCCTCACGGCAGTCTTTGCCCGAGCGGTTTCAGCATTACAACCTCTATATGGAGGCCATCACTGACCTTGATGAGAGCCAGCGCATTGAGTTGATGAACAAGATCGGCACACGCCTAGACCCCCGGTATTTTCTCGATCACTTTGACTTTGCCCTGCTCGTCTTGCATGGCCCTTACGGCGAAGATGGCACTTTGCAGGGGCTACTCGAGTGGTACAACGTCCCCTACTCGGGATGTAGCATCCTGGCCTCCTCCATCAGCATCAACAAAGAACTCCAACGCGAACTGGAGCAAGGACACCCGCACCGGGTCATCTCCAAAAACGACTGGATGCTCGCCGACAAAGCCGAGCTTTTTGCTACCCTCAAAGCCGATCTGGGATTGCCTCTGGTCATTAAGGCGCCCTATCAAGGCTCTTCTATTGGGGTGAGTATCCTACGAAAAGACGACCTGGAGATGTTCACCGATGCTGTCCATCGCTGTATGTTCATGAAAGAGGTCAAAAAAGAGTTTTGGCAAAGCCTCACCAAAGCCGAGAAAAAACGCTATGTCGCTGCCCTGATCGAACTCGACCAAGAGATCGGGATGCCAGTGGTCTTTCTGGATAGTCCCTTGCTCGGACAACAAACGGGGGAGATCATCTTTCATCACCCCGACGACTTGATCGCCAAGCTCGATGATTTTTTTACCTATGCCACCAAAAATGCGTTCCTCTCGGCCATGGATAGCGAAGAGAAAATCCTCTTTGAGCAAGCCATTGAAGGTCAGGAGTTTTCTTGTGGCGTTATCCAGGATCACGAGGGCAAGCCCGTAGCCTTGCCGCCCACGGAGATCATCCCGCCTTCGGATCAGGGCTTTGACTTTGCGGCCAAATACAAAACAACCATCGAGAAAAAACTCCCCATGAATGCCTCCGATGCACAGATTGCCCAGATTCAGGCTTGTTGTGAGGCGCAT
Source organism: Bernardetiaceae bacterium (assembly GCA_036822015.1). Classification (GTDB taxonomy): domain Bacteria; phylum Bacteroidota; class Bacteroidia; order Cytophagales; family Bernardetiaceae; genus DAISIL01. Next base: position 88,419 of record DAISIL010000004.1, on the reverse strand, counting down.
TTTCAGCATTTTCGGTACAGCGTCTGTGTCCGCATTGATGGTTTCTTGACCCCCGAAGGAAAGGTTATCCTGATCGACACCAACACGATTCCGGGCATGTCGCCGACCTCCCTGATCTTTCGGCAGGCGGCCGAGATCGGACTTGACCCCACGGGTTTTTTGACTTACCTGGTGCATACCTCCCTCTCCGAACGCATCTCGGCCGGAAAGCGTCCCTATCACCTGCGCCACCTCATGCACCAACTCGACCAGCGGCTGGCCCGCAAACACGCCGAGCAGGGGCAGCGACAAACGCGCATCATCCTGGTTCCCTCCTATGGCGATTTGAGTATCCTGGCCCTGCGTGAAGCCCGAACACTTTACACCCAACTGGCCGCCAACCACGGTACGCTCCCGCACCTGGTTTTTGTGCAACAGACGGCTCACCAGCAGTATCAACTCTATCAGTTGCCGATCAACTTTTTGCTCAAGGCCAGCATCCGAGATATTGTCCAAGACCTCGAAACTGCTCCTGCACCCGTGGTAGAGCGCACCCGCGCCCGCACCCGCGCCATCGTGGAGAAGTTTTGTCCAAATTTCTTACCTTTGCCGAAGAAATTAAGCGTACAAGACCTGACCCAACTCGGAGACAGCGCGTATATGCCCGTCTCGGAGGGTGGACAACTAAGCCTCCAGCTCCGCAAAGACCTCGAGAAAGTCGGGATTATGTATCACGAAGCCTAAACTCAACCGTGGATAGCGCAACGATCAAAGCCAAAATCAAGCAACTGGGTAGCCTGTTGAGCCAGTTTTGGCAAAACCAAACGAAGGTAAGCCTTTGGGGCAACTCCTGGCTGGCACTGGCTTTGAACCTCCTGCTGATGGGCTTGATCTTTTCGGTGATCTTGTTTGTGTTTTTTTATGTGCATCTGCCACGGGTTACCAACCATGGGGAGCAGCATTACGTCCCGAACCTGATCGGGATGCCCCTCGAGGAGGTGGATGGCTTCCTGGCCGCCCGCAACTTCCGCTACCAGATCGCCGATACGAGCTACAACACCACCTACCCCCCTTTGAGTGTCATCCGACAAACGCCGCTCTCCAACGCCGCCGTTAAGGTCAATCGTCGTATCTACTTGACCATCAATGCTGAAAAGCCTCCGCTGACGCAGGTTCCCAACTTCTTGGGCTATTCTGCCAAAACGGCTCAAAACGAACTCCAGCAGGCCAAGCTCGCCATCGGGAAGATCACGATGATCCCCAGCCCCGACAAAAACGCCGTACAAGAAATCTGGTATCAGGGCAAGCGCATCAGTGAGGAATCGCTCAAACGCGGTTTTATGGTTCCCGAAGGGGCCAAAATCGACATCAAAGTAGGGAGCGGCGAAGACCGCAACAGTAAGTTTTTGGTACCCAAAGTGGTGGGCCGCGATTGGGAGGAAGCCGAGTTTGTCATCCTGGGTAGCGGTCTCAACGTAGGGCAAGTAAATTTTGTTTATGATCTGGCGCGTCCCTTGCACCAGGTTGTGCGTCAGGAGCCGTCGGCAGAGAACAACGCCAAGATTTCCGTGGGTGAGACGATAGATATTTGGGTGATTAGCCATTACAAAGAAGAAGAAGAATAGCTTATGGTGTATGTGTGTCGGAAAGAACACTTTAGCGCAGCGCATCGGCTCTACAACGCCGATTGGAGTGGAGCCACCAACGCCGCAAGATTTGGTATCTGTTCTAACCCCAACGGGCATGGCCATAACTTCACGCTCATCACGAAGGTAGGCGGCCTGCCCGACCCCGAAACGGGTTGTGTAATCGACCTCAAAGTACTGGGGCAACTGATTCGGGAGCATATCATCGCTGCCGTCGATGGAAAATACCTCAACGAAGAGGTGCCTTTTTTGGCGGGCAAAATCCCGAGCTGTGAGGTGATCGTGATGGCTTTCTGGGACATCCTGTATCCGCTCATCCAGGAGGCTTCTGGTGGACGGGCTGTCCTGCATAAGCTCGAACTATACGAGACCGCCAAAAATTTTGTTGAATATAGTGGCCCCCGACCCCATGAAACCCATCCTGCTTGAAATTCAAGCCTTTCTGGCTTTTGCTGACCCGCAAACGATTGATTTTAGAGACTTTGAAGGCAAAGACCTCTTCCTGATCTGTGGGCCTACGGGTGCAGGCAAGACGACGATCTTTGATGCCATCTGCTATGCCCTCTACGGCAAAACCACCAACGGGCGCAAGGACATCCGTTCGCATCACGTCCGAGATAAGCGCAGTACCCGGGTGCGCTTTGTGTTTCGGGTGGGGGCGCAGTACCACGAAGTGATCCGAGAAGAAACGCCCAAGCCACGCGCCGAGGGACTGACCCCAAGCCAGTGGTATCGTCGTGTTTCCCCTGATCTCCAGCCGATGGAGGAGGCCCTCACGAAGACCTCCCTCATCAATCCCCACATCGAAGCCCTGCTGGGTTTCAACGAAAAACAGTTTCGGCAGGTGGTCATCTTGCCGCAGGGAGCCTTTCAGGAGTTCTTGACCAGCAATAACGCCGACCGTGAGCAGACCCTCCAAAAGCTCTTCGGGCAAGACCTCTTCCAGAAGATCGCCCAGCAGCTCAAGGAACGCGCCCAAAGCCTGAAAGCCGAGCGCGATGCCGTCCAGACACGCCTTCATATCGAGACCAGCGAGCAAACCTTAGAAGACCTCCAAGAGCAGCACAGACAAGACCAAGCCCGCCTGCAAAGCCTACAACAGCAACTTCCCCAAGCCGAAGCCGCCTACAAACAAGCCATACAGGCGCGTACCACCGCCGAGGCGCAAAGCGAATACTTTGCCCAGCAAGCCCAGACCCAGGCCACCTATCAGACCCATCTTAGCCAGGCAGTAGCCATCGAGACTTGCCAAAACCAAGCCCAGGCCGCCCAGAAAGCCGAACGTCTCCGAAATACCTTTGATCGACTCAAAGAACAAAAAGAAAAAATCCAAGCCCTCCAACACCAACAACAAACCCTCCAACAAACCCTCCAACAAGCCCAACAGCAGTACCAACAAGCCACCCAAAAACGACAAGCCGCCCAAGAGCAGGAACAACAACTGCCCCAGCTCCAGGAAGCTATCACCAAAGCACAAGCCCAGCTCCCCGATTACCAAAAACTCAAACAAACCCAAGAACAAGCCCAAGCCCTCCAACAAAAAGTCCAAGACCTCCACAACCAATACCGCATCTGCCAGGAAGACCTCCAAAAAGCCCAACAACAACACCAACAAGCCCAGCACGCCTACGAGCAAGCTCGCCAACTTGCCCAACAGCAACCCACCCTCGCCCTACAACTCCAGCAATACGCGCAGCAAAATCAAGACATCCAAGCCCTCCAAAAACTTCAAGATCAACAAGATAAAATCCAATACCAACGCACCAAAGACCAGCAAGCCCTCAACCAGGCACTCCAAGACCTCGATCAGTGCCGAACCCAACTCAACGACACCGAAGCCCGCTGGATACGCAGCCAAGCCGCACGTCTGGGAGAGACCCTCCGCCAAAAACCCGATAGCCCCTGCCCCGTATGCGGGTCCACCGAACACCCTCAAATCGCTCAACCCAACGAGGACTTTATCCCCGACCAAAGCTATCAAGTGGCTAAGCAGGACTACCAAAACGCCCAGCAGCGCGTCCAAAACGCCGACCTCCAATACCAAAACACCGAGCTTGCCCACCAACAACACCAACGCGACATCTCCACCCTCCAGCAACGGATCGGGCAGATTCCCGATGACTTTGCCCAACAACTCCAACAACTCAAAACAGCCCATCAGCAAGCCACACAAGCCCAAGACGAATCCAAAGCCCTCCAACAAAACCTCCAAAAGTGCGAAGCCCAGCTTCAGCACCATCTCGACGAAAGCCAGCAACTCCAAGCCCAACTCCAAGCTCAGCAGCAGCAGCAGGCCGCCCTCCAGGCACGCCTCGAAGACCTTCAAGAGCGGCTCTCTGCATTTGATTCCCTCCAAAAAATCGAACAATACATCCACGAAAAACAAAGCGAACAACAAAAAATCCAGCAGCAAGCCGACCAAGCCCGACACCACCACGACCAAGCCCAGCAAGCCTACCAAGACGCACAAACCAACCACCGCCTCCAAGATCAGCAGCTCCAAAACCTCCAAACCGAACGCGAGCAAGGCATCCGAGACCTCGAAAGCCAAGCCCGACAGCTCGGATTCACGAACGCTACGGCGGCGCATCAGGCCCTGCGCTCCTCCCAAGAGATTCAGCAGCTCGAGCAGCGTGTCCAGACCTGGCAGCAGACCAAACGCGACCTGGAACACACCCTCCAAGACCTCCAACAAAAGCTCCAGGGCATCGACCCACCCATACTCGACGAGTACCGCCGCCAAGAGCTAGCCGCCCAACAAAGCTACCAAGACCTCCAGCGGGAAGCCGCAGCCACCGAAGAGCGGCGACAAAGCCAGCAGAAAAAAATCCAGCGTATCCAAGACCTCACCCAAGACCTCCAGCAGCACAACCTACGCCTCCAGCCCTACGACGAACTGGCCCAGCTTGCCAACGGCACCTACAAAGGTATCGCCCAGCAGACCTTCCAAAGTTTTGCGCTCCGCTTTCTGCTCGATCAAGTCTTGATCTACGCCAACCAACGCCTACAAGTGCTTTCTAATCAACGTTTTGAAATTCAACGACAAGACCCACACGAGACCTCCGGCAACAGAAAAACAGGGCTTGATCTACAAATCTGGGATCACTTCACGAACACCGGACGACCCACCCAAAACCTCTCCGGCGGAGAGACCTTCATCACCTCTCTGGCCTTAGCCCTCGGGTTGGCTGATACGGTTACCCAACAGGCCAGCGGACGTTTCAATCGCCTCGAAACCCTCTTCATCGACGAGGGCTTTGGCTCCCTCGACCCCGAAACCCTAAGCCGAGCCTTCGATACCCTCTGCCAACTCGAGGGCGGTCATCGCCTTGTCGGGATTATCTCCCATGTCAGCGAACTCAAAGAGTGGGTCAAAGACGGGATTGAGGTGGAGAAACACAACCAGGGCAGCCAGATCAAGAAGCGGCATCCTTTGGCGGCTGTTGGCTCAGGGCCCACGCCAAAGCTACCACGGGCAGGCAACCGATGACGTTGTACCACAGATACGGCACTTGCGTATAGCCGAGGTAATTCAGCCCATGAATCGTCAGTACGCCGATTTCGGAGGCAACGGCAGCCCAGAAGGTATGGCGAGCTTTTGCCGTCGGGACAAAAAAAGCCACCAAAAATATCCCCAGGATGGTCCCATAGACCAGCGAGCCTAACACATTGACCGCCTCGATGAGCGTCCCTAAGCGGTTGGCAAAAAAGGCAAACAAAATCGCGTATCCGCCCCAAAAGGCCGTCGCCAGGCGCGAGACCCATAGGTAGTGCCGATCCGAAGCCTCGGGCTTAATCAAGCGTTTGTAGAAGTCGATGATCGTCGTTGAGGCAAGGGCGTTGAGTTCGGAGGAGGTCGAGGACATGGAGGCCGAGAGGATCACGGCCACGATCAGTCCCAGCAACCCCGAGGGCAAATGATCCTGGACAAAGTGGATGAAGATGTAGTTGGTATCGTTGGTATCTGCCTGGGCTGCCTGGGCTTCGATGAGGGCATCAGATTGCGCTTTGAGGGCTTTCTGTTGGCCTTCGAGGGCTTTGAGCGTGGCTGTGGTTTGGGATAGATCGGTGGTGTTCTCGGCGTGTAGGGCCTCGACAAAAGCAAAGGCGGTATTTTTTTTGGCTTCGTAGAGGCGTTGGTGTTCGGTCATTAAATCTTGATAGTCCGGCGACTGGGCCACCTGTGCCGCTTGTACTCGGTTGAAGGTCAGGGGTGGTGGCTCAAAGATGTAGAAGACGTAGAGCATCGCCCCGATGAACAAGATCGAGAACTGCATCGGAATTTTTATCATCGCATTGAAGAGCAGCCCCAGGCGACTTTGCCCAATCGACTTACCCGAGAGATACCGCTGTACCTGTGATTGATCCGTACCAAAGTAGGAGAGCATCAGGAAGAACCCGCCCAGGATACCGCTCCAGATGTTGTACTTGCTCGAGAGGTCAAAGGTGAAGTCGATGGCATTGAGGCGCTCCATCTTGCCGGCAATGTGCAGGGCATCCCCAAACGAGACCGACTCGGGCAGCAGACGCACCAGCAGCACCCCTGCCAGTACCATCCCGATCAGGATGACGGCCATCTGCTGTTTTTGGGTTTGGCTCACGGCTTTTGTCCCGCCCGATACCGTGTACAGGATCACGGCCAGCCCGATGGCTAGGTTGAGGCCGTAGATGTTCCAGCCCAGGAGGGAGGAAAGCACCAGTGCCGGCGCAAAGATCGTAAAGCCGGCCGCCAGCCCACGTTGGCTCAAAAACAAAAACGCCGCCAGGAGGCGCGTCGGGAGGTCGAATCGCTTTTCGAGGTACTCATAAGCCGTATAGACGTTCATGCGGTGATAGATCGGCACGACGGCCACCGAAAGCACGATCATCGCCAAAGGCATCCCCAGGTAGATGTGAATGAAACGCATACCATCGGTATAGGCCTGCCCAGGTGCCGAGAGAAACGTGATCGCACTGGCTTGTGTAGCCATGATCGAAAGCCCCACCGTAAACCAGGGTGTATCGCGGTTGCTGAGCAGATAGCCTTTCATATCGCGGCTGCCACGGCTTTTCCATATCCCGAAGGCGATGATAAAAACCTGAACAGCGATCAGGATTGACCAGTCGAGGCTTGTCATGGCTGTTGGGCTTGGTGGCGTTGGTGCAATACCCGGACGACATCGCGTAGCTCGAGTCCGTTGGCGTGTAGCAGGAGCAGGAGGTGGTACAGCAAGTCGGCGGCTTCTTCGGGCAGGCGTTCGGTGTTTTGGAGGGCCCCATCGAGGGCGACCTCTACGCCTTCTTCGCCTACCTTTTGGGCCATCTTGGCAGGGCCTTTTTTCCAGAGCCGATAGGTGTAGGATTGTTCGTCCTGGGCGGCTATGCGTTGGGCGATCACGGCTTCGAGGTGATGCAAAAAGAAGGCATTTTCGGGGTTGGTTTCATCAAAACAGGTATCACTACCCGTATGACAGACCTCTCCTCGGGGGCGGACACGAATCAGGAGTGTATCGCCGTCGCAGTCGCTGATGATCTCCTCTACCTCCAAAAAGTTACCCGATGTTTCGCCCTTTGTCCAGAGGCGTTGCTTGGAGCGGCTCCAAAACGTAACGCGCCGTTCTTGCTGTGTTACTTGCAAAGATTCGGTGTTCATGTAACCCAGCATCAAGACCTGCCGTGTGCGGGAATCCTGGATGATGGCGGGCAAAAGACCATCGGGCGACTTCTCAAAGTTTAGTTTCATAGCCGCAATAATACAAAAAAAGTCGCCCTTCGGATCGCGTTATACTGCAAAACTCTCTCCGCACCCACAGGTACGGGAGGCGTTCGGGTTGATGAACTGGAAGCCCTTACCGTTCAGTCCATCCGAAAAGTCAAGGGTTGTTCCGAGCAGATAAAGCATACTGCGCTTGTCCACCAAAATCTTGATGCCTTTATCCTCAAAGACTTTATCTTGTGCCTCTTCAATTTGGGCATCGTAAGAGAGGTCGTACATCAAACCCGAACACCCGCCGCCCTTGACCGAAACGCGGATGTGATGGTTGTCCGTGAAGCCTTCCTGGGCCCGCAGGTTGAGTATCTTGTTCTTGGCTTGATCGGTTATCTGAATCATGGCTTTTGCTAAGTTTGGAATAGTTCTAAATAGAAGAAACGAGAAAATTGTTTGAATAGTTTCCTGTTTTTTATCAGAACTGTTTCTGATTTGAGTGGCTCAATTAAGCCAGAAGATCATCCCTATCCTTGTGGGGTGAAGCTAGTGCGGAGAAAATCTTATACCGCCTGACTAAAAACCTGGGCTTGGGGTTGGTTGCGCCACAGGCGGGCATCAAGGGCCATGCTGATATTTCGGATGAAGGGCCGGCCGGCATCGGTTACTTGTACACTGTTGGGGCGTAAGATGAGCAGCCCGTCTTTTTCCATGGTCTGCCAGCGTTGTTTGGCTGCCAGGATGGCTGGGTGCTGATCGTGGGTAGGCGACCAGTGGGTGCGTAGGTGGCACATCAGGTTGAGGATATGCCGACGCAGCAGGAGGTCTTCCTGATCTAGGAGATGTCCTTTGAAGAAGGGCAGTTCGCCTCTTTCGATTCGCTCCTGGTAGGTCTCGAGGTGTTTTTCGTTTTGGACAAAGGCCCCCCAGGCATCGCTGATCGCCGATACGCCTAGCCCGATCATCAACTCGGTACGGAAAGGCGTATAACCCATGAAGTTGCGGTGGAGCGATTTGCGGTGCCAGGCCCAGAGGAGGTCATCGGTAGGGAGCGCAAAATGATCTAGCCCGATTTCGGCGTAGCCCATCTGCTCCAACTCCTGGCGTCCGATCTCGTAGAGTTCGCGTTTTTTTTCGGGGGAGGGCAAATCTTTTTCGGAGTAGGCCCGTTGCCCGGGCTGCGACCACGGCACGTGTGCGTAGCTATAAAAAGCAATGCGATCTGGTCTTAATTCCTTGACCTTTTGCATATTGCGTTGGATATGCTCGGGCTTCTGATGCGGTAGCCCAAAGACGAAATCGTAGTTGATGGACTGGTAGCCGAGCTGACGGGCCTCACGGGTGAGGTCTTCGATCTGTTGGGTTTCCTGAAAGCGGTTGATCGTTTGGAGGATCTTTGGATCGAAATCTTGTACGCCTATGCTCACCCGATTGAAGCCCAGGCGAGCCAGTGCTTCCAGGTGTGCCGGCGTGGTGTTGCCTGGATGTCCTTCCCAGCTGTAAGAGGTCTTGTCGGGTATTTCGGTGGTCTGTTGGATTTCCTGGAGGAGATAGCGCAGATTGTCGGGATGAAAAAAAGTAGGCGTTCCGCCACCCAAATGCACCTCTCGCAGGATCGGGCGATGGGGCAATAGCCGAAGGTACATCTGCCACTCTTTGAGCAAGCTATGGATATAGGGAATTTCTACTTCGTGGCGTTTGGTGATGCGCTTGTTGCAGCCGCAATAGGTACAAAGCCGCTCACAAAAAGGCAGATGGATGTACAAACTAATTTCGGGATTGCGAGAAAAAGACGCATGAACGCTATCCGACCACTCCTCCGCCGACGGTGGGGCCGTTTGCCAATACGGCACGGTGGGATAACTGGTGTAGCGGGGAACGGGTATGTCGTACTTGCGCAGGAGCGTCTGTTGTTTTGAAACGGGGAGCATAAAGGAGCAGCGAAAAGATAAAATGCTTTTCAACAAAAAACGCACCTTTGGTGCAGCCAAAAAATGATTTTTGACTAAGGAAAAATGACTTTGGTCAGAAAGTCGTCTCTATGACGCGCTTCACAACTGCCGCCGTTTGGTCTGGATAATCGACCCGAGTGGCGGTCTGGTGCATCACCCAATCGCGCAAGCGATCTAATGCCTTGACAGAGAGAGTCTCCAATACCGGTACGCCCATGCGTGCCAGAGCCGTAGCGTTGCAGTGCTGCTCGTATTGGTTGGTCATCGGAATCACGGCTAGTTTTTTGCCCAAAAAAAGTGCCTCCGCTGGTGCTTCAAAACCCGCCCCACACAACAAACCCGTACAATGCTCCAGGCTTCGGATGAAGGCTTCGTTCTGAATAGGAAAAAAACGAACGTTGCCTTGCGTATAAGCCGCCGAGGTGTGCTTCGAGAAGACCTCCCAGGGTACGTCGATTTGGCTCAGGACAGCGTGCATGCGTTCATCCCCGACAGCGGGCAGATATACGGTGTAATGTCCTGCCTGGCTAGGCGAAAGGGCGCGGATACCCTGCCGAATGACCGGCGTAAAAATCTCTTCGGCGTAAGCCTCAAAATGAAAGCCATATTGTACCCGTGCCGGCGCATAGTGGCGCAAGACCAGGCTGCCTAGCCAGTCGCGGGATGCCGGCCGGGGTGCTGCCGGATGCACTACCGCGCTCTGGTGGCTTAGGGCTACCAGTGGAGCAGCCTTACGGCGAGCAGCCCAGGCCGTGATGGGTTCAAAGTCGTTGATAATCAAATCGTAATCCTGGATAGGAAACTGCCGCATATCCCGCCAAAACCGCCCGATGTTGGCTTTTTGGAGGGTGTCCCAGATGTCCACGCCGCCGTCCTTACCGAAGGTAAAACTCATGCCGTAGAACTGCCACTGCACCGGATCGGAGAGGCGTACATCGGCTGCCCGCCCGCTCACGAGCAAGTCTAGGCTGCCGTAGTGTTGGAGGTGGGGGATGATGTCTCGGGCGCGGCTTAGGTGTCCGTTGCCCGTTCCCTGTATGGCGTAGAGCAGTTTCATACTTTGGCGGCCGCGATGCCAAACTCGGCTAGCATCTGCTCAAAGAGTTGGTGGTTGGAGAGGGTGCAGGTGGCGTTTTTTTCGGTGGCGGCTGCCTGTCCCATGGCGGGGTCTTGGTGGTAGCGATAGAGCTGCCATGCGCCGTGATTGTACTCGAGGGCCGTAAGGTGGTCCATCCAATCGCCGGAGTTGAGGTAGGTAGCCTGTCCCTTGGCGGTTTGGATGGTTTGTATGTCGGGTTGGTG
>DAISIL010000004.1:0-77844 GCA_036822015.1 Bernardetiaceae bacterium | reverse complement strand
CCACGAATTGGTAACCTTTGTAAGCGGCCAGGGTAGCGGCAGTTTCGGAGAAGTTTCGCTTAGACTGAACGGCGTTCTTGACACTGCTCTTGATGCGTTTGGCTAAGGAGATTTTCTTGCGCCCAACGGCGGATAGCCCAAAATTGACGGCCTTGTTGAGGAGCATCAAAAAACCATAGCCATAAGCCCCCAGGCGAGCGATCCACTTGGAGTGCTTCATCGTTACGTCGAATACGTCGCCATGAAAGACCCAGGTTTTGTCGCCGTTGGGGTGGTCAAGGACAACTTTGTTGGCGATCTTGAACCGCCCCAAGTCAATACCCACAAACTTGCGCATCATCTCGTCGTGGTTGCCCGTGATATACACCACCTCTACACCCTGGGCAATCATCTCGAAGATATACCGAATCACTTGTAGGTGTGCCGGCGGGAAGTAGCGTTTGCTAAACTGCCAGGCATCCAGGATGTCGCCGTTCAAGATCAGGCGTTGGGGATGTACCGTTTTGAGGTAACGGTAGAGTTCTTTGGCTTTGGAGCCGTAAGTACCCAGGTGTACGTCAGAAATAATGAGTACCTCTAGTTCGCGTTTTTGAGTCTCTGGTGTTGTCATTTTTAACTAAATTTTGGGATGAAATATACAGCTACACCACATAGAAAACCGCACCCAAAACCCAAATTCACGAAACAATAACCTAGATAGCAACAAAGGCAAGGTTTGATTATCAAAAACTTAAAACAATCGTAACATAGCCTTTCCCAAAATTGTGCGTACTTTGTAGGTGCAAAGTGTGATCTACGACGCGCCCATGACGTTCTTCAAGACCATCCGGTCAAAGTTGTTATTTTCGTTTGGCATTTTTATCCTCATCAACTGTTTGGTCATTGTGGTCAATCTGCTGTTGGATCAGAAGCGCAACCGTATGGATCAGGTGATCTTGACTTTACAAGAGATCAAAAACCACTTTGCCCGCGTCAATCGCCTCGAAAAAGATTTCTTCAACGACGAAACCATCAACGTCGATTATTACGAAACCGGAAAAAGCGAGTACCTCAACGAGCGCATCCAGGAGGTGCGGCAGATTCAGGAAAGCCTCCAAAGCCTCATTTGGCGGGAGGACATCGAAGCCCTCGACGTAAAACGCCAGCTGGTTTCGCTCTCGTTTCACCTCAATATGTACAACCGCACCTTTGATTCGCTCACCCTGCTGATTCGTAAGCGCGGCTTCAAGGACTACGGCGTGGAGGGCAAAATGCGAACGTACATTCACGACATCGAAGCCGCCTCCCCGCCCCTCAACCTGGCGATGGTGTTGATGATTCGGAGACACGAAAAAGATTTCATTTTACGAAAGCAAGGGCAATATATTGTCAAGCTCAACAATGCCGTCGCCCTCCTCAAAAGCGATGTCGATACCAAAATCCCAAATGCCGAAACCCGCAAAACCCTCACCAGGCTCCTGGAAGACTACCGCGAGACCTTCAACGAACTTGTCCGCCTTGAACGCGGCATTGGCTTAGATAAAAAAACCGGCGTGCGTGGAACCCTAGCCACCATCGCCAACAACATGCAAGACGAAATCGAGCAGATCAACGAGCGCATCCGCCTGGGTGCCGAAGAACTCCGCCAGACGATCTTCATTACGTCCCTTGTCGTAATGGGGCTGTCGGTGCTTTCGGGTATCCTGATTGCCGTGTTTATCACCCAGTTATTGAGCAAACCCATTCGCACCCTCTCGCGCTCCATCGAAAAAACCCTCCGCAACGACTTCAAGACCGATCCCAAGACGATCCTGCTTCGCAGCCAGGATGAAGTTGGGATGTTAGCCAATGATTTTAGCCTGATGCTTCGGCAGGTGCAGGCAAGTCTGAGCGAAGTGCGCAACAAATCCCAAAAAATCGAAGAAAAACAGAAGCTCCTCCTGGATAGCATCCGCTATGCCCAGAAGATACAAAATGCCTTCCTGCCCCACGCCGACGAACTCCACGAGACGCTCGGCAATTATTTCATTTTTTATGAGCCGTTGCACGTCGTTTCGGGGGATTTTTATTGGATCGGACAAAAGTACGATCAGGTTTTTGTGGCTGTCGTTGATTGCACGGGGCATGGCGTACCGGGGGCGTTTATGTCCATGATTGGCTCCTCCTTGTTGAGCAAGATTGTCTTGCAAGAAAAGGTTTTTGATCCTGCCGAAATCCTCGAACGCCTACACCAGGAAGTCAAGCTGACCCTACACCAGGAGAAGCAAAGCGAAACCGACGATGGCATGGAGGCCGGACTCTGTCGCTGGCGCAAAACAAACGATGAAACTCCCGTACAGGTAGCCTTTGCGGGGGCGCGTAGCCCTTTGTTTTACACCAGTGTTGATCCTGAAAGCCAGGAAGTTCAGGTAGTGCGCGTCAAGGGAACCAAACGCGCCATTGGGGGTAAGCACAAGTCCGAGCAACGCCCCTTCCAAACGGAATGGATAGAGATCGTGCGCGGGCAAATGATCTATCTGACCTCTGATGGTCTGGCCGACCAGCACAACAAGCAGGAGGTCAAGTACGGCAAAAAACGCCTACAAGAGCTTTTTGCACGCCTCCACCCCATGCCCACGGAGGTACAGCGCGATGTGGTGCAGCAGGAGTTGTACGAGTTTATGCACGGGCAGGTGCAGCGCGACGATATTACGGTGATGGGCTTGCGGTTTTAGGGTCATATCATTGTGGCTGCGTATCTTTGTGGGTATGAATCCATATACACCCACAGAAAAAACGGATTTGCCCGTTTCCCTGCGACACATTGAGAAGCTAACTTACCTGATGGATCGGGCTTTCGTGATCCCGGGTACTTCCTTTCGCTTTGGTTTGGATCCGCTCCTGGGGCTGGTGCCGGGTATCGGAGATACGATCAGTTTGTTAGTTTCGGGGGTACTGCTGGTGGCCATGGTTCGGCACGGGGTGAGCGGTGTCGTACTGGCACGGATGCTGGGCAACCTGGCTTTGGATTACACCGTTGGGGTAGTCCCACTGCTGGGCAACATCTTCGATTTTTCGTTCAAAGCCAATCAGCGTAATTTATCCCTGCTCAAATCCTATTACCAAACCCTTCCCGAAGACACAAGCCGGCCTAGTTTTTGGAAAGCATTGGGACAGATCGCATTGGTTATCGCGGGTGTAGTCGTTTTGATCGGTGGACTAATGATCGGGTTGTTATTGGCTTTGTTTTAGATGTACTTTAAAACAAAAACTTACGTTGGTTTAGAAGGAAAGTAATGCGTTATGAAACGGATCGGTCAAGTACAGTGTCTTTTTTGGCTTTTTTTGATAGGGATGATGAGCATCGTTGGGCAAGCGTCGGCTAATCCTAAATATCGTCCCTTAGACTTAAACGCCGATACGACGGCCCTGCTTGCCTTTGCCCAAAACATCACGGGCCTCAACTGGGCATCCAACGTACCGCTCAACAACTGGCAGGGGGTCATCTTCAATGCCGACTCCTGCGTAATCGCCCTCGATCTCTCCGGACTCGGGCTTTCGGGAACCCTGCCCACAGCAGCCCCACAGCCAGCTGGTGCCTTGAACTGCTTAAAGCGCATTGATCTCTCCAACAACAACTTAACCGGCGATTTAGCCACGACGGGCCCTTTTTTTGGGGGGCTAGATTCTCTCCGCTACCTCAACCTGAACCAAAACAACTTTTCGGGTGCTGTCCCCAACGAACTGACCACGCTTAACTTGCTGGATACCCTCGATGTGGGCTTTAATCGCCTGGATTCTTTGCCCGATTTTTCGGGAACAAGGCTCCGCGTCCTGGCTGTCGATAGCAACAGCCTCACCTTCGGTAGCCTAGAACCCAACGCCAACCTCCCCAACTTCACCTACCAAGACCAGGATAGCATCCAGGAGGCACTCGTGATAGAAGTCTTTGAAGGACAAAATTTTAGCTATACCATCTCGACCTCTGGTCGTTCCGATGAGTACCTTTGGTTTGAGAACGGCAACCGCGTCGCGACTACGGCCACGATCTCCGTACCCAACGTCAGCCTGGCCGATAGTGGCCGCATCTTCATTGCCCATGTCATCAACTCAATCATCACCGACCTGACGCTGTTCCGCCGGCCCGTTACGATAAAAGTCCTGGCTTGCCCACGCCAAAACCGGATCAGCGGCGATACCACGATCTGTTCCAATGATCCGACGGTTATCCCGATCTCCGAACGCGCCCTCAACCTGGGCGATGCCACGGGGGCGCAATTCTCCTGGATCGTCTCGAGTGATAGCCTCAACTTTGTGCCGCTCACCGAAGGCAACGCACCCGTAACGACCCGCAACTATTCCCGCAACAACTTCACCGAAACGCTCTTTTATCGCCGCCTTTTGAGTACCGATCAATGCCCCGCTGATACCAGCAATACGGTCAAGATCAATGTCTTGCCTACGGTTACCAACAACGTTTCGCCCACCGTCCAGACGGTATGCCCGGGGCAAAGACCTGATACATTGCTGGCCAGCATCCCCGATACATCCAACGTCCGTTTCACGATTACCTGGCAGATTTCCCTGGATCAAAGCAACTGGCAAGACACCACCGGGCTAGACGATCAGACCCTCCTGCTCGACACGCTCACCGATACGACCTACGTCCGGCGCATCGTCCTGGGCGGCTGTACACCCGATACCAGTGCTGTCGTCCGGATCAATCTTCAGCCGCGCCTGGATAGCAACTTGATCTTCCGCAACCAAGTCGTTTGCCAAAACGCCCTGCCGGCACGCCTGACCGGCACACGACCCGTAGGGGGGACGGGTACTTACACGTACTCGTGGCAGGTGCGCGATACGGTCATCAACAACGCACCCGTCTGGGTGGAGGTCGGGACGAATACTTTTTATCAGCCGGACTCGATCGGGACGGATACCCTGTTTTTTCGGCGGGTGGTGCGTAGCGGCTGCGATAGTCTGGTGAGCAATATTGTTCGGCTCTTGCCTGCCCAAGACCTGGGGCAAAACACGATCTCGGCCGACTACACGACCGTCTGTAGAGGCAGTGCTTTGCCGCTTTTTCAGGGCAACGCCCCGGCCGCCGACCCAACGACGTTTATCTATCTCTGGCAAACGACCTTTGACCTCAACGAATGGACAACCCAGGACTCCTCCCAAAACTACGACGCGCCGGATTCGCTCTTCACCGAAAGTTTTTTTGTCCGAAGGATCATCACCGATAGCTGCCAAAACTATTTTAGCAATGTCCTTCGCATTACGGTAGTGGATTCGCTCCGCAACAACGTCATCTCGGCATCCAACCGCCAAATTTGTGCTGGCGACACCACGCCCGTCATCTCCCTGGAAGCCACCAGTCCACGCGGCGGGGCGGGCAACTACGCCTATCAGTGGCAGATTTCGCTCGATAGCGGCCGCAGCTGGGCCGACCGCGATACCTCTGCCCTTGTGGCGCAGGCTGCACCCCTCTCCCAAACGGCACAATTTCGGCGTATCGTCCTGGATAGCTGTTTTAGTGATACAAGCAATATCGTTGAAATCAATGTTTTGCAGTTCTTTGGCGAAAACACTATTTCGGTCAATGATCCTCGGATTTGCTTCGGCGACTCGGGTATTTCGATTGTGGGTAGCCCACCAACGGCTCGGCAGACAGCTTTTACTTATCGCTGGCAATCGTCCACGGATTCGGTCTTGTGGTTTGGTATCTTTACGGACACCTCCGTACAAAGCCTGGAGGTAGATAGCTTTTTCTTGCCCGAGACGCGCTATTTTCGGCGTATCGTCCGTGGCGGCTGTAGGCCGGATACCAGCAACGTGGTGCGGATAGAAGTCATCCCGACCCCCCAAAACAACGTCATCACGGGCAACCAAACCGTTTGTGAGGGAGCCTTAATTGCGCCGCTTTCGGGCGCCTTGCCCACGGGTGCGCCCGATTCGGTGTTTCGGGTCGAGTGGCAGGCCTCCACCGATAGCGTGGACTGGTTGCCGGTGGGTGATTCTTTGCGGGGGCTTTCCGGAATTTCTTTGGGGGATACGACGCTGTTTAGGCGCGTCCTGCGGCTCTCCGATTTTTGCCCGCCGAGTGTGAGCAATATCGTTCGGGTCAATGTCATTAAAGCCTTGACCAACAACCGTATCCGCGACGATCAGAGCATCTGTCTCGGCGATTCGGCCGCCCTCATGGAGGGGCCCTTCCCGAACGGCAGCGATACCTTGCCTACTTTCCGTTGGCAGGCTTTGCCCTTCGGGGATACGGTGTGGCAAACGGTCTCTTCACTCCAAAACTTCCGACCCGTCTTGCCGCGCATCACGACGCAATACCGCCGTATCGTCCAGACGGTTTGCCGCAATGACACAAGCAATCTGGTTACGATTCGGGTGAGTTTGCCCGTGCGGGCCAACGTCATCACAGCCGAGCAGGTCATCTGCAAGGGCGAAGCCATCGACACCTTGCGGGGCGTAGATTTGGCGGACTCGCTCAACTTCCCGCCGCCGTTCAGTTATCAGTGGCAAGTTTCGGGAGACCGTCTCAGCTGGCAAGACCTCCCCAACGGGGAAACCGTAAACTATCTGCCTTCGCCCCAGGACTCGACCGTGTATTTTCGGCGGCTGGTGCGCACGGACTGCCAAACGGACAGTAGCAATGTGCTGATGATTAGGGCTTTGCCTTTGCCGGTTGTCGATGCCGGGCAGGATACCTCGGTTTTTATTGGGGAGAGCGTTCGCTTGCAAGCCACGGGAGCGGTTACCTATGTCTGGCGACCCGGGCAGACACTGGACGATGACTCCATCGCCAACCCCCTGGCTACCCCGCGCTTTACGACCGACTACATCGTTGCGGGTACGGATCGCAATGGCTGCACCAACCGCGACACGGTACAGGTGCGCGTCGTGGATCAGCCACAGGTACGCGCCGTAGATGCCATCACGCCTAACGGCGATGGACTAAACGAATTTTTTGTCATCGAAAACATCGAAAACTATCCCAACAGCACGCTCATCATCTTTGATCGGCGTGGCAAGCAAATTCTCCAACGCCAGGGCTACCAAAACAACTGGGACGGCAGCTACAACGGCACGCGCCTGCCCGCTGGCGTGTACTACTATTTGATAAAGTTTGACATCAGCCGCCGAACCGTCAAAGGATCATTTATGATTTTGGATTAGAACCAACTATTTATGCAACGCCAACTGTTAGGGATGCTCTTCGTGATCGGGCTGGCCACCATGCAAGCAAACGCCCAGCAAATCCCGCTTTTTAGTCAGTATTTTCATAACGAGTTCATTTACAATCCGGCGTGGGCGGGCAACTCTCCCTATGCCTCTGCCAACCTGACGTATCGCTCCCAGTGGACGGGCTTTGAGGACGCGCCCCAGACGACGCAGTTTACCTTCGATTTGCCGTTTTACCGGTATCGGGCGGGCGTGGGAGCAAACATTTTTTATGAGCAGTTCAAGGCGACCCAGCGCGTGAAGGCGATGATGTCTTATGCCTATCATATTTTTGGTCCCTACGAAAACAGTTCTAAGTTTTCCTTCGGTATCTCGGGGGGAGTTGTCCATGACCGCACCGACTACGGCAGCCTGTACGTGATCGACGAAAACGATCCCTTGATCCTGAACCGCAACGGAACAGCCACCAACTTTGAGCTGTCCTTCGGGATCAACTACCTCTATCGCAACCGCATCCAGATTGGATTGGCTACGCCCCAGCTCCTCAACCCAGGCCTGACGGCCACCGATGAAGGCGATAACGCCCTCGGTCTGACCAACCACTTTCTCGGTACGCTCAAGTTTATCCTGGATTTGCCCGATGGCTATACCACTTTTGAGCCGATGGTGATGTTGCGCTATGCCCTCAATGCCCCGCTCCAGTACGAACCCGCCTTGCGTGTAACGTATGCGGACTTGATTTGGGTCAGTGGTGGCTATCGCCCCGATTACGCCGTTACGATGGCCGTAGGGGTCAAGCTCGACCGTCTGCGCGTGGGTTATGCCCGTGATTTCTCCATCGGGGATTTTGTGGGAGCCATCGGCAGCACCAACGAAATTATGCTGGGCTACAAATTTAATCATATCCCACAAGGCGAAGACGGACAAAAAGGCGTAGGCTGGGGGCTACAACGCAAAAAA
This sequence comes from Bernardetiaceae bacterium, assembly GCA_036822015.1. Classification (GTDB taxonomy): domain Bacteria; phylum Bacteroidota; class Bacteroidia; order Cytophagales; family Bernardetiaceae; genus DAISIL01. The sequence goes on along the minus strand of DAISIL010000004.1, from coordinate 69,732 downwards.
GTGTATCATCCTTCGCGGCCAGGGCCGCTTTTCAGGAGCTTCCCCAAGACCCCCAAAGGGCGGCGGGATAAGTTCCGTGGGGGAGGGACACCACGAGCAACGGGAAAATATCGGCGTTTTTAGGGAGGTCAGATTTGGATAAGTCCTTGTAAATTCGCTACTTTTGATGAAATAGACCTATCTCAACGGCTGTTCATGGGCGGCAGTACTACCACATCGAACGTTTTATTGTTTTTCTAAGCACTCATGCGAAAATTTTTTCATTGGATACATTTTGCTGGTTTGTTGGCCATCTTTGGCTTTATGTGGCTCTTGCAGTCGGTGGCCGTCAATTTTGATTTTTTGAACGTCTTTGAAGCCGTCCTGAATGACTTTAAGGTATCGGATCTTTATTTTTCAAAAATCAGAGACGATCAAGCCATCAAGGTAGATGAAAACATTGTACTGGTGAACATCGGAGAGCTGTACCGTGATGAGATTGCCCTCCAAATCGAACAAATCAACCGCTGCAAGCCGGCCGCCATTGGACTAGATATTACGTTTCCTCGCCCCAAGGGCGATCAGGTTGATTCGGTACTCGAGCAGGCACTCTCCAAGGTAGAAAACTTAATTATGGTGAGCCATCTCCGTAAGCCTGTCCTACAAAAAGACAGCACAACTGTTTTTTGGGATAGCCTCGGGTTGAGTATAGGGCGTTTTACGCAATATGCCAAGCCTGCTTTCGCCAATTTAATCACGGATGAGGAGCAGGCAACCCAAGAAACTGCCGCTACGACGCGCTATTTTTCGCCCAAAGAAACCGTGAAAAACCCCGAAACGGGGAAGTACGAAACCCATTATTTCTTTCCCGTGGAGATGGCCCGTGCGCTTTCCCCCGAAAAAGCCGAGCGTTTTTTGGCACGCAACAACGACATCGAAGCCATCTACTACAAGGGCAACATCAACAAGTTTCCCTTCATTGATGTCTTTGATGCCATGGAAGGCAATTTTTCTCCGGATATGATCGAAGGTAAGATTGTGCTTTTTGGTATTTTGGGAGATGATTTTACAAATTATGCCGGAGCGGAGGATATTTTTTATACACCCCTCAATCCCAACCCCGTCGGACGAACGCCGCCCGATATGCACGGGGTGGTGGTGCAGGCCAATATCACGGCCATGATCCTGGACGAGCGTTATCTGAACATCATGCCTGGATATATGGGCATCATTATTGCGCTTGTACTTTGTTATCTGAACGTCGTTCTTTTCACAAAAATTTATTACAGTGAAACCTTAGGTATCTGGTATGACGTATTAAGCAAAGGGATTCAGTTGGTACAGAGTGTTATATTCGTCTTTGTCCTGTTGATGTCCATTGCGTGGTTTGGTTTGGTCATGGACTTGACCGTCGCGCTTTTTGCTACGTTGCTTTCGGGGGATATTTTGGAGGTATTTCTCTCCGTAACGCTCAACCTTCGGGAACGACTAACGAACAAATACACTTTCTTACAATAAATTTTCTTCTTTTACTTTTTTTCTTTTTTTCTTTCTGTTATGAAACACGCAAAAAAAATTATTTTCACCCTCGCCCTTCTGGGTTGCTCACTGTTCGTGATCGGACAGGATTATGCTTTTCGCGTGATGGCCAACAAAGGGGCCAATACGCTTGATGGGCAGAACCTCATGATTGGTAGCAAAATCACGACGGGAAAGATCACCGTAGCCGCTGACGGCTATTTGGGTCTGGCCCACCACACCGGCAAAACCATCGAACTCAAGGAAGCCGGTACTTTTGAGGTCAGTAAGCTAGACAAAGCCGTAGCCGATCGTGGCAACGACGGTGCAGCCGCTCGCTACATGAACTTCGTCGTCGAAGAACTCACCCAAAAGAACGATGCCGATGCCATGGCTCGCCGCTATCGCCACATGAGCAAAACAGGATCAGCCGAACGCGCCCTCGGGGATGCAGACAAAAAAATCCGCTTGCTCATTCCTGCACCTTACAAGAGCGACGACAAGGAAAACAAGAACAAGAACGACAAATATCTGGGCAACTACGCCGCCGTTAGTTGGTACATCAACGACGCACTCGATGTCTTTGATCCCGGCACGGCCAGTGGCAGTTTTCATGTAGTGGTCATGGATTTGGGCGAGCGCGAGTTGTTCCGTATTGCCTCCGAAGGAGAGGTAGTGCTTATCAATTTGGCAGACGAGCGACTGACAGGACAGAACAACTTCCTCTACAAAGTAGTGGATGCAAAAAATCCCGAGATCGCCTCCAAAGAACACGTCGTGCATCGGGCCAACAAGCGTGCCTTTGCAGCCGAGTTTGAGGAGTTTGCCCAAATCCCACAAGAAAACACGGCCCTTGCAGCACTCATTCGCGCTAAGTTCTTTGAAGACAAAGGTTTGTTGAGCGATGCCATGGCTGCTTATACCCAAGCCGTAGTGTTGGCACCGCAAGTACAAACGTATCAGACGATGCGTGATGCCTTCCTGACCCGCAGCAAAATCACCAAAGAAGCCGATCAGGAGCGCAGCAAAGCCGAAGAATCTGGTAAGGAGTAAACACTTTTTGTCTTTCTTTTGCACAAACAAAAACACCTTATGGAGATCAAAGCCATAAGGTGTTTTTTTGTATCTTCGCCCGTATCTATGATCGCTCTCTTTGCCCGATATATTGCGTGGTTTTTTTTCTTGATGCCGCCCTGGATCATTGCACAAACATCCCCGCCTACGTACGCCCCACGTGGCTACCCTTTCCTGAACTACACCGCCAATGAACTCACGGGGACGGAAGAAGCCTTAGCTCCTTTTTTTGAAAAACTGCTTCGCCTGGAGAGCCAAAAACGAGGGAAAGTACACATTCTGCACATCGGAGACTCGCACCTGCAAGCCGATCAGTTTTCGGGAGAACTCCGCCGCTTGTTTCAACAAGATGCCCGTTTCGGCAATGCCGGAAGAGGTTTTATTTTTCCCTATTCGGCTGCCAAAACCAATAACCCTGATGACTACCGCACCACCTACACCGGCACATGGGAAGGGTTTAGGAGTGTCAAGCGCAATACCTGGAGCCGCTGGGGGCTAGCCGGCATCACGGTACAGACCCACGACCCCCGCTCTACGATCACGATACAACCTCGGGCCTTCAACGGGACGTTTCCTAGCCCAATCCAGAAAGTAAAGATTTTTTATCCTGTCTTCGATGAGCGTTCGTTTATTCCGCGCTTGCTTACACCGCCCGCCAACATCGCCCGTAGCCAGATACACACCGACGGCTATCTGGCTTATGAACTTCGCAAACCCCTGTGGGAGATCACGATAGGTTTGCAGCGTATTGCTCCCTCCGAAGATCGCTTTACGTTGCAGGGCATCCTACTCGAAAACGGACATCCGGGCATCCTGTACAGTGTCGCCGGTGCCAATGGTGCCGAAATCGCTACTTACCTTCGCTGCCCCGATTTAGCACAACACATCAAAGCCCTCCAACCTGATCTGGTCATCGTTTCTCTCGGCACCAATGATGCCTACGTGAAGGTCTTCGATCAAGCGGCTTATCTGGCTAACTATCAATTATTGCTACAAAAAATCAAGCAGGTTGCCCCTCAAGCGGCCATTTTGCTCACCACACCCTCGGATAACTTTCGTAGCTATCGCTATCCCAACACCAATAACGCCCTGGCTGGGCAGGAAATCAAGAGGATTTCAGATGTTGCGGTATGGGATTTTTATGCCATCATGGGGGGCTATCAGTCGATGAGCCAATGGCAACGCTATCGCCTGGCCCAACGCGACCGCGTTCATTTTACCTATGAAGGCTACCGGCTCCAGGGGCAACTGCTCTTTGAAGCCATCGACCGAGCCTATCGCCGCTATTGGGAGGCAAAGGCACATCAGCAGCAACGCCCCTAGGTTTTCTTTGTCCTGGACTTGAATTTCTCCCCAGGAATGACCATCTTGAAAGATATTTTTCATTTATCCCAAGCCCAACCATGAAACCTGAACGCCTCGAGGTCATGCAAACCATCGACAAAGACCTCCCACCACTTATTGAGAAATACCTCAAACCTATCGAAGAGAACTGGCAACCCGCTGATTTACTGCCTTCTACCGATGACCCTCATTTTGTTGAGACGCTACAAGAAATCCAGGCACTTTCCCGAGAATTGGGCTATGACCTCTTTGCTGTCCTGATCGGGGACACGATCACGGAGGAGGCCTTGCCCACCTATGAGTCCTGGCTGCTGCGGATGGAAGGGGTGCAGCCCGAGCGAAAATGTGGCTTTACGCATTGGATTCGCGCCTGGACGGCAGAGGAAAACCGGCACGGGGATGTGTTGTCGCGGTATTTGTACCTTTCGGGGCGCGTCGATATGCGTCAGCTCGAGATAACGACCCAGTATTTGATTAAAGATGGCTTTGATATTGGCACAGATAGCGACCCCTACCGCAATTTTGTCTATACTAGCTTTCAAGAGTTGGCGACCAATGTATCCCACCGACGGGTAGCCAGTCTGGCAAAAAAAGCCGGTGATGCCCGACTAGCCAAGATTTGTGCCGTCGTGGCGGCCGACGAAGCCCGTCATGCCCGAGCCTATATGGATTTTGTGCAGCGTATCCTTGCCCTGGACCCAAACGAACTCTTGCTGGCTTTTGAAGATATGATGCGCAAAAAAATTGTGATGCCGGCTCACTTCCTGCGGGAGTCTGGGGGAGATGCCAGCAGTGTGTTTGGGCATTTTTCGGATGCAGCACAGCGCATTGGCGTTTATACAGCCACCGATTACATCGACATCCTGCGTTCGCTCCTCAAGGAGTGGAACCTGGAACAGGTACGCGGCCTGAACGAACAAGCAGAGAAGGCCCGCGATTATTTAATGGCCTTACCTGCTCGCCTCGAGCGCATCGCGACCCGCCTCCGGATTCCCGAGCAGCCCTACAAATTTCGTTGGATTTTGGACTAAACCGCAACAGCAACAGAGATGGGGCAGCAACGCTAGTTGCCGCCCTTGTGGGCATCTTCACCAACAAGAGCAACTGGTTGGTTTATCTGATGTATCAAGAAAGCCGCCGATAAGCCATAATGCCGCCCAGCAGGTTACGAACTTTGGCAAAGCCCTGGGCGCTCATGTATTGTTTGGCATTGGCACTGCGGGCCCCGGAGCGGCAATGCACGATGACTTCTTCCTCCTTCCAGTCCGAAAAGTCATCTAAGCGAGAGGAGAGTTCTCCCAGCGGTACGAGTTGCCCGCCTAAGTTGTCCTCTTCGTACTCGTAGGTTTCGCGTACATCAATGAGACGAATGGTTTCTCCACCTTCAAGGCGTTCTTTGAGTTCTTGTGCCGTGATGTCTTCCATGGTCGTGATCGTGATTGTGATTTGTTGTTGTTTTTTTTGGGGAAAAAGAAAAAAGTTATAGCCAACCGGTTTGGGCAAGATACTCGGCAATCTGGACGGCATTGGTAGCGGCTCCCTTACGTAGGTTGTCGGCTACGATCCAGAGGTTGAGCGTGTTGGGCTGGGACTCATCGCGTCGGATACGCCCCACAAAGACCTCGTCTTTTTCGTGCGCCCAAATCGGCATCGGATATTCATTTTTTTGCGGATCGTCTTGCACAATGACCCCGGGCATCTGCCGGAGCAACTGGCGTACCTCTGCCAGATCAAAATCTTGCTGGAGTTCGATATTGACCGCCTCGGCGTGTCCACCTACGGCGGGGATACGGACGGCTGTTGCCGTTACGCCAATGGTCGGATCATGGAGAATTTTTTGGGTTTCTTGCACCATCTTCATCTCTTCTTTGGTGTAGCCGTTCTCAAAAAACACGTCGATATGCGGCAAGACGTTCAGGTCAATCGGGTGTGGATAGACGCGCTTTACGCTTGGATCGCCGGCCCGTTCGGCCATCAGTTGCTCCACGGCGGCTTTACCTGTACCCGTAACGGACTGATACGTAGAGACAACAACCCGTCGGATGCCATATCGGCGATGCAGGGGAGCCAAAACCATGACCATTTGTATGGTGGAGCAGTTGGGGTTGGCGATGATCTTATCCTCGGGGGTGAGCGTGTCAGCGTTGATCTCGGGAACGATCAGTTTGTGATCGGGGTGCATCCGCCAGGCAGAGGAGTTGTCGATCACCCGCGTACCCACCTCAGCAAAAGCCGGTGCAAACTCAAGCGAGGTGCTACCACCAGCCGAAAAGAGGGCAATATCTGGACGGGCCGCAATCGCATCAGCCATTCCGCAGACGGCGTATGCCTGCCCTTGAAAAGTGATTTTTTGTCCTATGGATCGCTCCGAAGCCACCGGGATCAACGTCTGCACCGGAAATTTTCGTGCCTCCAACACGGCTAACATCTGCCGGCCCACAAGGCCTGTCGCTCCAACAACAGCTACACGCATAAAAGATGACCATTTGTTGATTTGAAGCCCAAAGATACGCATTTTTTATCATCGAAAGAAATGTGTATTTTGTCTCTACAATCACACCACACACAGAAACCTACCCCATGAAAAACGAACAAATTTGGATCGTAGAAGATGACCGCGTTATCGGTAAAGACCTCCAGCTTTCCCTGCGTCAGATGGGCTATCAAGTGCCGGAGGTCTTTGTTTCGGGCGAAGATTTTTTGAGCCGATTAGGGGAAGATCTACCCGACATCGTCCTGTTAGACATCAATTTAGCCGGACAGCTAGACGGCATCCAGGTTGGGCAACAACTCCAGGATCACTTCGGTATTCCATTCATTTACCTGACCGCCCTGACGGGAAAACCCATCCTCGAACGCGCCAAGATCACGGAGCCGTATGCGTATCTGGTCAAGCCCTTCAAGATCGAAGACGTGGAGCGATCCCTAGAGCTGGCCCTCTACAAACAACGCCACAAGAAGACAAGGCCCACAGCGGAGGCCGCCCCTACGCTTTTGCTCAAAGATCACCTTTTTGTTAAGTCGAAGAACCGCCTCGAGAAACTTGCCTTCCAGGACATCCTCTGGATCGAAGCTAAGGACATCTACGCTGCCTTGCATACAGCCCGAGGCAACTTCGTCGTCAGTCATTCGCTCAAAGAACTCACCCAGATTCTGCCCATCAAGGACTTTATCCGAGTGCATCGCTCCTTTATGGCTGCCCTCGATAAGATCGAAGCCATCGAAGACAACAACCTCATCATCCGTGATGCCTACATCCCCATCGGGAAGACCTACCGTGAATCCCTCCTCAAACGCTTACAAATTATCTAATATCTTTGCCCGCACAACAAAAAACATTTCATGCACCCGGTACACATTGCTCCCCTTACGCCTGATGCCCTCCCCCTAGACGCTTACTCTTCGGTGGCCGTCTTGCTCGACCAAAACACGGCCGCCCACTGTTACCCGCGCTTGCGTCCCTACCTGCCCGCTCATACGTGTATCCAGATTCGGAGTGGAGAGGAGCAGAAGCACATCCAGACTTGCCAGGAGATTTGGCACGCCCTGACCTACCTGGCCCGCGCCGACCGCAGCAGCGTATTGCTCAACCTGGGCGGCGGTGTCATCGGCGATATGGGCGGCTTTTGTGCGGCTACCTACCAGCGTGGCATTGATTTTATCCAAATCCCGACGACGCTGCTGGCCCAGGTGGATGCTAGCGTAGGAGCAAAGTTAGGCGTTGATTTTGATGGACTTAAAAACCAAATCGGACTTTTTGGAGAGCCGCGACTGGTCTGGATTGATCCTGCATTCCTGCAAACCCTACCCGAGCAAGAACTCCGCTCGGGCTTCGCCGAGATCATCAAGCATTGCCTGATCGCGGATGCTCAAAAGTGGCAAAGCATTCGAGGACAAACCGATATACGCCAACAAGACCTCCCCGACTTAATCCAGCACTCGGTAGCCATCAAAACCCAAATCGTGCAAGAAGACCCCCGCGAGCGTGGCCGCCGAAAGTGCCTCAACTTCGGGCATACCCTCGGACACGCCCTCGAGACGTTCTCGCTTTCAGGGCAAGGCTTGCCGCGTCTCTTGCACGGGGAGGCCATCGCCGTCGGGATGGTGGCCGAAGCCTGGCTTTCGCACCAAAAGTGTGGGCTTCCCCGAGCCGATTATGAAGCGATCCGGGTCTATATGCAGGCGGTCTTTGGGCGTGTGCCGATCCTGCCGGCTCACCTGCCGGAGGTCATCCGATACGCCCAACACGACAAGAAAAACAAAGGGCAACAAGTGCGAGCCGCGCTCCTGGGCGGAGCCATAGGGCAGTGTACCTTCGATGTACCGCTCACGGATGGGGAGATCGAAAGCGCGTTTTTGGCGTACCTCAACGACTAAGCCAGGCTACTCCAACACCCGCGCACCTGTGCCATTGATCGAGGAAACATACCCGATACTCGGAATGTCCAGTGCCGCAAAAGCCGCCTCAACGGCTACGGACACAGCTTCGGCTACAGAGCGGCTGGCCGTCAAGGCAAAAAGTGAAGGACCTGACCCCGAAATACTTGCCCCCAAAGCCCCCGCCTCCATAGCTGCTGCCTTCGCCTGGGCATAGCCCGGAATCAAGACCGAGCGCATGGGTTCTACGACGACATCTTCGAGCGAACGCCCGATCAGTCCGTAGTCTTTTTTGTAGAGACCGGCCACCAGTCCGGCAATATTCCCCCACTGCACGACAGCCGAGCGCAATGGAATGTCGCGCCGTAGCACCCGACGGGCATCCGCCGTTTTGAGTTCGATCTGGGGATGTACCACGGCACAGTATAGCTCCTCGGGATAGTCGAGGGCAACGACCTCGAGCGGCTTGTAGCTACGCACCAGCACGAAGCCGCCCATGAGTGCCGGAGCTACGTTATCGGCGTGGGCCGTACCGCAGGCGGCCCGCTCTCCCTCCATCGCAAAGGCGACGAGTTGGTGGCGATCGTAGGGGCGGCCCAGGAGTTCGTTGGCCGCAAAGACACTAGCCGCTGCACTGGCCGAACTTGACCCGATGCCACTTCCGGGCCGAACCTTGCGCGTCAGGTGTATCTCAAAGCCGCCCGAATGCCCGAGGGCATCGCAAAAAGCTTGCAAGGATACGCCGAGGGTGTTGCGGGTGGGGTCAAGGGGCATGTCGGCAATATCGCTGTGGTTTTCGATGCGGATACCCGACTGATCGCCATGATAGTACATCGTTAGCTCATCGCCGGGCTGCTCGAGGGCGAAGCCCAAAATATCAAAACCACAGGCAACATTGGCTACCGTAGCCGGGGCAAAAACACGAAGAGATGCAGACACGGGCGTATGAAGTCAGTTTGGCCGCGCAAAATAGCGAAATAATCTTACCTTAGGGGCTTGTACTTAACGTTTGACTGGATGTTTTTTGTGTTGTCTAAGACCTTGTATCATCTCTTGATGCCCTCGGGCATGGCCTGTGTGTGGGCGGTGCTGGCTTTGTGGCAGGGTCGTCGTCGCCGGCTTTTTTTGGGGATATTGTGTGCCTGGCTGCTCGCCTTTACGAATCCGTGGCTGGCCAATGAAGCCCTTTTGTGGTGGGAAACACCACCGCTGACAGCGGTAGGGACGTACTCGGTGGGGGTTTTGCTCTCGGGGATGCGCAACGTCGATAAGTCGCCCCGAGAGCGGGTGCAGTTCATGCAAGCCTCTGATCGCCTCCTCCAAACGGTGTTTTTGTACCGAGCCGGGCATATCCAAAAAATCATCGTTACGGGAGCGGACTACATCGCCTGGGATGGGCAGATTGATTCCACCAAAGACGAACTCCGCCAGGCACTCGTAGCCTGTGGCATCCCAGATTCGGCGATCATCACCGAGGGCAGGGCCGTAAACACAGCCGAAAACGCCGCTTTTACGGCTCAGCTATTGCGGCAGCACTTCCCCCAAAACCCTCGGGTGCTGCTCATCACGTCGGCGTTTCATGGGCGACGGGCGGCGGCTTGTTTCAAGAAACAAGGTGTAGCTTTTGATCTGTATAGCTGTGATTTTCAGTCTGCGGATCGGAGTCGGCTCTCCCTGCTGGATTTTTTTCCAAAGGCTCGGGCGATGCACTACTTTGAACTGATCGGAAAGGAGATGATCGGGATGCTCGTCTATCGTTGGCGCGGGCAGCTTTGATGGTCTGTATCTGCTCAATCTGCTTTCTCCTCCAGCAACTGATACACACGTGGCCCCAGTTCACTGCCTCGAATGCCCCGATCCAGAATCACACCCTCCCTATCCAACAAAAAAGTTGTCGGGACATTGATCGAAAAATAACCGTAAGTGGCCGCCGTCGGCGAGAAAAAATCATCTGGGTTTACGTCGTAGATGTGTTTCCAGGGCAGGTCCTGGATGGCTACCTGCCACTCTTCGGGGCTGCCGTCCATGGAGACGCTCACAATTTCAAGGTCATCTTTGTACTTTTGGTAGATGGCTTTGAGGCGTTCGTTGTCCTGCTTGATGCCAGGGTAGTTGCTTTGCCAGAAGTCGAGCAGGACGTATTTGCCACGCAGGCTAGAGAGCGGGATGGTGTCTTGCCCATACAGGGCCAGGGACTGATCGGGGAGTGTTGTCCCGACTTGGTTTTTGTATTTGAGGGCAATACCTTCGGCAAAATGTTTTAGATACTCCGAATCAGGGTGTGTTTTTTGAAGTTCGGCGATCACTTTTTGGTAGCGTTTGTAGTAGGTATCCAGGGGCAGGGACGAGATGGCCGAGATACAGATCAGGGAGGGCATGGCCTGGTCAATGAAGGTGTTGATGGTTTTTTCGCGGGCTTCGTTGTACTGCTCCTCCGTCATGGATGGGGCCGCCTGGCTCAAGCGTCGTTTGATGTCTTGCATCTTGACGAGCAGCTCGGTATCGCGGCAGCCCAGGGTGCTTAGCGTAACGTCGAAGTTGAGCAGATTGGCGCGGACTTCGACGTCGCTCTTGTGCATCAGGAGCGGGACTTGATGCTCATTCCCGATGACAAGCAGATAAAAAGTTGGCGTATTGACCGTTACAGGGAATGAAATCTTATTATCAGTCGCGTTTTGCTTCGCAATCAGCTTGGCGGCTTCCGTTCGTGGATGTAACTTGTAAAGTGCTACGGGGGTCATGGGCTTGAGATTTGTGATCTCGGCCATGATGTAGAGCAAGTTATTGGGACGGTTTGGCTCTCGGTATTGCTTTACGGGCGCTTCGTTTTTGGGTTGGCAGCCCGTAAGTCCGAAGATTATCAGCAGTCCAAAATAAAAAATGGCGTATTTCGTTTTCATCGTAAATAAGGGGTATAAAATTGTGCCTGCAAAACTAGCAGTCTCTTGGGGCTATTGTTCTTGAATTAAATATTTTTAAGGGTTGTGCAAAAAAAAACATGGTGCTTGATTGTCTTGGTTTGCCTGTGCTGGAGTGGTGCATGGGGACAGCAGTTATTTTCGCTTTTTGAAAGTCTGCCGGATAGTGCCGTGATGAGACTCTCCAAGTCGCAACGCCAGCGGATCATCCAAAACTTCAAGTCGGGTAAGACCGACTTTGACGAGGATTTGTTTTTTCGCTTACATACGGTGGATCACTCCAACGGCTTTTTGGGAATGGATGGTGCTTTTGAGGGCGTATGGCAGATGTGCTACTGGAACCTCCCCGAGAAGCCCAAAAAACTTGTCTGTGTGTATGGCGAAGGCTGCGGGCCGGTGTGCGACATCATACAATTTGATTTTTACATCTTTGACGATCAAGGGATTCGCCCCATTTCTTTATCAGAAGTTGTTCCGCAATACGCCGAGTTAGAGCAACGTTTTTTTGAGCAATCTCCCGAGGAGGCCTATCGCCTGCTAGAGGAAAACGATATGGTGGTTTCGCTGCGCCATTTTATCCCGCGTCGTGGCAAGGATATTTTGGTACGTTTTGGCGATCAAGCCCTCTCGTCGGGGGATTACCGCGACTACATGAAAGGAGATAAAGTAAAGTTGATCTGGGAACAAGGAACGTTTCGTGTAGGCGAGGCTTTTTGGTAAAATTGGCATACCTTTGGTGTTAAATCGCTTTAAAACCCTTGTCGATGAAGACCTGCATTCAGTGCCAGAAAGAATTTGATGGCCGACGAAACCAAAAATTTTGTTCGCTTTCTTGTAAAAACGAGTACAACAATGACCGCTACCGGCAGTCGAATCAACTGACGAAGCCCATCGACGACATCTTGCACCGCAACCACCGCATCTTGAAAGAGTTGTTCGCTGCCCAACCCCAGACGATGGTAACGCAGACGGACTTATCAGCCCGTGGTTTTCAGTTTGGGTACATAACCGGTTTGGCGACCAAAGAGCGTCCGCAGGATCTTTTTTTGTGCTACGACCTGGCTTATACGATCAAGGGGCGATACGTTTGGATCAGCAAGAATCCCAATTACAGTTTTTGATAATGGCTTAGTCGGCCAGGGTGTGTACCCGCTGCATGTTTACCAGTTTGTGGTACAGCCCGTTTTGGTTGAGGAGTTCTTGGTGCGTGCCTTGTTCGATGATTTGTCCCTCCTGGATGACCAAAATACGATCGGCTTTTTGAATGGTACTTAGCCGGTGTGCAATGACAAGCGAAGTTCTATTTTTCATCAATTCTTGCAAAGCTGCTTGTACTAATTGTTCAGACTCGGAATCTAGTGCTGAGGTAGCCTCATCCAGGATCAAGATGGCTGGGTCTTTCAAGACAGCCCTTGCGATGCTTAGGCGTTGGCGTTGGCCGCCGGAGAGTTTGATGCCACCATCTCCGATGTTGGTTTGGTAGCCTTCGGGCATATCCTGGATAAAGTCGTGGGCATGGGCCACACGGGCCGCCGCCATGACCTCGGCTTCGGTGGCTGTGGGCTTTCCAAAGGCGATGTTTTTGAACACGGTATCATTGAACAGGATGGCATCTTGCGTTACGATACCCATCAGTTGGCGTAGGTCTTGTGGGTTGTAGTCGCGGATGTCATGCCCATCGAGGAGGATGCGCCCCTGTGTGGGGTCATAGAAGCGGGGGAGCAGATTGGCTAGCGTTGATTTGCCACCGCCAGAGGGCCCCACAAGTGCTACTACTTCTCCTTTGTGGAGGGTGAAGCAGATGTTGTCCAGGGCTTTGCGCTCATCATAGGCAAAGGAAATGCGCTCAAAATGAACAGCTTCCCGAAAAGCGTTTAGCGGCACAGGGTTGGGGGGAGCCATAATGTGCGGACGCACGGCCAGCAGCTCGAGCAGCCGTTCGGCCGAGGCAATGCCGCGCTGCACTTGCCCGAGCATATTGGAAAAAGTCTTGATTGGGGCAATGATCTGCGAAAAAATAGCTAGGTAAGCGATGAACGTTTCGGGGGAGAGTTCTTGATCCAACACCAGCGATCCACCGTAGAGAATAATCCCGATCATCACCAGAACGCCCAGGAACTCCGATAGCGGCGAGGCCAGATCGCGTTTGTTTTCCGTCTTGAGGCTCACCCGAGCGTAGCGTTGGTTGCGATCCAGGAAGTGGGCTTTTATGGTGTCTTCTGCCGTAAATGCTTTGATGATCTTGATGCCAGAAAGCGTCTCATCAACGACACCCAGGAGCTGCCCCAGGAGGTCTTGGCTTTGCTTGCCGTGGCGTTTGAGGCGTTTGGTGAGTTCGGCGATAATGCCCCCCGAAATTGGTAAAAAAATGAAAGTAAAGATGCTTAGCTTGAAGCTGATATAAAAAAGTGCCAAAAAATATACGATGATAGTCAAGGGGCCCTTAAAGGCCGAACGCAGCGAATTGACGAGGGAGTTCTCGACTTCTTGTACATCGTTGGTCATCCGGGACATCAGATCGCCCTTGCGTTCGTTGGTGAAATAGCCCAGGTGTAGGCGCGTCAGGTGGCCATAAACATCGCCCCGCAGTTTCTCCACGATACGGATACGCACGCCGTTGATGAGCCGAAACGCAAAATACCGAAAAAAACTAGCCAAAAATACCGAAACCCCAATCACGCCACACACAAACTGCAACGCCCCCGATGCTCCGTACTGATACGCCATCGAACGAAAGTAGTAATCGAAATAGGCTTTGACATCCAGCGTACGGGAGGGGACAAGGGCCGGGGTAGCATCCAGGGCATCGCTCTGAAAAAGCACCTCCAGGAGCGGTATCAGTAGCGTAAAGTTAATCAAGCCAAAGAGAATGCCCATCAAAGAAAGCAACAAATAGCTCGGCAAGTACTGCCAAAGCGGTTTGTGATAAGAGAGCATTCGGAAATACGTCTTCATGCCCACAAAAGTAATGAAAGATTAACACAGTTTTGCGCCGCATTTTCACAAAAGGTGAGAAATTTGCAGCACAAAGTTAGACCAACGATCCAGTTATGACCACCAAAAATTTTAATTTTTGCTATTTCCTTTTTCTTGCCCTCGTGCCACTGTTTGCAGGATACGCCCAGGATGATGCCTTTGATCGCGCCACTGACCCAGGGCTGGCCAAAGAGAAATACGCGCTCCTCTCCGACAATCTGATGTTTGAAAACTACGCCGCCGCTAAGGCACCCGCCAACTGGCTCCTCCAAAACGCCGCTGCTGTAAACGAAAACATCTATATCAAGGCGATCAAGGTCTATGACGAACTCCAAGAAAAAGAAACCGACCCGACCCGCAAAGCACGTCTGCAAGACAGCCTTTTGCTGATCTATGACTTGCGCCTCCAAAATGGTTTTTTTGATTCGTCCAGCTACTTTCGCTACAAAGGTTATAAATTGTATCCCTTTCAGATACAGCGAAGTACGAAGGAAAATGTGTATCAAATGTACGCCTTTTATCGCCAGGCTTTTCTGCACAAACCCTCCGAGAGTACCCGTTCTCACTTGACTTATCTGGCCGCTCTGATGTGCAAATCCGATCAGCCCGCCGATACGCTCATGAACCTCTACACGCAGATGGAGGATGTGATGGATTACCAAATTGAGAACGAAAAACCGAGCGAACAAAAAAAATGGATCACTGCCAAGGAGAGCATTGATAAAATCGTGTTGAGTTGCCTAGAAGTTGATTGTAACTTTGTGGAACAGAAACTTTGCCCCCAGTTGGAGGAGAAGCGCGATGATATGGCTCTGGTCAAAAAACTGGTCAAGTTTTCGATTTCGGCTAAGTGTACCGATTCGCCCTGCTACTTTGCGGCCCTGGAAGCCCTAGCCGACCTGGAACCGACCTGTGGACTTACCCGCAAGCTCGGGCAGATGTACTTTGAGCGGGGTGATATTGAAAAAGGCATGGCGGCTTTCCGCAAGGCTGCCGAGGAGGCGTGTGCCAGCACGGAGGAACAAGCCGAGGCATACTATCTCCTGGCCGAAGCCCTTTCCAAGAAAGGCCGCCTCCAGGAAGCCCGCACCTATGCCCTCAAAGCCGCCGCCAAAGGAGAAGCCAATGGCTATAACCTGATTGGGAACCTGTACATGGGCAGTTTTAGCAGTTGCGGTGAGGCTAGTGCAGAGGTCAAGCGCAACCCAGTCAAGACACAAGCCGTCTATCTGGCTGCTTATGAGATGTTTGAGAAAGCCGGCAACCGTGATGGGATGAACCGTGCTGCTGCCCGATTCCCGACCGCCGAGCAGATATTTACGCAAGGTCTTCGCGAGGGCGATCAGGTGAGCATCGACCATTGCTGGATTGGAGGCAGCTATGCCATCCGACGACGACCCTAAAGCAGACCTTAATTTGAGCCATCCAATAAAAATGGCTAAATTGTTGTTTCTGTTTTTTTATACCTATCGCTTGTCGTTCGTTTGCCGATGCCGGAATACAAAATCTTGATCGTCGATGATGTGCCGAGTAACCTGTTCACGCTAAAAGTGCTACTGGAGGAGCATTTTGATGCCGATATTTTGGAGGGCAATTCGGGTTTTGAGGCACTCGAAATCCTGATGAAAAGTACCGTTGATTTGATTATCCTTGATATTCAGATGCCAGAAATGGATGGCTTTCAGACAGCTAAGCTCATCAGGAGCCGCCGCAAAACCAAAAACATCCCGATTGTCTTCCTGACCGCCGCCTATAAGTCCGAAGACTTCCGACAGAAAGGCTTATCCCTCGGAGCTACCGACTACCTCACCAAGCCCATCGACGACTATCAGCTCACCACCCGCATCAAATCCTACCTAAGCATTATCCGCCTGGAGCGCGACCACAAACGCGAACTCGAGCAGAAGGTCAAGGAACGCACCCGTGAGCTAGCCGAAAGCAACCAAAAACTAGAAACAACCCTCGAAAAGCTCCGCAATGCTCAACGACAAGTCATCGCCCAGGAAAAACTCGCCTCCCTCGGCGAACTCACAGCCGGTATCGCCCACGAGATCAAAAACCCACTCAACTTTATCATCAACTTCTCCGAACTCTCCCAAGAACTCCTCGAGGAGATGGTGCAAGTGGTGCAGCCCGTCCAAAGCCGGCTCTCCAATCCCGAAAAAGAAGAAATCAATGCCATCCTGGGCGATCTGAAAGAAAATGCCCAAAAGATCAACGAACACGGCAAGCGTGCCGATAGCATCATCAACAATATGCTCGTGCATTCCTACGAAAAAAAGGGGGTCATGCAAGAGACCGCCCTCAACACGATGCTCCAGGAGTACGCCAGCCTGGCTTATCACAGTATGCTCAACAACTACAAGGGTTTTGCTTGTGCCGTTGAGTTTGACCTTGATACGGCCATCGGAGAGGTACGGATGATCCCGCAGGATATGAGCCGGGTGTTTTTGAACATCCTCAACAACGCCTTTTATGCCCTCTACAAAAAGAAACAACTCCAGGACGAGTTCAAACCCGTACTGCTGGTGCGTACCATCCATCAGGGCGACAAAGTGGAGGTGATCTTTCGGGATAACGGGCTGGGTATTTCGGAGGAGATCGTCGAGAAGATTTTTAATCCATTTTTTACGACCAAACCCGCCGGCGAAGGCACCGGACTAGGGCTTTCGATCTGTTACGACATCGTCCGTAACATCCACAAGGGAGACATCCAGGTAGCCTCCCGCGAAAATGAGTTTACGGAGTTCAGTATTTTTTTGCCGCTGGGGCGGCATCAGAAGCCATAATAAATTCGTTTTTTTTAGAAAAATAGTACATTCGCACCATCCAACCAACCCCTATCCTTTGTCCCATGAAGAAGCCCGTAGTTTTTCTTCTTGTGCTGATCTGTTGTGTTTTAGTAGCTCCCCAGATGACACAAGCCCAATGCGATGCCCAAAAGTACAGCGATCTTGCCCTCTCTGCCTTGCCTAAGTCTTACAGCCTTGCCAAGACCTACCGAGTGGACGGGCGCGGCGGCGAACGCAAGCGCATCGAACACACCCTGATCCTGAACAGCAACACCGAGTACGTCGTTCGTATTTCGAGTGCCGACGGCGATTCCAAAGGGCTGATAGCCACCCTCTACGATACCAAACACCAACAACTGGCCACCACCTACGCCAACGAGAGTTTTCTCAAAGGTTTTACGTACCAATGTCCCATGGCAGGGCGTTATTTTTTGGTTTTTTCTTTCGATCAATCGGAAAACTACTGTGGATCAGCCGTTTTAGGCTTTAAGATGCCGTAGTGTTTAGCCAGTGTTGTTTCCATGCCCAGGCGGTCTGCATCATCTGATGGAGGCTGTACTGGGCCTGCCAGCCGAGGAGCTCCTCGGCTTTTTGGGTGTCGGCATAGACGGAAGCTACATCGCCCGCCCGACGTTGGGCCAGGTGGTAGTTGAGCGATACGCCCGTACTTTGCTCAAAAGCACGGATGGCTTCTAGTACCGTGATACCTGTACCTGAGCCTAAGTTGAAGACCTCCCAGCGCAAGCTCGGCCGGGCGTGCAGATAATCCAGGGCGCGTAAATGCGCTTCGGCTACATCCATCACGTGGATGTAATCTCGGACACAAGAACCATCTCGGGTGGGGTAGTCGGTTCCCCAAACGTACATCTGCTCTCGGATGCCAGCGGCCACCTCCACGATGATCGGGACAAGGTTGGTGCTGACGTTGCGCGGGTCTTCTCCGTTTTTTCCCGAAGGATGTGCGCCCACGGGATTGAAGTAGCGCAAAGCCACACAGCGTACCCGCGTGTTGGTACGCAAAAAATCCTGGATGATTTGCTCGCTGATTTGTTTGGTGGCCCCATAAGGCGACTCGGGAGCGGCAAAAGGTGTATCCTCTCGGACGGGCAAGGCTACGGGGTTGCCATAAACGGAACAGGACGACGAAAAAACGACGTGTTCGATACCGTGCCGGTCGGCACCCTCCAGCAGATGGATAAGGCTTTGTAGGTTGTTGTGGTAATACAACAGGGGCTTCTCGACGGACTCGGGAACGCTCTTCAAGGCCGCAAAATGGATGATGCCCGTCAGGTCGGGGTGATCCCGCAGGAGTGCTTCGACGGCGTGGGCATCCGTCAGGTCGATGGGGTAGTTGATGACGCGCTGCCCCGTAACAGCTTCGATGCGATCTAGGGCTTCGGGGCTGCTGTTGTGGTAGTTATCGGCAGAGATAACGGAGTATTTGCCCTGTTCCAGAATAGAAATGATCGTATGGGAACCGATGTATCCGGTACCTCCAGTAACGAGCAGTTTTTTTTTGGCGGTTTGCATCAACGGGATTTGGCGTTGCCGGGTTTGATGTTATAGACACCCCGCCCTACGGCAAGGATTTGATCGGGGGTGGCGGGATGATAGGACTTGATGTCGGTGAAGATGGTCGTTTGTCCGGCCCGCAGGACACGGGCCTCGGTCTGGATGTCTTCCAGGCGGGCAGGGGCGATGTAGTCCACCCGCAAATCGACGGTCGCGATGGCATCCTGAAACAGGTTGGGCAGCCGCGTGAAGGCAGCGGCTCCTCCGGTGGCATCCATCATGAGCGCGATCATGCCGCCATGCAGGCGTTGGGATCGGGGGTCTCCGACGTACTCGGGCTTGGCGGGCAAGAGAATGACGGCAAAATCACTTTGTACCTCCACCAACCGAAAGCCAAAATATTGGTGAATGGGTATCCACTGCTCAATGATTTGTCTGTAAAAGTCAGCGGTTTCGGTCATGGTTTGGTTGGTCTTTTTTGTCCTCGTATAAGATCGCAACGATCTCAAACATAAAACCCACAAAAGTAACGACGGGTCCCAGGGTAAGTCCCAGGAAACCAAAGCCGTACTCGGCCGTCTCGGCGGCCATGAGCAGAAAGCCCGCCCCGATGATACCCAAACCGATGAGCATCAGACGGTAGTTGGCTTTCGAGAACGGTAGGTTAGCTTTTTGGAGGTCTTCCCGAGAGAGTGCCGTTGCCGTGGACTTGGGGGGCTTCTTCGCCGTAACGAGGGGCGCAACGGGAACAGCTTTTTCTACTTTTGCTTTGAGGGGAGGTGTTTTTTTCTTAGCCATAAAAAAAAGAATGAAGGGCGGTTAGTAAAGGTCATCTAAGGACATTTTGAGGTACTTGCGGGTAGCTACATACGCACTCAACGCGCTGATGCCTGTCCCGAGAGCGAGCAGGAGCAGTGCCAGCAAAAAAAACCAGGGTAGGTCTTCTCGCCACGAAAAAGCCTCGAGGAGGTTTCGGGTCAGGTGGCTTAACAACGCCGTAACGACGATGGACAGCCCCGCCGCCATGGCTCCCTGCCGGATGGCCTGCCGAATAAAGGGACGCATGATAAAGTAAGCCGACGCACCCACCAGTTGCATACTCCGAATCAAGAAGCGTTGAGAAAACAAGGCGAGCCGCAGGGCATTGTCGATCAGTATGATAGCAGCGGCAAAGAAAACCAGGGCAAAACTTCCCAGGATATATCCCAGGACGGCAAAGTTGCGGTTGATTTCCGCCAAAAAATCGACTTCGACTTTTACCTCCTTCACCCCCGGGAGTGCCTCAATCTGCTGGGCAATGGCCGTCAGGGTATCGCTTTGGTAATACTCCGCGTCAAGGTGCAGAAAGTAAGAGTCAGGTAAAGGATTGGCTATTAGTGCGCTAAAGTCTTCACCGGTGCGTTCGATCTCCTGTCGCATGGCTTCATCTTTGGAGAGAAAGTGCAGCCGAGCTTGTCCCTGCTGTCGGGCAACGAAGGGATAATCGGCGAGTTTTTTTTCGAGCAGTAGGCGTTCGGTCTCCGAAATATCCTGCCGCAAAAACACGCGAACCGGAGTATTCTCACGGATATAGCTCTGTAAGCGAAAGGTATAGATACCCAAAATGCCCAGGATACCACTGACACAAAGGGCGATAGAGACGTTGATGAACACCCCCAGATAGGGAAAGCTACCCATGCGGCGCAACTGGCCTGCTGTTGAAGGAATGCGTTTTTGCATACCCGACAAAGATAGGTACTTTTCAGAAAAAAATGCGTTTCTTGCCTACCGATGCACCCATAGGCCCACAAATAAGAAGTTTTTTTTGTGTGTTTTTGTTTTTTCCTCAATCCTTTTCCTTATTTTTGGGATCAATAATCTTACGCAAGCCATGAACTTTGCGCGGTTTTTGCGAAAGAGAGTATAGAATCATTGTTTTTACTCGCCATTCAAACGAAACAAGCCCATGAAGTACATCTATGACCTACATAGGACGATGCTCAAGCAAAGCCTGCTCTTGGTGTACGAAGGAGAGTTTACCCAAGAGATCACCAAGTCTGTTTTGGCGATGGCCGAGCGGAACATGGATTCGTTTGGGGAGGAATCAAAGGTCAAGCGCAAGGTTTTCAACGTGATGGTAGAAGCCTTACAGAATATCGTGAAACACTCGGCGGCATTTGACGAAGAAAAATACGGTAAGAACAACGCTATTTTTCTTTTGGGCAAGCGCGACGATGCTTATATCATCACGACAGGCAATGCCGTCGAACTCAAAGAGGTCGATAACATTGTATCGAAGATCGATCACCTGAACTCCTTAGACAAACAGGGAGTTAAGGAAGCCTACCGTACCCAGCTCAAACTCAAACAATATTCCGACAAAGGAGGTGCCGGACTGGGGTTTATTGACATGGTCAAGAAAACTGGAAACAAGCTCATCTACGACATGGAAACCATCAATAGTGAGCTTAATTTCTTTTCCCTCAAAGTAACCGTGAACATTTCAGGAGA
Organism: Bernardetiaceae bacterium; assembly: GCA_036822015.1. Classification (GTDB taxonomy): domain Bacteria; phylum Bacteroidota; class Bacteroidia; order Cytophagales; family Bernardetiaceae; genus DAISIL01. The sequence continues at coordinate 48,752 of DAISIL010000004.1, read as the reverse complement.
GATGGGGTAGGAAACTTTGGGAGAGAATGATTACTTTTGTGTTTTAAATAAAAGAACTACCCTAAACATTAACCATCAAGCCGTATGCTGGAAGTTATTAACCTTCCCGGAACCGAAGATACCCCTGCTGTTATCTTAAACAAGCAAGAGGCTCATTTTGAAATCTCCGGGCGTTCGCTCCCCGAAGATGCCGCCGAGTTTTATCAGCCCATCTTAGAGTGGATCGAGCGCTACAAAGAAGAAAAACTCCCCGAGACCCGCTTCATCTTTCGGTTGGAGTACTTCAATACCGCCTCTTCCAAACTGATCCTGGACATTCTCTCCTCGCTCGAGGAAATCGAAGGGACGATCATCATGTGGTATTACCACGAAGACGATGAAGATATGGAAGAAGCCGGAGAGGAGTTTTCCGATCTAGTAGAAGATATTCCATTTGAGTTTAACACTTACTAGCTTTTAGCACACTTTTTGCCCTATTTGTGCGTACGCATCCGCTGCTTTTTCATCGGTATTGGGTGTTGGTACGTCATCAAAAAAAATTTTCTGAATCTTGACCCATGAGTGAGGAAATACTCAAAGCACTGACCCAATTATTTGCTATTATCTCCAAACAAGATGGAGGGGTAACCGAAGGCGAAAGAAGTTTTGTCATTCGTTACTTCCAGCAAGAATTGGATTCAAGAACGGTGTCTGAGTATCTACAACTCTATGATAAGGTCGCCGAGTACGGCGAGTATGCCAAGAAAGAAGAGGAAGAACCCGAAGAGGAAGAAGAAGAAAACGACGAAGAGGATACCGAAGCCGTCAAGCGCAGAAAGCGACGCAAGCGCAAAAAGCGCGGAACAAGTGTGAGTGATTCGGTCAAAATTCTGGGGATTTGTAAGAAAATCAACAAAACACTTACCCAACAGCAGAAGGTCATCGTCCTCTTCAAACTCCTGGAGATGCTCGCTGCCGATAACGAGTTTACGCCCCAGCGTATGGAAATCATTGATACGGTGTCAAGGGTTTTCAATATCCCCAAAGAGGAATACGCCATCGTGGAGAGTTTTGTTAAGGCACCTTCTTCCTACGAAATCATTGACCACGAAGACATCCTGGTCTTCGATGAAGAGACACCACCCGAAGGCAGCCGACGAAAGTACATTGATTCCCAGCTACTCGATGGAGAGATTATCTTCGCCCGCGTGCCTAGTGTAGGGCTGTATTTCACCAAATACACGGGACAAGACGAGATATTCCTCAACGGACAACTGTTCAAGAAAAATGTTGTTACGCTTTTCTCACACGGCAGTGTATTTCGTACCCCACGCGGTAAGCCGCTCTATTACAGTGATCTGGTAGCTACTTACAATGCCGACTCAACGGCTACCAAGCTCTCTTTTAATGTTAAGGATTTAGAGTTTCGCTTCCCCAACGGACACGTAGGCCTCCGTAACATCAACATCTCCGAAAATGCCGGAAAGCTCATCGGGATCATGGGAGCTAGCGGTGCCGGCAAAACGACCTTACTCAACGTGATGGCAGGGCTGGAGGTACCCTCCTCCGGATCCGTAACCATCAATGGGTTTAATATTCATACCGAAAAGGAACGCATCGAAGGTGTGATCGGTTATGTGGCCCAGGACGATCTGTTGATGGAGGATTTGACGGTTTATCAGAACTTGTATTATAACGCCAAGCTCTGCTTCGATAATTTTACAGACGAAGAAGTCAATAAGAAGGTAGATGGTGTTTTGATGAGCCTCGGCTTGCACCACATCAAGCACCTCAAAGTGGGTAGCCCACTCAACAAAAAAATTAGTGGTGGGCAACGCAAAAGGCTCAATATTGCCCTCGAACTCATCCGAGAACCATCGGTGCTGTTCGTGGACGAACCTACATCGGGTCTTTCTTCCCGCGATTCAGAAAATGTTATTGACCTGCTCAAGGAGTTGTCCCTCAAAGGCAAACTCATTTTTGTAGTCATTCACCAGCCTTCGTCGGACATCTATAAGATGTTCGACAAGATGTACATCATGGATACGGGAGGCTATCCGGTTTATTACGGCAACCCCGTAGCAGCCGTTACATACTTCAAGCAAGCCACCAATCAGGTAGGCAGCGACTCGGGCCAGTGTAACACCTGCGGTAACGTAAACGTAGAACTGATCTTCAATCTGATCGAGGCGCGGGTCGTGGACGAGTACGGAGAGTTTACGCCTGTCCGTAAGATCACACCTGACGAGTGGCACGAACGCTACAAGAAAAACCATGACATCCAGGAGGTACAGGAGGTCATGGATGCACCCGAAGCAACATTCCAGATTCCGCCGCGTCATAAGCAAACCCTCATCTTTACGATTCGAGATTTTCTCTCCAAGGTGAGTAATACCCAGTACATGGTCATCAACTTACTGGAAGCACCTGTATTGGCTTTGTTTCTTTCCGTGGTGGTGCGCTACTACAACGGCCCCGAAGGGCAATATATCTTCCGCTTCAACGATAACATTCCGGCCTATATTCTCATTTCGGTCATTGTGTCCCTGTTTATGGGGCTTTCCGTGAGTGCCGAAGAGATCATCCGAGATCGTAAGATTCAACGACGGGAGTCGTTCCTGAATCTAAGCCGGACGAGTTATTTGTTTTCCAAACTACTGATTTTGTTCACTTTATCAGCTATTCAGGCATTGTCTTTTGTCTTGATTGGTAATCTGGTTCTGGAAATCAAAGGGATGTTTTTTGCGTATTGGGGGATATTGTTTTCGATCTCTTGCTTTGCTAACGTCTTAGGTCTCAACATATCTGCTTCTTTCTCCTCTGCTGTGGCGGTGTATATTTTGATTCCGATTTTACTTATCCCACAGATGATTTTGAGTGGGGCTATTTTTAGGTTCGATCAGATGCACGCGGCTATTTCCGAGAAAGGTCATGTACCCATCCTGGCCGATATTTTTGCTTCGCGTTGGGCTTATGAAGCCTTGATGGTGGAGCAGTTTAAGGGTAATGATTATCAGAAAGTGTTTTATTTGCAAGACTTAAAGAAGAGCCAGGCCAACTACCAGCGTAGTCATTGGATACCCGAGATCGAACGGCTCATCGACCGTGTGTCCGAGTATAGGGAAAGCCCCAGCGACTCGGTAAAGCGTGTCCTTGAATCGGATGTGCGCTTGATTTCCAATGAGTTAAAGAAATTGGAACTCATCAAGAAAGACCTACACTTTGAGGAACTCACCGATATTGTCAATCAGGCATTGAGCCTAGACCTTACCCTGGAGTCCTTCGACCAAGAAACGGCGATGTATCTGCGGGATTTGCTCTCACAAATACGAGACTTTTACAACGGCGAGTTTAACCGATCAGAGGAGTTCGTGGATTCGATTAAGTACGCTATCGAAATGAACCCAGAGATGCTTTCGGTCAAAGAACTCGAAGACCTTTACCACTCTGAAAAAGTTGCCGATGCTGTACGCAATAACTTTTTGGGGGTAGAGTACATTGTTCGCAAGGACGATCATCTGGTACAACTGATGGATCCGATTTTTCATGTCATTGATCCAGCCGAGAAGAGCTTCTTTGATTTTAGAGCGCAATTTTTTGTACCGTACAAGCATTTTGCCGGTCAATTGTACCAAACGTACTACTTTAATGTAGCCATGATCTGGCTCATGACCATTCTACTTTACTTTACCTTGTACTTTGAGTCCCTCAAACGCTTGCTTCATTGGTTCTCTGAAGCTAAATTTGTTCAGAAAGCAACAAGTAAGAAAGGGGAATAGTTCTCTAACCAAAATCTAAACGATCCTAACAACAATGCGACAACTTACCATGAAAAAGCTCTATTATCTCCTATTCTTGCTTTCCTTCCTCTTTGTGGGATGTGGGGGCAACAACGAAAATGGACAACAAAGCTCGGAGAACGCCCAAAATGGTGCTGCCGAAGCCAAAGAAGGCGAAGAAGATGCCGTAGAAAAACTCAATGAAGAGGTTATCACGGGCATCATCAAGTCGATCCCTAACCCGCTCGAGGTGGCTTTTCTTATCAAGGAGATCGGCACGGAGTACCAGCGCGAAGACCTCAACGATCCCAAAGCCGTTGATAACTATACCACTAACTACAAAAAAGCACTCAACTTAGGCGTGTATAGCACCGACTTAGGCTACGCCAATATCTACGGAATCAACCAGGATGCCTTAAATTACCTAAATTCGGTCAAGAAATTGGCCGATGGATTGAGTATTGGACAATTTTTTGATTATGCTACAATCAAGCGGCTCACGTCCAATAACGAAAATCTGGATTCTCTGCTTCAATTAACTACGTCTAACTTTGAGAAAATCAACTTTCATCTCTCCAAGCAAAGACGCGATTATTTGAGCATCTTGATCCTGACCGGTGGCTGGTTGGAGGCTAGTTATATCACCTCATTGGTATATCAAGAAAGTGCCAACGCCAAGCTGAAGGAAAAGATCGGAGAACAAAAAATCGTTTTGGAAAGGATTTTGTTGGTCTTGAATGTGTATCAGAACAAGCCTTACTTCAAAGGACTGCTCACGGACTTAAATGAACTCAAATCTATTTATGATCGTGTGCAGATTGTGGAGCAACAAGGAAAGCCGGTGATGAAAGTGGTGGATGATGAAATTGTGATTCAGTCGAATCGGAAGACTTTTGTAGAGGCTTCGGATGAAGACATCACCCAGATCATCAACCTGATACGTTCGATCCGCAACAAGATCGTCAAGTAAGCTCTGTTTTTTTCATTCTACTAGCCTTTGTTCTATTCTAAACAAGTTCTTGTAAAAGCACTTTTTCATTAAAACACTAAGTTATGAAAAGATTATTGGTCATCCTGAGCGTTTTTTTCAGCATCGTATGGGCAGTTCCACAAACAGCGCAAGCGCAGTGCGATACTGGCACGCTCACCAGCATTGCCCTCAACAAACTCGGCGATCATACGTTCGTGAAGAGTTACCGCATTGACGGACGCGATGGCAAACGAAAAACCATCGAATATACCTGTGTATTCAGCAAAGATACCGACTACCGCATTCGTATCGCAAGTAAGGACGGTGGTGCCAACGGAATCATTGCCACGCTCTACGACTCAAAGCGAAACCAAGTAGGTACGTCATTCATCAGTAATAAATTTTTGAACGGGATCACCTACAAGTGTGAAGCAACGGGTATTTATTACCTCAAATTCGAGTTTCACAACTCCAAAAACTTCTGTGGAGCTGCCGTCCTGGGCTTCCATCGGTAAGTTGTTTTTTCGTTTTTCTATTCAAACCAAAGACAGCAGAGGGTTTTATCCTGTACTGCTGTCTTTTGTGTTTAACAACTCCAGCGATTTTCTTGTTTTAGCTCCATGAAAGAACCCGTAGTCGCAGAAGAGCAAATTGAGATATTTGGGGCCCGTGAGCATAACCTCAAAGACATCCATCTGGCTTTTCCCCGTAATCAACTGGTCGTCATCACGGGCATCAGTGGTAGCGGTAAGTCCTCCCTTGCTTTCGAGACGCTATACGCCGAAGGGCAGCGGCGTTACCTGGAAAGTTTTTCAGCTTATGCCCGTTCTTTCATCGGGAACGTCCAACGCCCGGACGTGGACAAGATCAACGGATTAAGCCCCGTTATCAGCATTGAGCAAAAGACGACCTCCCGAAATCCCCGCTCTACCGTCGGGACGGTAACGGAAATCTATGACTTCATGCGCTTGCTTTTTGCCCGTGCCGGAGAGGCCTACTCCTACAACACCGGAGAAAAGATGATCCAGCAATCAGAGGCACAGATCATTGAGCAGATATTGGCACAGTTTGACAACCAAAAAGTAAGTCTGCTCGCCCCCTTAGTCCGAGCGCGTAAGGGACACTACCGCGAACTTTTTGTGCGCTACCGAAAGCTGGGCTATACCAAAATGCGCACTGATGGCGTAATCATAGACCTGCAACCCAAAATGCAACTGGATCGCTACAAAACCCACGACATCGAACTGGTCGTGGATCGCATCCAGGTAAAAGAGCAATACCGCACACGCCTCTTTACTTCTATCCGAACGGCACTCAAAGAAGGCAAAGGCGTGATGCTCTTGCAGGTGGAAGGAGAAGAGAAGCCGCGCTTCTTTTCGCGTAACCTTATGTGTCCGACCACCGGACTAGCCTACGATGAGCCAGCCCCCAATCTGTTTTCCTTCAACTCCCCCTACGGGATGTGTCCCGATTGTAAGGGGCTGGGGCAGATCCCCGAAATTGTCAGGGAGCGGATCATCCCCGATCGGAGCCTAAGTATCAGTCGTGGAGGAATAGCACCGCTGGGTGAGTTTCGGGATATTCTGATTTTCAAGAAGTTAGAAGCCTTCTTGAAGCTACACAAGTGCAGTTTGAGTACACCCATTGAGCGTTTGCCCGAACCCCTCATCGAGGAAATCCTCTATGGAAGTCAAGCCGAGATCAAGGTGCGCTACGGCAACGAAAGAACCGACAAGGTACAAATCTGGCATACGACTTTTGAGGGGATCATCCCGCATCTGGAGCAACAAGAAGAAAAGGGCAAAAAAAGTGTCCTCGAAGACTACCTGACCTATGTCAAATGTCCCACGTGCCAGGGAAGTAGGCTCAAAAAAGAATCTTTGCACTTCAAGATTGCAGATAAAAATATTGCCGAGCTAGCCCAGCTAGACCTCCAAAGTTTAGCCGACTGGCTAGATGGAATAGAAGAACGCCTGAACGACAAGCAAGTACGCATTGCTACCCCCGTTCTCAAAGAAATCCGAAAACGACTGCGCTTTTTGCTCAATGTGGGGCTGGAGTATCTGACCCTAGATCGGACGATGCGCAGCCTTTCGGGGGGGGAATCCCAGCGCATCCGCCTGGCTACCCAAATTGGCACGCAACTCGTGGGCGTACTTTACATCCTGGACGAACCCAGCATCGGCTTACATACCCGCGACAACGCCCGCCTCATTGATGCCCTACAACGGCTCCGAGACCTGGGCAACACCGTTGTTGTCGTCGAACACGACAAAGACATGATGCTGGCCGCTGATTACCTGATCGACATCGGGCCAGGTGCCGGACGACATGGCGGACGCATCGTCGCACACGGTACGCCCGAGCAGGTACTCCAACAAAAAAGCCTCACGGCGGATTTTCTCAACGGGAAAGCCCAAATACACATCCCGAAGGAACGCCGTAAGGGAAATCTTAAATCCCTTTCAGTCAAGGATTTATCTGGCAATAATCTCAAAAATATCTCTGTTGATTTTCCCCTCGGGACTTTCATCTGCATAACGGGTGTCTCGGGTAGCGGCAAATCTACGCTCATCCATCACACGCTTTATCCGATCCTGAACCAACATTTTTTCCGCAGCCACAAAAAACCGATGCCTTATGCAGCCATCGAGGGTCTCGAACACCTGGACAAAGTGGTAGAGGTCGATCAGTCGCCGATTGGTCGCACACCTCGCTCTAATCCGGCTACTTATACGGGCTTGTTCACCGACATCCGAAGCCTTTTTGCGGCCATGCCCGAGTCAAAAGTACGCGGATACAAGCCCGGGCGTTTTTCGTTCAATGTCAAGGGGGGGCGCTGTGAAGTCTGTGAGGGGGCAGGCAAGCAGACGATTGAAATGGATTTTTTGCCTGATGTTCATATCGAATGCCCCGCCTGCCGAGGCTTGCGCTACAACCGAGAGACCCTCGAAATACGGTTTAAGGGAAAGTCTATTGCTGATGTCCTGAACATGAGTGTCAGTGAAGCCAAAGATTTTTTTGTGAACCATCCCAAAATACTTCGCAAGCTCAAAACGCTTTACGACGTGGGCTTGGGCTATATCACCCTCGGGCAGCACGCCACTACGCTCTCCGGTGGGGAGGCACAACGGGTAAAGCTAGCCACCGAACTCTCCAAGCGCGACACCGGAAACACGTTCTACATCCTTGATGAACCCACGACAGGGCTGCATTTTCAAGACATCCACTATCTGCTGGAGGTCTTGCAACGCCTTGTAGATAAGGGAAATACCGTGCTGGTCATCGAACATAACCTGGATGTCATCAAAGTCGCCGACTGGGTCATTGATCTGGGCCCAGAGGGTGGACAACAAGGCGGACAAATCATCGCCGTAGGTACGCCCGAACAAATCATACATGTCCCCGAAAGCCACACCGGACGCTTCCTCAAAAGCGAACTCCCCCAAAATTGATCGCCTGGAATAGAGGAAAGAGTTTTTTTTTTAGTAGTTTTCGGAAATCTAACAACGCCTCATGTACAAAGACGGACGATGGGACACGGCACTTTTGCTGGGTGGTTTTGGTAGCTGGGCCGGTCTTACCATACTGGATATTACCGAGATCACACACAAGCAGGGCGTGCATGATTTTGATTCCCCTGGTTGGCTCAATGGCTTGATGCTCAACCTCTTTTTGGTTTTCTCTTACCTTTACCTGCGTGTACTGAACCAAAAAAAAGGAGAGGATGAGGAGTTTTATGGTCTGCTCTGGAAGACGACGGCCCTTGGGCTGGTCTGTGTCTTTGCGTCTTTGAGCCTGGGTTTGTTCATTCGCCTGCTCCGCGTCAATGACTTTGCGGCGGATATTTTGCTCATTAGTTTGTTTCATCACATTGATTTTGCCCTCCTGACGATCTTTCTCCTGACGGCCTTCCGCAAGTGGAAAATCATGGTGCTATACCAACCCACCCGCTGGGTCTCTTTATTTTGGCAGGTCTTCGAGACAAGTCTTTTTGCCGCCCTCTTCTTGCACTTTTTTCATTTCGATTTGCCGGTGTATATCTTTTATGCCCTCACGGGTATCTATGTGGTGTTGTCATTTTTTACGACGGCAAATTTGCGCTGGATACCGTATCTGGATGTCCGTCAGAAGTTGATGGGTATTTTTATGCTGTTTTTGATCCTGATCGTTCAGGTATATTTTCTCAACGAGATGTTCCGCTACGCCGAGCAGGATGCGTTGGTGATCTATGTGGCACAAAGTGTGTTTTTTACCTCGCTTTTTTTCTTTACGGCACTTTATGCGGTGGTGTCTTTGTTGGTGATGTTGTTTCATCTGCCAACCTCCTCTGTTTTTGAAAAGAAAATCAACGAGTTAGCGGGCTTTCAGCAGGTCAGCGAGTCCATCTTGAAGGGGAGCAACGAGCAGCGCGTTTATGAGGTACTCCTTGAGAGTGCCGTACAGACGATCAAAGCCGATGCCGCCTGGCTAGAAATCTACGATGAGCGATCCGATTTTATCGTCAAAAACCTCTCTCCCTCCCAGGGCCGCGCCCTGCGCGATCATCTGTCCACGCAAGGCGCGCATGAGCAAAAGCCCACGCGGCTTTACCGCAGTCAGGCGGAGCGACCCTGGCCCGTAGAGGATTACGAATCCTTGTTAGCTTTGCCCCTGGTCGCCAATCGGCGAAACCTCGGGCGTTTGGTCTTGCTCAAAGAGGTGGATAAGGCTTTTGATAACGTGATGGTAAACTCTCTCAATGCCTTTGTTACGCAGGCGAGCCTAGCCATTTATAACTTTCGTTTGATTGCTGATGCCGTTGCCACCCAACGCTATCAGGAGGAACTCAATATCGCCCATCGCGTACAAGAATCGCTGCTGCCTAAGTCGCTGCCAGCCAACGAAGCCTTTGAGATGCTTGTCAGTACGCATTCGGCCAACGAAGTAGGCGGCGATTATTACGATTTTTATCAAATCAACGAACACAAATACGCCCTCATTATCGCGGATGTTTCGGGGCATGGCACGTCGGCGGCTTTCAATATGGCCCAAATGAAGGGCGTTTTTCATAGCCTGGTACGCCTCGATCTTAGCCCCGATTTGTTTTTTACGTACACCAACGATGCTTTGAGTGGCTGTCTGGAACGCAACTCTTTCGTAACGGCGACATATTTTATCATTGACACCCAAAAAGGTAAAATCTATACCTCGCGGGCCGGGCATTGCCCCACCTTGTACTATACCTCCCAGACGCGAAAGGCAACCTTTTTGGAGGATAAGGGTTTGGGTTTGGGCATCTTACGCAACAGCAAGTACGTCAAACATATTCGGGTATCCGTGATCGACTATCAGCCTGGTGATCTGCTCGTGCTGTACACGGATGGCATCGTGGAGGCCCGCGATCCCGAGACGCACGCCGAGTATGGCTTTGATCGGCTGCGGGATTTTGTAGGCTTGCATTACGATACGCCACTCGAGCAGATGGCTAGTCGGCTCATTACGGCTGTCCGCAAGTTTAGTGCGCACCAAATTGATGATGATTACACCATACTTTTTGTTCGTTTTAGATGACACATGTACTTTTTGTTTGTTTGGGTAACATCTGCCGCTCCCCGATGGCGGAGGCTATTTTTCGGCAGTTAGTTGAGGAGGCGGGCTTGTCCGATCAGATACAGACCGATTCTGCCGGCACGGCGGGCTATCACCTGGGGCAGTTGCCTGATCCGCGCACGCGGCAGGTATGCCAAAGCCATGGTATCCCACTCGATCACCGAGCAAGGCGGGTACAGCCCGAAGATTTTTTTCGGTTTCAGTATATCCTGGCAGCGGATGCCAAAAACTTATCCGACCTTGAAAGCATACGCCCGGCCGAAGCCACCGAAGTCGTGTTGGCATCCATCACAGCCTACGACCCGCATCAGCCGCCAGCCTCCGAGGTGCCAGACCCCTACTACGGCGAGATCGAAGACTTTGAAGCGGTGTATGCGCTACTCAAACGCTGCCTACGTCAGTTCTTGAGCCAACGCCATAAATCTTTGTAGCTTACCTTTTTGCCGTACATCAGAATCCCGATTCGGTAAATCTTTGCCGCCGCCCAGGTAGCCCCCAGAAAGCTCCCCACCATGATCGTCATGGAGAGCAAGAGTTGCCAGGTCGGGACACCAAAAGGAAGACGGGTCATCATCACGACGGGAGCCGTGAAGGGAATCAAAGACGACCAGACGGCCAGCGTGCTTTGTGGTTCCCGAATCACATAGACGGCGATCATAATCGAGACGATGAGTGGCATCGAAATAGGGAGGGTGAGTTGCTGTGAGTCCGTGTCGGTATCCGAAACCGCGCCCACCATCGCAAAGAGGGCCCCATAAAAAAGATAAGCCGTCAGGAAATAAAAAATGAGCATCCCGAAGATGAGCGGTAAGTTGAGGGTGTAGAGTGCTGATAGCGTCCCCTGGATTTGTGTGCTGGTTTGGGCAGCTTCGGAGTTGGCCGAGGCGATGGCTTCGGGGGAGATGAACCAGGAAAGTGCCGTTTGGAGGGCAATAATCAAGACGGCCCAGATCAAAAACTGGGTCAGGGCTACCCCACCGATGCCGATAATCTTACCCATCATCAACTCAAACGGGCGCACCGACGAAATGATGACCTCCACGATACGGCTCGATTTCTCCTCCACAACGCCGCGCATCACCTGCGCCCCAAAGAAGAAGATGAAAAAGTAAATCAGCATGGAGGCAAAGTAGCCCACCCCCGAGGCTGCCTCGGGACTGCTGTTGGCATCCGAGTCCTGGTTGCGCTTGATGGATACCTTCACCTTTGATTTGACCTCGGCAAGGGTTTGGCTTTCGATACCGAGCTTGATCAGACGCATGGCCTCCGCCTTTTGTTGGAGGCTGCGCTCGACCTGACGCTTGACCTCCAGCGAGACACTCTCTTTGGTGTATAGCTGTGCCGAAAAATCAGCGGGAATGTACAAAACGGCGTAATACGCATCGGCATCCAGATTGGAGCGGGCTTCCTCCAGCGTACCCGTAAGTGGCTGCCAAACAATGCTTTCTAGCTCGGGCCAACCCTGCTCCAGTTCCGATAACTCGCTCAAAACGCCGATGACTTTCTCACTGCCTTTCAGGGTAGAGAGCCAGATAGGCACGACGATAATCGAACCGATCAAGAGGGGAGCCAGCAGGGAGGCGATCAAAAAAGATCGTTTCCGTACCCGGGTCAGGTATTCCCGAGCGATGATGAGTAAAATTTTGTTCGTCATGGGAGCAATGTATGTAAAATCCACTAAAAACTCAAAAATTCGTCGCCGCGATGGTCGCACTTGTCCAGGCGTGCTGAAAGTTAAACCCTCCCGTGATGGCATCAACATCCATGACCTCCCCCGAAAAAAACAAGCCCGGATGCCTCTTGCTTTCCATGCGGCGCAAGTCGATTTCGTCGAGGCTTAGCCCACCGCAGGTAACAAACTCATCTTTGAAGGTGTTTTTGCCCGTGATCTCGAAGCGAGCCGAGACGAGCGTTTGCGCCAAGGCCTGCTGTTGTGTTTTAGAGAGATCGGCCCAGCGCTGCCCTTCGGGAATGCCCGCAAAGAGGAGCAGGCGTTTCCAGAGACGACCGGGTAGGTTTTGATACCGGTGGCTGTGCAGTTGTTTTTTGGATAAATTTCGTTGGCAGGCTTTCAGGTCGGCGAGCAAGCGCTCTTCGGAGTGGTCAGGTAAAAAGTTGATTTTCAAAGTGAAGCGGTACCTACGTGCGTGCAGCACCCGCGCACCCCATGCCGAGAGCCGCAAAATTGCTGGTGCTGATAGCCCGCGATGTGTAATCAAGAGCGGACCTACTTCGCTTAGTGCCTCACCAACGACGCTAGCCTCAACCACCAACGAAATACCGGCCAGCCCTTGTAGGCGTTCGTCGGCACAAATGAAGGTGAACAAAGAGGGAACAGGCGGAGTAACTTGATAGCCAAGCCGCTGAAGGATTTTCCACATCTGGGGGCTGCTGCCTGTCGCAACCAGCACGAGATCAGCAGTTAGGTGTTGCCCGTTACGCAGGGCAATCATCCAGCCCTGATCGGAGGAGGTGGGCGGTTGCAAGTCCACAACAGCGGCTTCGAGCTGATAGCGAATGCCGTGGGCGTGCATCCGGGACATGAAGCAGTTAATGATCGTCTCGGATTGATCGCTGACGGGGAAGATGCGCCCATCGGCTTCTGTCTTGAGGGCTACCCCGTGTTCCTCGAGCCACGCGATCATATCGGCGGGCTGAAACTGATAAAAGCCACCGAGCAGATACCGCCCTCCACGCGGGTAATGTTCGACCAGAAGATCGGGATCATAGCAAGCATGGGTTACGTTGCATCGCCCGCCTCCCGAGATACGCACTTTTTGGAGGAGTTCCTGGCTTTTCTCAAGCACCGTTACTTGATAGTTCGGATGTAGTTCCTTTGCGCGGATGGCTGCAAAACACCCTCCGGCCCCACCACCAATAACGACAACGTGTTTTTTTTTCACGGGAAAACATAACGTAGCCACCCTGCCCAAAAGAGGACAGGATAGCTGCTGGTGTTATTGACTTTCGGATAAGGCCTGGGCACCACCCACAATCTCGAGGATTTCTTTGGTGATGTAAGCCTGGCGCGTCTGGTTGTAGGTCAGGCGCAGTTGTTTGAGAAGTTCACCGGCATTTTCGGTGGCCTGATCCATGGCCGTCATGCGTGCGCCATGTTCGGAGGCATTCGATTCCAGGACAGCTTTGTAAAACTGAATTTTGAGCGACTTAGGGATCAAATTTTCTGTAATCGAGACTTGATCGGGTTCAAAGATATAGTCCGATTTGGCGGTGCTGGTCTGCTCGGCTGCTGGTGGTACGATGGGCAAAAACTGCTCCGTTTGTAGCACCTGGGTAGCAACGTTCTTGAACTCGTTATAGACCAACAAAACACGATCGTAGCGTTTTTCTACAAAACCCTGCATCGCAAACTCGGCCGCCGGCCGGACATAATCAAAAGACATATCCTTGTTGGCAAAGACCGTCGAAAACGTATCAATAACCGTTCGGGTGCGCTTGAAAGCATCCAGTCCCCGCTTGCCGATGCACATCAGATGCACGTTACCGGCAGCCTCCTGGGCAGCATAGTTCTTCGCGATCAGTGTCCGCTGGACGTGTCGGATGACATTGGAGTTGAAAGCGCCACACAAGCCCCGATCCGACGTAATGACGACGATCAAGATTTTGTTTGGCTCGCGGACATCACTGTACGGATTGCTAAGATCGCCTTCTCCCTCCGACGCTGCCACGACATTTTCCAGGATGCTGTTGAGCTTTCGGGCATAAGGACGCATGTCCATGATGCGGTTTTGGGCTTTGCGCAACTTAGCCGCCGCTACCATTTTCATGGCGCGGGTGATCTGCTGGGTAGAGCTAACAGAGGTAATTCGGCTGCGTACTTCTTTTAAGTTTGGCATTAGGCTTCGTAGTTTTTGGCTACATCTTTGGCCACCTTAGTCATGGTATCCGTAATCGTTTTGTCCAGTTTGCCGGCCCGCAACTGATCCAAAATATCACGATGGCTGCTATCGAGGATGTTGAGGTACTCGGCTTCAAAGTTTTTGACTTTTTCCTCGGGTACTTTATCGAGGAGACCATTGGTGGAGGCGTAAATGATGGCTGCCTGCTTTTCTACCTCAACGGGTGAAAACTGGCGTTGCTTCAAGACTTCGGTGTTTCTTCGCCCACGGTCAATGACCAGCTTGGTAGCAGCATCAAGATCGGAGCCGAACTTAGAGAAGGCTTCGAGTTCGCGGTACTGGGCCTGGTCGAGTTTGAGCGTCCCCGAAATCTTTTTCATGGACTTGATTTGTGCCGAACCACCTACCCGCGAGACCGAAATACCAACGTTGATGGCCGGTCGGATACCGGAGTTGAAGAGGTTGGTTTCGAGGAATATCTGCCCATCCGTGATCGAGATAACGTTGGTGGGGATATACGCCGATACGTCGCCTGCTTGGGTTTCGATGATCGGGAGGGCGGTCAGTGATCCACCTCCTTTGACTTTGCCTTGCAGGGATTCCGGCAAATCGTTCATCTTTTGGGCAACAGCATCGGAGGAGTTGATCTTTGCCGCACGTTCGAGCAGACGGGAGTGGAGATAGAAAACATCTCCTGGGTAGGCTTCGCGTCCGGGAGGGCGTTTGAGGAGCAGCGATACTTCACGATAGGCTACGGCCTGTTTGGAAAGGTCATCATAAACAACCAATGCCGGCCGACCCGTATCGCGGAAGTACTCTCCGATGGCTGCCCCGGCGAAGGGGGCAAAAAACTGCATGGGAGCAGGCACAGAGGCTGGAGCAGCGACGATGACCGTGTAGTCCATCGCCCCGTGTTTTTCGAGGTCGGCGACAACGGCAGCTACGGTAGAGGCTTTTTGTCCGATCGCGACGTAGATGCAATAGACAGGCTCCCCTCGGTCATAAAATTCTTTTTGGTTGATGATCGTATCAATGGCGACGGCGGTTTTGCCGGTCTGGCGATCACCGATAATCAACTCACGTTGTCCGCGCCCAATCGGAATCATGGCATCAATGGCTTTAATGCCTGTCTGTAAAGGCTCCGTTACGGGTTCCCGAAAGATAACCCCAGGTGCTTTACGTTCGATGGGCATTTCGTAAAGCTCGCCTTTGAGATCGCCCTTGCCGTCGATGGGCAAGCCGAGCGTATTGACGACGCGCCCAAGCATTCCCTCGCCTACGTGGATGGAGCCGATACGTCCGGTACGCTTAACCGAGTCGCCCTCTCGGACGGGTTCGTCGCCCAGGAGTACAGCCCCGACGTTATCCTCCTCGAGGTTGAGGACGAGTCCCTGCAAACCACCCTCAAATTCGATCAATTCGCCGGCCTGCACTTTGGTCAGGCCGTAGATGCGGGCTACCCCGTCTCCTACCTGGAGGACGGTGCCTACTTCTTCTAGTTCTGCTTCTGTTTTTGCGCCGGTGAGTTGCTCACGCAAAATAGATGAAATTTCGTCGGGTCTGACTTGTGCCATGTTGCGGTATGATTTTGCGCCTTGCGGGCTTTGTTGTTGATAATGAGAAAGATTTTTTTGAGCTTATCGAAGTAACTCCCGTCGGATGTTTGCCAATCGGGAACGCACCGAATCGTTGATTTGTCGATCACCGATGCGCAAGATATATCCACCAATGAGGTCGGGCTGAACGATCTGGTGTAACTCTACGCCCTGTTTACCCGAAATGCTTTTGACGGCAGCCACAAACTCCTCTCGCAAGGCATCCGTGAGCGTGAAGGGAGTCAGGACATCTGCTGCCTGAATGTCGTTAATCTCGTTGTAGATCAGGTGTACCTGCCGGCTTACCTCCAGGAGGATACCCTCCCGCCCTTTGCGGATCAGGATGCGGAAAAACTTTTGGGTGATGTCTCCGACACGCTCCCCAAAGAGGGCTTCCAGGATTTGCCGCTTTTTGCCTGCGTTTACGACGGGGCTTTTGAGTACCATGTTCAGCTCACGAGAGGACTCAATGGTATTGCGCACCAAAAGCATATCTTCATGAATGGCTTCAAGAACATCTACTTCTTGCGTAATCTGTACCAATGACTTAGCGTATCTGCGGGCTACACGAATATCCGACATGAGGAACTTAGTTGATGTTGAGTTCTTTTAAATAACCTTCGACGAGTTGCTTTTGGGTGCTTTCGTCGCTGAGTTGTTGGCGCACAACCTTTTCTGCAATTTGGAGCGAAAACTCGGCAACTTGCTTGCGTACTTCGGCCAGGGCGGCATTTTTGGTACGCTCAATGTCCTGTTGGGCAGCCTCGACGATACGGGCATACTCGGTGTTGGCTTTTTGTCGGGCCTCCTCAATCATGCGGCTGGTCGTCTGACGGGCTTCTTTGAGCATCTCCTCGCGTTGGGAACGCGCCTCTTGGAGGAGTTTTTCGTTGCTGGACTTGAGTTGGAGCATCTCCTGGCGGGCTTTTTCGGCCGACTCGAGGGCTTCCTGAATGGTGCGCTCACGGGCAGCAAGTGCCTCCGAGATGGGCTTAAATGCAAAACGACTCAAGATAAACAAAACGGTCAAGAACGTGATGCTTGTCCAGAAAATGAGACCAAAACTAGGGCTTAGTAAATTTTCCATGGGTTTGTTTTTGTTTTTGTGGGGAGGAAGGAAAGGAGAAAAACGGGATGGTGGCTATCCCACACACAGCCGTTTCTCTCCTGATCCGCCGTTTTTAGCTTAGCTTAGGATAAAGCCAGACACAACGATCGCAAAGATAGCCGCACCTTCGACGAGGGCTGCCGCGATAATCATGGCCGTCTGGATACGTCCAGCCTCTTCAGGCTGACGCGCCATGGCTTCCATAGCCTTACCGCCAATTTGGCCGATACCCATACCTGCACCGATTACGGCCAAGCCGGCACCTAAGCCCGCTCCAAGCACTCCGATGCTTCCTGAAATTTCTGCCAACAGCGTAAGAATTGTCGCTAACATGGTTGTTTAAAGTTAAAGGATGAAACAAAAACGATCTTCATATTTTATTAGTGATGCCCGTCTTCTAGTGCCTGTCCGATGTACAGCGTAGAAAGCAGAGCAAAGATATAGGCTTGCAAAAAAGCCACAAAGAGTTCCAAAAACATCATCACAACAGCAAAAAGCGTTGCAGGGATGCCCACAAAGACACTTTTGAAGATGAAAATCAAGCCCATCAAGCTCAAGATGATCGTATGCCCACCCGTGATGTTGGCAAAGAGACGAATCATCAAGACGGCCGGACGAATAAAAAATCCTGCAATTTCGATGGGCGTAAGGATAATCAACACAAAAGGCGGCACACCAGGCATGGCAAACATGTGCTTCCAGTAATGACCCGTAGCCGAGAAAAGCACGGCCAGCAAAGTAAAAGCAGCCAGGGTGAGCGTAAAAGCGATGTTGCCCGAGGCGTTAGCCCCCGTCGGGATCAAGCCGAGTAGGTTGTTGAAGAGAATAAAGAAGAACAAGGTCAGGATAAACGGTACATAGCGTTGATAGCTTTTTTCGCCCAGGTTGGGACGTATCATGTCGTTGATGAGTGTCTCGATGACGGGTTCAAAGAGCGACTGCACGCCCTTAGGTGCTTTGCCCTTGTTCTTTTGGTAGCCCTTCGCGACCTGTGTCATAAGAAAAATCAGCAGGGCGGCGGCCAAAAACATCGACAGGACATTTTTGGTGATCGAAAGATCGAGCGGTTTACCTTCTTTGCCGGTGTAATAGATGGTCTCGTGGTAGAGTTCGTAGTTTTTGTAGGCATGATCGGGGCTGTGGTAAAAGTGGGAAGATGAAAAAACATCCAGTCCGTTGTCCGTCCAGAGAATCACGGGAAGATAAATCGAAACATGCGTATCACCAATCTTGAAGAGTTCCCACTCGTGGGCATCCATGACGTGATGCCCGATCATTTCTTTCATATTAAACTCCCCTTCTGAATCGCCTCCGGCAAAAAGGCTATGGGGAAAAAGTAGGGAAAAAGCGACTAAAACACTGACAAACAAGCTCTTCATGGATGACATGACCCGTTTTTAGTTGAGTATTACTGGGTTTTTCGTTGCAAGGTATGCAAGAGAATCTTAATTTCAAACCCAATGAACAGAAAATACGATATGAAAAAAGTCAGGATAAAAACTAAGCGATGTTCTTTGAAAAGGTACAAGTGGATCATCAGGGCAGTAGCCGACAAAAAAAGCCGTATCGCCGTAGCCCCCAACACCGCATTGGGGAAGTCCTTCGTGCCGGCTTTGCTGGACGTAAGCGCAAAAGTAGCCCAGGTCAAACTAGCGCAATACACGATCACCCACACCGCGTGCTGATGCACCCAGGCGGGCTGCCACCAACTGACCATTGCCAGAACAGCCAACAAGACCCCCGTAAAGAGCAGCAAGCGCAAATGAAATCCCATTTCTTTTTTCATCTTACCCACAAAAGTAGAGAGAAAGCCCTGACCACCCAAACAAATCCTTAAAAGATTTGCTGGAGCTACTCCAATGCCGTATTTTTGAAAGAAAGAAAAGCCCATGAAAAAGAAAACCACCCAAACCAGCACCGTCCTGATTGCTCTTGCCCTGATGGTCATTTTGGTCAATAACCAATGCCAAGACCAGGGCTATAACCCGCCCTCCCATACGGAGATCCAGCGCGGCGATCACCTCCTGCTCGGCAACCCCAGCAACGCCAACAATGACCCCGACAACTACCTGATGACCAAAGCAGAGTTTGTCCTCTCCTACAACCGCACCCGAGGAACAGCCAACTGGGTCGCCTGGCACCTGAACCAAAAATGGGACGGCAACGCCGAGCGACAAAACGACTTCAGACCCGACCCCGACCTCCCCGAGGGATGGTATCGCGTCCATCCCAACGACTACCGCAACTCCGGTTTTGATCGAGGGCATCTTTGTCCCTCCGCCGACCGCGATGCCAACGCCGCCGAAAACTCCGCCACCTTCCTGATGACCAACATCTTTCCCCAGGCACCCAACAACAACCGAGGCCCCTGGCGCGAACTCGAAGAGTACGCCCGACGACTCGTCGAGCAGGGCAACGAGCTTTACATCATCGCCGGTATGTACGGGCATGGAGGCACAGGCAGCAACGGCGGACGCACCAAATACCTAGCCAACAAAAAAATATACGTACCCGCCCAAGCCTGGAAAGTCATCCTGGTCTTGCCCGAAGGCGAAAACGACTTGCAGCGTATCAACGCCAACACCCGTGTCATCGCGATTGACATGCCCAACCAACAAAACGTAGCCAACACCCAGTGGCAAGATTATGCCGTGTCCGTCGATGAACTCGAACGCCGTACCGGATATGACTTTTTTAGTGCCTTACCCAACGCTCTGCAAAAGCAGCTACAAAAATAAAACACCTCAAGGACGGTCGTTAGACCTCCTTGACGGTTTAAACATACTTACGCATGGCAATCACGGCGACACATACGGTTTCGGAGCAAGCGTTTTTCGCGCTCCTCCAAAAGATAGAACGCCTGGGCTTGTCCCCACACCTGATCGAGTACGCCGATGGGGTGCTGATCCCGACGCACGCCGACACGCCTTTCTCCGCCCAGATGCTCCACCTGCTCCTCGAAACCGATCACGAAGCGCGTTTTTATGAACAACTGCCTATGCCTGTCTCCCGTCATACGATCCTGATAAACAACCTCGTCTTTCGCCTCAATTTAGCCCTAGAACAGCACGAGCTGGCCTATCAAGTCTTCCCCGATGGGCTACATATTTTTGTTCGTCCGGGCAAATACTACGTCCCCGATGTTACGCTGGCCGCTGCGGGCTATACCCTCAATGCCCATGACCAACTCACCGACCCTGTAGCGATTTTTGAGGTGGCCTCTCCCTCCACGGTGCGCAAAGACCAGGGCGAAAAACTACGCGCCTACACGGGCATCCAGAGCCTCCAAACCTACGTGTTGGTCTCGCAAGAGGAGCCACTCGTAGAACGCTACCTACGCGAAGACGACGGCTGGAAGTTTGCTTATTTCCTCGTAGAGGACGAAGAGTTTTCCCTGGGAGCTATTCCAATCACACTAAAAATCAAGGATTTGTACAAAGGCGTTTAGCATGGCAATCACGGCGACACATACGGTTTCGGAGCAAGCGTTTTTCGCGCTCCTCCAAAAGATAGAACGCCTGGGCTTGTCCCCACACCTGATCGAGTACGCCGATGGGGTGCTGATCCCGACGCACGCCGACACGCCTTTCTCCGCCCAGATGCTCCACCTGCTCCTCGAAACCGATCACGAAGCGCGTTTTTATGAACAACTGCCTATGCCTGTCTCCCGTCATACGATCCTGATAAACAACCTCGTCTTTCGCCTCAATTTAGCCCTAGAACAGCACGAGCTGGCCTATCAAGTCTTCCCCGATGGGCTACATATTTTTGTTCGTCCGGGCAAATACTACGTCCCCGATGTTACGCTGGCCGCTGCGGGCTATACCCTCAATGCCCATGACCAACTCACCGACCCTGTAGCGATTTTTGAGGTGGCCTCTCCCTCCACGGTGCGCAAAGACCAGGGCGAAAAACTACGCGCCTACACGGGCATCCAGAGCCTCCAAACCTACGTGTTGGTCTCGCAAGAGGAGCCACTCGTAGAACGCTACCTACGCGAAGACGACGGCTGGAAGTTTGCTTATTTCCTCGTAGAGGACGAAGAGTTTTCCCTGGGAGCTATTCCAATCACACTAAAAATCAAGGATTTGTACAAAGGACTAAGGGCGAACAAATGAGGGTTTACTCCTCGTAGGCCCAATCAATTTTTTCTTTCAAATCCTTAAAGACGATGCCGGCTTGCTTAGCTTGGGCCCGCAGGGCATCCACTCGGGCGTAATCCTTGTTGGTCTTGGCTTCGCGATAGACCTCCAGGAGTGCGTCTAGGAGCGGGGCGGCGTTGGGTTGTTCGTCTTGCAGCCCGAGTACATCCTGAACAAAGGTGGGCAGCGTTTGCTGGAGCATCTCGAAGGTTTGGGTATCGAGGCTGGACACCTCCGCCTGCCCAATATGAAAGGCGTTGATTTTTTTGAGCAGATTAAAGACAGCCGCCAGGGCTTTGGCTGTGTTGAAGTCATCGTTCATGCCGTGGTAGAGGGCTTCGATGTTGCGTTGCACCAGGGCGATGGTCTTTGGGTCTGGGGATGTATCGGGCTTCTCGGGATAGACGAGACTCTGCAAGGCCCGAAGTCCGTTCATCAGCTTTCGGTAGGCTTTTTTGGCAGCTTGCAGGGCTTCGGTGGAGATGTCCATGGTGCTGGCGTAGTGCGTCTGGAGCATAAAGAAGCGGAAGACCATCGGGCTGTAGGGCTGATCCAGGAGCGGGTGGTCGCCCGTGAAGAGTTGGGCGGGCAAGATGGAGTTGTTGAGCGATTTGCTCATCTTTTGTCCGTTGATGGTGAGCATGTTGCTGTGCATCCAGTAGCGGACGGGCGGGGTGTCGTTGGCGGCTGTGCATTGGGCAATTTCGCACTCGTGGTGGGGAAACTGCAAATCCATCCCGCCCCCGTGAATATCGAACTGCTCACCTAAGTATTTGCTACTCATCACGGAACACTCGAGATGCCAGCCCGGAAAGCCGACGCTCCAGGGCGAATGCCAGCGCATGATGTGTTCGGGGGCAGCTTTTTTCCAGAGGGCAAAGTCAGCTGGATGGCGTTTTTCGTCTTGTCCGTCGAGTTGTCGGCTACCCGCCTGGAGTTCTTCCAGGACGCGCCCCGAGAGCAAGCCGTAGGTATGGGCTTCGTCGTATCGCCGAACATCAAAATAGACTGACCCTTCGGAGCGATAGGCCCAGCCCTTTTTGAGGAGTGTCTCGATCATCTGAATTTGTTCGGGGATGTGTCCGGTGGCCGTGGGTTCGATGTCTGGGGGCAAGTTGTTGAGCTGGGCCATGACGCGGTGGAAGTCATTGGTGTAGCGTTGGACGATCTCCATGGGTTCGAGTTCCTGGAGCTTGGCTGCCCGTGAGATACGGTCTTCGTTTTCGTCCGTCAGGTGGCCTACATCGGTGATGTTGCGGACGTAGCGGACACGGTAGCCCAGGTGCATGAGGTATCGCCGCACCAGATCAAAAGCCGTGAAGGTGCGGCAGTTGCCCAAATGGACGTAGTTATAGACCGTCGGGCCGCAGACGTACATCCCGATAGAATGGGGATGCAAGGGCTGAAAGTTTTCCTTTCGGCGGGTGAGGTTGTTTTGGATGCGGAGCGGGCTGTACTTTTGGTGGCTCATGGGCAGGTGTGGTGATCGTCGGGCAAAGATACAGAAAAGAACAGAACGGCTGTAGGCTTTGTTTAGGCATCTGCATTTGCGCCAAACTTCTGCTCGCGTAGCGTTTTGAGTTGCTCCCACTCATCGCGGAGGCGGGCGGCTTCGATGAACTCCATCTCTTTGGAGGCGCGTTCCATTTGCTTGTAAGTGCGTTGGATGAGCTGGTTGAGTTCGGGTAGTTCCATTTCCTGAACGATGGGATCAAGGCTGACGTTGAGTTCGGAGTCGGTGTTTTCGAGGGGCTGATGGTAGCGTTTGGCATCCACGACGCTGGTTTGGCTCAGGATGTCCTCCCTGGATTTGAAGACGGTCTTGGGCGTGATGCCGTGTTGGGTGTTGTATTCCTCCTGGAGTTTGCGTCGTCGTCGGGTTTCGGAGATGGCCCGATCCATGGAGGGGGTGAGCTTGTCGGCGTACATCAAGACGCGGCCGTTTTGGTTGCGGGCTGCCCGCCCGATGGTCTGGATCAAGGCACGTTCGTTGCGCAGGAAGCCTTCTTTGTCGGCATCCAGGATGGCTACCAGAGAAACCTGGGGCAAGTCCAGCCCTTCCCGCAACATATTGACTCCCACCAGCACATCGTACTCACCCAGCTGTAGGTCGCGCAAGATTTCTACCCGATCCAGGGTTTTGATGTCGGAGTGCATGTAGCGGGATCGCACCCCGATTTTTTCAAAGTATTTGTGAAGTTCTTCGGCCATGCGTTTGGTGAGCGTCGTGATGAGAACGCGCTCGTTGCGGGCCACGACGTGGTCGATTTCGTTGAGCAGATCGTCGATTTGGTTTTTGGTGGGGCGTTGTTCGATGATCGGATCGAGTAGGCCTGTGGGACGGATGATTTGTTCGACGACAACACCCTCGGACTTTTGGAGTTCGTAGTCGCTTGGGGTAGCCGACACAAATAGGGTTTGGTGGAGCAGCGATTCAAATTCGTTGAACTTGAGCGGGCGGTTGTCGAGGGCAGCCGAGATGCGAAAGCCATAATCGACGAGGCTAATCTTTCGGGAGCGATCCCCGCCCCACATCGCCCGTACCTGCGGGATGGTTACGTGGCTTTCATCGACGATCAACAAAAAGTCGTCGGGGAAATAGTCCAGGAGACAAAACGGACGGTCGCCGGGCTTGCGGCGGTCAAAGTAGCGGGAGTAGTTTTCGATGCCGGAGCAGAAGCCAACTTCTTCGATCATCTCGAGGTCTTGGAGGGTGCGATCACGGAGACGGGCAGCCTCCTCAAATCGCCCTTCGTTTTCAAAGGCCTTGATCTCACGGTCGAGGTCGTGGCGAATCTCGCCTACGGCTTGCTCAATGACTTCTTTGCTGGTAACGAATAAGTTAGCAGCAAAAAGTGTGATCGTTACCTCGGTGTTGTACTTCTCGCCCGTAGCGGGATTGAAGCGGTGGATGGCCTCCACTTCATTACCCCAAAAATAAACTCGGTAGGCAAAATCCGAATAAGCTGGAAAGACCTCCACCGTATCGCCGCGCACCCTGAAGTTGCCCCGCTGAAATTCCTCTTCGCTGCGGCTGTACAGGATGTCCACGAGGCGCAACAAAAACTCCTGCCGCGAGAGCGTGTCGCCTTTGGAGAGTACAATGGTGTTGTTGGCAAACTCATCGGGATTGCCCAAACCATAAATGCAAGAAACCGAAGCCACTACGACGACATCGCGCCGCCCCGAGAGCAGAGAGGAGGTCGTGCTTAGGCGTAGCTTTTCGATGTTTTTGTTGATCAGGAGTTCTTTTTCGATGTAGGTGTTGGTGGCTCGGATGTAGGCTTCGGGCTGGTAGTAGTCGTAGTAAGAGATGAAATACTCTACGGCATTTTCGGGAAAAAACTGCTTAAACTCACCGTAAAGCTGGGCAGCAAGGGTTTTGTTGTGGCTCATGATGAGCGTGGGGCGGTTGAGGGCCTGGATGATATTGGCCATCGTGAAGGTCTTACCCGATCCCGTAACGCCGAGCAGCGTCTGGAAGGGTTCCCCGGCCGCAATGCCTTTGAGGAGTTCTTCGATGGCCTTGGGTTGATCGCCCTGCGGGGTAAAGGGAGCTTTGAGTTGGAACGTGTGCATGGGGCGAAAATACAACAAAAGCGACAAAAAATGCACATAGAGCGGTGAGGAGCCAAGACAAAATCAGCGAAATTTCGCTTGGCATTCTGCCCCTGCCGTGCTATCTTTGCTCAAAAAACCAACGACATGGCCCACTTACACATACACGCTCCCCTGACGGACGACCAAAAACCGTTTCTTTCGGAGGAAGCCCAAGCGTTTTTGATCTTCTTGCACACCACATTCAACGACCGTCGGCAGGCACTCCTGGCCGCCCGCCACGAACGCCAAGCCCAAATTGATGCCGGACAAATGCCTACCTTTTTGGCCGAGACAGCCGCCGTCCGCACCTCAGATTGGCAGGTAGCGCCCATCCCCGACGATCTCCAAGACCGACGCGCCGAAATCACTGGCCCCGTCGATCAAAAAATGGTCATCAACGCCCTCAACTCGGGGGCAAAGGTCTTTATGGCTGATTTCGAGGATGCTAGCTCGCCTACCTGGGAAAACATGATCCAGGGACAAGTGAACCTCTATAACGCCAACCGCCGACAAATCGACTTCACCGATCCCGAAAAAGGCAAAACCTACGCCCTCAAGCCCCAGGTGGCTACCCTCAAAGTACGTCCACGCGGCTGGCATCTCCCCGAAAAGCACCTCACCATTGACGGCGAAGCCATCTCGGGTTCGCTCTTCGATTTTGGCTTGTACTTTTTTCACAACGCCCAATACCTGCTCCAAAACAGCAGCGGCCCGTATTTTTATTTGCCCAAGCTCGAAAACCACCTCGAGGCACGTCTCTGGAATGAGGTCTTTGTTGCGGCCCAGGACTACCTGAAGATTCCCCAGGGCAGTATCAAGGTTACCGTCTTGATCGAAACGATCACGGCTGCCTTCGAGATGGAAGAAATCCTCTACGAACTCCGTCAGCATATCGCCGCCCTCAATGCCGGCCGTTGGGATTATATCTTCAGTGCCATCAAGCGGTTTCGCAACCAAATGGAGGCTCCCCTCCCCGACCGCGCCCAGATCACGATGACCGTCCCGTTCATGAAAGCCTACGCCCAGCTGCTCGTCAAGGCCTGCCACAAGCACGGGGCGCACGCCATCGGTGGTATGGCGGCTTTTATCCCGAGCCGTAAAGATCAGGACATCAACGAAAAAGCCTTTGCCAAAGTCAAGGCCGACAAGGAACGCGAAGCCAACGACGGCTACGATGGCACCTGGGTAGCTCACCCAGACCTCGTGCCTGTAGCCGAGGCCGCTTTTGCGGCTAATCTCGGAGAGAAGCCCCACCAAAAGCACGTCCTCCGTCAGGATGTCCAATGGACGGACAAAGACTTGCTCAACTTCACCGTCGCCGAAGGCAAAATCACCGAAGCGGGGCTGCGCCTCAACGCCAACGTAGCCATGCGATACATCGCCTCCTGGCTTTCAGGGGTGGGCGCGGCGGCCATCTTCAACCTCATGGAGGATGCTGCCACCGCCGAAATCTCCCGCTCCCAAATCTGGCAATGGCTCCAAAAGCAAGCCACCCTCGAGGACGGCACAACCATCAGCCGCCCGCTCCTCGAACGTATCTACGCCGAAGAACTCGACAAAATCAAAGCCGACCTCGGTGCCTTGCCCGTCCTTGAGCAGGCCCACCAAATTCTTGCCCAGATCACGCTCACCGACGACTTCCCCGACTTCCTGACCACGGAAGCCTACGCCCTCCTGGACTAAAACCACCGACGAACAACAAAACACTGGCAAAGCAGATGAACTTTGTCAGTGTTTAAAACCGCGTTGTTCCATAGCCTACCTTTGGGGGACAAGTGAAGTGGATGTCTGGTATGGAGCCAGCAAATCAAAAAGTTTTACAAAATGTAGGGGTATGATGGGGTGTTTGGGGGTGAATGCTTAATTTTAATTAGATTTAATGAGCTTTTTGACTTTTAAACATGAGAAAAATATCTTACTTAATCTTTTTTTCCCTTGCTTGTCTTGCTCTTTTGTTGTTTCGTTGTCAGTCTGACCCTCTTAAACAAGAATGTTTTGATCAGATTGTAGAAGAAGTAAATGGCCGAACAGACTACGTAAGACTTGAACTCGTTGGAGAAACCTGGAGATTTGGGCTTGTCCCAACTTCTTGTTACAAATTAACTTTGGATAGTAATTTCCTATTTGAGCTATGTAAGTATACCTGGAATTTTGAGGGAGCAAATAACCCAAAAGCAGATCTTTATAGTACCCTAAGTCAGTCAATTGGAAGATTTGATTCAGTACTAAATTCTCATCCTGGGCTGACAATCAGCACACTCCTTACCTCAAAAGAATGGAGAGAAATTTTGCGCGAAATTAATATTACGTTGTCACCCAAACTCACAATAGATACCTCTTTGTTAGAGGTGATAGAAATCATGTACCTAGTGTACAAGACTACGCAGCCCAGCACTACTTATAAATTGAAAATACTTATTCGTGGATTTGCCGATCGGGGTACAGTGTGCACAAAAGATACGATCAGTCCTCTTATTCCCGATACCATCATATATCACCCTAGAATAACAGGAACAGTTCATAGTCTCACTTTTGATACTGTTACCAGAGATCATATAATTCTCTCAAGATGCCCATTTCCTAATACAGATTTACCCTATTTACGTGGACAATATGTAAAAATCCTATGCGACGACCATATACATAGGCATGCAAGTACGGGACAGATCACTTCCCATCTTTTGGAGGGAGCAGTCATTGAGCATTTTGATACTACCCAAAGAGCAGTGGAAATTTTTTATCATATTTATCCGGTAACATGGGGGGGGGCTGCATACCGAGTTGTAGTGTAATTAGATAAAGGCATTTTTGAAGTTTAGCATTAAATTACACTTCTAGTGAATGAGCCAAATCAAAAAGTTTTACAAAATGTAGGGGTATTGGCGTGTGTTTGGGGATGAATCCCTACTTTTGCTTTCACGATACGCACAAGCAAACACGCCTACTTTTTCACATCACTCTATCTTATCTTACTTTTTTCCTTTCAATCTTATGGGAAAGTTAGACAATCGTGTAGCGATCGTTACGGGCGGATCACGGGGTATCGGTAAAGCCACCGCCACACTTTTTGCCCAGGAGGGCGCCACAGTATTCATCTGGGATTTGCTCGAAGAGCTTGGAGCGGCGGCAGCCGCCGAAATTACGGACGCAGGCGGAAAAGCCTTCTTTCAAAAAGTCAATACAACCATCTACGAAGAACCGCAGGCAGCCGTCAAAGAAATTTTGGATGCCCACGGACGTGTCGATATTCTGGTCAATAACGCCGGTATCACCCGCGATTCTTCTTTTATGAAAATGACCGCCGAGCAGTGGGATCAGGTCATCTCCGTAAACCTGACGGGGGTTTTTAATTGCACCAAAGCCGTTGTTCCGACGATGCGTGAGCAGAAATACGGACGGCTTTTGACGGCATCCTCCGTAGTGGGTCTTTACGGTAACTTCGGTCAGAGCAACTATGTAGCCACCAAAGCCGGCGTAATCGGGATGACCAAAGTATGGGCCAAGGAGTTCGGCAAGTATGGCATCACGGCCAACTGCGTTGCTCCGGGCTTCATCAAAACCGAAATGACCGAAAAAATCCCCGAAGAGTACCGCGCCTCTGCCATTACGCGCATCCCTGTCGGGCGGCTAGGCGAAACCAGCGACATCGCTCATGCCTACCTCTACCTAGCCTCCGAGGAGGCCGGCTTCGTTACGGGTACTTGCCTAAGCGTCGATGGTGGGGCCTTGGGTGTCTAGTCCCCAAACAAGCCATAGTTTTTCCTCTCCCCTCTCGTGATCTGCTGCTGCGGAGACGGGAGGGGATTTTTCTTTTTATTACCGGACTGGCTCTCCTTAGCGGTGCGCGAAAAACCCCCGTAGTCGTTGCTATTTTTTTTACTTTTGTCAGCAAATATCTTGTAGCCCCATGCCCCATATTCATTTTATTGCCATTGGTGGAAAGGTCATGCACGCCTTAGCCATCGCCTTGCACCAGCAGGGATACCACATCACGGGATCGGATGATGCGCTCTATGGCCCTACCGCCCAACGCCTTGCTCAGCATCAGCTCCTACCCCCACAGGCGGGATGGTTCCCCGACAAAATCACCCCCCAACTGGATGCCGTCATCCTGGGGATGCACGCCAAAGACGATAACCCCGAACGCCAAAAAGCCCAGGTGCTGGGCATCCCCATTTATTCCTTTCCCGAGTATTTGCTCTCCCAGTGCCAAAACAAAGAACGGGTGGTCATTGCGGGAAGCCACGGCAAAACGACCATTACGGCGATGATTATGCACGTCTTACAGACCCTCGGACAAGATTTTGACTACATGGTTGGGGGAGAAGTACCAGGCTTTGATCTGCCCCTGCGCCTAACACCAGATGCGCCCGTGATGATCCTGGAGGGCGACGAATATCCGGCTTCGCGGCTCGATACACGCCCAAAGTTCCTACACTATCAGCACCATATCGCGCTCATCTCGGGCATTGCCTGGGATCATCTCAACGTCTATCCTACTTTTGAGCGCTACCGCGATGCTTTTGCTGCCTTGATTGCCCAAACGCCCAAAGCCGGCGCTGTCTTTTGGAACAAAACCGATCCTCATCTCAAAACACTCGTTAAGGACAAGCTCAAAGACCGCAAAGATGTCTTTGAATGCGCCTTCGAGACCGCCAAAGGCAAGATAGAAGCGGGCGGCTATACGAGCCTCAAGGTGGGCAAAAAAAATATCCCCCTGCGGGTTTTTGGCAAGCACAACCTCGAAAACATCAGCGCGGCGCAAGTCGTCTGTGAGCGACTCGGCGTAAAGCCAGACGATTTTTATGCAGCCATCGCCTCTTTTAAGGGCGTAGGATGGCGGCTTCAAGTGCTTGACCGCAAAGACGATCAGTCATGGCTTGTTTTTCGGGACTACGCCCATGCCCCCTCAAAGTGGCGAGCGGCTACGGATGCGGTCAAGGAGCAGTACCCGAAGCATCACCTCACCGCGATCCTCGAGTTGCATACCTACAGCAGCCTCGATTCTCGCTTTTTTGCGCAGTTTAGGCACACCCTGGCTACGGCTGATGCTGTTGTGATCTTTTGTGATGCCCAAAACCTGGTCATCAAGGGCCGCCCCTTGCCTACACAGGAGGCACTCAAAGAAGCATTCTTTCATCCTGACTTGCAGTTGTTTACCGATGCAGGCGCACTTCATAACTGGTGCCGTGGGCTACGCTTGCGCCCACGGCAGGTCTTGCTCTGGATGAGTTCGGGTAACTTTGGTGGCTTCGATCTCGAAGGTTTCTTCAAGACAAAAAGGGATAGCGGTAGTCGGTCGGAGGGGTAAGGGTCTCCTTGATTGCCCTCGGGCTTACCCAGCGCAGGAGGTTCAGTATCGCACCGGCTTTGTCGTTGGTTCCCGAAGCGCGTCCACCGCCAAAGGGTTGTTGCCCCACGACGGCCCCTGTGGGCTTGTCGTTGATGTAAAAGTTACCGGCTGCATGGCGTAATTTGCGCTCGGCTAGCTCGATGGCATAGCGGTCGCGGGCAAAGACGGCTCCTGTCAGGGCATAGGGCGATGTCTGATCGAGGAGCGAGAGCGTATCCTCAAACTTTTCGGGGTGATAGACATATACCGTCAAGACGGGGCCAAAGATTTCCTCCTCCATCGTCGTATAGCGCGGATCGGCTACCTGGATCAAGGTTGGGGCGATAAAATAACCCTTCGATTTGTCATAGGTGCCACCGGCGATGATCTCCACGCCTGGGGCGGCTTTGGCGGCTTCGATGTATCCCACGATCTTATCAAAAGCCCGTTCATCAATGACGGCATTGATGAAGTTACCGAAGTCCTCCGTAGGGCCCATCTGCATACTGGCCAGATCGGCTTGCATATATCCCTTGACCGTTTCCCAAAGATTGTCGGGGATGTACGCCCGCGAGGCCGCCGAGCATTTTTGTCCCTGAAACTCATAAGCTCCCCGTACCAGAGCCGTCGCCAGGGCTTTGGCATCGGCCGACTTGTGGGCAATCACGAAGTCCTTGCCGCCGGTTTCTCCGACGATGCGCGGGTAGGTTTTGTAGCGGTGGATGTTCTCCCCGATCGTGCGCCAGAGTTGCTGAAAAACGCCCGTGCTGCCCGTGAAATGCAGCCCCGCAAAGTCCGGGTGTGAGAAGATGACCTTTCCCGCTTCGGGACCATCAACGTAGATCAAGTTGATGACTCCTTCGGGTAATCCGGCTTCGAGGAGTACCTCCATGATGACTTGTGCCGAGTAGATTTGTGTATCGGCGGGTTTCCAGATGACCGTATTGCCCATCATGGCGGGGGCGATGGGTAGGTTGCCGCTGATGGCGGTAAAGTTGAAAGGCGTGATGGCAAAAACAAAACCCTCTAAGGCGCGATGCTCGAGACGATTCCAGATGCCCGGCGAAGAGATCGGCTGCTGGGCATAGATTTGGGTCATGTACGCGACGTTGAAGCGCAAGAAGTCGATCAGTTCGCAAGCGGCGTCGATTTCGGCTTGGTAGGCGTTCTTTGATTGGCAGAGCATCGTGGCGGCGTTGATGCGGGCGCGGTAGGTGGTGGACAGGAGGTCGGCGGCTTTCAGAAAAATAGAGGCGCGATGTTCCCAGGGCATCTCCTCCCAGAAAGGCTTGGCGTTGAGAGCCGCCGTGATGGCTTGCGCTACGTGTCCGGTATCTCCGAAGTGGTACTGCCCCAGCAGGTGCTGATGGTCGTGGGGCGGTCGGATGTCTTTGAGCGTGCCGGTACGGACTTCTTGCCCACCAATGTACATCGGGACATCGGCTTGTTGGTTACGCAAGGTTTGTAGGGTGGCTTGTAAGGTTTCTCGCTCGGGAGAGCCTGGGGCATAAGCGAGTACGGGTTCGTTTTTGGGGGTAGGTACAGTAAAAAATCCGTTGGCCATAACTGCTGTTGTTTGTGATGTTGGGCAAAGTTAGGGAAAAAAAGCCGTCTGCCCTACTCCAACAAAATCTCGTTATCGCGTACCAGGTTGGGGGATTTGCTTCGGGGTAGGCGGAAGATTTCTTGCAGCCGATCAAAGCTGTAGGTAGCCAACAAGCTAGCACCAGCCGTGGAGGTGTTGCCCAGGGCAGCCCCAAAACTGCTGAGGTTGTTGCGATGATAGACCTTCGCCCGAAACCGTCCATCTTCGGTGATGATGTATTCCAGCGTCCAGTCGCCGGCGATACTCGAGAGGTCAGCCTGGTTTTGTACGTTCGTGAAGCCCCCCTCCCGCATGATCCGTACCCGCCCGTCGAGCATGGAGTAGGAGAGCCGTAGCTGCGCCCCCGTGAGGGCATCGCGATTGAGGCCGTTCATGTCCAGATCGACCTCCAAGCGATCATCGACCTGAGAGACCCAATAACTCAACTGGTTACTCAACAACTCACCCACGCTACTCCCCGCCGATTGGTTTACGCCCTCAAAGGTATTCGATTCGGCCAGCCGCCGCAAGACGATCAGACTAAAAACCTGTCGGTTGAGTTCCTGGGCATCGTTCTGGATGCGGGTCTCGAAGGCGGCCACCTGCCCTTGCATCGAAAGTGGTAAGCCATTGACGACAACCACGGGCGGGTATTCCGGAAAGTCAATCCCGAAGCTCAAATCGGGTTTGTACAGGTCGCCCCGCATCCCCAAATTGACCCGCACGGGGTATTTGCGCTGCAAGGCACTGTTGTTGCGAACGCTGCTATCCTGGAGCGATAAGATGGGAGCCAGCGAGGCGTATTGCTCATAAACTGCCGTTAGGTCTAGCTGGGCTTTGTAGGGATCCCCTGACCAGGCGATACGGCTACCAGGCTTGACATCAAAGCGTTTATTGACTACATTGAGAAACGTAAAATTGTAGCTTCCGTCCACAATCATTACATCGCCAAACATCGAAAAATCACCCCTTGAACTGTAATTGAACGCAATCTTGCCGCGTCCGCTGCCCCGGATCAAATCTCCTGCCCGTCGATCAAAGATCACCTCGGCGTAGGCTTTCTCGGTGATCTCCAGGTTGAGCAAGAGCGAAAAGTGGGTGGTGTTGGTGGGGCGGGTATCCTCCGTTGAGGCTTCGGTGGTTGTATCGGGGGGAGGCACAAAACGGATGTAGTCGCGCACCGTTACGCCTTCGTAGCCATCGAGGGGGAGGTAGAGGCGCGTTTGCCGCCCAACGGTGGCATTGACTTCCACTTGCAGGTTGTCCAGGTCTCCGTCGATGCTTAGGTTGCCCGTCCCGACGGCCTGCCCATAGTAGGGTTCGGGGCTTTGGGCGTTGGTGTTGAGCATCAAAAAATCGCTCATATCGCCGCGCATCCGTACCAAAAAGTTTTTGAAATCACTGTGATAAACACCGCCATCAAGGAAAGCCCGCCGTCCATTGGTGTCGATGAGTTTGAATCGGTCGAGGATAAAATGATCTTCTTCGATGTCGATTTTATCCGAAAAGCGATAATGGGTATTGAGATAATCCACGCGCAGCCCTCCTCCGGTTACAAACAAACTACCACTCAATTTGGGCTTCTGGGGCGTGCCTCTTACCTTGACTGCCCCATACGTCCGTCCGTCCAGGTCAGAGATCAGCCCTTCGGCAAAGACCTCGAGCGGCTTCAAGCGCACACCCACAAACTCGGCATCCAGGTTGAGGGACTCTTGATGGTCGGCCATCGGGAGGTAGTAGCCCGAGAGGCGCAAGACGTTGCGGCGATTTTGGAGGTAGTCGATCTCGAGTTTGATGGCGTTGTTGGCATCCTCCCAGGCAGAGGCCAGATGAATATCCCCGAAGTCATGGCCGTTCAGATGTAGCTGGCTGATGGCTGCCGTGCCGTCCAGGTGTAGGTTGCCGTAGATTTCCCCGATCTGGGCATCGAGTTGGGCCATACCTTCGAGGTGATAGCCCGTGTAGGCGGAGAACATTTGTAGATCAATCGAGGCGAGCTTGAACTGCAACCTGGCTGTGCTATCCTCCGAAACGCGCCCCGCAAGGGATACAAAAGCATCCTGATAGCCGAGCAGAAACGTATCCTCGAGGATGATCTCTGGGCCTTGCCACCAGATGCGGGTCGTGTCTTTGCCTGTCCATCCTTGCCCAAGGAGGTTGAGTTGTGGGGGAGCAATCGTTAGCCGAAGAGCACTTGTATCGTCGATGTTTTCGATGGCGATTTTTCCTTGCCAATGGAGGCTATCTTTGCTGTCTTGTTGGCGCAAGGTGTGAGAAAAAAGGAGGTGTTTTTTTTGGAGATCGGCCAGGAGTTCCATCCGTTCAAGGTCTAATCCGGCGATGTGTTGGCGTGTGCTGTGGAGGGCAAGATGGGAGATAAAGGCAGCGTTGTTGGGGGACTTGTGGAGGGAGGCATCGACTTTGATGCCGGAGAGTTGCTGGTTTTGGTAGGTGATCTTACCCAGGCTAAGGTCTAGTTGAGCGGCCACCGAGTCGGGCCATATCTGCGTCCGTCCCCGTATGCGCAAGGTATCGCGTAGGGATAGTTTATTTAGAAAAGCTCTTGCAAAGGGTTCAGAGTCAGCAATGTGTAACTCGTAGTCTATGCTGTAAGGCATAAAATCTGCTGGTGTTTCCTGCCGTAGCGTATCGCCGATAAGGTAAGCTCGGTAGTTGCGTTGGTAGCGGTTGAGGTCGGTGAGCAGACGCGCAAAGGTGAAGTTGCCGTAGAGTGAGCTGTACAAGGCCGCCGAATGTACGGCTATGGTGCGTTGTTGGTTTTGGTCGGTGCAGGCCTCGAGGTATAGCCCATCTAGGGTGAGGTCGGTTTGGTCGTTGTAGGCCAGATAGAGGGTATCAAAGTGGACATCACCGAGGGTTTTGTCGGGGTCAAGCCCGATGAAATCTGCCTGAAATTGGGTGTATAGGCGCAGGGGCGTTTGGCTAAACCGTAGGGCTTGAAAGTCGATGGACAGGGTGTCGGCGGTCAAGAAAAAACTACTGTCGCTTAGGTCGAGTTTGCCT
Organism: Bernardetiaceae bacterium; assembly: GCA_036822015.1. Lineage (GTDB taxonomy): Bacteria > Bacteroidota > Bacteroidia > Cytophagales > Bernardetiaceae > DAISIL01. The sequence goes on along the minus strand of DAISIL010000004.1, from coordinate 14,186 downwards.
TCCAGGGCTAGGGTTAGGTTGGGGTCTTCGCTGTTTATTTTTCCTTGAAAGGCTTCTTTCAAAAAGTAACCATCCAGTCGGATGTCTTTGTAGGTATAGGCATTAAAAATCACCGAATCCACTACGCCATCGAGTTGGAAGTTGGCTGCCTTTTGGTTGAGACCACGGCCGTTGATCGTTCCGCGCAGGCTGATTTTGCCCATATCCGGGATGTTGAGCCAACGCCCGAGGTCGAATGCCTGAAGGGTGAGTTTGCCGCTGTAGCTTTGTTGTTGGTGGAGCTTGAGGTTGATGTCGGAGATGATGCGCCCGTAGCGGGTATCAAATACACCATCGGCGATAAAATCCCCGATCATACCGACAAAGTTGGCGTTGAGTTGCATTTTTCCTAGCTGAAAAAAGTTTTGCGACTCTTTCAGCCCCAGCCATGTTTTGAGGTCTCGGGTATGGACGATGGAGGATTCGAGGTGTATTTTGAGGAAGGTCTCGTCGATTTTGGGTAGCCCGCGCAGGTAGGCTGTTCCGGTAAGGTGGCTCTCCGTCCCGAATTTAAGGCTGTGTATGTCCAGCGACAGGCTCTCTATACGCCCTCGGGCATCGGCGGTGATCCAAAAGGCATCCTGGTAGGACTTTAAGGCGGGTAGAAATTTTGCCAGGTCGTCGGTTGTCAAGAAACTCTCTTGTAGGGCGGCTTCCAGGCGTACCTTTTGGGTGAAGTTCTTCATATCGGCGTAGCCGTTGTAGCGCAGGCGTAGGGTGTGCCGCAGGATGCTTTCCCCGATCTGGAGGCGGAGGCGTTCAAAGTCCATGCCCTTGCGGCAGATGCGAAAAAATGTAGTCAGTTCGGCCACAAAAATATCGCTTTTGCTTTCCTGAAATTGCAAGCCCTCGGCTTCGAGTTGGATGGTATCTCGGGAGGCGTAAAAGTTTCGGGCCGCGCCCGTGATGTGGGTTAGCTCAAAATGGGCCGGATCAAACTCCCCCGAATCAAGGGCGGCGATGGTCGGGTCCTGGAGGCTAAAATTGACGTTTTCGAGGTAAAAGTTACCAATCTCGAAAGGGGCCGCGCTGGTGTCGCTGGGGTCAGGGCTACTGCTTGCCAGGCGTTCGATGGCTCGAATGAACAAATTGATGTTGTAGTCGGAGGAATCCGGCTCAAAGATCATATCGAAGCAGGCGTTTTTGAGTTGGATGTACTCAATCCGCAAGTCGCCCCGCTGGATCAGTGCCTCCCAGTCGAAGGTGAGCCGCAGGTCTTGGGCATCTAGCATTCCCTTGCCTTCTGCTCGGCCCACATAGACCTCTTGCAGGCGGATATTACCCCGAAAGTCTAGCCCCAGACGGCCGATCTCAATGACAAAGCCAAGGCGCGGCCCGAGGTAGCTTGTCGCCTGTTGGGCCAAAAATGTTTGTACGGACTCGCTGCTTAACAGCCCCATCAAGACCAGCAGCCCCATTACGCTACGCCCCAAAAAACCACCCCAAAAACGCCACCATGACCGCTGCCGCAGCCAACGCCGAATTACGCGCAAAGAGTGATATTTGATGGCCTTCATGGTAAATGAAAGATACGCTTTGTTTTGGAATATAGGTGGAAAATTATATCTTTATTATCAGAAATAAAACAAAAAATAAATGAAAGAAATCTTAGATACAACACAACTCATCCTGCCCCGCAGTACCTTTTTGGTTGATTTGGTTAAGCATACCAACAATCATCTTTACGTTGAAGTTACGCAAATCTTCCATAAAGACGAAGAGGAGAGACAAATCATCAAAATTAACCCGCGTGTATTGAGCGATCTTATTTTGGTTTTGACGGATTACCGTCGGCAGATGAGCGATAACCAATACGATACAGGTGAGATACTTCACCAAAAAATTATATCGAATTACCTGAAGGGCATGTCGATAGAAGCTCTAGCACGCCTGTACGAGAAGACAGAAGCCTACGTGGAGATGGCGCTGTTCAATGGCGGTCTCGCCATTACCTCACAAGAGCAACCCAAATACAAAAAAAGAAGGCGGTGGCGCAAAAGATAAAAAATGGCAGTTCTTATCCCCCAAAAAACACATACGCTATCGCAATAGCCGCCACTAGCCCGCACAAGTCAGCGAACAATCCACACGCGACTGCATGACGGGTCTGACGCACCTTCACGGCACCAAAATAGACGGCCAGCACATAAAATGTCGTATCCGTAGAGCCTTGCATGATCGAGACCAGCCGCCCCACAAAAGAATCCACTCCATAGGTATTCATTGCCTCAAACATCAATGCCCGAGCGCCACCTCCACTAAACGGGCGCATAAAAGCCGTCGGTAGTGCCGGCACAAAGTCAGCGTTTCCACCCATCTGCTCCACCACCCAGCGAATGCCTTCAATGAGGATACCCAAAGCACCTGATTCCCGAAATACACCCACCCCCACCAGTATCGCCACCAAAAACGGGATAATCTGGATAGACACAGCAAAGCCCTCTTTGGCGCCTTCAACGAAGGTCTCATACACGGGCACACGCTTGTAAGCTGCCGCTGCGACAAACCCGGTCATCAGACCGACGATGAGTACGCCACTGACAGTTTTTGAAATCTGCTCGGTAGTTTCGGGGGGGAGTTCAAGGAACAAATAAATCACCCCTCCGATCAGGGCTGTCAATCCGCCCAGATACGCCATCACGACGCTATCCCAAAGGCGAATCCGTTGGAAGATAGCCGTGATGAGGATACCGCCCAGGGTCGCGACAAAAGTAGCCAGCAGAATGGGAATAAAGACATCCGTGGGCTGCTCTGCCTCACGGACTTGGCGGTAGAGGATGATCGTGATCGGAATCAGGGTCAGGCCAGAGGTATTCAAGACCAAAAACATGATCTGGGCATTGGTGGCTCGATCTGGTGTAGGGTTAAGGCTTTGCATTTCTTTCATCGCCTTGATCCCCAAAGGTGTAGCTGCGTTATCTAGCCCGAGCATATTGGCCGAAATATTCATGAGCATTGCCCCCATAGCCGGATGGTCGGGGGGGATTTCGGGGAAAATACGCCGAAACAGCGGACGCACCAGCCAGGCTAAGGCACGCACGACACCGGCCGCTTCGCCGACCTTCATCAGCCCGAGCCAGAGGGTCATGAGCCCGGTCAGTCCGAGGGCAATCTCGAAGCCCAATTTAGCCATCTTGAAGGTGCCTTCCATCATGGCCGGAAAGGCACTCGGATCGCCCAAAACGATCCAACGCAGGAGAGCCGCTAGTGTCCCCAAAAGGAAAAAGCCAATCCAAACATAATTTAGTACCATAACAATAGTCTTTGATTGCTCGTTAAAGCGAAGGTAAATGATTTAGTAGTATATTGCACTGTTTTTCTATCTTTGTACAATCAATCTGCTTTCAAACTAACCATGGCTTCTAACACAGGCACCAAGAAAATATTTTCCAGCCCCGTTCTGGAATACCTCACCCGAACGCACATTGCTGTTCCGCTGACGATCTTTTATGGCTTATCCATCGTGATGCTGGCATATGGTGTAAATCAAACGGCTCTTCCGGTATGGCAGCTATCGGCGCTGTTTTTCAGTGGGCTACTGCTCTTTACCTTAGTGGAATACCTGGTACACAAGGGCGTTTTTCACATGGCACCCACCACCGAATGGCGGCGCAAGATCCGTTACAACTTTCACGGGGTACACCACGACTTTCCCAAAGACAAAACCCGCCTAGCGATGCCTCCCCTGGTGAGTGTTACGCTGGCTGCTTTGCTTTTCCTGGGGACAAGAGCGATCATGGGCGACTACACGTTTGGCTTTTTGCCTGGCTTCATTACGGGCTATGCCTCTTATCTTTGTGTGCATTACATCGTGCACGCCTTTCGCCCACCCAAAAATATCTTCAAAGTCCTTTGGGTACATCATGGCATCCACCATTACAAGGATGATACCGTAGCCTTTGGTGTTTCTTCGCCGCTCTGGGACTGGGTGTTTGGCACGATGCCTAAGAAAAGTTAAATTTTTTTATTAAGACAGATCAAAAAAGCCTCCATGAAAGACATGTTCAAAATGATGGGCAAGGTGCGCGAGATGCAATCCAAGCTCCAGGAAGCCCAAGACGAACTCGAGCAGATTATCGCCGAAGCCGAAGCAGGTGCAGGTATGGTAAAAGCCACTGTTAATGGCAAGCATCGCGTTGTAAAGATCGAAATCGACAATGACTTGATTAAGCCTGACGATAAAGAGATGATGAACGACTTGATTATCGCAGCCATCAACAAAGCCATGGAACTCGTGGAAGAGAAAAGCCGAGAGCATATCCAAAAAAGTACCGCGTCGTTCTTGCCCAACATGGAGGGCTTCGATCTGGACAAACTCATGGGCGGAGGCGGGCAATAGCCAGGTATGCGTGCCGCAGTCGTGATCCTGAACTACAACGGAAAGCACTGGCTGGAGCAGTTCCTGCCTTTGTTGCTGGCACACACCCCCAACGGAGAAAAAGACATCGCTTTTGTTGTGGCCGACAACGGATCCACTGATGGGTCCCTAGATTGGCTACAAGCGCATTATCCCCAGGTACTTTGCCTGGATTTGCAGCGCAACTGGGGCTTTGCCGAGGGCTACAACCGAGCCTTAGCCCGGATAAAGGCGACGTATTATGTGCTGCTCAACTCAGACGTAGCCGTTACCGAAAACTGGCTTGTACCTCTTTTGGATCAGATGGATAAGCACCCAAGGGTAGCTGCCTGCCAACCCAAAATCCGTAGCCATCGGGAACCCCATTTGTTCGAGTACGCAGGAGCGGCGGGCGGCTGGATAGACCGCTGGGGATTTCCCTTTTGCCGGGGGCGTGTTTTTGATACCCTCGAAACAGATGCAGGGCAATACGATGATCCAACGGAGATTTTTTGGGCTTCGGGGGCCTGTTTGGTCGTCAGGGCTAAGTTGTGGCATCAATACGGCGGCTTAGACCCCGATTTTTTTGCGCACATGGAGGAAATTGACTGGTGCTGGCGGCTCCAAAATGCAGGCTACCAAATTTTTTGTTTCCCTGAAAGCACCGTGTATCACGTCGGCGGTGGAACGCTCCAGGCGGGAAGCCCTTTCAAGACATACCTCAACTTCCGTAATAACTTGTTGATGCTCTGCAAGAACCTACCGCGCAGGGGCTTGTTGGGACGGCTTTTTGTGCGGATGAGCCTGGATGGTGTGGCTGGTTTGCGTTTTTTGTTGCAGGGGCAATGGTCGCATTTTTGGGCGGTGCTGCGGTCGCATTTTTATTTGTATGCACACTGGCGGGCGATCCGAGACAAGCGCAAAGCCATCCAGGAGATCGCCCCAGCTAAGCCGCTTTCTTCCCTTCGTGGCTTGTATCATAAGAGCGTAGTTTGGGCGTATTTCATCCAAAAAAAGAAAACTTTCACTACCCTTTTACCTCCTCGGGTGCGATAACGGCCGCACAAAGCCCCGAAAATGCCAAGGGTTTCTCAGCAAAAAGTACTTTTGTTTGCGCCCAGGTTTCCCGAAACAGTGCCGAGTGGCGGTAGGCATCCAGGGCAGCGGCATCCTGCCAGTGGCTGTACGTCATGCGTATGTGGGGGTGATTGGGATCATGCCATAGCTCGAGGTGCAGGCAGCCCGCAAAAGCCCGTATCTGGGGGGCGGTTCGGGCAAAGAGCGCGTCAAAGACGGGAAGAGCCTCGGGGCGAAAGGTCATCCGAACCATGCGACGGATTACCATTGGATGGGGGGCTTTTGGTGATCGAGTAGATAAGCGTTGGCTTGACTGAAATGGCGATTGCCGGCAAAGCCACGAGCCAGGGGTGAGGGATGAGGCGATTCGAGTACCAGATGTTTTTGACGATCAATGACTTGCCCCTTTTGCTGGGCGTACTTGCCCCAGAGCATAAAAACGACGTTTTCTTTTTTGTCGGAGATGATCCGGATGACGGCATCGGTGAAGGTCTCCCAGCCTTTTTTGCTGTGGGAGGCTGCCTGCCCCTTCCGGACCGTCAGGACGGCATTCAGGAGCAAGACCCCTTGCTGGGCCCAGCGTTCGAGGTTACCCGTTTTGGGGATGGGTGTGCCTATGTCGGCTTGAATTTCCTTGAAGATATTTTGGAGTGAGGGCGGTATCGGGATGCCATCCGAGACAGAAAAGCACAAGCCGTTGGCCTGCCCAGGGCCGTGGTAGGGGTCTTGCCCCAGGATCACGACACGGGTATCAGCGAAAGCACAATGGGCAAAGGCATTAAAAATCAACTTACCTGGCGGATAGATGGTGTGCTGCTGGATGTCGGCTTTGATGAAACGTACCAGTTCGGCAAAATACGCTTCTTCAAACTCGGGCTTGAGGTACGCTTTCCAGTCATCGGCAATGGCAACTTGCATACAAATTCGGACATTTGATCGGATTTTATTAACTTTGATACCGTAAAATAGTTAGATCGAAACAAACGATTTGTGCCAAAGCGGGCGTTCTTACAAAAAACTTTAAATGACAGGATTATGAAATGGGTGCGTTCATGGTGTTTTTTGGGATTGATGGGGTTGATTTCTCTCACGACATGGGGACAAGACGTGCAGTTTTCCCAATTTTATCAAGCCCCCTTGTATCTCAATCCCGCTTTCACGGGGTCTTTGCAGGGCTTTAGGGCGGGCATCAACTACCGCAACCAGTGGCCCAATCTCCCCTCCAATTACGTAACTTATTCCATCTTTGCGGATTATCATATCGCAGAAGCCAATTCTTCGATCGGACTGATCGCCAAGCGCGATGAGCAGGGTTCGGGGGCTTCGCCGATTCTCTCCAACGACCTGGGTTTGATCTATTCCTACGCCATCCCACTGAACCCCAATACGGTTATTCAGCCTGCTTTGCAAGGTACTTTTGTACAAAAGCAACTCAACACCAACGCTTTGCTTTTTCCCGATCAGTTTGATAACAACGGCCCCACAGGCGCACCTACCCAGGAAAACTTTCCCAACAACAACGTTACGTACATCGACATCTCGGCTGGGCTGTTGTTCTTGTCGGATAACGTATGGGCGGGCTTATCGGCGCATCACCTCAACCGTCCCAACCAATCTTTTCTGGACGAAGAGAGCCGCCTACCCACGAAGTTTTCCTTGCATGGAGGCTATCGGATAGAGTTTTACGATTATGATTTTAGCATCATCCCCTCCTTTGTGTACCAACGCCAGGGAGCCGCCCAACAGCTACACGCCGGCGTTTTTGGGGTATGGAACCCGTTGATGGCAGGTATTTGGTATAAAGGCTTTCCCATCGAAGAGTATCAGGGGCTGCCCTCCAACAACGACGCGATTGTGTTTATGGCCGGTGTCCGTATTGCCAAGCTCAATATGGAGTTTGGGTACAGCTATGATTTTACGATCTCCAACCTGTCTAATTACGGTGCCAATGCCCACGAAATATCCCTGACGTACAGCATCATGGGTAGCGGAAATTTGTATTGTCCCGACATTTGGGGAGCCTCCCGAACGGGGCAAATCTCGCGTCGTCGTCGTTTTTAGCCTTGCTCGTAGGCTTTTTTGCGTAGATTTTCAAACGTACTGTCAGGCAATTTCTTGAGGTCAAGGATCATCAAGCCATCCAGGGAGTTATTGAAGCGCGGGTCGATGTTGAAGCCGATGATTTGGGCGTTTTGTTTCATGTATTTTTTGAGCAAAATAGGCACACGAAAACGATCTGGCTCAAACTCGGCGATGTACTTATCCAACTCATTGACGTTGTCCTTGAACTTTTCTAACAAAATATCCGAGTCGATGTGTGTACTGACCGAAAAAGCGTTTTTGGGGCGCACATGAGCGGCTAGTTCATGGTTGAAATAATACTTTTGGATGAAGGCGATCAAGAGTTCTTTCGAGAACTTGGAGTAGCTGTTGCTGATGCTGACAGGCCCAATAATGTACTTGAAATGCGGATTTTGGATGAGTGTATCCAGGATGCCCTGCCAAAGGATAAAGAGCGGCATGGGGCGGCGTTGGTATTCTTGCATCACGAAAGAACGCCCCAGCTCAAGCGACTGGGCAAGGGTAGGCTTGAGGGCCCGATCCAGATCAAAAAGACTACTGATGTAAAATCCCCTGCGCCCGTGTTGTTTCATAATCTGATCGCCGAAGCCTAAGCGATACGCGCCCGCGATGCGCTTTTCTTCTTTGTCCCAAAGAAAAAGATGCTTGTAATAAAGATCAAACTCATCAACATCCATCTTGCGGTTGGAGCCTTCCCCAACAGCCCGAAACGTAACCTCTCGGCAGCGGCCGAGTTCGTGCATGAGCTGGGGCATCGCCTGAGCGGGTGCCAGGAAAATGTCAAATTGCTTTTTGGTACCGAGGAAGCAGTCTTTTCGCTGGCGCAACTGCTCAATTTCCTGGCAAAGGACATCGGTCGCGATGGGATCAACGATGGTCTCGGGGCGTTGCTTGGCATGGATGCCGTGCCGGAAGAATTTTTTGACCTCTAAGGCTGAGCCAAGCCCATAAACCATCGTCCGCAAGTAGCGTCCCATCTTGGAGAGATCGCCAAAACTTTCCAGTTCCTGGAACGGAATCGGGCGGCCGATACGCAGGGGAAGGGTTTGATCTTTTTTGTTGAGTAGCTCCGAAGGCAGGGCGGCCGTCCGTAAGGCAGGAAGGATTTTGCCCAATACGTGAAAACTAAAACTGTTTGTTCCCTGAAAATAAATCGGCACCACCGGCACGCCCGCCCGACGGATGAGCTTGAGGCTGGTTTTTGTCCACTCGCGGTCTTCGACGATATGCGTTTGGCGTTGGCGCGTCGAGACCTCACCGGCGGGAAATATCCCGACGGGATGCCCGCTTTCCAGACGCACCAAAGCCTGACGCAAACCACGGATGGTCTCCGCCTGGTGGTTCTCGAAAGGATTAACGGCGATGACAAAATCCTGGATCGGATCTACTTTTTGGATCAGAAAATTGGCCATCACCTTAAAATCCGGTCGCCGTTCGGCGATGATCTTAATCAAAATCATCCCATCCAAAATACCGAAAGGGTGGTTGGAGACCGTCAGAAAAGGGCCTTCCGTCGGGATGTGCGCCAGTTCTTCCTCCGAGACCGTGTAGCGGATGTTGAGTTCTTCGAGTACCCCGTCGATGAACGCGATGCCATCGCGGGGCATGAGGCGGTCGTAGATGCTGTTGATCTTTCGGATTTTGAGCATCCACATGACCAGGTCATTAACAAAGGGGATTTTGAGGGAGTTAAAATCCGTTTCTTTGAGGTCTTGCTTAGTTACGAGCTTGTCCATACGTAGTTGTGTGCGAGAATAAAAACGATGAAAGGTACGCAAAAAACAAAAATAAAAGCACGGCCGACTCCCCCGATTCGTGGTTAAGTCCCCTGATTGAAGATTTCGTTTTGTCGTCGGATGGACTCTTCGTGGATCAGGCGGTAGAGCGTTTCAAGGAAATCTGGGCTAAGGGTCATGCTCTGGCCCCAACTGCGTCGGGAGCCACTGATTTTTTCCCAGCGATCGCGCTGAAAGATGGCTACGTTTTTTTCTTTTTTGTAGTGTCCAATCTGATCGACGACGGCCATGCGGTTGGCTAGGGTCTCGACGATCTCCCGATCAATGCGGTCAATTTGTTGGCGGAGGCTATCGAGGCGATCCTGGTAGGTGTCGTCATCGGCGGTGGCCTGGCGTAGCTCCAGTGCCTGGATGATCTGGGCAAGGCTTTGGGGCGTAACCTGCTGGGCGGCATCGCTCCAGGCAAGGTCAGGGTCGCGGTGGGTCTCGATCATCATGCCGTCAAAGTTGAGGTTGAGGGCTTTCTGGGCGATGGGGAATATCAGCTCGCGTTTGCCGCCAATGTGGCTAGGATCACAGAAGAGCGGCAACTCGGGGATGCGCTTGCGTAGCTCTAGCGGGATTTGCCACATGGGGGAGTTGCGGTATTTTTTTTCTTCGATGGAGGAGAAGCCCCGATGTAGGGCGGCTAGTTTGGTTACGCCTGCCTGGTGGATGCGTTCCAAAGCACCAATCCAAAGCCCCAAATCTGGGTTGATGGGGTTTTTGACGACTACCGGAATGTCCACGCCTTGCAAGGCATCTGCAATTTCCTGAACGGTGAAGGGGTTGGTGGTACTGCGGGCCCCGATCCAGAGGATGTCCACACCATAATCCAGGGCTAGCTCGACGTGTTCGGCCGAGGCAACTTCGGTCGTGATGGGTTTTTGGAGTTCCTCTCTGACGGTACGGAACCACTCTAGACCAATCTCGCCCACACCTTCAAAGGAGTTGGGGCGGGTACGGGGTTTCCAGATGCCGGCCCTGAAGGCATCCACTTTGTCGTTTTGGGCAAGGGAGCGGCAGGTTTCCAGGAGTTGCTCCTCGGTTTCGGCACTACAGGGGCCAGCGACAAGAAAAGGCTTTCCGTCGTTGCGCCATTCACTAAAGGGTTGAATGTCCATGATTTAGTCAGGGTGTATCAGAATTAAAACAAGTCTTTGTTAGTACGGGTTTGTGTGGCAATAGAACCCGTAATTTAAACATTTTTCTGCATTTCTGAAAAAGTAGATACTTTTCATGGCAGCAGACGGCAGCAAAGATTATCCGAAAAAGCGTATCTTTACCGTGAATACATAATTTTTAATAGTCAAATTTCATGAACACGCCATCGAACACTTTGTCCAGTCAAGAACTCATCGCCTTAGAGGATCGTTATGGGGCGCACAACTATCACCCCTTGCCGGTGGTACTCTCCAGAGGGGAGGGTGTATATCTCTGGGATGCCGAGGGGAAGCAGTACATAGATTTTCTGTCGGCATATAGTGCTGTCAATCAGGGACATTGCCACCCGCGTATCCTACGTGCCTTACATGAGCAAAGCCAAAAACTCACCCTGACCTCTCGGGCGTTCCACAACGACGTATTGGGCGTTTATGAGAAGTACATCACGGCGTACTTTGGCTATGATAAAGTTTTGCCCATGAATACGGGCGTAGAAGGCGGCGAGACAGCCGTTAAGCTCTGCCGAAAGTGGGCTTATACCGTCAAGGGCATCCCCCGCGATCAGGCAAAGATCATCTTCGTTACCGGTAACTTTTGGGGACGCACCCTGGGTGCCATCTCCTCCTCAACGGATCCGGCCAGCTATGCCGGCTTTGGCCCTTTCATGCCAGGCTATGAACTGATTCCGTATAACGATCTTGCCGCTCTTGAGCAAGCCCTCGAAGACCCCAATGTAGCGGGTTTTATGGTGGAGCCTATTCAGGGTGAGGCGGGTGTGGTTGTCCCGAATGAGGGCTACTTGCGTCAGGCTTACGCGCTTTGTCGAGCAAAAAATGTTTTGTTCATCGCCGATGAAGTGCAGACGGGCATCGCCCGAACGGGAAAGCGGCTTTGCTGCGATCACGAAGGGGTAAAGCCCGATATTTTGGTTTTGGGCAAGGCACTTTCGGGGGGCGTACTGCCCGTTTCTGCCGTCCTGGCCGACGACGAGGTGATGCTCTCCATCAAGCCCGGTGAGCATGGCTCTACTTACGGCGGCAACCCGCTGGCTTGTGCGGTGGCTATGGAGGCTTTGCAAGTCGTTGAAGATGAAAAACTAGCTGATAATGCCGAGCGGCTGGGATACGTTTTCCGTGAGCGGATGCAGCACCTGGTGGACAAACACCCGCTCCTCCAGCTGGTGCGCGGCAAGGGTCTGCTCAACGCCGTTGTCATCAATGACACCCCTCAAAGCAGCACCGCCTGGCAGATGTGCTTGCGCCTGCGCGATGAGGGTTTGTTGGCTAAGCCCACACACGGGAATATCATCCGCTTTGCCCCGCCATTAGTCATCGAAGAAGAGCAACTTCACGAAGCCTGCGACCGGATCGCAAAAGTCGTTCAGGAATTTTAGGCACAGGCTTTGGTAATGGAATAGACGATGAGAAGGGGATTGACCTAACGACTTGTTAAACCGTCGTTTTGCTTGTCCCTTTCTTTGATCCTGCCGTATAAGCGGAAACCATGAAAGCAAACAAACTCGCCTACTTTTTTTGTCTTTGGTGTATGCCTCTGGGGATTATGGCGCAATCCACTTTGGCTACCGAAGGAAACCTGGATTTGTCCGATCAACAGTGGAGCGACCAGACCCAAATTAGCTTACGCGGGCAATGGGAATTTTATTGGCAGCAACTACTCATCCCCTCCGACTGGCAAAGCGCATCTCCCCCCACCCCAACCCAATACGTATCCGTCCCGGCCTCCTGGACGACCTATCGCAATGCCGATGAAAGTCTCTATCCTGCAAAGAGTTACGCTACCTATCGCCTGCGCTTTTTCATCAAACCAGACCCCAATACCGAGTATGCCCTCAAAGTACCCATGATCTGGACAGCGGCAAAGGTCTGGCTCAACGGTAAACTGATCCATGAAGCCGGCATTGTCGGGACTAGCCCGGCCGCCACACGCGGGCAAGTCATCGGTAACCTGGTTTCGTTTCGCCCTCATCCTGAAGGCTGGCAAGAGATCGTTGTGCAGGTCAGTAACCATGGTTTGTTCATCTCGGGCTTGCTCCAAGACTTTGTTCTGGGCAACGAACGCGACTTGATCCTGGACAAGGAGTGGACAAGTAGCCGCTCCTTGATGTGGCTTGGTATTCTTGCCATCATGAGTTTGTATCACTTCATCTTGTTCATTTTTCGTCCCCAAAACCGCTCTACGCTTTACTTCGGTATCATTTGCCTCTTGATTGCCTTGCGCTTATCCGTTTTTGGTGAGCATTACGTGTACGAGTACCTTCAACTGTATGCTTCTTTTTTCAATACTGAACTTCAACCCAAGATTTACTATATCGGCACGTATGTCCTGGCACCTCTGGGCTTGTTGTATATGCGGTCGCTTTACCCGGAAGAGTTCCACTGGAAAAGTGTGCGCCTGCGTCGGCGGTCTTATAGCCTACCCATTTTGAGTGCTGCTATCATTACGACGATTTACGCTTTGTTTATTGTCTTTACGCCGCTGCGCATCTATGGCAGCACGATTTTGTTCTATCAGCCATTCTTTTTTCTGTTTTTGTCTTATCTGGCTTTTGTCATCGTTCAGGCGGTGCGCCATGAGCGTAAGGATGCCTGGATACAGATGGGTGGTGCGCTCGTGATGATATTTGCGGGCATCAACGACGGTCTGCATTCGGTACTGGGTATTGAGTTAGTCGGCGAAATGGAACTATTGCCCGTTGCCTTTGGGGTCTTCTTGATCCTGCAGTTTTTTGTGATCGCCCGCCGCTTCTCTTTGGCATTCAGGCAAGTAGAAGAACTCTCCGAAAACCTAGAAGAAAAAGTAGTGCAGCGCACCCACGAACTCACCCAAAAAACCCACGAACTCGAAAAGACCAACAAGCACATCACCGATAGCGTCCGGTATGCCCGACGCATCCAGCAGAGCATCCTCGGTGAGCCTGTTGTGGACAAGAGATACTTCTCCGATGCCTTTGTTTTCTTTCGTCCCCGAGACATCGTCTCGGGAGACTTCTACTGGTTTGCCGAATGCCCCGACGAAGAAACTTATCTTGTTGTCGCCGCCGACTGCACCGGACACGGCGTACCCGGTGCGTTTATGACCGTCATGGGCAATGACTTCTTGAATGAGATCGTGAACAACCAAAAAATATTTTCGCCCAAACAAATCCTACAGGCACTCGATCAGAAGATCAGCAGTTCTCTACATCGCTCTAATGGCAAAGCCGTCGCCGATGGTATGGATATATCCATTTTGGCGTATCATAAACCCACCCAGACCCTTCGCTTTGCTGGTGCCAAAAACCCCATGCTCCTTCTACGAAACGACGAACTTATCTTTATCCGGGGGTCTCGCTTTCCTATTGGGGGCAACTTTGATGCCCACCAAAAGAATTTTGAAGAGCATTTGATCGAGGCACAGCCCAACGACCGCCTCTATTTGTACAGTGATGGGTTCCAGGATCAGTTTGGAGGCGATAAAGGGCAAAAGTATTTGAGCAAGCGTTTTCGGGCATTTTTGCATGCCCATAGCCATCAAACCTTTGAGGAGCAGGCAAATACACTCGAGCAAGAGCTACAAGGCTGGCGCGGCACAGCCAAACAGACGGATGATATTCTGGTTATCGGGCTAAAAATTTGATAAACCCCTTGCTTTTCTAAAATCTCTCCTTACCTTTGTGTCCGCTTTAAACGCAAGGCGGAGGTTTGACGAAGAAA
>DAISIL010000003.1:81950-105655 GCA_036822015.1 Bernardetiaceae bacterium | reverse complement strand
ATTCGAACCCGCGACCTCAACCTTGGCAAGGTTGCGCTCTACCAACTGAGCTATTCTCGCAAATGGAATGCAAATATAAGGTGTCTTTTGGTTTCTGCCAAGCAAAGCGTCAATTTTTTTTCTAATAGCGTTTGAGAAAACTAAAAAGCTGCTGATCCATAGGCTTTTGCTGCTCTTCCGTAGCCAGATCTAAGATACGCTGCATCCGCTGCTTGATGAACGGATGCGTATGCCGACGACGTAAGTAACGCAAAATTTTGCGCTCGTCGATATTGCGCACCTGCCAAACCGTCGATAAACCGTGCTGCTCGGCTACTGCTTCAATGGCCTCCTCAATCATCAGCAAGGCCTGGCTCAAGCCGTGATGGATCGTCAGATCAATCAAAGCCGCCAAGCCAGCACTCGACCGGATGACATCCCGAATTAGCTCACTCCCCAACTCGCGACGATGTCCAATATCGAGACTAATACGGCTCCCCAGAACCGGACGCACGTAAAAATGCACCGCTGCCCGCAACTGAAGCTGCGCAATCTCGGGATGATGACCCGCCCGAATAAAAACGCCGTAGAGGAGTTTCGTGATCCGCAAATGCTCCTCGGCCTCCCGCCCGCGCAAGACCGTCAAGCCCTGTGCTGCCCCAGGGTCGATGACCACCACACGGGCCGGACGAAACACAAATGGCTGCGGCTCCGAGTACTCCACCTCCACACCAAAACGCCCAAAGGTGTCCTCAAACAAAGTCGGATTTTCTTTCTTAATGAATGCCAGCAGTTTAGGCAACATCCCCTGCGCGCTCTGCCCCGCAAACTGCACAAAACCAAACGAAAAAACAGCCCGGTCGTAGGTGTTGAGCGCGTCGAAGTTACTCTGATTCCCGGAGATGTAAGCCATCGCTTCGGATAAAATTTTTGACATTCCGAGCTGATGAAAATAAGAATCCTTGAACACATAACGCGCCGTACCGGTATAAGCCACCCCATACGGGTACACGCTCATGGGGCTGGTAGCGAAGTTGGTGAACCGAGCCTCCTGATGCTGGTCTTTGTGATCCCTGAATTGCAGACGATAATGGGTATATTCACGGAGAAGCCTGTATGTCAAATCATTGGGGCGTAGTTTACCCGCTTCAAAGGGCGGCTGGGTATCTGCCCAGACGGGATGTCGAGACCACCAATCCACCTTAAAACGTTCCTGAAACGCCCGAATACCGGCAGTGATAGCAGCCGGATCATCGGAGGATACCGGAATCTGTAACTGCTCCAATCTTTGTTTTACTTTTTGTAAGTCTTCGGTATCATTTACCTCGCCTTCACCGATGCCGCCCCGAAGTCCTTCCTTAAAAATACGCACACCGTACTGGCGTTCGATCTTGAAATACTCGGCGCGGTTTTGCTCAATTTCTCGGAGACGCTGATCGTCGGGTAGGCTGATGTGGCTCTCCCAACGGACTTGCTCCGTGGGCTGATAGTCGCTGCTGGGGATGTAAAGCAGTTGTCCGGCAGAGAGTTGGGCGGTGGCTTCTAGCTGATTGAAGGCTTGCAGGGCATCGGGAGTAACCTTGTGTTTTTCCGCGATGGTGTGGATAGTATCCTCCTGCCCAACAAAATGGGCTTGCAGTGCCTGCTGGGTGTTTTCGGGGGAGGGAATGATGAGTTGCTGCCCGATGTTGAGTAAGTTGGCATCGAGTTGGTTGGCACGTCGGATGTCATTGACGGTAACGCCGTATTTTTGGGCTAGATTGAAGAGGCTATCTCCGGTCTCGACCGTATGTACGCGCCCCTGTCTGGGGGTAGGGGGTAGGGCGGGGGTGGGCGGGGGAATGCGCAAGACCTGCCCGATGTGCAGTTGGTAGCTATCTAGCTGATTATATTTTTTGAAAGTTTCGGCATCTAGCCCGTGGCGCGTGATGATCTCGTAAAAAGTTTCTCCTTCTTGCACCCGATGCACCGACGGATCGGGCAAGTAGATTTCCTGCCCGAGATAGAGGGTCTCTAAACGGTCGCCGTTGAGGCGGCGGAGTTCCTCAATCGTCGTTTGGTGCTTTTTGGCGATGCCAAAAAGCGTATCGCCGCTTTCTACACGATATACCCGTATGTTGGCTGGGGTTGTGGTGTCCATGAATGAAGGATCAAAGTTCTGTTAGTGAAGGGGTTATGTCCTGGTGTGTGGTGGACATAGTACCTTTTGGTTGTACAAAATGATAAAACCTCCAAAAACGGCCAAAGTTTGCTGCCAAAATTTCGCAATCCTTTGCAGGTTTGTCTATTTTTGTTGCCCGCACCAATCGAGATAAAATTTTACTGAACCATGTGGCAACGCATCCAAACTGTTTTTCTAGCCCTGACGGCCATCTTGATGCTGCTCGTCGTTTTTCTTCCCATCTGGGAAAAAAGTTCCCCCGAAGGCGAGTACCTGGTCATTTCAGCGATCCAAATGCAACATATCAAAGATAACATCGAAGTAGCCGGACACAACCAACCGACGGCTTATCTGGCCGTTCTGGCTGTCCTGGCAGCTTTGGTTTCGATATACAACATTTTGAGCTACAAAAAACGCCTGCTCCAGATCAAATTAGCCGCTTTGAGCAACCTACTCATCACGCTTTTTGTGGGCGTAACCTTCTACTGGATTTATACAGCCGATGCCTGGTTTTCGCCACCGGCTCACGGCGATTATCTAGCCGGGGCGTATTTGCCCTTGCTCGCCCTGCTCTGCAACATGCTCGCCATCCGGGGCATCAAAAAAGATGAGGCACTGGTGCGCTCTATGGATCGCTTGCGCTAAACTACGTTTTTGATGAGCAATATTTTAGCCATAGAATCTTCTTGCGACGAGACAGCGGCCGCGGTGATCTCTCGGGGGCAGATACGCGCCAACTGCATCGCCACGCAAGCCGAACACGAAGCCTATGGAGGGGTTGTACCGGAGTTAGCCTCACGGGCGCACCAGCGGCATATCGTGCCTGTGGTCAGGCGGGCTTTGGATGAGGCAGGTATCGGCTTATCGGAGCTTTCGGCGGTGGCCTTTACGCAGGGGCCGGGCTTGATGGGAGCTTTGCTCGTGGGGGCTTCCTTTGCTAAGGGGCTGGCTCTGGCTTTGGATGTGCCTTTGATCGGGGTGCATCACATCAAAGCCCATATCCTGGCGCATTTCATCGACGCACCCCATCCGAAGTTTCCCTTTTTGTGCCTGACTGTCAGCGGCGGACATACCCAACTCGTGTGCGTCAAGGACTTTACCGATATGCACATCCTGGGGCAAACCCAGGACGATGCCGTAGGGGAGGCCTTCGACAAAACGGCCAAGCTCCTCGGGCTGGGCTATCCAGGTGGCCCCGAGATAGACCGCCTAGCCCAGGCGGGCAGACCGGACGCTTTTCAGTTTCCGATAACCGATCTGGATGGTTTTGATTTTTCGTTTAGTGGAATCAAAACATCCATTCTTTATTTTTTGCGTAAGCAATTAAAAGAAAACCCCCAGTTTATCGAACAAAACCTGCACGACCTTTGCGCAAGCGTCCAGCAGAACCTCATCGAAAACCTCATGCGGCCGCTCATCCGAGCCACCGAACACCACCAGATACAGCAGGTAGCCATCGCCGGTGGCGTTTCGGCCAACCGCGCCTTACGCGCCCGCCTGCAAGCCGAAGGAGCCGCCCGAGGTTGGCAGACCTACATCCCGGACTTTGCCTATTGCACCGATAACGCCGCCATGATCGCGATGGCGGCTCACTACCAGTTCCTGGCCCGCGACTTTGTGCCACAGACCGCTAAGCCACAACCCAGGATGCCTTTTTGATAGCGTTTCATGTTTTCTTCTTATTTAACCGTGTTCACCAAAGCTATGGATCATAGTCAGTAGTACATTTTGGATACGACGGGGATAGCGTAATTGTGCTTACGTAGTACGCACTCAACATCTGTTTTCATCGCTACGCTTCTTACCCCAATGCCCGTGAGACAAGCAGCCGTGTATCAGAAACTCAGCTTGCTTTTTTTCTTTGTTCATGTCGGGCGTATCACTGTACGTAGCTTTCCAATGGTAGAAGTTTGTGTATTCTAACACGGCGTGTCTGTCTGTAAAAGCAAACAGAAGTGAGCCTTAATCAGGGTTTCTCCATTTTTACTTTTCATCTCGACAATAAATTTATACATAATCCTTGTTTTTTCCTAATCGAAGGATCGCTCTTACTACCTCTCATACAACTTTTCTCGGCGGGTCGTTTCATTCCCTCCATGAGGCTTGCCACCATTTTTTGTGATCTCTACCAAATTTTTCCCTAACTTACATTCCGTTTTTAGAAACTTCATACGCACAACGCCATGCAACGTATCCTTATCGCCTTTGTCCTCTGGCTGGCTTTCCTGCCTCTCCTGGAAGCCCAAACCATCCCCGAAAGCCGCTATGCCGGTCTTGATTTTCGCCACCTGGGCCCCTTTCGTGGGGGGCGCTCGGCTGCCGTTACGGGCGTAGCCGGACAACCCAAGCTGTTTTACTTTGGCGCAACGGGCGGCGGCGTATGGCGCACCGAAGATGCGGGCAAGACCTGGGAAAACATCTCCGACGGGTATTTTGGTGGTTCTGTGGGAGCTATCGCCGTCAGTGCCTACGATCCCAACGTGATCTACGTTGGTGGCGGCGAAAAAACCGTGCGCGGCAACGTCTCCTATGGCTACGGCGTTTGGAAAAGTACAGATGCCGGCAAAACCTGGCAGGCCATCGGGCTAGAAAAAGTACGGCACATCTCCCGCATCCGTATCCATCCCCAAAACCCCGATCTGGTGTATGCCGCCGTGATGGGCGACCTCTACAAACCGACACAGGAGCGGGGCGTGTATCGCTCCCGAGACGGTGGCAAGACCTGGGAAAAAATCCTTTTTGTCAATGCCGATGCCGGCGCAGTAGATTTGATCCTTGATCCGATGAACCCGCGTGTGATCTATGCCAGCACCTGGCGCATCCGACGCACGCCACACAGCCTTTTGAGTGGGGGCGAAGGGTCAGGGCTATGGAAGTCCACCGACGGAGGCGATACCTGGCAGGAGCTTTCAAAAAATGAAGGCTTACCTACGGGCGTATGGGGCATTAGCGGAGTGGCAGTCTCGCCCGTGAAACGGGATCGTCTCTGGGCCCTGATCGAAAACGAAAACGGCGGCTTGTTTCGCTCCGAAGACGGCGGCAAAACCTGGAAAAAAGTAAACGACAATCGGGCCCTACGCCAACGCGCCTGGTACTTTACCCGCCTTTATGCCGATACCCGCGATGCCGATAAGGTCTATGTACTCAACGTCCAGTATCATCAGTCCACCGACGGTGGCAAGACTTTTACGACCCA
Organism: Bernardetiaceae bacterium; assembly: GCA_036822015.1. Classification (GTDB taxonomy): domain Bacteria; phylum Bacteroidota; class Bacteroidia; order Cytophagales; family Bernardetiaceae; genus DAISIL01. The sequence goes on along the minus strand of DAISIL010000003.1, from coordinate 100,319 downwards.
ATCCACGCCCCATGCCGACCATCACGACCTCTGGATTGATCCCCAGGAGGCCAACCGCCTCATCGTGGGCAACGACGGCGGGGCGCAGGTCTCGCTCGACGGCGGCAACACCTGGAGTACCTACCACAACCAAGCTACGGCGCAGTTTTATCGCGTAACGACGGATAACCATTTCCCCTACCGCATCTATGTGGCGCAACAGGACAACACCACCCTGCGTATCGCCCACCGCTCCACCGGAAATGCCATCACAGCAGCCGACTGGGAACCCACCGCTGGCGGCGAAAGTGCGCACATTGCCCCACATCCTAAAAACCCAGACATCGTCTTTGGGGGGAGCTACGGCGGATTCTTGACCCGCTACAACCACCAAACCCAAGAAGAACACGCCGTAAACGTCTGGCCCAATAACCCCATGGGACACGGGGCCGAGGATATGAAGTACCGCTTCCAGTGGAACTTCCCCATCTTCTTCTCTCCCCACAAGCCTGACAAAGTCTATGCTGCCTCTAATCATCTGCACGCCAGCACCGACGGTGGGCGTTCGTGGCAGACCATCAGCCCAGACCTCACCCGCAATGACAGCACCAAACTCGGCCCCTCGGGTGGGCCCATCACGAAGGATAACACCAGCGTAGAGTACTACTGTACCATCTTTGCTGCCGCCGAGTCGCCCCACGAGGAGGGCGTAATCTGGACGGGATCAGACGACGGCCTTCTCCACCTGACCCGCGACGGCGGCAAAAACTGGACAAACGTAACGCCGCCCAAACTGCCCGAATGGGCGATGATAAACAGCCTCGAAGTCAGCCCCCACGAAAAAGGCGGCTTGTACCTGGCCGCCACCCGCTACAAGCTCGGCGACTACACCCCCTACCTCTACCAAACCAAAGACTACGGCAAAACCTGGACGCGCATCACGGAAGGCATCGCCCCCGAACACTTCACCCGCGTCATCCGTGCTGACCCCAGCAAGGTGGGCTTGCTCTATGCCGGTACCGAGTCGGGCTTGTATATCTCCTTCGATGATGGCAAAAAGTGGCAGAAATTTCAGCAAAATCTCCCCATTGTGCCGATTACAGACCTTACCATCAAAAATCAAAACTTGATCGTGGCCACACAAGGGCGCAGCCTCTGGATACTCGATGACCTGACACCCCTCCATCAAATCATGGATGCACCAGGTGCAGGGACAGCCCAGCTTTTCCGTCCCCTGGATGCCTACCGCATGGATGGCTCACAGCGCAAAGAACCCTCCAAGACCGAAGGAACCAACCATCCGGGCGGCGTGATGGTCTATTTTTATCTGCCCCAACAGCCTGACACCGCAACCGATCTGCGGCTTACTTTCCTCGAAAGCAATGGCGATACCATCCGTAGTTTCGGCACAAAATCCGAAGAGGAAAGCCTGAAAATCCATGTAAAAGACCTCAAAGCTGGCATCAACCGCTTTGTCTGGGATACCCGCTATGCCCCCGCCAAGAAGGTGGATGGAATGATCCTTTGGTGGGCGAGCTTGCAGGGGCCCAAAGCTATCCCGGGAACGTACCAGGTAGCCATGCAGCACAACGGCAACACCCTCGGTACGCAGCCTTTTGCCATCCTCAAAAATCCCCGCTCGGAAGCCACCCAGCAAGACATGGAGGCCCTCTTTGTCTTCCTGACCCAGGTCAGAGATAAAGTAACAGAGACCCATCAAGCCATTGAGCATATCCGAAAGATACGGGAACAGGTGCAAGGCGTAGCCAAACGCACCACAGACGCGGACATACAGATACAAAGCAAAACAATTTCCGAAAAACTAACAAAGATTGAAGAGGCATTGTATCAAACCAAAAACCGCAGCGGACAAGACCCCCTCAACTTTCCCATACGGCTCAACAACAAGTTGGCTCATTTGACTTCTCTTGTCGGGATGAGCGACTTTGCCCCCACCCAACAGGCGGAGCAGTTCCGTCAGGAAATCACGGCGGCCATTGATGCCGAGTTAGCTAAGTACCGTCAAGTCCTGGTCTTCGACATCCCCCAATTTAACCAGCTCGTGCGGGAGAAAGAAGTACCAGCCGTGGGGGAATAGACAAACATTTCTCATTCATTATGAAAGATCAAGTCTGGTTAATCTATGGACTTTTACTGTTTCACGGCCTTGTAACAGGTATTACTGTAGCTGGCTGCATCGCGCTACTAACAGGAAGATTTACCAGGTTTCACAAAAAAGACTTTTTTGCCTGGGCCTTCCTGCTCTGTTCGGTGGGACAGTTAATCTCCTTGTTTTTTACGGGTGGCTGCATATTAACAGATTGGGAAAAGCGTGTTAGACAACGAGTTGATCCGGATGCTACCTATGCCAAAACCTTTCTACAAGAATATTTGCCCTTTCTACCCGATGGATTTATTGATTCAATTCCGTTTATCACAGTCGGAGGGCTAACTGGTGCGATAATTCAGATCGTATATGCGACCAGGAGGAGCAGGAGGATGGCGAGTGAGCATGAGACATAAAATATTTTAAGATTTCTAGTCCAGGTCTGTTAGAAGAATCGACCTGCTCCCCTTGTCATATCCATCTGGGTACATCCGGGCTTTGTCTTTTAGGACAGATTTGCTCGGTTGCCCTAGGGCGTTTTTCGGGCAGTTCCTCGGCTGGGCTTGGCTTCGGCGGGCTTAATGGTGAGGGTTTCGGTCTGGCTTTGTCCGTTGAGGCTGACGCGCACTTGATATGTCCCGGGCAGTAAGTACCATTGACCATTTTTGGCGGCTTCGGTACGGGGCTGGCCGTCCTTGCGGGTTTTCTGATAGGCTTTTTCCTGTTTGGCATCCAGGGTGCAGTCGTAGGTCAGGAATTGTAAGCCTGCCGAAGTAACCGGATGCTCAATCGTGTGTAAGCGTAGCCCTGCTTGGGTGAGGATTTCGACTTGAGCGGTTCCCGTGTTTTTTGCAAAAAATGAAAGCTTGAGTTCTGGTACGCTAGCCTCGCGCCATTGGCTCCATGCCTCTCCCCACTTGGGGTTGTGGGTGATCTCTGAAAGCGCAAAGAGATGAAGGTCTTTTTGGCGAAGGTCTTGGGTCAGGGCGCGTAACGGCTCAATGTCGGCTTTGTACAGGGATCGCCCGTGCGTACCCACGATCAGATGTGGCTCCCGAGGGTGGATCACCAGGTCATGCACCGCAACGGCGGGGAATTGGTGTCCAGTTGTCATCCAATTTTGTCCGCGATCAAGGGAGATATACAAGCCGTGATCTGTTCCCACAAAAAGCAAATCGGGGCTTTTGGGGTCTTCCCGAATCACATTGACTGCTTCGCTGGGCAGCCCTTCACTGATCATTTGCCAGCTTTTACCGTAGTCTTCGGAGACAAAAACCATCGCTCGGAAGTCATCATAGCGATAACCGTTTAGGCTCACATAGACGCGCCCCTCTTCGTGTGTAGATGCCTGAACCCTTGATACCCAATAGCCTGCCGGTAGTCCTTCGGAGATATTCTCCCAGCTATGTCCGGCATCACGACTGATGTGTACCAGTCCATCATCACTCCCAACGTAGATCAAGCCAAAGCGCGTCGGCGATTCGTGGATGCTCGTCAGCGTACCATAGGGAACATTTCCTGGCTTGCCGCCTTGGGTCAGGTCATCGGAAAGCGTCTGCCAGGTATCGCCCTGATCGAAGGAACGATGAAAGCGATGCGATCCCATGTAGAGGATGTCCTGGTTGTGGCGGGAGAGGTGTACGGGCGCCTGCCAGTTGAAGCGCAGAGGACGTTCGCCGAGGGTATGCTTGGGGGTGATGGGCGTGCGTTGTCCCGTTGTTTTGTTGATCCTGAAATAGTTGCCGAACTGATAGCCTGTGATGATGGTGTTGTTGGTGCGGGTATCAACTTCGACTTGCATCCCGTCGCCGCCGAGGAGCCTTCGGTAGGGGTACTGCCCTTCTTCATGCCATTTTCTGCTAGCTGTATAGGTATTTTTGCCATACCAAACCCCATTATCTTGTAGCCCACCATAGACATTGTAGGGCTTTTCCAGATCGACCTGGATGGCGTAAAACTGCCCAACGGGGATGCTATTGGCCTTGAACCAGTTTTTGCCGTTGTCGTAGGAGATATTGATGCCGCCATCGTTGCCCAGGATCAGATGTCCGCTGCGCTTGGGATTGACCCACAAGGCGTGATGATCGACGTGTACGTTATCTTCATTGATCGACTGCCAGGTTTTGCCCCCATCATTGGAGGCCAGAATAGGCACACCCATCGTGTAAAGTTGCTCTGGGTTTTGGGCATCTACCCGAACTTGTCCGAAGTAGTAGCCATAGGAATAAACCGCGTCGGGGATTTGTGCCGTTTTTTTCCAGGTCTTTCCGCCGTCGTCGGAGCGATAGCACTCAAGTCCCTTGACGGGCGTATCGAAGAGTTGGGCGTTGGCATCTTCAAGGTAGGTAACAAGCGTTTGGGGCGTGATTTCGTCCGCTTGAACTTGCTTCTTGATACTTTGAGCGGTGTGGTGCGAGGGGAAGTCAAATTGATCTAAAAAATCGTTAATTTTCTGATCGTTTAGGGCAAGAAACTCGGCTTTGGTGATCGCTCGGAGGCGGTCTTTGGTGAGCTGGTCGGGCTTGTCTTCGTCTGTTTTGGCTTCGCGATCCTGGTTATCCAGGACGGCGTACAGCGTCTGTGGCTGACTTTCTGCTAGGGCCAATCCGATGCGTCCGGCGCCTTCCCCAACGGGGAAATCTAGCTTTTGCCAGGTCTCTCCGGCATCCGTGCTTTTGTAAATCGCTGATCCTTTGCCATTCCCGATAAAATCCCAGGCTGCTCGGATGCGCTGCCAGGTAGCGGCGTAGAGGGTCTTGGGATTGCTGGGGTCGATGATAAGCTCTACGGCACCGGTGCTGTCATTGACAAAAAGCGTTTTTTTCCAGGTCTTTCCGCCGTCGGTGGTTTTGTAGATGCCGCGCTCGGCGTTGGGGGTATAAAGATGCCCAAGGGCAGCTACCCAAAGCGTGTTGGTATCCTGCGGGTGCAAGACGACACGCCCGATGTGGTGGGTCTCTTCGAGTCCGCGATGCTGCCAGGTTTTGCCAGCGTCGCGGCTGACGTACATGCCCACACCAGCGTAGGAGGAGCGGCTGGAGTTGTTTTCGCCTGTACCAATCCAGATGATTTGGTTGCGCCAGTCGGCGGCAATATCGCCGATGGTCATGGCGGCCTGCTTCTCAAAAAGCGGGGCGAAAGAAATGCCATTATCGCGGGTTTGCCACAGCCCGCCCGAGGCATAAGCGACCAGAAACTGCGTTGGGTCATCGGGCTTAGCTTCAATATCAACGACACGGCCGCTCATCACGGTAGGTCCGATATTCTGAAAATCAAGGTGTTGGATCAGCGACTTGTGGCGAAGTTCTTCGCGGACTTGGTAGGCTTGCAGGCGTTGGGAGGCAGGCGTTGGGGTGGGCTGTGCTTGCCCGAAAGTAGGGAGCCAGAGGCAAAGCAAAAACAGGTAGCCGTATTTCATCGGTGCTGGGGTTCGTTTGGTGGTGAAACAATGACCGAAGATAAGAAAAAATACCCTTTCAGAGCAAGCGATACACCAGCCAAAGTAGCAGCAAGGCCCGCGCTGTCCAGGCTAGGCAGCGAATCCAGTTCGTCTGGACAAGTCGTGTGATTGCTTCGGCATCAAAACCGCCGTGTAACTGCCCGTGCAAGGGAACCGACAAAAAAAACGTAGAAAGCCAGGCCACCACCACCAAAGCCAATGCCAGCCACGTCGTCCAATGGGGATGCGACAAAGCCAGTACCAGGCCCAGCGCCAGCTCGAGAAGCATCGGCAGAACCACCAAACGCCCCGTTAGGGCCGTATGGGTTTCATGGAAACGGATAAAATTTTCGGGGCTGACCCGAGAAAAAATGGGATAATGCACCACTTGCACAAACCAAATCAGCCCCGTTAGGAAGGCACTCACCAAAAGGTTGGCTAAAAGCAAGATCGGATACATCACTCGAGTACCTCTTCTTCGTCTTTTTTCTTCTTGCGGCGGCTGGTTTTCTTTTTCTTTTCGGGTTCCTCCTGGTCGATGACATCGGCAAGGACACGCCCGCAATGCTCACAAATCACGATTTTCTTTTTCTCCTTGATCTCTACTTGTCGCTGGGGCGGGACAATGCTAAAACAGCCGCCACAAGCATTGCGATCTACCTCCACGACGGCAAGCCCGTTGCGGAAGTTCCCCCGCAGGCGAACATACCCTTTGTAGAGGTGCTGATCGACATTTTTGACCTGTCGCTCGCGGTCTTTGCGCAACTTCTCCTCGCGCTCCTGGCTTTCGGCGATGATGCTATCGAGTTCTTGTTGTTTGACTTGCAAGTCAGCCTGTCGGCTTTCTAATTTTTCTTCTACCTCTTTGACGAGTTCTTTTTTGCGATTGACGAGTTCTTCTTTTTGTTTGATGTGCTTTTTGGCCAGTTGGATGCTTAGTTCATTATCCTCCATCTCACGGCTAATGGCCTGATATTCACGATCATTTCGGACTTCCATCTGCTGGGCTTCGTACTTCTGTCCTTTGGTTTCAAAGTCCTTGATCTGTGTCTTGAGGGTTTTGATTTCCTCTCGGAGTGCCTTAGCCTCGTCGTTTATTTTTTTGATGCGGGTGTGATAAGCCGCAATGTCATCTTCGAGGTCTTGCACCTCATCGGGCAATCCCCCGCGTACCTTTTTGATCTCATCTAGCTCTGAATCAATGCGTTGGAGCTTTTGTAAGGCGGCGAGTTTTTTAGCTACCGGAGTTTCCATGTAAGAGATGGCTTTTGTTTTTTTTAAAGAACCACAAAGATAGTTGTTTTTTGGGGAAAACAAAAAAATACAGCACACACTTTTAACGTGCGCTCGCTTCAATCCGTCAAGTTTTGTACTTTTTGGGGATATTATGGTATGAATTTTGGAAAAATTCTTTTCTTTGCCCCCACACATCAGCCTACCCAAACCATGAAAAAACAGTTGCTATCCCTTTTTTGTGTGATGATTTGTTGGTCTTTCGTACAAGCCCAGGATCATGCCTTTACCTCCCTGACCTACCCCTTTGCGATGCAAAGCGTAGAACTGGAGCAGGGCGTTCGGTTGGCCTACACGGAGCAGGGCAACGGCAAAAAAACCTTACTTTTTGTGCATGGACTGGGCAGCTACGCCCCTGCCTGGCACAAAAATATCGCCGAGCTATCGAAGCATTACCGCTGCATTGCCATCGACCTGCCTGGCTATGGGCAGTCAGGCAAAGACGAAGCCTGGCCCTATGATATGCGCTTTTTTGCGGAGGTTATCCGCGATTTTATTTTAAAAAAAGACCTTCACACGCTTACCCTCGTGGGGCATTCGATGGGTGGACAAATCGCGATGACCTTTGCGATGACCTATCCCAATCTGCTGGACAAACTCGTACTGATTGCCCCAGCAGGGCTGGAGACCTTCACCGAACAAGAAGCAAATCTGCTTCGCAACTTTACTAGCCCCGAAATGATCGCGGCCACCCCCACAGACAAAATCGAAACCAACCTCAAAGACAACTTCAACACCTTCCCCGAAGATGCCCGTTTCATGCTCACCGACCGCCTAGCCATGATCGAAGAAAAGGCGGCCTTTGCGCAGTACAGCGTCGCCGTTTCTCGCTGTGTGGCCGGAATGCTGGCACAGCCTGTCTTTGAACACCTCCAGCGCATACGGCTCCCCCTTTTGATGCTCTACGGCAAAGACGACCGCCTCATCCCAAACCGCTACCTCCATCCCCAGCTCTCCATCGACCAGCTCATCAAGGAGGCCAAAGAGAAAATGCCCCAAGCCCGAACCGCACTCATCGACGATGCCGGGCATTTTGTCAATTTTGAAAAAGCCGAAACAGTAAACAAAAACATTAAAAAATTTGTGCGTTAAGCCTTCATCACGGCATCTTTTCTTTCTTTTTTTACGTACACCCCAAAATAAAAACATGAAACTTACCCTCACCACAACCAGTAGTTACTACATCATTGCCGTAGAGGGAGATGTAGATGCCTCCTCTTCTATCGAACTTGACAACACCCTGGAAGAACTCCTCCAAGCCCAACCACCCAAACATATTCTGGTCGATTGTACCGACTTGCAGTACATCTCCTCGCCCGGCATTGGTGTCTTTACCTCACGTTTGGAGGAGTCCGAGGAAAAAAATATCAAAATTGTCCTTTTCGGATTAAACGAAAAGGTTTTTAAAGTGTTCAGAATCTTAGGATTGGATACGTTGATGGATTTGGTTCAGGATCTGCCAGCGGCCCAGCAAACGATCAATTTATGAGCAGTCATACGATACAGGTGGCTTGTATAAAAGCCAATCTCAAAAAAATTAGGCAATTTGTGGCAACCGTGCTGGAGCGGCATCAGGTCGATGATGTAGATAGCAACTTGTTGGTTCTGGCTGTCGATGAACTTTGTGCCAATCTCATGATCCACTCCCATAGCTGCAACCCCGAAGAGGACATCGAAGTATGCGTAGAAAAATCGGGGGAACAGTTTATTTTTGAAATCCGAGACCGAAACCAGGCAATTTTTAATTTACATAACTACCAACTCCCTGATTTACAGAATATCATCAAAGAACGTCGCGCCGGAGGCATGGGGTTGATTTTGGTTAGGCGCATCGCTGACGACATCCAATGCCTCCAGGACGGAAAGACGAACATTTATCGCTTCTTTAAGCGAATCGAATCTACTAAGCCTGCTCCATGAAACCAACCACCGTAGGCTACCAACGCCACGAGCGCGTAGCCGTCATTACCCTCAATCGCCCCGAAAAGCGCAATGCCTTCAATCAAAATCTTGTCGAAGAGCTAACGGTTGCCTTTGAACGCGCCCAAAACGACCCCACCGTTGCGGTGGTACTCCTGGCTTCGGAAGGAAAATCTTTTTGTGCTGGTGCCGACCTGGGGTATCTTCAGCAGTTGCAGGGCTTTTCTTACGAAGAAAACCTAGCCGACTCCACCCGTCTGAAAGAACTCTTTGCGCGTATCTATCATTTCCCCAAAGTTGTCGTGGGTGCTGTACAAGGACACGCCCTGGCCGGTGGCTGTGGTTTGGTAACCGTCTGCGATTATGTGTGGAGTGTTTCGGCGGCTAAGTTTGGCTATACAGAGGTCAAGATTGGCTTTGTACCCGCGATCGTGATGCCGTTTTTGGTGCGCAAGATCGGGCAGAGCCGAGCGCGGGCCTTACTCCTGACCGGCGACTGGATCACGGCCCAACAAGCCCTCGAGTACGGGATCGTCCATCAGATCGTCGAAACGACGGAGGAGCTACAAACCCGTAGCCTGGCTTTTGCGCAGCACTTAGCCCAGACCAACTCGTCCAATGCCATGCAACTGACCAAAAAAATGCTCCTCCAGACCGCCGATCAGGACACCGAAGCAGCCATCGAAGAGGGGGCCGAACTCAACGCCCGCGCCCGTCAAACCCCTGACTGCCAACGCGGTATTGCTGCTTTTCTGAACAAAGAGAAAATCATCTGGTAGTCATGCGGCGCGGTCTGGCCACATGACGGGACAAGATGCGCACAGATTCTTCTTGTACGGCTGCCTCCTTCCGAATCGCCCATAGCTTTTCCTGGGCGTGCTGGGTGCATTTTTCCAGATCAATGATTGGATGCGGATAATCTCTGCCGAGATGAAAGTTATATAGGGCGGCATCCAGGGCAGTCATCGTCCAGGGTTCGTGCAAGAAACGCAGAGGCAACATCTGCAACTCGGGTACCCACTGGCGGATAAATGCACCCTCGGAATCGTTTTGCCAGGACTGCTTGACGGGGTTGTACGTTCGGATGGTGTTGATGCCCGTTACGGAGGCCTGCATCTGGAATTGTGGATAATGAATGCCGGGTTCATAATCCAAAAACTGTTGTGCCAGGTGATGTACACCCGTTCGCCAGTCTTGCCACAGGTGATGGGTCAAGAAGGAGACCAACATAGCCCGCATCCGAAAATTGAGGTATCCCGTTGCCGTAACCGCTCGCATACAGGCATCTACGAGCGGAAATCCCGTTTGTCCGGCTTTCCAGGCAGCCACGTACTCGGGGCGTAGGGGCTGCTCTAGCACATCGTAGCCTCGATTGAGATGGGCAAACTCCATGCGATCTTCCATTTCAAATTTTTGAATAAAATGGCAACGCCAATGGAGCCGCGAGGCGAAGTTTTTGAGGTTCCACTCGTCCGTCTGGTCGGGAAAGTGATGGGTGATGTACTGCTCCACTTGCCGAACGCTCAAGTTGCCCCAAGCCAGATAGACGGATAAGCGGCTGCAATGCTTGCGGCTAAGGAGGGGCTTGGAGATGCTTTTCATGTAGGCGCGGCTACGCTCGGTCAGGAAACTTTGGAGGTATCGCCAGGCGTAAGTCTCCCCGGCGGGCTGGTAGGCGGCGGGATACCGATGGAGGAGTTTAGCCGTCTTGTACTCGGGCAAGAAGTTTGGGGGGAGGTCAAGCGAAACGGATTTCCAGCGCGTCCAATCCGGAGAAGCCTGCTGGTCAGACATATACGCAAAACGCTTCCGGTTCCAGCCCCGCCGATCTCGGATCGCCCGCAAGACACCGTTGGATTGAAACTCAAACCAGGCAATATCGTGTTGGGTAAAAAAATCCTGCATCGCCAGATCACGCTGGTAAGTTACCTGCACGCCCGTTTCTTGGTGTGAAAGTACCCGCCGAATCACGAAGCGATCCCTCAAAAAACCAAAAACAGCTTCGGCTGCCCCATGAAAAACATGCACTTGCCCGCCGTGCGCTTTGAGTTGGTGGTTGAGGTCTTGGAGCGACTGGCGGACAAACTGCCAATGCCTCGGACTCCAGTCGGGGTGCTGGGCAACTATCGGCTCAAAAATGTAGAGCAACAGCACCGGCAACTCCCCCGACAAGGCCTCGGCTAGGGGGGCATGGTCGCGGAGCCGCAAATCACGCTTGAACCAAACAACATCAATGACCTCTGCCAAGCCCTAAATGATTAGTTAATTTTCCACTGCTATAAACGCCTTGTAACCAGCGGTTGTTTCTTCACACAAAAAAACCCTTGAGCTGTAAGCCCAAGGGTTCGTTGTACGTGAAAAAAATGCTAGCTAAAAGACTAGCCTTCTTGTTCAATCTGTACGTTCACGGCATTGAGCCCTTTACGGCCCTGCTGTACTTCATAGACGACACGGTCGCCTTCATCAATGTAACTTACAGCCAAGCCACTCACGTGAACGAAAATGTCTTGTTGTGTTTCATCATCGACAATGAATCCAAAACCTTTTGACTCATTGAAAAACTTTACTTTACCACTGGGCATAACAAAAAAGAAATTAAAAAGTGAAAAAAGCATTCACCATCAAAGTCCATCCCGCTTTTCTTGCACGGGTGGCATTGAATCCGTTACACAGTTTAAGGGAAAACTCAAGCAGAGTAAACAGAAGGGGAGGATAAATTGACAGCGAACACGCATAATTAAAAGAACTGAAGTAAAGGTACGGACTTTTTTTGTATTTCCAAATTATTCGCCGTATTTTTTTGTTTTATTTTAGTCCACCTTACTTTGATAAGCCAAAGCGTAGCGTTTGATCTGCTTGAGCATCGCGGCTAGTCCGTTGGAGCGCGTCATGGAAAGCATCTGGTTTAAGCCAATCTTTTCGATAAAATAAACCTCCGCTTCCAGGATTGCCTGCGGCGATTGCCCGGAGAAGACCCGCAACAGGAGACCAATCAAACCCTTGACAATCAGGGCATCACTATCGGCACGGTAGATGATCTGCTGCATTTGTTCATCCAGGTCAGTAACAAGCCATACCTTCGATTGGCATCCCTTGACGATGTTCTCGGGGCTGCGCTCGGCTTCGGTCAGGGGGGGTAACTGCTTACCCAGGTCGATCAGATAGCTATACTTATCCTGGTCGTTATCGAAGAGGGCGAACTCCTCAATGATCTCTTCTTGAATCGCGCTGATGTCGGTATGGGTCATTCTAAAAATGTGCTTGTTTGATTTTCTTCGATAAAGCTACAAAAAAAACAGGAAATTACCTATCTTTATCGCTCCACCAATTACACTTTTTACGGACATGAACTACAAAATTGAAGAGATCGAAGGTATTGGGCCAGCTACGGCCGAAAAACTCGCCTTAGCAGAGATCACAAACACCAACGAGCTACTAGAAAAATGCGCCACCGCTAATGGCCGCAAAGCTGTCGCCGAAACCACTGGACTTTCAACAAAGCAGGTTTTGGTCTTCGCCAATATGGCCGATCTGATGCGCATCAAAGGCGTAGGTGGGGAGTTTGCCGAACTCCTCAAAGCCTCCGGTGTGGACACCATCAAAGAACTTCGCAACCGCAATGCCACCAACCTAGCCCAGAAAATGGCCGAAGTCAATGCCGAGAAAAAGCTCACCCGAAGAGTGCCTACCGAGTCGCAGGTAGCGGCATTTATCGAAGGGGCAAAAACGCTCGAGCCGCTCATCACGTACTAGCCATGCGCGGGCTGCTGCTCTTTTGGCTGCTACCGCTCTCTTTGTGTGGGCAGTCGTTCCCGACCGAAAAGCAAAACCGCCACAGCGAGTGGGGAGCGACCGCCTACCTCAGTACGCATCTCGATAGTCTGCATTACTTCACCGCCCGTGCAGACGCACGCTCTGGTTTTGCCCTGGGCTATCTATCCAATATCTCTCCCCAATGGACAGCCGGACTGACAGGAACCCTCCAAAAAATCAACACCAACCGCTGGCAAGCCCAAGCCTGGCTCGGGCATTCAACCACTTTTGGGGAAAATATCCATTGGCTCAAACGCACTACCCTCACACTTTCCCCCCGGTCCCAAGCCGAAGGCTTGCGCCCCAGCATAGGCGTAAGTACAGGGCTACTCGGATACCTACACACGCCAGCCCTCACCTTCACGATCCTGGGGAGTTTTGGGGCGATGACCTACCGCGAGGATTTTCTTTCAATGCAAAGGCGCATCAAGCAAAGCCAATGGCGAGCCGAGGTTTGGTGCAATGCCAAAACCTATGACAAACTCCTGATCGGGCTAAGCCTCCACCGACAAACCGATTACTTTTTTGCCCTCGAGGCGACCTCCTTCGATGCCGATGGTAACTTGATTGACTTCAAACCAGACCGCAAATTGAATATCCGCCAATGGACACTTGGGCTACAGCTCTGGTGGCGGATCGCGGGTGGATACCGCCTGGATGGTTTTCGGGTGGGCGGATTGGCACAATAAGCCTACAAAATCACCTTAATTTTCGTAGATTCATTTTATGCTTGCTCCTTTTCCGTCTCCGAAATTTATGATAAAGTCTTGTAGCCGCCCTTACAGGTCGTCTTCTTCAAGGTCGTCGGGCATCGAAAACATGCTGCTGAAAAGGTCTTTGAAGGTCAGCCCACGCGAAAGTACCTTTTTGCTCAACATCGAGTACTCAGCCAACCCATGTAAGGCAAACTCCATCAAGAGCAGTTGCTCATCCCCCGAAACGCGGGGCTGCGCCTTGTGTACCAGCTCGGCCAGTCCAGGAATCTGCTGGAGGGCTGATCGGTAGCTGCCAAAATCGGCATCGTGCAGCAGATCAACGGTTTTACCCTTACTGAACCAATCCGTAACCGTCTTGTAGGTGTTCTTCTTGGCTTTCTTTTCTTTCTCCGGATCGGGGAAATAGTTCAGGAACTGGGTACGGATGGCGCGGTTGATGAGGCTTTCGGCCACCATGCCGGCACCTTCTTGTTCGCCCTCATAGACGAGTTCAATTTTTCCGGCGATGGCCGGCACAACCCCTCTGAAGTCATTGATGCGTAGGGAGGTGCTGGTTTCTCCATTGAGGAGCATCCGCCGCTCGGCTGCGCTGAGGATGTTTTCGTAAGCCGAGATGGTCAGTCGGGCCGAAACGCCACTTTTTTCGTCGATGTACTCGCTCGTTCGGGCTTCAAAGGCAATTTGTTCGATCAAATCTTTGATGAGTTCGGGAACTCGGATGGACTCTGCCTGGGCGGGCTTGACGCGGGCTTCTTGTGCCGTAATTTTTTTTCCGATCTCGATACTGCCTGGATAATGCGTAATGATCTGGCTACCAATGCGGTCTTTGAGTGGCGTAACAATGCTACCTCGGTTGGTGTAGTCCTCGGGATTGGCTGTAAAGACAAATTGAATATCGAGGGGGAGTCGAAGTTGAAAGCCGCGTATCTGAATGTCGCCTTCTTGCAAAATATTAAACAAAGCTACCTGGATACGGGCCTGGAGGTCGGGCAACTCGTTAATGACAAAAATACCGCGATGAGATCGGGGGATCAGCCCAAAGTGGATCACGCGCTCATCCGAGTAGGAGAGCTTGAGGTTGGCGGCCTTGATGGGGTCGGCATCTCCGATCAGATCGGCTACGGAGACATCCGGGGTGGCTAGTTTTTCGGTGTATCTCTCCTGGCGGGGTATCCATCGGATGGGCGTTTGGTCGCCTTTCTCGGCGATCAGTTGTCGGCTAAACTGGGAAAGCGGTTGCAAGGGGTCATCGTTGATGTCCGAGCCATCCACGGCCGGGATATAAGGGTCTAAGAGATTGACCATCAGACGAGCTAGCCGCGTTTTGGCTTGTCCGCGCAAGCCGAGCAGGTTGATGTTGTGCATCGAAAGCAAAGCCCGCTCGAGATCGGGGATCACTGTTTCTTCGTAGCCAAAAATACCTGGGAAGGGGTCTTCGTCTTTTTTGAGCTTTTCGATCAGATTATCCCGCAACTCTTCTTTGACGGATTTGGGGCGATAACCGGCGGCTTTGAGTTGTCCCAAGGTGCGGATGTGTAACAACTCCTGGGCAGGGATGGAAGCGTAATTCATGGATGCAAGGCTTAGTGCTTGCCTTCAAAAACGCTACGTAGCCACAAAAGTTTTGAAAAGCATTCAAATCTGATCCCACTCCTTGCTGATGTCGCAGCGGTGGGCCCACTGCTGGAGGTCTTTTTTGAGTTGGGCGACAAAGGCTTGATGCGTTGGGCTGCCCGCCTGGCGCGGTCGATGCTCGAGCCGGCGGCGGATGCTTTCCCAAGCCGTAACCTGCGCCTGCGCCTCCAAAGAAAGCCAGCTTTCCGTGAAACGCTCCCAGATATACTGCCGTGCCATCGCCGAAGGGTGCAGCAGGTCGTCGGCATAAAAGCGATAATCCCGCAAATCATCCAGCAGGAGTTCGTAAGCCGGAAAGTAATGCACCCGCGCCTCGGCTTGCTCCCACTGATGCGCTGCCAGCCGAAGGACAGACTTACTGACGGCATTGAGCGGGAGTGTATCCCGAAGATATCTTACCGGACTGACTGTCAAGATGATCTGTGCTTGTGCGGGCAAGGCATCCAGGATGGTCTCTGTGGCTTGCAAGACTTCGGAGACACTTAGGAGACGTTTTTGGAAGTGCGCGGCTGGTTGGCGGTGGCAGTTGGCGACTGTCCCGGCCGAGGGATGGTCATAGACCCAGGCCGTTCCCCAGGTGAGGAGCAACCAACGCACCCGGGCGAGCGTATCGTGGAAGCGGGCGTGTGCCTGGTAGAGTCGATCCAGGACGGCTTCGTGGGTGGGCGCACACCAGGCGGAGTGCGCCCAAAGGTGGGCATATGCTCCGTCTAGGGCAACGACACCGGACTCGGGCAGGGTAAGGGCAGGATCAAACCAACGACTGATCGCGAGGGGATTGAACAACACCCCAAAGGGGTTCTGCTCTATCTTGAACTTATAGCGATCGAGCATCGCGCCCATCTGATCGGCGAAACAAGACCCCATCCCGAGGAGCTGGTCAGGGGGGGCGATGAGTTGCGGGCTGCGGTCAAGTTGTAGGCGCGTCCGAAAGTTCATCCGGTGGTGGGCGTGTGGAGGTAGTCTAGTGTCGTGGTGCCGCCGGCGAGTTTGTTCCAGGGCAAATCAAAATGGAGAGCAGCCAGGCTGCCCGGGGTGAGCATCCCGAGGTATCGCCCGACCAGGTACTCGAGCAGTGCCGAGATGGCCGGGTTGTGATTGACGATCAAGACGCTATGGCAACTCTCCGGAATTTGGTGGAGGCGTTGGAGGAGGGTGTACTCATGCGTAGCGTAAAGGTCTTGTTCTAAGCTGATTTGGGGCAGCCCAAAGCCCAGGGCATCGGCGATGATCTGGGCCGTTTGAGTCGTGCGCTGGGCGGCACTGCTGATGATGGCATCGGGGCAAAAGCCGTCTTTCTGCCAGCGTTGTCCGAGTTGCAGGGCCTGGGCGCGTCCGTTGGGGGTCAGTTGGCGATCAAAGTCTATCTTGCCCAGGCCCTCTTCGGGTTCGGCGTGGCGCATCAGAAAAAGTTTTTTGGTCGTGGACATGGCTTCATTGAAAGTAGATATACATATAGTCGATTTGTGTTCTTCCGTCGGCTCCTTCGATGACTTCGCTTTTGGGGTTACCGTAGGTATCGTAGGTGAGGGTGCGGTGAGCGATACGGCTGCCGTCGAGGGCTTTGGTCTCGGTGGAGACCTCGAGGGGTTTTCCTTCGGGGGTGTAGCGGTGGTGCGTAACCGTGATGCGCTGGGGGAGGTCGTCTTGCAGGATGGTTTGGGTGATGCGTACCAGTCGGTGATCGCTGTCGTAGCTGAACTTGGTTTGGGTGCGCTGGTTGCGGTGCGGGATGTCGTGGATGGTTTCTTCGGGCTTACCGAAGGCGGTATATTTTTCTTCGTAATGGACTTGCTCGGCGTTGTGGTGGGTGATGACCTTTTTGGCGGCCAGGCGTGTGCCGTATTGGTACTCGAGGTAGGTCTCCTCGACGAGCAGCCCCTCGTAGTCGTACTCGTACTTGCTGCGTAGCTGTCCGGTCTGGTTGTCGTAGTTGAGGCGGGTACGCTTGACGATGACCTCATCTGTCCAGGGCATTCGGTGGTACAAGATTTCGTTGAGCCATCCGCGCTCGGGGTCGTGTTTGTAGCTGATGTG
This sequence comes from Bernardetiaceae bacterium, assembly GCA_036822015.1. Classification (GTDB taxonomy): domain Bacteria; phylum Bacteroidota; class Bacteroidia; order Cytophagales; family Bernardetiaceae; genus DAISIL01. The sequence goes on along the minus strand of DAISIL010000003.1, from coordinate 83,380 downwards.
GAGGTGTACCTTATCGTTTTTGTAGTGCCGCTCATCATAAAGCCGCCCTGCTGCATCGTAAAAGTGATACACTTTGCGCACCTCTTCGGTCTTCTGGTCAAACTCTGTACGGAGGACGAGTGCCGAATCGTAGCGGATTTCGTACCTGAACTGATCGGCTACCTGCCCACGCTCCCGTGTGAGCGTACCGGTGGTATCGTACTCGAGGTGCCGTACGTGGTTGCGGACGTAATCATGCTCTTGTTTGAGTTGTCCGTCGCGGTTGTACTGGCGTGCGCGTAGGAGGTGTCCTTTGGCGGCATTGCCTTTTTTTTTCCATTCCATACACCACTCTACCGCTGCCATCGGGCGGTCTTCGGTAGTTGTTGCCCAAATCAATAGTAGTCCTGTTAGGAGTTGCCACATGATCTTACCCTTGTTTTTTGCTTCAAAGTTACGTAAGGTATCAAGTTTTCCCTAGATTTGGAAAGATTCTTGAAAAGAAAAAAATGAAATTAGGTGAAGGGAGCTTCGAGCGATGTACGGTACGAATGGATGGTACTACTTTTTTGTGTTTTTTTTGGGCGGCTGGTTCACGGCGGTTCAGGCCGAGGAGCGTGCCTGGCGGCTAGGCGATGCACTGGAGGTGTATGTAGGGTCGCCAGCCGTGAGTATCAGAGGTCTGGTGGATGGTTCTCCCGCTGATTTTGGGGACGCGCCTTCGGGTATCTCGGGGGATGCTTGGTTTCGGGTGCGGCTTTCGGTGGCTGAATTGGGGATAAGTACGGGGAGTTTTCAGCTCAGGCATCAGACGGGAGAGTTATTGGAGGTCTATCGGTGGGTGGGAAATCGGTGGCTTCCGCTGGACGTGCGTCCGGCTTTTGGTGGTTTTGTGAGCCGGTTTTCGGTGGATTCGGGACAGGATAGCCTCCGGTTCTTGCTCAAAATACGTCCATTGCACAGCCTTTGTCCGTATCGCTGCTTGTACCTCGAGCGGGTGGATCACTATTTGGTTTGGGAAAACCACAGCGTTCGGGGGATGTCTTTGTTGGCGGGGATGGGAGCGTTGTTATTTTTGGGGGTGGGTCTTTGGGGGCGTTGGCAGTTGAGTTATCCGGCCTTGTTTTTATCGGTGTATCTCTTGAGCGGCTTGTTGGCCACGTGGCTGCACGGGGGCTTCTTGTGGCGTTATCCCTCGTGGGCCGAGACCTTGATTTGGGGCTTGCTGCTGGGCAATGGTCTCTCGTGGCAGTTGTTTTGGCAGGCTTATCTTTCTCCGACGCGCTACCAGATCGCACGTTGGTCGTTGGTGCTGTTGCTGCTGCCCCTGATGGCGGCGGTGTTGGGGTCGGGGTATTTTACGTTGCTTTCGTTGTTGGTGCTGTTGCTTTGGGGGCTTTGGGGGTTGGTTTTTATGCGGGGATTTCCGGTCTTGCTGGCAGGGCAGGGGG
>DAISIL010000003.1:56501-81940 GCA_036822015.1 Bernardetiaceae bacterium | reverse complement strand
GTATCTGCTGGGCGGCGGGCTGCTGCTGGCCTGGTGGCTTGATGCGCCCCTGCATCCGTTTCTGGATTTGTACTGGCCCGCTTCACTGATCGTGGGAGCAACGATGGGTACTTATCTGCTTTGGCAGCGGTACTTCATCGGCCCAGACAAAGAAGCGCAAATGCGCCAACGCCTCCTCGAGGCGCGTCTTTCGGGCTTGCACATTCGACTCCGGGAGCAAGAGAAAGACCTCCAACAGAGCCAGCAAACCATTGAAAAACAATCTTTTGAAATTGACCGCCAACAAAACGAACTCCGCATCCGTACCCGTATGCTAGAGGAAAAAAACCAACGCCTACAGCAAGTCCTGCAAGTCTTGAGCGATCAAAAAGAAGAACTCCAACTCCAAAACGACGAGATGAGCATGAAGTCTTCGCTCATCAAAGCCCAAAAAGACCTTGCCGCCCAGACCTACAAGCAGTTCAAGGTACTCAAAGAAATCGGCGAAAAACTTAGCTCCTCCCTTTATCAGGAAGAGATCATCGAGATTGCCTACCAAAGCATCCAAAGTTTTGTTGAGGCAGAAGGCTTTGGGGTTGGCATCTATTATCCCCAGCGCAAGGAGGTTTGGTTTGTCGATGAACGGTGGCTAGACGAAGCCCGAGAAGGGCAGCGGGTATCGCTCTTTCGCCAAAACCGCCTGCTGGCCTTTGTCCTGGAAGAGAACCGCGAACTGCTCCTCAACGACTACCGCAAAGACTACCAAAAGTACATCGGCCAGGCGCCACCCGCCCAGGAGCATCCCGGCATAGAATCCCTGATTTACTTGCCGTTAAGTACCCGTAAGTCCGTCATTGGGGTACTTTCGCTCCAACATACCAAAAAACATGCGTTCTCGTACGAACAACTCGATATGCTCAAAAGCCTCGGGCAGTTTCTGGCCGTCAGCCTCGATAACGCCCGCTCCTACGAGCGCATCGCCCACATCAACGAACAGATGAACGCCCAAAACTACCAGATTATGAGCAGCTTACGTTATGCACAAACGGTGCAGCAGGCAATCCTACCCCAAGCCGAATTACTGACAGAACTGTTTCGGGAACACTTCGTGATCTTCATGCCCCGCGATTTGGTCTCGGGTGATTTTTATTGGGTAACGCGGGCGGGCGGATATGCGTTTTTGGCTGTCGTCGATTGTACGGGACATGGCGTTCCGGGGGCGTTTATGTCGATGGTCGGGCATAGCCTCCTGAACCAAATCATCAACGAGCAGGGCCACCGAGAGCCAGCCCGCATTCTCTCCGAACTCAACCGAGGGGTCATCCATCTGCTCCAACAAAACAAAGGACAAAACACCGACGGCATGGATTTATCCCTCTGCCGCATCTCTGCCCCCCTTGAAGCATCAGGCGAGGTGGAGGTTACCTTTGCTGGCGCAAAATCGGCTATCTTTTATACCCAAAAAGAAAAAGTGATCTTGCTGCGCGGAGATCGACTCTCCATCGGGGGCATTCGCCCACAGAAAAACGAGTTTACACAAACGACATTCACCCTCCAGGAGGGCGAACAACTCTACCTCTCCACCGATGGGTACATGGATCAGAACAATGACAAAAAACAAAAGATCGGACGGCATCGCTTTCATGGTCTCCTCAAAGAAATTCAGTTCTTACCCATGACCATGCAACACTATCGCCTGGGCGAACTCCTGGCCGAACACAAAAAAGGAGAAGAGCAACGCGACGATATTACCGTAATCGGCGTAAGAATATGATTTTTTGGCGTAGTGTTTGGGACACTTACCGATAACTAACCACTTACTCACAACAACTATGGAAACGATACTTTTTGCTACGGACTTATCAGATCAGTCTCTTTCTGCGGCGGCAGCAGCCGTAAGCCTGGCGCGGTATCATCAATCCAGACTTGTTGTTTATCATCCTTTTACGATGCTACAGCCCGCAGGTGGTAATCAGTACATGTACCGCAAGCGACTAGACGAGTTGCAGCAAGAAGCCCAACAAAAACTCCATGCCCTGATTCCGCCCAAAGCAACAGATCACGAGGTCGTCTATCACATCTCGCATGAGGCACACGCCCGAGTATGGGACAGGCTGCTCCGCGACTACGATTTTTCGCTGATCGTGGTGCCCAATCACGTGGTAGATGGCTTCCTGGATATTAAACTCCTCCAAATCATCAAAGACCTACCTTGCCCGCTCCTAAAAGTTCCCCAAAAATCGCAAGAAGAACAAGAAGAAGTGTCAGAGGTCTCCTTTGGTCAAATCGTTTATGCAACCGATCTGGTACGCCCCACGGAGGGTATTCTGCCTTTTTTGGAAGGTTTTATAGAGCAATTTGATAGCCAGATTGCTTGCCTGCATATCCAGTCCGAAAAGAACAAAAAGACTCCCCCCCAGGAGGAGATGAAAAACTTACAGGCTTTTCTTTCCGATACCCTCGAGCGCGACATCCAGACGACCATCCTTGAGTGCGCCGATGTCGTGAAGGGAATCGAAGATTATCTATCCCAGCAACCAACAGATTTGCTCATCATGCAAACCCGCACACATACATTTCTTGAACGCGCCTTCCAGTATCGACCTACTGCCCAAAAAGTAGCACAAAGTGTAGATGTACCCATTCTTGTCATCAAAGATAACTAATCCAATAAAATCATGAAACCAGTAATCTGCTTCCTTGTGTCCCTGATGATCGGTGCTGCCCTGGCTACGCAAGCCCAAACCAAGTCTTTTTTTTATAAAAAGCTGTATGCACAGCAACCAGGCTTCTATTTGGAGTTAGACTTAATCCGGCTCGGTAGCGAACTCGAGGGGCATTTTGTCCAGGGAGGAAGCCAGAAAAAAGGTGAGCTGAGCGGCTTTGTCCTCAAAAGCGGTGCATTCCTGCTCGAGGAGACGGTCTTCAACCCAAGTACCGGCGAAGATCAACTCATCGCTACCCTTACCCTTACTCCCGAAAGCGATACGGAGTTTAGCGTAGAGTGGCTGGATATACAATCCTCTGACAGAAAGTATTTTAAGCTCAAAGAAAGCTACCCCGATGGCAGCATACCCATACAACTTCTTCACGAGTACAAGCACTACAAAGCACGCGCAGAGATTGAACTCATCCTGGCCCAACTCCAGACCAAACACCCCTACACGCACGCCGGCGTTGCGCCCATCAATGCCTACATCAACAGCCACATCCTCAACTACCAGCACCCCAACAGCCGGCTCTCTAACTTCACCGATCATACGGCCTTCCTGGATGACTTCCTGCGCCGCTACAAAGAAATGGAAGCCGACCATGAGGACACCACAGCACTGCCTATCTGGGAAAACAAACACAAAATTCTAGTAGTTACGAATAAGTCTCATATTGTTGCCCTTGAGTTTGTAGAAATTATCTATGAAGGGGGAGCGCACCCTACGGAAAACATCTTTTATGTCAATTTTGATCTAAAAACGGGTCATGTGTTGCGGCTCTCTGATGTGATTGCTGAGCAGCATTTGCCCGCTTTCGAGCAGCTAGCCGAGCAGTACTTTCGCCAACATTACGGCTTCCGAGAAGGCACGTCGTTTTTGGAGGAGGGGATCAATTTTCCTGAAGATCATTTCACGCTCAACCAAAATTTTGCCCTCCGCAATACGGGCATCTCGTTTCACTACAACATCGGGACGATTGCCCCCCGTGCCATGGGCGATTTTGAATTGTTTTTGCCCTATGAGAAGATTCGAGGGTATGTAAAGCCTGGTAGTCCTTTGCAGGGCTTGGCAGAAGGAGCAAATTGATCCTTTTTTTAGGGGATTATTTGGATAAGATTAAGATTTTTTGGTTAGTTTTGCACACTATACTAGCCTTGATTAAATGTTTATTGCTACAACCCTCTCGGGTCTTGAACCCCTACTCGCCAAAGAACTAGAGGACTTAGGTGCGACCCAGGTTACCCAACAACTACGCGCCGTTTCTTTTGAGGGCGATCTTCGATTGCTGTATCAAGCGAACTACTGCCTCCGAACCGCCATTCGCATCCTGATGCCCCTGCACCAGTTTTCGGCCACCAACGAAATGGAGCTATACGATGGCGTTCGGGAGGTGGACTGGACAGCCTGGCTTTCTTCTACGGGTACGCTAGCCGTTAGCAGTACGGTTAATTCCGAAGTCTTCACGCACTCGCAATATGCGGCCCTCAAAACCAAAGATGCGATCGTGGATCAGTTCAGGGAAAAGTATCGCTTTCGCCCTTCGGTGGACGTAGAAAACCCGGATATGCAAGTTCATATCCACATCAACGGTTCCACTTGTTCGGTTTCACTGGACAGCTCGGGCGACTCCTTGCATCGGCGTGGGTATCGCCTGGAAGGCAACGAAGCACCACTCAACGAAGTGCTGGCGGCCGGCTTGCTCAAACTAGCCGGCTGGGCGGGACAAATGCACCTGGTCGATTTCACTTGTGGCTCAGGGACGATACTCGTAGAGGCTGCCATGATGGCCCGCAACCTCCCCCCGCAACGCCAACGCAGTCATTTCGGGTTCATGGGATGGCTCAACTACGACAGGGCCCTATGGCGAAAAGTAAAACGGGATGTCCATGCACAAGAGCGTGAGTTTGAGTACCTGATCGTGGGATCAGACATCGACGACTCCAGCATCGAGATTGCCAGCCAAAACCTAGTAAGAGCAAAGGTAGATGAGGATGTACGATTGAGTATCAAGGACTTTGAAGATCGCTTCCCGCCACAGGGCAAAGGCATCGTCGTCGTGAACCCTCCTTATGGCGAACGCCTCGAACCCGAAAACGAAGATGAGCTAGAAGACATCCAGGACTTTTATGGGCGGCTAGGCAAGCACCTCAAAGAACACTACAAAGGCTACACAGCCTGGGTCATCAGTTCTAATCAGACGGCCATGAATCAACTGGGACTCAAATCGAGCGAGCAGCATAACCTCAACAACGGTGCTTTGCCCTGCTGGTTCAATGCGTACCCGATCCATTGAGGGAGATACCAAAGACAAGAATGTCATCAATCTGTCGCTGGTCGCCTTTCCAGTCGTGGAGCATCTGCAATAACTGCGTTTGCTGCTCGGACATGGGCAAATCAATTCCCTTGGCCAGTTGCGCCACAAATTGCTTAGTGGTCAGTTTGCGTCCTTGCTTACCCCCAAACTGATCTGGATAGCCATCGGAAAAAAGGTAGAATTTGGTTGGCTGATCGAGGATGATTTCGTGTTCCTGGAAGGCTATTTGTCGCTTACCATATTGTTGGCCGCCAAGCCCACGCCTGGTGCCGGCCAGCATCTTGAGTTGGTTGCCCTGGACGTAACACAAGGGACGGGCAGCCCCTGCAAAATAAGCCTTGCCGCGTTCAGGAAAAATACTACACACTGCTACATCCATACCATCGCGGTTGCCGCTCGTGGTTTGCTGTAAGGCATAACGAATGCCTTCATCTAGCTTTTCCAGGATCAGATCGGGGGCATAACAGCCCATCACGGTAACGATCTGGTTCAGTAACTCATTACCAATCATGGACATAAATGCTCCTGGTACACCGTGTCCGGTACAATCGGCCAGGATCATAACGATACAGCGTTCTCCGGTAGCCATCTTTTTTTCTTGCTCCGAAGTAAGCCCGTAAGCCTACCGATGAGCCGTATCAAAGAACCAATAAAAATCTCCCGAGACGACATCTCGTGGCAAGAACAACACCAGTAGCTCATCGACTGAAAGCCGTATCCGTTCCTCAAAAGGTAACATGGCTTATTGGATACGCTCGGCATACACGATGCTATCCGATATTTTGCGGTGCTGTGCTTCGATCTCTTTTTTGCGGGTTTGGGCAAGGGCAAGGGCATCCTGGAGGGCTTCGGCCTGGATGCTGATTTCTTCTTTTTGTTGCTGGATTTCGGAGGTACGCTCTCTTACGGTCTGCTCTAGACGTTCGTTGGCTCTCCGTAAACGCCTGCTGTTGAGCCAAATGGCGAGCCATATCCCCAAGCTCATCAAGACCGCATACAACACATAAGCCAGCGTGGTACGATATGCCGGCGGACGGATCACAAACCCATACTCGACCGGAACACCCATGCGCCCAAGTGCATCACGGGCTTGCACCCGTAACGTATAAGGCCCCTCCCAGAGGTTGGTGTACTCCTTGAATGGCTCTTTTGTCCAGTCTGTGGCACTTATTTTTCCATCCTTGATGAGCGAAAATTGATAGCTGTTCTCTGATTCATTCAAAAACGAAAGGGCGCGTGCATCAAAACGAACGCTGTTGTTTGCGTAGGGTAGCTCACGGTTACCCCCAGATGTTACGGGCAAGCCCTCAAAGACCGGAGGATAAAGCATCGTCCGAAAGGCTTTCTGAGGCAGGGCGAAATCCCAGGAGGGGTGATAGGCAAATAACCCATCGTCATTGCCCATCCAAAAAATACTATCTCCTTGACTATGAAACGCATAGACATTACTCGTAAAAGCCTCCAAAAGCAGGGTATCACAGCGGTAGGCTCCCTTGGGTAGCTTCGAGAGCCGCAAGCCATAAGCAGCCAGCCAAACGTTTTGGTTTTGATCGGTGTAAAAATAATAGGCTTTGATGCCTTCGGGCAAAGCCTTCATCCAGTCTGGGGTAAAAGAAACAAAGCGATCCTGCTCGGCATCATACTGAAAGATACCATCTCTGGTTGTAAAAAATAACATTCCTTGATCCTCCCACACATAGCAGCGGCTTAGGTCGTCTAGCCCTTTGATGTGCCGGGTAACGCTATCGGGCTTATCCCACCGGAAGCGAAAAAAGCCTTTCCCGATCGCACCTACCCATACATTGCCCATCGTATCCTCCACCACCGAACGGGAAATCAGACTATCAAAAGCCTCCACTTGCTTGACGACACGAAAAGTATCCGCTTGCTCTTGATAGTCAAGCAAATAAAAACCCTGATAGCAGGACTGATAAAGGCGATGAGGCCTCCGTCTGGATACCTCCACAGACATCGTTGCCCATGACTGAGAGACGTTTTGGCGTACTTGCCCATCACGGATGTAATAAAAACCAAAGTTTCCTCCCGCCAACACCACCTGATCCCTGAAGGGATGCAGTTGCCAGCATTGTGTACCTACCGTCTCGGGTAGCGGCACAAACTGCTCGCCTTCTTGGATCAGTAGTCCGGTATTGGTAGCCACATAACGCTCACCAGCCTGAGTGTGGAGAATGTCCAACACACTGTTTTCGATGCGCTGACCAAAAGACGTGTAAGGATGGTGCAGCGCAACTTTGGTGATGCCGTTGCCGGTCGCTACCCAAAGGAAGCCTTGTTGATCGACACACAGATCAGCTATATTGTTGTTTATCAATCCATTATCTGTACGAATATGGTACCACTGTTTTCCGTTTTCGTCCAGGATCAGTACCCCTTGATTAGACGTACCGATGATATAGAAAAAAGTACCATCGCGGCTTTGGGTGTAGGTACTGGTATAGATGGCATCACGTCTAAAAATATCATCGGCTTCGGTCATCAAGGGATGCAATCCCGTGCGATCATAGTGTAGCAACCCCTGGGTGGTTACGATCAAAAATTGCCCTTTCTGGTTTGTTGGATAGATGCCCCTGATGCCCTCTTCGTTTTCAAAGGTGCTATCTACGACAACAATACGGGTACCCTCCATACGACAAAACCCCTTGTTGATGTCCACCAGATAGACCGTATCCTGGTAGTTCACAAGTCCTTCGATATGATCGCTGCGATGCACGACAAAAGACCGGTCGGTGGTATCGTAGGCATACAAAACATCCTCGCCCGCAAAATACACGTACTGCTTAAGCCGGACAACATTGGTTACAAAAACTACTTCTTTTTCTGAATCAGGGAGTTTATCGGCCAGGGACTCAAAGACGAAAGACCCGCTATCGGTAGCTTCCAGATAGCCCAGATCATCGTAAGCAGCTACATACATCCGTTCGGGTGAGTGAGCGTCCATCTGTACCGCGATAAGGTTTTCAGCGATCATCTGCCACGCTATGCCATCATAAACCAACAACCCGTTGGAGTTACCGAGATACACACGCCCGTCTTTCCCTTCGATGATACTAAAATTTCTTGCATGGGCCTGATACTCTTTTTTGCTGTACTGCTGCATGAGCGGCGTTCCGTTGTCTGGCTGTCCTTGCAAAGCAGGAATCCTTATCAGTAACCCGCAGACCATCAAAAAAAGAGATATAGGCAGGTGATGCTTCATTTTTCTGGGCTTTTGCCCCAACTAAGACGAAGGCGCGTTCCGGTCGTATAAAAACGCATCTGCTGCGAGGTCAGGTTTTGGAGGGGGATGTGTAAGAAGGGTTCCACCTGCAAACAAGCACTTGAGGACAAGCGCCAACTCAGCCCCGTCGATACGTTAAGTGTGCTAAGAAAGTCCATCTGTCCGCTGCGCTCAATCGTTCGGGCGTGTTGGTGATGGCGTACTTCGATGCCCTGTGCCGCTTGGTTGGCAAAGACACGCTCTACATTAACGGAGAACAGCTCTTTGAGGTACAAATAGTTAGACACACCTCCTTGCACATAAAAAGCCTTTTGGTTGTACTTCCCGAAGGCGTAGCTATGCCGCACTTGAAGGGGGATGTTCAGGATAACCAACCCGCCTTCGGTGGTTTCGCGCTGGTCGATGATAAAATCCTGCGACCAGCGGGCGGCCAGTCGTTCGGGAGAAGGGCGGCGCAAAGCCGAAAATTGGCTCAAGATAAAAAGCCCGCTGTTGAGTTCCCAACGGGGGTGCAAACGATAATGCACCGCTGCTCCTACCTCTAGTCCTAGCTCGGATTTGATTCTGGCACTAGCCTGACTGCCCTGGTTGATGTGCCAAATAGGAGCTACGGCCAGCCCAACATCTATCCGCAATCGCTTACGCTGACTTGGCTGCGCCTGCTCGGCAGCTACGGCTACGGGCGGGGAGATTTGAGGGGCGGTACTCGGCCAGGCTTGATACTGCCCTTCCAGAAGCGCGTATGCAGGCACGTCTGATACGGTATCTGCCCGAGAGGCTACCGTTGTTGTATCGACAAATAAGGAGTTGGCGTTTACTCGTCGGGGTGACGATATGGATGTCCATGCAGGCTTAGGTGTAAACTTACGAGCAGCCAGCGAGGGCAAAGATGGATCAGTGTATAAGATCGGGAGTGGTCTCTGCACTTGTCCCAAACGCTCCTGCTCTCCCAGGTGGGTAGCAATCCCGAAGATGCCCGTTGCGGTGATGAAAAGCAAGAACAGGAGCCACTCCAAGCCCGAGCGTCGCTGCCACCAAAGCCTCCAGGGCGACCGCTGGTCTTCGGTCAGGAGGCGTTCCCGTAGTTTTTCCCACCCACAAGCGATTTCCTCTGGGGGAGGAGGCGAAGGTTGCCGGCGCAAGCGCCAACACAGTCGATTGAGCCAATGGTTATCGTATCGGTGTTTCATCGCGTGCCTGGATCATTTGTCGAAGTTTGCGCTTGGCCCTCGAGAGATTAGACCGGGATGTCCCTACGGGAATATCCAACATTTGACTAATCTCCTCATGGGAATAACCCTCAACTTGGTAAAGATTAAACGTCAGGCGAAAGATATCTGGGAGTGTCTGGACAAGGGCATAAATTTCCTTCACCGATAGCAGGTCTATCGCCTGGGGATCAGCCCCCTCCTCTTTGATGTCTTCTACGTTGAGGTGATGATAATGTTTCTTTTGGCGGCGATAATAATCAATGGCCGAGTTGATGAAGATACGCCGTAGCCATGCCTGTACGGATTGATGATAGCTGTACATCTGGGCTTTGGTGAAGATTTTAAAAAAGGCATCATTGAGTACCTCCTGGGCTTCCTCACGGCTACGCGAGTAACGCAGGCAGATGCTCATGCCATAGGCGTAATACCGCTTGTAAAATTCTTCTTGAGCCTTGAGGTCTTTACCGCCGGCACGTTCGAGTAGGGTCAAATCATCCATCATGTCTTTGTGGGGCTATTCGGCACAACAAAAGAAAAATCAATATAAAAATATTTTGCCAAAAATATCGGCTTGTGCTATCTTTTTACCTTTTTGTTTGTATATTCAAGCCGTTTTTAATGGATTTGTTTTGTTACTCACCCTCAAACACACCAATACAGATGATGAAGATTCCTAGTCTAGTCCTCAAACAGCTCTACAATCGCGGGAGCCTCGAGAACACCGAAGACGGTATCCAGTTCTCGATCAAGAACCGCCTGAGCGATGCCCAACTGACCGAAATGCTAAGCATCCGAATTGATGACCGCGAAATCCCCCGCGAGCAACTCCGTTTCGATCTCGGCAACGGAACAGTCATTTCGGGGGATCAGGTATCCGCAGATGCACCCGTAGATTTTCCGCTGCGCAAGGTCTTGAAGGTTTCGGCACCTATCGGGAATCTACCGGATAGCAAAAAACACAAAATCCAGATCGAAGTTAAGTCAGACCCTTTTGGTAAGCTCAAATTTTCGGTCGAAGATGCCATCTCCGTCGCCGATAAAGACATGGTGCGTATCCCCCGCGACGAGAACGACGACTACAGCCCCGATGCCATCAAGATGCGTCAGTTGTTCACCAAACAAATCACGGGAAAAGAGCTTCAGCACGTCCCCAACTACTCCTTCGATCCCCACATCACACACGGCAACTGCGAACACTTCGTGGGCGTGGCTCAGGTACCGATGGGCATTGCGGGGCCGCTGCAAGTCAATGGTGAATACGCTAAGGGTGAGTTTTTGATTCCGATGGCGACCGCCGAGGGAACACTGGTTGCCTCCTACAACCGAGGGATGAAACTGCTCAACCTCTGCGGGGGAGCCATCTGTACCGTCGTAGAGGATGCCATGCAACGGGCGCCCGTTTTTATCTTCGAGAATGCCCGTGGGGCGCGTGATTTTGTTTCCTGGATCAAGGCCAATACCCCCAAGATCGCCGAAGAAGCCGAATCCACGACAAGCGTTGGCAAGCTCTCTTACATCGACCCCTACCTAGCTAGCAAGTTTGCTTACCTCCGCTTCAACTTCAAGACCGGAGATGCCGCCGGACAAAACATGGTCGGACGGGCTACCTTTGCCGCTTGTAGCTGGATTCTTGACAACTACAAAGAAAACCGTATCACCAACTTTTACCTCGAATCCAACCTGGCCACCGACAAAAAGGCTTCTCAGGTAAACGTGATGCACACCCGAGGTAAGCGCGTAACGGCCGAATGTGTCATCAAGCGCGACATCCTGATCCAGACCATGCGCGTCGATCCACAACAACTGGCCTATCATGCCCAGGTAGCCAACGTAGGAGCCATTCTATCCGGGGCTAACAACAACGGATTGCACTCGGCTAACGGTATCACGGCTATGTTCATTGCCACGGGACAAGACGTAGCCAACGTCTCCGAATCCTCGGCGGGCATCCTGCACACCGAACTCACCCCCGAAGGCGATATGTACATCTCCATCACCATCCCGTCGCTGATCGTGGCTACTTATGGCGGCGGTACAGGTCTGGCCACCCAGCGGGAGTGCCTCGAAATGATGGACTGCTACGGACGTGATCGCGTCTATAAGTTTGCCGAAATTGTGGCTGCTGTTGTGCTGTCCGGCGAACTCTCCCTAGCCTCGGCGATCTCTTCGGCCGACTGGGTCTCTAGCCATGAGCAATACGGACGCAACCGCTAATAAGAAGACGCGCCTGCTTTTGACCAATGCTGTGTCCCTTTTCGGTAATCGGAAAGGGACTTTTTTAATTTAATCCTCCCGAAGTAACTTTGTTTTCTTTCTCAAAATCTTGATAACCACATATCCTATACCCGTCAAGCCAGTAAGCCCAATCAAAAAATAGTTGTAGGACTGATCTTTCTGCAAAAATTCCTCCGATATATCAAAAATCGTAAAAAGTAGAAATAAAGCAAAGGTACCGTTCTTTTCTTTCTTGATTACCTTTTTCCAATTAAAAGGCAGGCAAGGTTTCCTAAAACACTTCACCAAAGGAAAAAAAGCTGGCACTTCGGCTGCCCATCTCGTGTACTGCTCACCAAACTTACGGCGCAAAAACTGCTCTTCGGCGTACATGATCCGTTCATAATACACCCAATAAAACAAACCAAATGCTACGGTGAACCACAAATTACCCGTTAGCATCGCCAAACCCAACCACATCAAGAAGTTACCCAGATAGAGTGGATGCCGAACGACCGAATAAATACCCGTCGTATTGAGGGTATCAGCTACCTGTCCTTCTTTGGTGTTGCGTCCCGACGTATGCCTGGGCGTATGACCTACGGTGTACACACGCACCAATAGCCCCAATAAACTTACAACTAGGCAAAACATCTCGTAGTAAATTTCGTAAGGTGTTCCTCCAAAAAAAGAAGTTTCTGGATAAATTTCTTTTTTTAGGAACAATCCATAGCCCGCCAAAAGTGCAGCCATGGGCATATAGCTCCGGCGCTTAAAAAGCCAGTTGCCTTGTACCTCAAACTCTTCTTGTAATGCCATACCCTACAAAGACCTTTTTTCCTGAAAAAAACTAAAAAATGAAACAATATACGGTCTTTGTAGGGTATCTGCAAATTTAATTACTCAAAGCTGCGAAAAAACATACAGCATCTCCGTCGCGATCTGCTGGCAACGCTCATCGTAGGTAGCCGTTTCGTTGATCCGTCCATCCGACTTTTTGGGGTCTTCGTAGGGTATCGCCACACGCTTAGCTGCTCCTGCTACTACGGGACAAGCCTCATCGGCACTGGAGCAGGTCATCACGGCGCAAAAATCTTTGGTCGGGTTAGGATCATTGCTGTACTTTTTGGAGAAACCCACCAGTGGTTTTTCGCCTTCGGCGATGGTTACTTCGTAGCGTGGGTTATCGCCTTCGGTGGTTTTCTGGATCGAAAGTCCGGCCCGCTGAAGGGCTGCCACCGAGCGCGGGTTAAAAGCCGTTGCCTCCGTGCCGCCCGAGAACGTATGCACATTTGGCACACTATAATAAACCGCCGCCGCTGCCGCCCACACCTGGGCAAAGTGGCTGCGTCGGGAGTTGTGGGTACAAATGAAGGTCAGCTTCACGGGCTGCTCTGCCTGCTGTTGTGCGGCGATGAAAGCTATGATTTCTCGAAGTGCTGCCTTGCGCTCATCGGAAATCGTCGCAAAGTTTTTTTCGCAACTGTCCAGATATGCCGATACCTTGGGGTTGAGCTTCATAGATATAGGAAATTGAAAAGCCAGAAAGAAAGGGAGTAAGATCAGAAGACGCATCATGGGAAGTGAGTAAGTGAATTTACTTCAAATGTACGTCCTTTTGCGCCAATACCACAAACGGCGCGTGTTACCCTTTCGTGAAATCACATCGCATCCTCGGCGGCACTGTTTCGATCAAGCAGCTGGAGAAACTCATCGCCCTGGGTGGGAAGCTTGTATTTTTGGCAGTCTAGCTCTACGCTGATCTCCTGGGCGGGTCGCTTGAAGGGTCCTTTTTGGTAGTTTAGCTCGGGATCGGCAAAGATCAAATCCATAAACATCCCGTAGGCAGGCATGGCCGCCCGTGCGCCCTGCCCGAGGGCAGTAGTACGGAAGTGAATGCTCGTATCTTCTCCACCCACGCGCACGCCCACAACGAGGTTTTTGGTTAGCCCGACAAACCAACCATCCATGTTGTTTTGGGTTGTGCCTGTTTTTCCGCCTACCTCATTGCCCTGTACAAACTGATAACGGTTGAGGGCTAAGGCTGTACCGTTGCGCTCCTGGAGGGAGCCACGCAACATGTGGAGCATGATAGCGGCATTCTGTTCCGAGAAGACCTCCCGCGTTTTGGGATAAAAGTCCTGAATTACTTTACCGTCACGATCCGTGATCTTGGTGATGAAGATCGGTTCCCGCCAAGTCCCTAGATTGACATACGTCCCGTAAGCCCCGACGAGTTCTTTGACGCTCACATCGCTTGTGCCAAGACAAAGCGAAGGGACAGGGTCAAGTCTGCTTTCTATGCCCATGTCCTGGGCGTACTTGACCACGCGCTGGGGGCCGATCTCACGCATGAGGTATCCGGCGATGGTGTTGATGGATCGGGCCATGGCCTGGCGCAAGGTAAAGGTTTGTCCCGAGTAGCCATCGCTGTTTTTGGGTGTCCAGGTTTCTCCGGTTTCTAGCTGGATCGTAACGGGCGCGTCCACGACTTCAAAACAAGGATGAAACTCCCGCTCCGCGATAGCTGTGCCATAAACGATGGGCTTAAAGGTAGAGCCGGGCTGTCTGGCACTGGTAACATTATCAAATTTAAAATATTTGTGATTGATACCACCGACCCAGGCTTTGACGTGTCCCGTCTGGGGTTCCATGGCCAACATCCCAAAGTGCATGAAGTGCTTGTAATAGGAGATCGAATCCATGGGACTCATCACGGTATCTTTCTCATAACCAGGGCTTTTCCAATCAAAGACACGCATGGGTACTTTTTGGGTCATCACCTGATTGATGCGGCGCATATCGGCACCATAAAGGCGTTTGAGCTGCCGGTATCGGGGGGTTTGTCGGCTGACTCGCTCGAGGTAGTCGGGGATGACCTGGTAGTTTTTGTCAATCCAGGGTTTGCGTCCGCGCAGGTGTTCGATGAAGAGTTCCTGGATTTTCTTCATGTGATCCTGCATGGCGCGCTCGGCGTGTGCCTGCATACGGGAGTCGATGGTGGTATGGATGATGAGTCCATCGGCAAAGATGTCATAGCCGTTTTCGCGTCCCCACTTGACGAGGTAGTTTTGTAGGACGGTACGAAAATAGGTCGCCAGCCCTTCGTTGTGTTCGTTGGCTATCTGCCCGTCGTCGTCGATGGCTCCCAGATCAGCCAGACGAAGCGAATCGTAGGCATTCTGATTGAGATAGCCGTATTTTTTCATTTGTGCCAAAACGACATTGCGCCGCTGGATGCTGTTTTCGGGGTTAGTGAAGGGGTTGTAGCGCGTGGGTGCTTTGAGCATTCCGGCCAGGACGGCCGCCTGATCGACGGAAAGTTCACGCGGAGTGGTGCCAAAATACTTTTGGGCAGCGACTTGTATGCCGAAGTTGTTTCGCCCAAAATCAACGGTATTCAGGTACAAGGTGATGATTTCATCTTTGGTAAAGGTCCGCTCAATGCGGATGGCCATGATCCACTCCTTCGTTTTGATAATCAACATCCGCAGCGCACTTTTGAGCTTGCCCCGAGGCTCTCCTGCTTCGGTGCGCACCAGCGATCCCTCAAAACGCACCTCACGGGTGCGGAATAGATTCTTCGCCAACTGCTGGGAGATCGTACTGCCGCCGCCTTGTCGGTTAAGGGTCAGGAGACCTTTGATGACCCGCCCGGTGCTGATGAGATCAATACCCGAATGCTCATAAAAACGAATATCCTCCGTAGCCAGCAGCGCATGAATCATGTTAGGCGAAATTTCGTCAATACCTACGGGTGTGCGGTTTTGGTAAAAATACTTCCCCAGTAGTTCGCCGTCAGCTGATCGGATTTCGGAGGCAAGTTCGGTGCGGGGGTTTTCGAGTTCTTGTAAGTCTGGCATACCCCCAAACCAACCAAAGTAATTATCCATCACCCCAAAGACCCACAAAAAGAGGATCAGGACAACCGCTGAAAAAGCAACCCAACAAAGGCGTATCAGTTGAACAAGCATAAAAAATCCGTCGTTGCGCATCAAAGGTAACAAAAATAGAAAAAAACATCCCCTCTTATTGTGTGTTTGTAGGAGTAAAAATTTTGTTTATGCCCAAATTGGATCGTTTAGACCGGCAGGAGACCTTGTTTGTCGTGCTGATGGGAATCTTTCTGACCAACGCCCTACTGGCCGAGGTTGTAGGAACAAAAATTTTTTCATTGGAAGCCGCCCTGGGCATGGCTCCTTTGGCGTGGACGCTTCTGGAGGGGCAGGCGTTTGGCTTTGATCTAACGGCAGGGGTGATCTTGTGGCCCATCGTCTTTGTTACCAATGACTTAATCAACGAATATTTTGGCAAGCGGGGTGTGCGTCGGGTTTCGTTCCTGACCGCCGGTTTTATTGCCTATGCCTTCGTGATGATCTGGTGGGTGGCGGGCTTACCACCGGCCGATTTTTGGGTATCGCTCCATGCCCAGGGCGATCCGCCCCTGGATATTGATCTGGCTTTCTCGCGGATTTTTCGGCAGAGTATGGGGATCATTATCGGTTCTTTGGTGGCGTTTCTGATCGGTCAGTTGTTGGATGTGAGCGTGTTTCAGTGGGTGCGTCGCTACACGGGTAGCCGTCATATTTGGTTGCGGGCAACGGGTTCTACGCTGGTTTCGCAGTTCGTGGATAGCTTTGTGGTATTGGCCATTGCGTTTCATTATTTCGGCAATCCGCCTTGGGAGTGGTCGCTGGTCATCTCGGTCGGGATCGTAAACTACACGTATAAATTTTTGGTAGCCATTGCCCTTACGCCGGTGCTGTACGTAGCCCATGCCTTGATTGATCGCTATTTGGGCAAGCCTGAAGCTGAAATGTTGGCTAGTCAGGCAAGCCAAAGCGATTTTTTTGGGTAGGCAATAAAGATAAGGGCACGCTCAAAAAAAATCCATCTCATTAGCTATCCAACAAAAAAAACCGTACCTTTGGATCATTTTTAACCCTAAAACCTGAATTTGTATGTCTATATCCCGAGTGAAGGCACTTGAAATGACCCAACAACGTCCCGTTGTGGTGGCCACCCCGCCCGCAGAAAAAATCTCGGATTATTTTGGGATGAATGTCTTCAACCGCGAGGCGATGAAGGCTTTTATCCCCGCCGGTGCGTACAAAAAACTCATACAAGCCATTGATAAAGGCGAAAAAATCAGCGAGTCCCTGGCCGACATCACCGCTTCGGCGATGAAAAACTGGGCCATGGAGCGCGGAGCAACCCACTATACCCACTGGTTTCAGCCCATCCGTGGTACAACGGCCGAAAAACACGATTCGTTTTTTGAACTCTCCCCGGGTGGCGAGGCCATCGAAAAGTTCAAGGGTAGCACGCTTGTTCAGCAAGAACCCGATGCCTCATCGTTTCCTAGCGGAGGACTGCGCAACACCTTCGAGGCACGCGGCTACACGGCCTGGGATCCTACCTCACCTGCCTTTTTGTTCGACATCGGGTCGGTACGGACGCTTTGCATTCCCTCCATTTTTGTCTCGTACACGGGTGAAGCCCTGGACTACAAAGCACCGCTCCTCAAGTCGATGGAACTCCTCGATCAGGCGGCCACCAAAGTTTGTCAGTACTTTGATCGCAACGTAACCCGCGTAACGGCTACCCTTGGTGCCGAGCAGGAGTTTTTCCTCATTGATCGGGCCCTCTTCAATGCCCGCCCCGATCTGGTAATGACCGGAAAGACCGTCATGGGGCAATCTCCCTCCCGAGGGCAGCAGCTGAGCGATCACTACTTTGGCTCTATTCCGGCACGGGTAACCCGCTTCATGCAGGAGTTCGAGATCGAAGCCCTCAAGCTGGGTATTCCCATCACGACGCGCCACAACGAAGTAGCACCAGGGCAATACGAGTGCGCCCCCAGCTTTGAAGACGTAAACCTGGCCACCGATCATAACCTGCTCCTGATGGATGTCATGCGGAAAGTCTCGGCCAAACATGGCTTCAAGGTCTTGTTTCACGAAAAACCCTTTGCGGGTATCAATGGAAGCGGTAAGCACAACAACTGGTCAATGTCCACCAACACAGGCATCAACCTGCTCTCACCGACAAGCAAAGCCCGTGAAAACCTTCAATTTTTGACCTTCTTTGTCAATACCCTCAAAGCCGTGCATCGCCACGCCGATATTCTGCGGGCTGCCATTGCCTCCCCCGGCAACGACTTCCGCCTGGGTGCCAACGAAGCACCACCGGCCATCATCTCGGCTTTTATTGGCTCACAGCTCTCCGCCGTCCTCGAAAACTTTGAAAACACCGCCAACGTAGAGGTAGGCAAGGGGGAGAATATGTACATCAAACTCGGCATCGACAAGATACCGCCCATCCTCAAAGACAACACCGACCGTAACCGTACCTCGCCTTTTGCCTTCACGGGCAACAAGTTTGAGCTACGCGCCGTAGGGAGCCTGGCCAACAACGCCGCCCCCATGACTGTCCTGAACGCCATCGTGGCTGCCCAGTTGCAGGAATTTGCTCAAGAAGTGGATGGTTTGGTAGAAAAAGGTGAAAAGAAAGAAATTGCCATCACCCAAGTCCTCCGACGCTACGTAACCGAAGCCAAAGCGATTGTTTTTGAAGGCGACGGATACAGCCAGGAGTGGGTAGAAGAAGCCGCCAAACGCGGACTAAGCAACCTACGCACCACGCCCGAAGCACTCGAAGTGTATGGCCGCCCAGAGGTGTTGGAGTTCTTTGAGAAGCTGGGTATCTTTACGCCCTCCGAACTCAAAGCACGCCAAGAAATTCTCCTCGAAGGCTATATCCTCCAAACCCAGATCGAATCCCGATCCCTCTGTGATTTGGCCCAAAACCACATCGTCCCGGCAGCGGTCAAGTACCAAAACCAGCTCATCACCAACCTACAAGGACTTCAATCCCTCGGTGTGGATGTCTCCGAAGATGCCCGCCTGGATACCATCCATCGCATCTCTCGTTACGTCAATCAAATCACGACGAACGTAAAAGAGATGGCCAAAGCCCGCAAGGCTGCCAACGAGATGGAAGACACCCTGGAGATGGCCAAAGCGTATTGCTTTGAGGTCAAGGAGAAGTACTTTGAACCCGTCCGTTACGCCTGCGACAAACTCGAACTCCTTGTCGATGACGAAGTTTGGCCGATGGTCAAGTATCGCGAGATGCTCTTTGTCCGCTAAAAACAAAAAAAGAGACGCACAACAGTTCTTGTGCGCCTCAGGTAGCTTGATTACATTTTTTGTAGAGACGTTCCACAGAGCGTCTCTATTTTTTTGTTTACCTGACTACCACCTCGTCGGCACCGAAGTAGGAATGATACGCGCCGTTGTACATCGCATCGGCACTGACGGGCCCCATACGGAACGTCCCCGTGGATACCGCCCGGACGGTGTAGTAGAAATACTGCGGCTGTACGGTGGCTGTCGTGAAGAGGTTCACGCGGTCGTCGCGGTAATCGTAGTGTTCGGGGCTGGCGGCATCTTTGATCCAGGGCATGGCACTGCCCTGGCTAAGGCGCGGGTTTTCGATCTCAAATCCGGCAGGGAGCATATCCGTAACAACGACGTTTTCGATGCGGTTGAGGTTGTTGAGTGTCTGTAAGGAAAGCTGGACAACGATCAGATCGTTTTGCTGAAAGTCTTTGTTTGTCAGTGGGTTGCCGTTGCGATCAAAGAAGCGTTTGCGCACTTTGAGGTAGCTATCCTCCTCTGTATAGCGTCCGGAGGCACTCAAACCCGAGACCTCCCAGAAGTAGTAGAGCTTGCCTTGTCCGGTCGTCTGGATAGCGAGGGTGTTGTTGGCTAGGTCGCTTTTTTGGAGGACAATATCTTTGCCCTGAAAGTTGGCGATTGTCTGCCCGTTCATCTTGAGGGTAGCCGTGATTTGGCTTTGGTTTGCCTGCCGAGCTACCTTGCCGAGAGCCAACAAGGAGAAAGCCATCTCCTGGGTGTTGAGGTAAGGCTGCGTTTTGAGTTGCTCCGAAAGCTGCTGGGCCAGTGTGCCAATTTGGGGGTTATTCGGGTCGGTTTCGATGAGCGTGTTGAGGGCGATAGCCATATCTCGGATGTAGGAATAAAAATTTCCGCCCAAAGCATTTTCGGCACGCTCCCCTGTGAAGGCTTTGGGTAGCAATGTTTGAAAACTTTTGTTATCCCCGATGCGCTTGTAAGTCGCTGCCAAGAGGTAACGGCTATCGAGTGAGAGGAGTTCGGGGCGGGCTTTGTAGTAGTTCATCGTGGAGCGGTCTTTTTGTCCGGACATGGCCAGGACGTACAGCGAATAAAACACCGAGCGATCAGCGATCTGACGCACCACGCGCTGCCCCTGTCCATCAAAATAGTAGTAGTCGTTCGTGGACTTGCGGCGCACCTGCTCGGAGAGATAGTTCAGCAATCCCTCCAAAAACTGCTCATCGACCTGATAACCCGCCTTTTTGGCCTCCATCACAAAGTTGGTCGCGTAAGCCGTACCCCACCAGCTAGGCGTATAGTCGCCGGGCCAGTAGCTCAACGAACCATCGTACAACTGCATAGATTGTAGTTTCGTGATCGCGGCTTGCACGTGCTGCTCCGGGTATCCACCCAACGACTGGGCCAGCTCCCGCAAATACAGCTGCGGAAACGCCGCCGACACCGTCTGCTCTACGCATCCGTGGGGATAGCGCACCAGCGCATCGAAGGACTTCGTGAAGGCAACGATGGGCGACTTACTGACCACCAATTTAGCCTTAGCCGAAGCCGGCACAAAATCGTGAGACAAACTGACCGTAGCCGACTTGCCCCCTTCCACCATACCCGAGCCGCTCTGCTTCAAGAGCGACGTGCTGGGCCGGATGCTGATCTCTATCGTTTGGGGGAACTTCTCCTGGCTCGTCTGGGCGATGGCCTGAATCGTTCCCGTGCCGATGGTCTCCTTTGCCACAACATCGAAATAGACCTGCCGCTCGGATTGTGCCGGAATGGATACTTGCTGCGGGGTGCTACCGCTCGAAAGCTGCCCCGAAACGGCCAAGGATACACTTGCTTCGGTGGTCTTATCGGTTGTGTTAGCGATCGTTACGGGGATGCGGGCGCGGTCGCCTGGGCTAAGAAAGCGCGGAACCCCTGCACTCACCACCAACGGATCCGCCACCTGCAACTGATGCTCGGCCGAGCCGGTCTTGCTGCCCTTTACGCCCACCACCATCACACGGAGGCTCCCCGAAAACTCGGGTATCTCGAAGGTGTAATTGGCTTTGCCCTTGCTGTCCGTGGTCAGGGTTTGGCTCCAAAGCGCAACGGGCTTGACGCGGTTGTTTTGCATGGGGTTGGTGCGCTGCCCGAGGTCGTAATCGCCGGCGCCAAAGCGATCCTGCCCCAGAGTGATCTCGGGAAAAAGCCTCGGATAGACGTTGTAACTGCTCACCTGCAAGGCACGTGGCTGAAAAAAATACGCCACCGGATCGGGGCTACGGTATCGCTTGATCTGCAAGATGCCCTCATCGACGACGGCTACGGTAACCTCTGCATTTGGCTCTGCTTTGACCTGAACCGTCTGCTGCTTGCGTGAGCGCGACTTGCCTGCCGCCTCAATCGTGATGGGCATCTGGTAGCCAGAGCTTTCTACGCCAAAACCTTCGATGCCGTAGGCTACGGTCAGGGGCAAGTCTTTGTTTTTCAATGGCTTGATGAGTGTAGCCGTGATGTAGGCATTGGGTAGATGTGCCTCTGTGAGCGTGAACTCTAGGGCCGCCGAGCGTTCCTTGACCGTTACGTAGCGGTACTCAATCAGGCGATCTCGCTCAATCGTTACGAGCATCTGCCCCGAAAAAGGGGTCTTGAATAGCACCTTAGCTTTATCACCGACGCGGTAGCTTTCCTTATCCAGTACCATCTGGATTTGTCCCTCCTTGCTGACCTCAAAAGCAGACGCTTGCGCTCCGTAACCATAAGCATAAAACGACGTACTCACGCAAGCCTTCGCCCCAGGCAGAAAGACCTTCACAACGTGATAGCCCGAATGGTTAGGCGTAAAATTAAACTGCCCTCGCCCGCTGATATTGATCGTTGTTTCGGTCTCCGAGATCACTTTTTCGCGGGAGACATAGCGATAACTGCCCGAGTAGTCTTTTTCGAGGACACTTTGCCACTCGCTGCGCTCCACTACCACGCGCACCTGACTGCTGGCCGCTCGTCCCTCCCGATCCAGGAGAGCGACAGGAAAACTGATCTTTTGGTTTGTCCCGATCCAATAACTATCCAGCCCCTTGATGCCCGCAAAAGCGTTTTGTGTGAAGAGCTGAAAACGCTGCCGGTTTTCTACGGGGCGGCCCGTTTCATCAAAAACCGTAACGCTGACATTGCCATTGATCGCTCCTATGTTGCGATAACTGGCATCGGTTACAAAAGATTCGGTAATTTTTCCGTTTTCATCGGTTTTGCCTTCTCTTCGGCTGTTCATCTCATAGACTGCCTGCGCTCCTCGGCTCAAAGCAAAGCTAAAATCTCGGTAGTCGGGGTCTTTGGGTGCTGGATGAAAATCCGCCTCCTCAAACCACAAATCAACTTCGTAGCTGCGATTGGCCGCCGGTGGCCCAAACAAGTTGAGGGCTTCTGCTGTGAATTGTACTTGCTCTCCAACGTTGATAGCCGTTTGGTTGAGGCGTGCATTTACCTTGATACGATCCGGGATAAAATCCTCAACATTAAGGTTATAGCTCCCTATCAGTGCGTTGTTTGAGGTGAGAACCTCAGCCGTGTACGCACCCGTAACGGCATTTGGCGGCAACTCAAATTGTGTTTCGAGCGTACCGTTTTTGCTCAACTCTCCTTTGCGGGAATACATAACCTTACCGTTGGGTAGCTTGAGATCAAACTTGATGAGCATATCCGCTACGGGTTTCCAATCCAGGCTTTGCACGAGGGTCTTGAGCGGCACAGTTTCGCCGGGGCGATAGAGATTGCGAGGGCCGTAAATAAAGGCCTGATAGCTTCCCTTTTCGGTCTGGATACCCTGCAAAGTCGAGCGGCTCCACTGGCTGGCATCCAGAGCGTTATGCCGAAAGAGCATATAGTTAAATTCTTCATCTTTTTTGGCCGTAACCATGGCTACCTCAAAGCCAGGCATTTTTTGTGAGATGTCCGCAAAACGCGCCACTCCTTCACTATTGCTACTGGCTTTCAAAATTTCCTGATTATTACTGCTAATCAGCGTAACCTCGGCACCAGATACGGGCGTGCCATCAATAATTGAATTGACAAAGACCAGCACCTCATCTTCGGTGGCCTTGGCGATAAAACCCATATCGGAGACGCTCACCAGGCGGGCATCACTGATCCAGCGCGAGGAGGGATCCATGACACGCAACATATAAATCCCCTTGAAGGGCTTGCTATCCAGGCGGGTCAAGTCGCGCATCTGAATCAATCGCAGGTCGCCATTTTGTGCCAAACTTTGGGTTTTTACCGTCTGGTCATAGATCAAATCACCGTATTGGCTATAATCGCTGTAATAGCTACCCACTTGCCCGCTGTACTGATAGTAGCCCACTTCATGGTAAAGAAAATGCTTAATGTTGTTTTCATAGATTTTAAAAACTTGAATGTTTACCTCGGGCAGTTGTGTGATACGTATGCCGATGTTTTGTTCCCCTCGGCTGCTCAAATAACTGGCCTTTGTTTCGGGAAATGCAATCGAAGGTGTTACTTTTCCAAAGATCAGTTTTTGCTCATAATTGCCCGCCAAGTTTTTGTCAAAAATACTCGTGATGGATTTTGTAATCGTAAGCCCGTAGGCTTTGTCTTTCTCAAAGTTGCCCTTGACCAAAAAGCCCACATCGAGCTTTTCGATCTCTATGCTCATCTGCTTTTTCGTCGGGCTACTGCCCTCCTCGAACAAAGTTACATGGCGTTTGATCTGGTCGGGGGAAAGCCCCAGTGCCTGGTTGGTACTGACTTTGATATACAGCCGGTCATCATCCTGAATTTCTTCTACTTGTATCACTTCAAAGCGATCAATAGATGGCACGGTGGTCTCAAAAGCAATCGCCTTGGCAGAAACCTCCTCGGCACCGGGCAGACGCAACCCAGGCTTGATGTTCAGGGCAATTTTTTGTTTGGCCAGATCGCTGGGAGCTTTATTTCCTTTCAAAATCAAGCGTATCGAACGCCCTATACCTGTGCTTTCAATCAAATATCCGATCTCATAACCCGCGATCTTGACGGCGATCAAGTCTTTGAGTTGTTCGGGATCAATGTCATAGTTGAAGTTCATTTGTAGCCGTAACTCGGCTTTGTCTTGTGCGTTGGCTCCCCAAAAAGCATTTACACCCATCAGCCCCAGATAAGGCGTATGAAATTTGATTGTTTTTTCTTTGGGTAATTGTGTTTCAGGAATAGTAGCAATTTTTGTAACTTCATCTGTAAAAAATGCCGTGTAGTCTGTATTCGGTGCAAAGCCTACTTCGGGCGAAAAGACGAGCGTTCGTGTGCTTTCCCAACGAAACATTCCCGCTACCGGTGGCTGAATGTCTAGATAAGCCGTCTCCGACCACTGGTTGAGCAGTTCTACGGGTGCTACCTCCCGATCAAAAGTAAAATTTAGATTTTGCTGTTCGGCGATCTGCTCACCGAAGTTTTGCGCCGTAATTACGAGCTGATTTTTATTGCCCGAACAGGCAGCACACATCCAGACCACCCAGATAATACGCAAAAAGTTTTTCATTGCTTTGTTTGGATAAAAGATCGTTAAAAACATTCAAAAGATAAGAAGTTTTTTTATCTTGACGGAAAAAAGATGAAATTATTTTACGGCTTACTTTGTTGGATGTGCGCCCTACCCGTGATGGCGCAGGTTATCATCTTTGATGCCGAAGTACATGAGTTTGCGCCTTTTGTGGTCGGAGATACAGTTACACACGTTTTTCACTTCAAAAATACCGGAGATAACCCCCTCATCATCAACAAAGTAGATGCTGCCTGTGGCTGTACCAACATCCGCTGGACAACTGATCCCGTGATGCCCCAGGATAGCGGTTTTGTAGCTGTGAGCTACGATAGCCAAGGACATGAGGGCAACTTTTTCAAAAATATCCATGTCTATTCCAATGCCAGCCGTCCCGATTTCCCGTTACTCATACGCGGCATTGCCCTACCCGACCCCAGCGAAGCACCTCGCCCAGTCCTCGAAAAAGATACCATCGACCTGGGAAATATCCCCAAATGGACGCAGGTAAAGCAGAAGATAGCCCTTACCAATACCGGCAAAAAATACCTCAACATCCACTCCGTTACGTCGGCGTGCAACTGTGTACATTTAGTCTCTTATGCGGGTATGCAGATTCATTCGGGTAAAACAAAGACCATCGAAATCATGTACAATCCCCAGCAAACTGGACAAGGCCATGAAGCGGTTACGCTACACACCAACAGCGTCGTTACGCCAACAGTGATTGTGATCTTGAAAGGAAATGTTGTCGAAAAATTATTGGACAGCGATCATTAGTCGCTAAACATCTATCACCCATTTGCGTTTTTCACCAAAGACTAAATCTTTTTTTTGATGAACTGCCAAAAACTAAAACAGCTATTCAAGGATGCCAAGTTCCAATCCTTATTCAACGAACTCAATGCACTTGATCTGGGACATGAACCGGAATTGGAACAACTCCGCGACCGCCTCTCGGCTAGTTTTCGCCGCTATCAACGCGAGCGTAGCCTCATGGATACCCGCGACTACGAAACGGCCCAGCATCAGCTTTCGGCACAGCTACACCTGCTGCTCGATGACCTTTGCTCCGGAGAGCCATCAAGGGCGGAGGCAGA
>DAISIL010000003.1:0-56491 GCA_036822015.1 Bernardetiaceae bacterium | reverse complement strand
GATTTGCTGGCCTTAATTGAGCAAAACCAATACAATCAGGTCTTTATGCAGATCAAAGCCTCTGGAAAGTCATACGACAAGTCGATACTTTCGCGCCTGGAACGGCAGTTTTCGTTTCAGGTTACCTTAGACCTCATCGACCAACTCAAAGTTTTTGTGGGTAGCTTGCGATAAAAAAAACCTTACTCACTTTTCCCAAAAAGGCAAAAGCAAGTAAGGTTTCTGTTGCTCCGTTGCTTTTTTATCCCAAAGCCACGCGCTTGAACGTCGTTACGGTCATGCCCTTGTTGGCTTGATTGAGATAATCCTGAACAGACGACTTCGGTTCTTTGACAAAGGCTTGGCTCAAAAGGGTGTTTTCTTTGAAGTATTTCTTCAAAGCCCCCTGGGCAATTTTGTCGAGCATCTGCTCGGGTTTGCCCTCCTGCTTGGCTTTATCGCGAGCGATTTCGAGTTCACGGGCCTGCGTAGCTGCATCTACACCGGTTTCATCGACGGCAATGGGGTTCATGGCCGCAATCTGCATACCGATATTTCGTCCGATGGTTGGGTAATCTGCCTCGCCTACGTTGGTGAGTGCTACCAATACACCGAGTTTTGCGCCAGCGTGAACATAGGAGACAACGCGCTCTGCTGTCAGGTGTTCATAGGCAGATAATTCGATCTTTTCGCCGATTTTTCCGACGAGTTCGGTCAGGTGGTCTTCGATTTTGCGTCCCTCTACCTCGATAGCCAGAAGGTCTTCCTTGGTAGCGGGTTGGTGCGCAACTGCTTGGGCCAGGATGGTATTGCCGAGGCGGACAAAGTCATCGTTTTTGGCGACAAAATCGGTTTCACAGTTGAGGGCGATCAGGATACCCTGCTGATCGTCAGCGAAAGTTTCTACGAAAACGGAGCCTTCGGCAGCTTCCTTGTCTGCCCTTTTGGCGGAAAGTTTTTGTCCGCGTTTGCGAAGGATATCAATAGCAGCCTCGAAGTCGCCTTCGGCTTCTACGAGTGCTTTTTTGCAGTCCATCATACCTGCACCGGTCATTTGGCGCAACTTATTGACATCTTTTGCCGTGATTGCCATGATTTTTGGGGATGTGTTGAAGGGTTTAAAAAAACAAAAAACTGATACTGCTCCTGCTTTTGGCTGGGGCAATATCAGTTCACAAAGGTAGAAAGATTAGGCTTCTGTTTCGGCATTAGTATCCGAAGGCGTAGCTGTTTTTTTGTTTGGTCGGTAGAGGCGTTTGACCTCCTGCTTAGCTTGGTTGATCTGTCGACGAATCTCTTGGATAGCGTCGGGGTCTCGGTCGGCTTTTTTCTTTTTGAAAAAATCGGCCTGCTTACCTTTGAGTTCGGCAAGGGTTTGCTCTAGCTTAGCTTTTTGTTCTTTGATCTCTTCCATGAGTGTCGGTCTTATTGCTCGGTTTCTTGGGTGGGTGTGGCTTCGTTGTCAAGGTCTTGCTTGGCGGCCATGGCCTCGGCTACCTCGGCAGCTTCGGGGTTCTGATCCATGGCTTTCTTCTTAGACTCCTCTTCCTTGCGCTTGTTTTCCTCGCGCTCTTGCTTTCGCTCGTTGAGTCCAACTTCGATAGCTTGGGAGAACGCTCTGGTTATCAAGGCGATGGACTTATAGGCATCGTCATTTCCGGGGATGGCATAGTCAGCCAACGAAGGGTCGGAATTGGTATCGACGAGGGCAAAGACAGGGATGTTGAGTTTACGGGCTTCCTTCACGGCGATATGCTCCCGCGAAATATCCACGACAAAAATAGCTGATGGAAGACGGTTTTCGTTGGCGATCCCTCCCAGGATGCGCTCCAGTTTCTCCTTCTGGCGGCTAATCATCAAACGCTCGCGCTTGGCCAGGTTCTGATAGCTTTCACTTTTCATCATTTTGTCGATCGAAGAGAGCTTTTTAAGCGACTTCTTGACCGTATTAAAGTTGGTGAGCATACCGCCCAACCAACGTTCAGTAACGAACGGCATTCCTATACGGGTGGCTTCCTGCGAGACAATCTCACGGGCTTGTTTTTTGGTGGCCACAAACATAATCTTGCGTCCGTCGCGCGTCATCCCCTTGGCGATCTCACAAGCCCGAGTAAGGCTAGTAAGCGTCTTGTTGAGGTCGATGACGTGGATTCCGTTCCGCTCCATAAAGATATAGGGCGCCATTTTCGGATTCCATTTCCGCTTTAAGTGTCCATAATGAACACCTGCATCGAGTAATTCTTTGTACGTAACGTTCATAAATCGAAAAGAAAATAAAGATTAGCGTTTGCTGAACTGGAAACGACGGCGTGCCTTGCGTCGGCCGTACTTTTTACGTTCTACCATACGGGGATCTCGGGTGAGAAACCCTTCGGGCTTGAGACTGCTACGGTAGGTTTGATCTACCTCCAGGAGGGCGCGGGAGATACCTAAGCGGACGGCTTCGGCTTGTCCCTTGATGCCTCCGCCATGTACACGTACCGTCAGATCGAAAGCGTTGGCTTTATCGGTGATCTCGAGGGGGCGTGCCACGGTCATGCGCAAGACTTCTGTGGGGAAATAATCCTCAAATGTGCGGCCATTGACGGTAATGGTTCCTTCGCCGGGGGCCATATAGACCCGGGCAACGGATTTTTTGCGTCGGCCGAGGGCTTGAATGCTGCTCATAGTTTAGTTGATTTTCCAGACTTTGGGTTGCTGTGCCTCGTACTTGTGTTCGGGCCCCGCAACGACGTGTAAATTTTTGAACAATACGCGCCCGAGTCGGCTTTTGGGGAGCATCCCCTTCGCCGCGATTTCGACGAGCTTGGTCGGGTCTTTTTGCATGACCTGCATGGGCGTGCGGCGTTTTTGTCCGCCTGGATGCCCACTGTGGGTGATGATCGGACGATCCGTCCATTTTTTTCCGGTCAAGCGGATTTTGTCCGCGTTGATGACCACTACCTTGTCGCCGCAATCGACGTTAGGGGTATAGCTAGGCTTGTGTTTGCCGCGTAGTAGCTTGGCTACCTCGCTGCACAAACGTCCCAGCACCATCCCCTCGGCATCGACGACCCACCATTCTTTTTGAACAGTGGAGGCGTTGGCATGTTGCGTTTTATAGCTTAATGCATCCATGAGTTTTGATTGACTGTCAGTACATTTAAAGAAACGAGTGGCAAAGATAGGCTTATTGGCTCACAATCACAAACAAAGCCGCGATTTTTTCTTCATATCCGATGGTGTACCCACCACCATCGCCCCGCCACCACACAGGCCAGCAATGCGCACAGGGCATTAGCCAAAAATATTTTCCCAAAATTAGCCGCATCATTGGCATACAGCCAGCCCGAAAGCAAAGCGCCCATCGCTACGCCGGCCTCCAAGGCGATATACAAAGTAGCCATCGCCCGCCCCCGAAACTGCGCCAGGCTCAAATCTACCCCCCAAGCAAAAAGTGTCGGCGAGTTGAAGCCCACTGCGATCCCGAAAAGCAAGCCCGAAATAAACAACTCCGTTTGGCTCTCCACAAATACCGTGTACAAGGATGCTACGATCAGACCCGCTGTTGAAAAAAACAAAATACCGCTTCGCGAAAAACGATCAAATATACGCCCTCCCAAAATACGCACACTCGCCGAACCAATCACCAAAAAACCAAAGAAAAGCCCCTTGTTGCGCAAGCCCAGATGCTCACTAAAATCAGGGATGATCGTCAGGACAATACCAAAAGCCACCGTAGAAAGCAGCATCACCAAAGCCGCCGGCCAAACACGTGGCTCAAAGACATCCACCCAACGCAAACGCAACGGAGCCTTCGCCGAACGCGGATGCTCATCGGTGAGCGTCTCGGGTAAGCCCCACAAAATCAACAAAGAAACCACCGCCAACAAAGACGAAGTATAAAACAAGACATCCAGCGATGGCCAAAAACGCAGCAACTCCTGCCCAAGTACGGGGCCACCCGCAATGCCCATTGAGTTGGATAAACCCAGTATCCCCATACCTTCGCCGCGCCTGTTGGTCGGGGTGATGTCGGCTAGATAAGCCGAAAGACCCGTAGGCGTGAAGCCCGTAGAAAGACCATGAAAAAATCGTAAAACCAAAAAAGCAATCACACTCCCCAAGATCGGATACAACACCCCACAAATCGTACAAATCACGACACCAAAGATCATCACCGGAACCCGCCCCATCGTATCCGTGAGCTTGCCACTGAAGGGCCGCGAAAGCCCCGCCGTAAGGGCAAAAAGAGAGATTATCAGCCCCTTATAGTCCTGACCACCAAGGCTACTCAAATAGTTGGGCAGCTCGGGAATGATGATATTGAAGCTCAACGTAAAGAAAAAGGCACTCAAGCACAGACGGACAAAAAGCGGCGTATAAAGACGCTCCTTGTTGAGGGCAAATTCCATAACAAAAAATAAAAAAAGCACAAGTCTGCTCGGAAGCAGACCTGTGCTTTTTGGTGAACAAATAAAAAAATTAGGCTTTAATCAGTTCGTGATCTTCGACGTAATCCGAACTCACCTTAGCCGAGAAATACTCGCGGTTCATGCGGGCGATGTTGGTCAGGGAGATTTCCTTCGGACATTCGGCCGAGCAAGCACCCGTGTTGGTGCAAGCCCCAAAGCCTTCGGCATCCATCTGGGCGACCATCTTTTCGACGCGCTTTTTGCGTTCGGCATGACCTTGTGGCAACAGTGCCAACTGCGAAACCTTTGCCGAGACAAAGAGCATCGCCGAGGCGTTCTTGCAGGCAGCCACGCAAGCCCCGCAGCCAATACACGTGGCGGCGTTCATGGCTTCATCAGCGACTTCCTTACCAATCGGGATTTCGTTGGCATCCGGTGCGCTGCCCGTCGGGACAGAAATAAAACCACCTGCCTGGATGATCCGATCAAAAGCACTGCGATCTACCATTACGTCTTTTACGACAGGGAAGGCCTTGGCACGCCACGGCTCCACATAAATCGTCTCACCGTCGCTGAACGAACGCATGTGCAACTGACAAGTTGTGATGGCGTTTTTGGGGCCATGCGGACGACCGTTGATATACATGCTACACATCCCACAAATGCCCTCGCGGCAGTCGTGATCGAAAGCAATAGGATCAGTGCCATCGCGGAGTAGCTGCTCGTTGAGATAGTCGATCATTTCAAGAAATGACATATCCGGGGAGATGCCCTTGACCGAGTAGGTCTCAAATTTGCCTTTGGCGGTGGCGTTTTTTTGTCGCCACACTTTGAGGGTATAGTTTCTTCCTTTTGGTTCCATGACTGAAAAAAGGTTTTTTTGATTTGGCTGAATGGATTACTTGTAGCTGCGTTGGGTGAGCTTGACGTTCTCGAAGACCAGTTCCTCTTTGTGGAGCTTAGGGTTTTCGTTGTCGTTGTTGTGATCGTACTCCCAGGCAGATACGTAGGCGTAGTTTTCGTCATCGCGGAGTGCCTCTCCTTCTTCGGTTTGGTACTCTTCTCGGAAGTGTCCGCCACAGGATTCGTTGCGATCCAGGGCATCAACCACCATAAGTTCGCCGAGTTCGAGGAAATCCTCGACGCGCTTGGCTTTCTCGAGGGTGATATTGAGTTCTTCGTTCGTTCCGATGGTCTTGAGGTTGGTACGGAACTCCTCCCGCAGGTCGCGAATCTTCTGGCGGGCGAGTTTCAGGCCTTCTTCGGTACGAGACATTCCGCAGTATTCGATCATAATATCGCCGAGTTCTTTGTGGAAGTCATCGGGGGTGCGGTTGCCGTTGCGTCCGAGCAGGTCTTTGATGTGATCCTCCGTTTCCTTGATGGCTTTCTTGAACTCGGGATGATCTTCGGTCGGGATGTCGTATTTTTCAGCGGCCAGATAGTCGCCGATGGTATAAGGGATGACAAAATACCCATCGGCCAGCCCCTGCATCAAGGCACTAGCTCCTAAGCGGTTTGCGCCGTGATCCGAGAAGTTGGCTTCGCCGATGGCATACAAGCCGGGGATGTTGGTCATCAGGTTATAGTCCACCCAAAGTCCGCCCATGGTGTAGTGAGGGGCAGGGTAGATTTTCATGGGTTCCTTGTAGGGGTTTACATCCGTGATTTGGTTGTAAATATCGAACAAGTTGCCGTATTTGTCCTTGATTTTATCTTCGCCGTCGCGCTTGATGGCATCACGGAAATCGAGATAAACGGCTCTTTTGGTGGGTCCTACGCCGCGTCCTTCATCACAGACGTACTTGGCATTTCGGGAAGCCACATCTCGGGGGACGAGGTTACCGAAGGTGGGATAACGGCGTTCGAGGTAGTAATCGCGCTCCTCTTCGGGGATTTGGCTTGGCGGTCGGTTGTCGTCGGCACGCTTAGGCACCCATACGCGCCCGTCGTTGCGAAGCGACTCGGACATGAGCGTGAGCTTGGATTGATGCCCGCCGCCCGAGACTGGAATACACGTAGGGTGGATTTGGGTATAGCAGGGATTAGCAAAATACGCACCTTTTTTGTGCGCACGCCAGGCAGCCGTAGCATTAGAACCCATGGCGTTAGTGGAGAGAAAAAAGACGTTGGAATAGCCACCCGTAGCCAACACAACAGCGTGTGCGCTATGGGATTCGATCTTACCCGTGATGAGGTTTCGGGTGATGATACCTCGAGCTTTGCCGTCCACCATCACGAGATCAAGCATTTCGGTACGGGGATAGAGCTTGATTTTTCCGGCAGCTACCTGACGGCTCATTGCGCTATAAGCCCCCAGGAGCAACTGCTGTCCCGTTTGTCCTTTGGCATAAAAAGTACGGGATACCAAAGCCCCACCAAAAGAGCGGTTGGAGAGCGTTCCGCCGTACTCCCGCGCAAAAGGCACGCCCTGCGCCACACACTGGTCGATGATATTGACGCTCACCTCGGCTAGACGATGTACGTTGCCTTCGCGTGCGCGGTAGTCGCCTCCTTTGATGGTATCATAAAACAGGCGATAAACACTATCCCCATCGTTTTGGTAGTTCTTAGCTGCATTGATCCCCCCTTGGGCGGCGATGCTGTGCGCCCGACGCGGGCTATCCTGGAAGCAAAAAGTCTTTACGTTGTAGCCTAGTTCGGCAAAAGTAGCCGAAGCCGATGCCCCTGCCAGGCCTGTACCGACGACGATGATGGTATATTTGCGCTTGTTGGCCGGATTGACCAAACGAATGTTGAATTTATGGCGGGTCCACTTTTCACCTAGCGGCCCCTCTGGCACTTTTCCGTTTAACATGGGCGTTCTCCGTTTTTTGTTTAATACTGGATTTGACTTATTTAAATGCCTGTGGATGCAAAATGTTTTCTCCCAACAAATCACAAAAGCATTTATTTTGATCGGAAAACTACACTATTTTGATGAAAAAAGCAAAAATGTGTACTTTTGTTGCCTTCTATCATCGGCGGCGGCATCACTCTTGGCTTCACCTAAAGCGTTTATCGGCAAATTACTCATTTTTTGCGCTCCTTCGGGAGCTGGCAAGACGACGATTGTGCAGCATCTCTTGCGCCAATTCCCTGAACATCTGGATTTTTCGATTTCTGCCACCACGCGCAGACCCCGCCCTGGTGAAATATCGGGCGTGGCTTATCATTTTCTTTCGCGGGAGGATTTTCTTGCCCGTGCAGCGGCAGGCGATTTTGTGGAATACGAAGAAGTTTATCAAGGCTTATATTACGGCACGCTCCACAGCGAACTCGAACGGATATGGAATGCGGGCCACCACGTCATCTTTGATCTGGATGTACAAGGGGCCCGCAACCTCAAAGCCCAGTTTGGGGATAGAGCCTACACGGTTTTTATTCGTCCACCCTCCCTGGAAGCCCTAGCTCAACGCCTCCAACAGCGCAAAACTGAATCTGACCAAAAATTAAAAGAACGCCTCCAAAAAGCAAAAGACGAACTGACCACCGCCCCTGCCTTTGATGCCATCTTGCTCAACGATGACCTCCACACTTGCCTCCAAGAAGCCGAAGCGATGACGCAGCGTTTTTTGGAAAGCTAACGCATCCATTTTACTTGCCTTTCAATCCTCGAGTAGGTTCATCAAAAAACTACTCTTGAATGCCAGCCACATCAAAAAGAAAAGCAAAGCCCAAAAAAGATAAGGCTCGTAAAAGTCTTTGGTCTCCTGAAAGCGGTTTTCTTTGATTTCGGTCTTCTCGTAGCGATCAATGCGATCGAAGATGCTAGCCAGGGCGGCTTCGTTGGTGGCCCTGAAATACTCTCCATGACCAATCTGGGCGATCTTTCGGAGTCCGGTCTCGTCCAGGTTGGATTCGGCGTAATAGGTTTGCCCAAAAATATCCGTGCCTTGCGGAACGCGCCCGTCGCGCCCAACACCAATGGTGTATATTTTGATGTCGTAAGCCTCCGCGATCTCTGCTGCCGTGATGGGATCAATGCTACCGGCTGTATTTTCGCCATCACTCAACAAAATCAGTACCTTAGAAGAACTCACCTGCTCCCTCAATCGGTTCGTACTGACGGCAAGCGCGCTCCCGATGGCCGTCCCGCCACTTTGGATCATATTAAAATTGATACTCTCGATGTAAGAAATCAACAGCTCGTAGTCCGTCGTCAAGGGAGCCAGGGAGTAAGCATCACCCGCAAAGATCACCACCCCAATACGATCCTGAAAACGCCCCTCTACAAACTCCTTTGCTACCCGCTTGGCAGCCTCCAGGCGGTTGGGAAGAAAGTCCTGTATCTGCATGGATCCCGAAATATCCAGGGCCAGACAAATATCAATCCCCTCCGACCACTGCTCTACCCGTTCGTTGTTGATCTGTGGACGTGCCAGGGCCACCAAAACCAAAGCCAAAAACAAGCTAAAAAACAGCTTCGGCAGATGGCGCAAGTACGTAATAGGATCGTTGCGGAGATAACGCGCCGAAAGTGCCACCTCCAACTGCTGGTTGCGCCCCCACCGAAAGGCCCAACGAAGGAGCCAAAGCAGCGGCACAAAGGCAATCGCATAGAGAAACAAAGGACTCTCCCAGGTGTAGCTTTTCAGTTGAGCCACCGAAAACCAATGGAGTGATAGCCAATCAGACATCTTCTTTGGAGCGTAAGTTGAGGGAAGTACGGTATGCCTCCGTAGCGTACTGGCGCAGATGCGTAAAAGCAAGCTCGGTATCATCGCCGATCTTGCGGCCATAAACGGCCCGATCTACCGTCCTGAGGGGCTGCTGCAACTGGGCCTCGGGATGCAGTCCCGCAATTTCACGAGCGGTATAGCTGGTATAGGGGCGTTGGCGAAGCCGCTCAAGGTAAGCCTTCCAGAGCGCCAGCGCTTCTCCGGCTTTCTGGGGGCTATCCAACCCCTGGGCAAGGATGGCATTATAGCCCGCCAAAAATCGCTCGTACTCTCGCCGATACCTACGGCGTTGCCACTGCTCCATGATCCGCTTACCGAAAGCTGCGTACAACAACGCGGCCACAACCAGAACAACCAGCGTTCCGGCAATCCAGTAAGGGGTATTGAACGCTTGCCTCACCGGTGCATAGCGCGTATTGGACTTCAAGAACGCTGCCGGACCCTGCTGGGCCGCCTGCTGCAAGGTATCCAGCGAAGCAAAAGCATAGCGCAACGAAAAGCTAAGTGGCTTAGGATAAATGCGTTGGGTATCTCCACGGCCATTCAGCAACAAGACCGGCACAAGTATCTCTTGCACGCTATCTAACGCAAAAGTCGTGAAGGTGTA
Organism: Bernardetiaceae bacterium; assembly: GCA_036822015.1. Classification (GTDB taxonomy): domain Bacteria; phylum Bacteroidota; class Bacteroidia; order Cytophagales; family Bernardetiaceae; genus DAISIL01. The sequence continues at coordinate 46,829 of DAISIL010000003.1, read as the reverse complement.
CAGCACCGAATCCGTGCTGATACCCTCCCGCGTTGAGGTCGGAAAAAAACGCTTTCCCTGCCACTCCAGCGGAGCAATAGCCACCAGACCCGTATCCGGAAAAAATGCCAGATCGGTGGGGTCATGCGTCCACTCGAGCAGATAAGGCATCGCCTCACCTACCTTGATACTCGGCTGATACAGACGCGCCTCTGGCCTCGACTGCCCCTGTAGGCAGGCCGTCGCCAGAAAACACCAAGCATAACCGACCAAAAGATATTTTTTTTGCACACGCATTAAGTCAAAATTACACCTTTGGAATGAATTACCCTTCGTGTTTAAGCAATTTTAAGGAGAGACAAAATAACCCTTCTCCGCGCCCAAACAGCTGCACAGCGGCTTTTTGTTCGATAAGACCATCAAAAACTTGGAATAGAAAAAAAATAAAACGATCTTTGCAGTCCTTTTCCAAAAGATTCTACACCGCAACTCTTATTTTGACGCATGAAAACGGTTGATATTATTGGGTATTACCGCCACGATCTAGGCAGAAAGACCGCCAACGCCCTCCGTCAGGAAGGCCACGTTCCGTGTGTGCTATACGGCACCAACGAAACGATTCATTTTTATACACCGATGATTCTCTTTCGCGAACTCGTGTACTCTCCCGATGCCTGTAAAGTTCGCATCGACATCGAAGGCGATATTCACGAAGCCATCTTGCAAGAAACGCAATTTCATCCCGTCAATGAGATCATCATGCACGCTGATTTCCTCAAACTCAAGGCCGACAAAAAAGTGAAGATGGATATTCCCATCAAGCTCATCGGACGCGCTAAGGGTGTTGAGCGTGGCGGCGACTTGATGCCCAAAGTGCGGTACGTGCGCGTCAAAGCCCTTCCGAAAGACATGCCGGAGGTCATCGAAGTCGATGTAACGGCATTGGATTTGGGCAAGTCCATCAAAGTAAAAGAGGTCAAGGCCGAGAACTACGAAATCTTGACCAGCAAAGATGTATCTCTGGCAAGCATCGTGATTCCGCGTGCCTTGCGTGGAACGCTCCAAAAGGAATCTGCCGAAGCCTAAGCAAAGTCCTGCTACTGCTCACTTAATCATCATCACACCCACGATACACCCATTTGGGCAATCGTGGGTGTGTGTGTTGGGCTTAGGTCTTTGCTGTTTGGGCTTTGGGCTGCTGGTAAAGTTCTTCGATTTGGGCGGTAAACTTCTCCAGGATCACTCGTCGTTTGAGGCTCATCTTGGGCGTGAGTTCACCACCCTCGATGCTCCACAGTTCGGGCAGCAAGACAAACTTTTTGATCTGCTCCCAGCTACCTAGCCCTTCGTTGGAGGCTTTCACTTCCTGTTCCATTTTTTGGAGAAACTTCGGTTCCTTGATAACCTGGGCTGGGCTTTCAAAGCGCAATCCAACTTCGGTGGCCCAGCTCTTGACGGCCTCAAAATTCGGGACAACGAGTGCCGAGGGAAACTTCTTTCCTTCGCCCACCACCATCACTTGCTCGATGAAATAAGATTCTTTGAGCTTGTTTTCGATGACTTGCGGGGCGATGTACTTGCCGCCGGAGGTCTTGAACATCTCTTTTTTGCGATCCGTGATTTTGAGGAAGCCCCCTTCGGTGAACATACCAATATCTCCCGTATGAAACCAGCCATCTTTGAGGACTTCATTGGTTTTTTCGGGTTCTTTGTAGTAGCCCTGCATGATGCTATCGCCTTTGGCGAGGATTTCGCCATCTTCGGCGATCTTGATCTGGACGTGTCCGAAGGGAAAACCCACCGTACCGGCACGCATACCCTTAGGAGTGGGTAGGCAGGAGGCTAAGCCAGGGGAGGTTTCGGTGAGTCCGTAGGCTTCACAAACGGGGATTTCGGCCGCCCAAAAGACCCGTGCCAGACGTGGCTGGAGGGCAGCCCCCCCCACAAATATCGTCTCGATGTTACCGCCCAGGGCTTCACGCCATTTCTTGAATACAATCGCTCGGGCTAAGTCCAGTTGGATGGCTTTCCAGACGGGCATAGAGAGATGCGGCTCATACTCCAATCCAATCTGAACGGCCCAGTTGAGGAGCCACTTTTTGATTCCGCCGGCTTCTTCGCCCTTAGCCATGATTTTATCGTAGATTTTTTCGAGCAGACGAGGGACGGTATCAAAGAAATGTGGCTTGACTTCTTTGATGTTGTCGGCAATCTTTTCCATGCTTTCGGCGTAATAGATGCCAAAACCCATGTACATAAACGCATAAACACCCGTTCGCTCAAAAATATGGCTCAGCGGCAGGAAGCTCAACACCCGCGAAGCTCCGCGCTTACCCGGTACGCGCTCATCGACATCCATCAGGTTGGTGATGATGTTCCGGTGGGTGAGCATGACCCCCTTGGGCGTGCCTGTTGTGCCGGAGGTGTAGATGATCGTCAGGAGGTCATCGGCGGTTACTTGATCTTTACAGGAGGCGATCTTGGAGATGTTGGGATTGGTCTCCAACATGGTTTGCCAATATTTGACCTCGGGCAGTTGCTCAAAAGTGAAGATGTCCTGGAGGGGATAGTCGTTGGTGGCCTCAAATATTTTGTCGTACAGCGGCTGATCTTCCACAAAAGCGATCTTTACCTCGGCGTGTTTGCAGATATAGGCATAGTTTTCGAGGCTCATGGTAGGGTAGATCGGTACGCTGATGGCACCAATCTGCTGCGCACCCAAATCGACCAGGTTCCACTCGGGACGGTTGGAGGAGGCGATGGCTATTTTGTCGCCTTTCTGAACCCCCAGGTTGAGCAAGCCACCGCTGATTTGATTGACGATTTGGCGGACATCGGTCGAGCTGTAAGCCTGCCAGCCTTTGCTCGTCTTGCGGTTGAGGGCATCAGGGAGGGCATATTTCTCTACCTGAAGATCAATAATATCAAAGATACGCTGCATGGTCATAGTGTTTGGTGTCTAGGGTGTTTGGTAATGAAAAGTTCTGTATGGCAAGCAAGCTAAATATTTTTCTTTGGGATTGCAAAAAAGATGGTGAGCATTTTTACGTATTTTTTTACCTTTGGAGATGCACAAGCAAGTATTCTACAAACAGTTTGTCTGGCTATGGCTATTTTTTGTGTTTCCCTTACAAGCCCAGGAGGTTTTGCTGTTGGAGGCAACGGAGGAGCGATACGCGCTAGAGGGTGCCTGTTGGTATTTTGTGGATGAGCAAAGAGATCGCGGTTTCGCCGAAGTGCGTCAGGCCGAGTTCTGGACAAATTTTTTGCCCGTCCAGGATCGCCAACTCAACTTTGGCTTTACTTCGGATGTCATCTGGGTTAGCTTTCGGCTCCAAAGTAGCACCGACCTTCCCTGGCTACTTTACATCAAGACGGCACTGCTAGAAGACATCACCCTATACGCCCAGCAGCCGGATGGCTCCTGGCAGGAGCGTAAGTTTGGCAACCGCTACCCGTTTTCATCCTGGGACACCGACCACGTCTGGCCGACGGTCTATCTGGACTTGCCTTCGGGGCAGGAACGCCGTTTTTTTATGCGCTTCCAAAACAAAAGCCCCATGGTATTGCCGCTTTTCCTGGAGCAAACAGAAAGCTATGCCTCCGCGACGCGCTACCATGACCTATTTTATGGGCTGTACTTTGGTGGGCTACTCGTGATGATGCTCTTCAACTTATTCATTTTCTATACCTTGCGGGAGCGGAGCTATATCTACTATATCGGCTCTATCCTGGCAACCCTACTGCTTTCATCTTTTATTTCGGGTTTTGCGTTCAAGGTTTTCTTGGCTCAATTTCCGATCATCAATGCCTACGGGGCGCGTGCCTTAGCGGGGATGGTGGTCATCTTTACGGGGCTTTTTGCGCAGTCTTTCCTCGAAACACAACGCTACGCTCCCCTGATGCACCGCTTGCTCTGGATCAATATGGGGCTGGCCGTTGTCGGTATCGCACTGGGGCTGTCGGATGTTTGGCCGGGTGCTACGACGAAAGTCGTTTCTGTCCAGGCAGTACTGCTACTGGTTAGCGGCATCTGGGTATGGCGCAAAGGCAATCCTTACGCCCGTTTTTTTGTCTTGGCATGGGCAATTTACATTTTTGGTGGGCTGGCCTACACGACCTATGTCAGTGGGCTTCTTCCCACGAGTTTTTGGACAAAACACGGTGCCGAAATCGGCGCCATCTCGGAGGTCATTCTGTTGGCACTGGCTTTGAGCGACCGCTACCGGCTCATGCGCCAGGAGCGCGAGCGGGTCATTGCCCAATCGTTGGCCTTGCAAGAAAATTCAGCCAAACTCCTGGAGCAGAAAGTCAGGGAACGCACGCAGGCCCTCTCCAACATGAACCAGGAACTCAACCAACTCAACGAAGAACTCAACGCCGCCTTCGATACGGTCAATTTTCAGAAGGCAGACATTGAACGCAAAACGCAATCGCTCAAGGCTAGCATCAACTACGCCAGACGCATCCAAGAGGCAATGTTGCCCACTTCGGAACAAATCCGTCGGGCGTTTGCGGATCACTTTGTCTTTTTTAGGCCAAGAGATGGCGTTAGCGGTGATTTTTATTTCTTTACCCAACACGGCGGCCATGCTTTCTTTGCCGTCGCAGATTGCACCGGGCATGGTGTGCCGGGGGCTTTTATGTCCATGATCGGCAATGACTTACTGCATCAGCTTATCCGTAGTGGCATCGACGATCCCGCCCAAATTCTGCATGGCTTACACGCAGGCGTACAGCAGGCCTTGCGGCAATCGGAGAGCAAGAACCAGGACGGCATGACTATCGCCCTTTGTCGGTATAACCCCCAGACCCAACAACTGGCCTTTGCCGATGCCAAACAGCCGCTTTTCATCGTCGGGGCGGAACCGCAGCTCATCAAAGGATCCCGTTACGAAATCGGTGGGCAAGCCGAGCGAAGAACGCCGCACTACATCACCCACCAGCTCACCGTCGAGCCAGGGATGATGCTGTTTTTGTACTCCGATGGTTACCCCGACCAAATCGGTGGCAAAGAAGACCGCAAATTCAGATCAAAACCCTTCCGCGAGTATCTCCACCAGATCGCACACCTGCCCACAGCCGAGCAAGCGAAGCACCTCGATCAGACGCTCACATCCTGGATGGGCGAGCAACGACAAATTGATGATATTCTGGTTTGGGGGATTAAGTTTTGAGGCGTTGTCTAGTCCTGGATCGGACGAGGTGGGAGATTAGGCTTGGCATAAGCCAGCCTACCCAGACGTTGGGTAGTATGGTAGCTATCTAGTCCAGCGCAAGTTACGCTTTGTGCCGCCTCCAAATCCAGGAAACCATCTGCACATACGATACCCGGACGAAGGCGCACCTCTCGGACATATCCGATGAGTAGCACGGTGCCGTTGATGGTCAAGTCGTGCCGCTCGGCTAGCTCAAGTCCGATCTGTACGGCAGATTCTTGTACGTAAGGTGCCGTTAGGGTTGGGTTTTCGGAGTACGCCTCTGTCAGGCCCACGGCCGCAAACTCGGACTGATCGCGGGGGTAGCGTGCGCTGGTCTGGTGGGCTTGGGCGTAGAACTCGGGCAAGATGTGGTTGAAGGTGTAGGCTTGCGTCGTGAGGATGTTTTCGAGGGTATGTCGGTCGGTGGTATGTGGGCGCACGAGTAGCCCCATGAGCGGTGGCGTTGCCCCGACATGAAAAATTTGGCTAAAGATGGCTAGGTTGGTTTGCCCGGTCAGGCTGCGCGTCCCGACAAGATTTACGCTCTTGAAGCCCGCCAGGGCATTGAAGAAGTTGCGGTGGAACATCTTTTCCATATCGCCGAAGGCTGCCTGATCGAATACTGTTGGCTGTTGGCTCATGCGTGTTTTTGGGCGAAGTAACGTTTATAGACAGGTTTGCGGTAGAGAAACTGCGCCCACATCGCCGGTGCCAGCAACCACTCGGGCAGCCAGGAGGGCGTTTGGAACGTGATCGCATCCACGATCAGGGAGGTGTTGGCACGTTGTGGATCAGGCTCTACCCGATGCTCGTGCATCCAGTCTGACAAGAAAAAGGGCAACTCCTCCCCACAATCAACAAAGAAAGGTGCGCCATCAAGGAAACCCTCTTTGGTAACCACACTCACCCAGGACTGCTTAAAAAACAAGAAGTTGAGTTCGAGGGCTACCCGCGCTCCCGCCTGACATCCCCCAAACTCAATCACACGAACAGGCGGAAAGGGAGGCGATAAAGCCTCGAAGAGTTGGCGATCAAATCCGGCAAATACTTGCTTGGGATCGCCCTTTACACGGGTCTTGATGGTCAGTTGCATGGCTTTCAAAAAGTCAAAAACTATTCCAAAAAAGATTCATCTTTGAGGGCGGCCCATAACCTGCGTTTGAGAGGCACTTGCACCGCGATCTCCTCCAAGGAATGGGCGGCCAGATAGCGGCTATCCTGGCGCATCTGCCAAAGGTAATCGGGGGTCTCTGCCCCAAAATGCAAGATATGCGTCGGCTTGTTTTCGTCGGGGGTTATCAGGAGGCGTACCTGATCCAGGGATAGCTCCAGGGCTTGGAGCAGCTTGGTGAGCATCTCCAGCACCTCACCTTCGGGCAAGGTCTGCACCCAAACCTGGGGGCGTGTATCCGCTGCCAGCAACTCCTCCACCGCCTGGTGCTGGGGTTCCGCATAAAATAGCGTCTCCCCTGCAAAGAGCCAGGGCAAAGCATCCGTATCCAGAAGGCTTCGGGAGGTCATCGGACATCAAAGCCTTCCAAAAACGATCCAAACACAGGCACGTGTCCTAGCTCAAGGCGTTTTCCAATTTCGACAATCTTGTCGTACTCTATCTGTGAGATGCTCCGCCGCGTGATCGTATCGTTTTCCTCTTCGAGAAACAAAAAGGTTACGAGCTTGACAAAGATATAAGGAGCATTGAGCAAGTCCGTCGCCAGATCACCCTCGGCGGAATTGGGGTGCTGAAACGCCTCCCAAAACACTTTGTTTTTGCCCAGGGTCGCGAACATGGTCAAGCGGATGAGTTCGTAGAAGCGGTCTTCCCACTTATCAAAATTTTGGATCAGGTACTTGAGGGCATGTGCCAGGGGATCGCGTTTGAGAAAATAGCTCTTGCGGGAGAGGCTACGCGCTTTCTTGTTGAGGCTCAACTCCTCAAAGAGGCTGATGCTGCCGTTGGCCAGGGCCACGCCCACCGATGGGGCCAGCAAGACAAGGGCAATAAAATCATCGTCGCTCAAATCGGTAAACTTCGCTTCGGCATCGGTGAAGTCTTTTTTGAGCAGGTGCATGGCATCAATGACCTGTTGGTCTTCCATCAAGGCAACTAATTCACTTTCTGTGAGCATAGGATTGGGTGTTTTTTAGGGCTTCTTTTCGGGTTTGTCTCGTTTACCAAAAACGGAAAAATGCACATATCGTTTGGGTTGTTCTCTAAAATTGACCAGCAATTTATCCAAATCTATGAGCGTTTGTTGCAAAGATTGATAAAGGGAGTCTTCGGTGAGCAATTTTCCGGCACTGCCTTGTCCGCTTTGCAAGAGGTTGAGGGTCTGATTGACTGCCTCGAGGCTTGTCTCGGTACGGGCCATGAGGCTGCCCAGCGGCAGGGCGTTGATGGAATCGGTCATGACGGCAGCTTTTTCGAGCAGGGGCGTGAGTTGCTTTTCCGTCTCGATGAGTTGGGTCGAGAGCTGGGCTAGGTTGGTCGAAATGGTTTGGAGGCTGGTCTGGTTTTGTTGCAAGACGGCATTAAAAGTACGGGAGGTCTGATCGGCACTTTCCAGGAGCGCGTTTACTTTTTCGCTCGTGCCTTGGTACTCACGTAGTAAGGCATTGAGTTGGGCAAAGGTGGTATCCAGGGATTGTGTGAGCGGTCCGGCTTTCTCGGAGAGCATCGCCATCAAGCCGCTCTCAACAGCAGTAGCCAGCGTATCCCCTTCTGCTGCTTCGGTTCCGAGGGCATCAATATCGAGGTTGATGATCTTTCCACCGACCAGTCCATCATCACCCAGGACGGCTACGGTTTGCTTCCCGATCCGTACTTTGCTGTTGATCGTAACTTCGACTAAAATGGGATTTTTGGGGCGCGAAAGCACCCGTATATCACTGACCAGCCCGATGGCATAGCCATTGACCATCACACGATTAGAGGTAGCTAAGCCATCAATGTTGGAATAAACGGCATAGTACTTTTTGGAGGATGACAGGACATCGCTGCCCTTCAAAAAACTCATCCCAAAGTAAAACAACACGATCACAACCGCTGCAAGAATACCGATTTTTAATTCTTTTGCCATGGTCTTTGGATTTCAGTCCAATAGTTTAACGTGCAAGGTACACAATTTCGTCCTAGACAATACTCAACTTAGCAAAACTTAAAAGGAGCGTTTTTTCACCAAACTTATCAAAGCGTACTTTCGCGGCTTTTCCGTTAGGTGTCTCTTCGAGTTTGAGGACATTACCCAGTCCAAACTTGAGATGCTCTACCCGCATGTGGGCTTTGATTTCGGAGGGCTGGGCAGGTCTGAACTTTGCCGAAGGGGTATGCGCTGCGGGAGGAGCAGATGCTGTCTTGCGCTCTTGGGCTTTTTTGCGGACAAAATTGGTCATTGGCTCTTCTTGTGGTGCAAATGCTTGGAGTGTTAGTAAGTTGGGATCCATCTCAAACAAAAAACGGCTTGGCTCGCAGGGGCGCAAGCTCCCAAAGCGATAGCGTTGGAGGGCATAAGAAAGCGTTAGGCGGCGTTCGGCTCGGGTGATGGCCACATAAAACAAGCGGCGTTCCTCTTCGAGTTCGCTTCGGCTCGCAATCATGCGTGAAGATGGGAAAAGGTCTTCCTCCAAGCCCACCAAATAGACGTGCTTAAACTCGAGACCCTTGGCCGAGTGGATCGTCATCAGGGTTACGGCATCGTCGTTTTCGTCGGTTTGGTCGGCCGAAGTGAGCAAAGAAACCTCCTGTAAGAAGTCTGCAAGTCCCTGTCCCTCTTCGGGTTGTTGTTTTTCGACAAAAGACTGGGCCGCGTTGAGGAGTTCCTGGACGTTGTCGTATCGGGTACGTCCTTCGATGGTCTGATCGTCGAAGAGGGCTTTGAGCAAACCCGACTGCTTGGCGATGTAACTGGCTGCCTCAAAGGCGTTTTTCTTGTCGAGGGATTTCTGCATGAGCGCAATCATCTCCACAAAATCGCTGACGGCATTGCCGATACGCCCGGGGAGATACTTCTCAACATGTTGTAGAATTTGCCACAAAGGCACTTGCTGTGCCTGGGCGGCCAGCAGGATTTTGGAGACGCTCGTCCCACCGATTCCGCGTTTAGGCAAATTGATGATGCGTTTAAATGCCTCCTCATCGTTGGGATTGACGACCAGGCGAAAATAAGCGACCAAATCCTTGATCTCCTTGCGCTGATAAAACGAAAGCCCGCCCACAACACGATACGGGATGTTGAGCCGTCGGAGGGATTCTTCCATGGCCCGCGACTGGGCGTTGGTGCGATAAAGGATAGCAAAATCGCTGTATATCAGTCCTTTTTGGGTCTTTTGCTCAAAGATAGACGTGGATACCAGGCGGCCTTCTTCGATGTCGGTGGTGGCCTTGAAGACCTCTACTTTTTCGCCGTTTTGGTTGTCCGTCCAGACGTTTTTTTGGAGTTGATCCTGGTTGTTGCCGATGATTTTGTTGGCTGCCGCGACGATGGTTTTGGTAGAGCGGTAGTTTTGCTCGAGCTTGATCGTCGTCAGTTGGGGATAATCACGCTCAAAATTGAGGATGTTTTGGATGTCTGCCCCCCGAAAGGCGTAGATACTTTGGGCATCATCGCCGACGGCGCAGATGTTGCGATGCTTTTCGGAGATGCGCCGCACGATCAGGTATTGAGCCAGGTTTGTGTCCTGAAACTCGTCGATGAGTACGTATCGAAATTTGTCTTGGTATTTTTGCAATACCTCGGGATGATCTCTAAAAAGTACGTTGGTTTCAAAAAGCAAATCATCAAAATCCATCGCATTGGCTTGCTTACATCGCTGGGCATAAAGGCGATAGATACGCCCGACTTCGGGGCGTTTGGCTTGCTGATCTTGCTCGGCATAGATGGGTTTGCGGTTGTACTCCTGCCAGGAAACGAGGCGATTCTTGGCGTTAGAGATGCGCCCCAGGACGGCTTTGGGTGGATAAACTTTATCGTCGAGGTTGTTCTCTTTGATGATCGTCCGCAGGAGCGAGACCGAGTCGTCGGTATCGTAGATGGTGAAGTTACGGTCATAGCCCAGGTGATGTGCCTCGATGCGCAGGAGCCGCGAAAAAATGGAGTGAAACGTTCCCATCCAAAGATACCGCGCCGACTGCTCCCCCACGACGGCGGCGATGCGCTCTTGCATCTGTCGGGCTGCCTTATTGGTGAAGGTCAAGGCCAGAATCTGATGTGCCGGTACGTTTTTTTGCATCAGATGTGCGATCCGATACGTCAAGACACGGGTTTTACCCGATCCTGCACCGGCGATAATCAAGGTGGGGCCTTCGGTATTAAGTACACCCTGGCGTTGCGGTTCGTTGAGATGATCCAAAGAATCTGACATAACTTCGGTTTGATCTAAATACTACAAGAACTTTACTCCAAAATCAATCACCTTCTCGACTTCATCCGTGTAAGGCGGGTACATGAGTTGGGGCGCGCTGTACTTGAAGGACTGCTCGAGTACGGCGCGTTCGTTGGAGAAGGCCTTGAAGCCGTATTCCCCATGCGATTTGCCTATACCACTGTTGTTTACGCCTCCAAAAGGCAAATTGGATTGGAAGTAATGTACGACCACATCATTGACACAAGTGCCGCCGGCAGAGGTATAAGCCAGGATGGTATTGGTGGTCTTGCGGTTGTTGCTGAAGACGTAAAGGGCAAGGGGTTTTTCCTTTTGGTTAATGAAATGTATGGCTTCTCCGAGTTCTTTGTAGGTCAGGACGGGTAGCAGGGGCCCAAAAATCTCTTCTTGCATGATGTCCGAAGTGGGCGCAACATGGGTCAGGATGGTTGGTTCGATGTAGCGATCCTCGGCGTTGGTATGTCCTCCGACAGGGACGCGGGCCCCTTCTTTTTCGGCATCTTGGAGGAGTTGGTGCAGGCGTTCAAAATGCCGCTCCGTGATGATACGGGCATAGGAAGGCGACTGCTGGCGTTCGGCTTCGCTGGCTCCATAAAAAACCTCAATTTGGTGGCGCATAGCCTCTACAAGTTGGCTGGCCAGAGACTCATGAACGAGGAGGTAGTCAGGGGCAATACAGGTTTGTCCGTTGTTGATGAACTTACCCCAGGTGATTTTTTTGGCGGCATCGGCCAGATCGGCTGTCTCATCCACAATCACGGGCGACTTTCCGCCCAACTCCAAAGTAACCGAGCTCAAATGCTCGGCAGCGGCTCGCATCACAATCTTACCTACCCGTGGGCTACCCGTAAAGAAGATGTGATCGAAGGGGAGCTTGAGCAGCTCTTGAGCCGTCTGGGCGGCTCCCTCCACGATGGCTACTTCGTCTTCTTCAAAGATACCTTTGAGGATAATTTTAAGTATTCTGTTGGTATGTGGCGTAAACTCGGAAGGTTTCAAAATGGCACAGTTGCCGGCTGCTACTGCCGATACTAAGGGCATCAAGGTAAGGTTGAAGGGGAAGTTCCAGGGGGCGATAATCAGGACAACGCCTTTGGGTTCGGTCAGGATGTACGACTTGGAGCCAATCAGGGGCAGAGGAGCGGCTACTTTTTTGGGGCGGGCCCAGTCCTCGAGATGCTCGATGGTGTGTTTGATTTCGTTGGTAACGGGAAATATCTCCGAGAGGTTGGTTTCGCCTGGATGCTTGCGGAAGTCAGCGTGTAAGGCAGTCTGGATTTGGCTTTGATGAGCTAAAACGGCACGTCGGAGTGCTTTAAGTTTTTCGATACGGGTCTTTATTTCCTGTCGTCCTACTCGGATACGGTTCTTTTTTTGTCGATCGAAAAGGTTTTGGATATCGGGCGCGGTCGTCGTCTTGGTCATGGTGTGGGTTGATAGATACCTAGACAAAAGTACGGAAAGGGCGTTAAAGTTTCAAACGGACGTTTATCTTTGCGGCTATGCAACCAAAAGAAGAAAAGAACCTACGGATTGTCTTCATGGGAACGCCCGCTTTTGCCGTCCCGAGCCTGGAGGCGGTGTTGTCGGCGGGCTATACGATGGCGGCTGTCATCACGGCTCCGGATCGTCCAGCGGGGCGCGGGCATCAGTTGCGGGCCTCTCCCGTCAAGGAAGCCGCTTTACGGCATGGCATACCGCTTTTGCAACCCGAACGCCTCAAAGACCCAGGTTTTTTAGCAGACTTGCAAGCCCTCCAAGCGGATGTGCAAGTGGTGGTGGCTTTTCGGATGCTCCCCCGTGTGGTCTGGCAGATGCCCCGCATCGGGACGTTCAACCTACACGCTTCGCTCCTGCCCCAGTACCGAGGTGCGGCCCCCATCAACTGGGCGATCATCAACGGCGAAACCGAAACCGGACTGACGACTTTCTTTTTGGAACAAAAAATAGATACCGGCGATCTACTCCTCCAGGAAAAACATCCCATCTACTCCGACGACAACGCCGGCACGCTCCACGACCGCCTCTCCGAAGCCGGAGCCAAACTCGTCGTGCGCACCCTCGATGCCATCGCACAAGGCACTTATCAAGCTATTCCACAGCCTCTTGTAGCCGAAGACTACAAGCCTGCCCCCAAAATCTTTACCGAGACGTGCCAAATCGACTGGAACCAACCCACCATCGACATCCATAACTTCGTCCGTGGGCTGGCCCCCTATCCAGCCGCCCGTATGGCGATCCCCTCCCCCAACTGCAAGGTCTTCTTGACGGAGGTCTTGCCCTTATCCGTGCATCCCTCGGGCGATGCCCTTTTGCCCGGAACCCCCGTCAGCGATAACAAAACTTTCTTATACATCCGTACTCGGGATGGCTTCCTGGCTATCCACACCCTCCAGCCGGCGGGCAAAAAACGAATGTCCATCGCGGAGTTCTTGCGCGGTAATGCCGCTGCACGGTCGTTCGGGAGCCTGTAGATACTCCAATCACGCCCAAGCCCGAGGGCGAAGGCATATGGGAAGGTAAAGAGCTAAAGCCAATTTTTCGTGCCAACACCGCAAAGCAAGGCGTACTCTTTCCTGAGAAGCATCCGTATTACAAGGCTAGTCTAAATCATAGAAACAATGTGAACGCCCTTGCTGCCAAGGCGCAAAATGACGATAAAAACGCCTTTAGTTTGCTGCCCCTTGATGGTAAAACCCTAAACGAAGCCGAACGCAGTATTTACGGAAAGCCTATTGAGTACGCTTATGCTTTTAACCAGAAAGGAATACAGATATATCGGGCAATAGGAACACACCGTCAAGCAGGTTTTAAACTTAATGATCGTAGTGTTCTAAAAAATTTGGTCATTACTCACAATCACCCGCCTAACGAAAATTGGATAAATAAAGATAACTTTAGTATTTCCGACATCGTTACTACTATCAAAGACAATTACGCAGAGATGCGTTTAGTTACATCAAACAATAAACAAATTATATCCTTTAAAAGGAAAGGGGATTTTTGGGTAAACAGTCTTGATGACTTCTTAGATATGGTAGATGATATTTATGAAAATGATTTTAAAGGTCAGTTTGGGAGCGATGAGGACGAAATTGCCATTTATTTATTAATGAAGCTAGGGCATCAATATACCGTTATTGATTATGAAGAATAATTATACAAAAGAAGAAAAAGCGTTGCGCCGTAAAATTCTACTCGAAGTAAACGGTGTGGATATAAATGATCTGAGTCTTGATGGAGAACGATTTTCAGATGATCCTGCTATCAGAAAAAAAGAATTTAACCGCCGCTTTGAGATCGAACGCCGCAAGCTGGACAACAACTCTCTCCAAAAAGAAGAGTAATGGGTATATTTTCGATCTGCATTTCCTACCGCGTAGTCCTCCTTTCTTTTGGTTGCTCAAAGTGTTTTTTTGAGCAGCCGACGGGTACGGCGTGTGAGTTTCCCCGTAACGCGGATACCCTGATCGGCTTGGAACTCTTTGAGTGCCGTCTCCGTTACGGCACCAAAGATGCCATCCTCGGGACCGGCCCTGTATCCCAGGCGGTTGAGGGCAATCTGTAAGCCGCGTACTTTTTCGCCTCGGCTGCCATACTGGATGCGCTGGTTGGAGAGTAGCCAGTTGGTGATGGCTAGGATGTTTTTTTCGATGTCCTGGGCTGGGGGCGGAGGCGGTGTTTTGGCAGGGGCTGTTTGCTGATCGCTGTCAGGGCTGGCGGCTTCGGGGGATGCAGCGGGATTTTTTTTCTCCGTAGCATCGAGGGGTACATCCAGCGGAGCCAGGCGACGGTATCCTACGATGTTCTTGCGCCAGTAGCGCGTAATCGAGACGCGGTTGGTTTGGTTGCCGCCCAGACAAAAGACCTGCTGCCCGTCGGCGGTAAAGCCCGTAAACAAACCAACGTGATAAATTTTTTCGGGATCGCCGTTATTGCCCACCAGGATAACATCCCCAGGCTGTGGTTCTTGTACAGGCTGTCCTACCTTGAGCCAGGATCGGGCCCGCCCATCGTGGGTACGCGGGTAGCCGGCTTTGTGTGCCACCCAGTTCAAGAAGATGCTACACCAGGGCGTTTCATCGCTGGTTACCCAATCAAATCCGGCTTCGTGTGCATATTGCAGGATGCGGGGGTGATGCTGCTCACCCACAATTTCTTCTACACCGATTTCAGCAGAGGCAATGTCGATCAGTTTGCTCATAGAGGAAAAAGTGATATGTTTTTATTTGTTTTCATCCGTTTTCTAAACAAGGAACTAAGGCAATGCGTTTTGAAGAACAAAACCATTGTGCTAATGAAAGAACAACTCAAGCAAGCTTACATCCAGTATGTCCGTGAACACGGGGAAGCTCCCGCTTCTGTTTTTAAACTCACGCAACAGATGGGCAAGGATGAAAAAACATTCTATGCCGAATATACATCTTTTTTGCAGATAGAGCAAGAAATTTGGGGAGATTATTTTGAGCAAACCCTCCAACAGATCGAAGCCGAGGATGTCTATGCCGAATATACCGTCCGCGAAAAGTTACTTTCGTTTTTTTATACACTCGTCGAACGCCTCAAAGAAAATCGTAGCTTTTTGGTCGGAAGTACCGCCCACGGACTACCCAAAGGAACCCTGGATACCTTCAAAGACAAATTTCGGGAGTATGCCCGCGACTTGATCGACGAGGGTATTGTACGCGACGAGATCGAGCCAAGAGCCTTTTTTAGTGAGCGTTATCCCGATTTGCTCTGGACAGAAGCCCATTACCTCATCAAGTTCTGGGTCAAGGATCAAAGCCCTAACTTTGAAAACACCGATGCCGCCATCGAGAAAGCCGTCAATTTTGCGATGGACTTGCTCGGGCGTAACGTAGCTGATTCTACGATTGACTTTGTAAAATTTTTCTTTCAAAACCGATAATCCATCTATGTCTAAGGAGCGTAAAGTTGCCGAAAGTATTCCCAGTTCTAAGGTACAGCGTGCCGCACGATTTGTCAAGACGGGCGCCAAAGTAGGGCGTAACTATGTCAAGCATTACGCCCAAAAAATTACAGACAAAAACCTCACCCAGGCCGATCTTGACCGTGCCAATGCCGAGGACATCTACGACTCGTTGAGCGAACTCAAAGGTAGTGCGCTCAAAGTAGCCCAGATGCTCTCCATGAGCGAGAACACCCTACCGGCTGAATATACCGAACGCTTCAAGATGGCCCAACACTCGGTGCCTCCGCTCTCTTATCCTCTGGTTGTCAAAACGTTCAGAAAGGAATTTGATAAGTCGCCCACCGAACTCTTCGAGACCTTCACCAAAGAAGCCGTCAATGCGGCCTCCATCGGGCAGGTACACCAGGCCACCAAAGACGGAAAAACCCTTGCCGTTAAGGTGCAATACCCGGGCGTGGCCGAAAGCGTCCGATCAGATTTGCAGATGGTCAAGCCCTTTGCCCGACGACTGATGCGCCTCAACGAAAGCGAACTCAACCTGTACATGAAAGAAGTCGAGGATATGTTGGTAGCCGAAACCGACTACCGCCTCGAACTCGAACGCTCCCTGCGCATCACGAAGGCAGCAGCACATCTTCCCGATCTCGTCTTCCCGACGTACTATCCCGAGTACTCCTCCTCCCGTGTCCTGACCATGGAATGGCTCGAGGGTATGCACCTGGACGACTTCATGAAAGCCAACCCTTCGCAGGAAGCCTGTGATCGCATCGGGCAGGCACTGTGGGATTTCTATGATTATCAGATGCACACCCTCAAAGAAGTTCACGCCGACCCACATCCGGGCAACTTCTTGCTGCGCCTCGATGGCACGGTAGGCGTTATTGATTTTGGTTGTGTCAAAGTCATCCCTCAGGACTACTACCAACAACACTTTCAGGTCATTGATCGCGCCTTACTCAACGACGATGCCCGGCGGCGGGAGGTCTTTTTGGGCTTGCAGTTCATCCTCGAAGACGACACCCCGGAGCAGGAAGCCTTCTTCTCGGCGATCTTTACCCAGATGCTTGACCTGACAACCCGTCCCTTTGAGCAAGAAATCTTTGACTTCGGAGACAAAGCATACTTTGCCGAACTCAATGCTTTCGGTGAAAAAATTGCACAGCTAGAAGAGTTTCGTAACTCCACCAAAGCCAGAGGCTCACGCCACGCCATGTACCTCAACCGAGCTTACTTTGGGATGTACTTTATGCTCCACGAACTCAAAGCCCGCGTAAAGACGCATTCGGCTTGGTTTGATGCCCCAAAAACAGTGTAGCAAATCACCGGTAGTGGTCAGACACCCTGCCGGTATTTTTTACTTGCTCTTAATGTCCCTCTTCGTCATCTTTTTTCTTGATGGGCTGGTCATGTTCGGCGATAGAATGGCGCATGGCCGAGTCGGCGAGTAGGTTTTCCATCTTGTAGTAATCCATGACCCCCATACGCCCGGAGCGCAAGGCATCGGCAAGGGCTAGATGTACATCTTTTTCGGATTCGATAACCTTTGCTTTGGCTGCCTGTGCTTTGGCACGCATCTCTTGCTCTACGGCTACGGCCATGGCTCGGCGTTCTTCGGCTTTGGCTTCGGCTACTTTGAGGTCGGCTTTGGCTTGGTCGATTTGGAGTTCGGCGCCGATGTTCTTGCCTACGTCGATGTCGGCGATGTCGATGGAAAGGATTTCAAAGGCTGTACCGGCATCTAAGCCTTTTTCGAGGACAACTTTGGAGATGCGGTCGGGGTTTTCGAGGACGCTGGCATGGGAGGAAGCCGAACCGATGGAGGTAACGATACCCTCCCCGATACGCGCCAGGATGGTTTCCTCACGGGAGCCACCCACGAGTTGCTCAATGTTGGCACGCACCGTAACACGAGCCTTCACGATAAGCTGGATACCGTCTTTGGCTACCGCCGTTACGGGTGGGGTGTTGATGACCTCGGGATTCACCGAAATCTGGACGGCCTCCAGGACATCGCGTCCGGCTAAGTCTATGGCGGCAGCCTGCTGGAAAGAGAGCTGGATGTTGGCTTTGTCGGCCGAGATCAAGGCACGCACGACAGAAGGGACGTTTCCGTTGGCCAGATAGTGGGTTTCAAGGTCGTTAGTCGTAATTTTTAATCCGGCTTTGGTCGCCGTGATGAGTTCACGTACAATCACCCCGGGCGGCACTTTTCGTACCCGCATAAAGACCAAATCAAGGATGCTGATCCTTACCCCCGAAAAAACCGCTGTTATCCAGAGATTTACTGGTACAAAATACAGAAAAAAGGCAACACCGATGCCCAGCAAAAGGAAAATAACCAAAAAGGTAATCAGGTCTGCACCCATAGTATTGTGATCAAAGTGAAGTGAGAGTAGAAGTTACGTAAATTTTTTGTCCATTGATTTGTGTAATGCGCACCGGGGTATTGCTTTCCAGAAACGTCCCCTCGGTACGGACTTCACAGGTCGTCTGATCGAAAACGGCACGCCCCGACGGACGCAAAGCCGAAATCGTGCGACCTTCCTGCCCCACGCGCAAGTGTTCTTCCAGTAGCGTTGCCTTACCAAAAACGGTGTCGTGCAAGGCAAAACGCCGCCACGTTCCCGAACGCAAACCATAGTAGCCCATGCCTACCGACGAGAGTACCGTAGCCATCAATACCAATGTCCCCGTTTGGGCATCGAAATAATGATAGGCAAAGAAAATACCCACAAGCGAAAAAAGCAAGCCCAGCCATCCAGCAATCGTTGTCCCGGGAATAAAGATGAACTCTGCCAACAGCAGCAACAGCCCCACCATTACCAATGCCGAAACCAAAAATATTTCCATTACTTTTTGGGTCAAGGTAATTAGTTTTTATTACTTCTTCAAACTTTCTGGAAAAAAAATTTTCCGCCCGCTGATATGTACATAAGCAGTCCCCTCCGTGTTCTCCAATCGCAAGATGCCCCCCGGCAAATACGCCCTCGAGGTATAAACCGGCGGGGCTACCCAACGCCCATTCAAATCTGCTATCCCGATCAATGGGCTTGCCGTTAGCCGTAATAGATCGTCGGATACGTATTGGATGTCTGCAAAGCGACTAGGACTAAAATACGCACCGTCAGCGGAGATCAACCTCCAGTGTCCCTTCCTTAACTGCTCCCAGCCGAGGTCTTTGAAGCGTTCGCCGTAGCGGGTCGTCTGGAGGCGGTTCTTCGGAAACTGGCTTTGATAACGCAACTTCGCTGGTGTAGAAAAAGGCAAGACCACCTCCCCTTCCGTGCCTAAATTGAGCCGACGCAAGCCCCACTGCTGCCCCAACTTTGCCCAGGCAAGACCGCCCACAAACGCCGTCACGGAATCGAAACGGCCAGCATACAAAGGGCTGCCATCACGACGCACGTGATAGTAGCCGTCTTTGCCCAACACGGCGAGCGTGCCTTCGGAGAGCGTCCCGAGAGCAGTGGCAGGCAGGCTAGCCACCCGAGTTCCTTTGGCGTTGATGAGCTGTCGCCCCTCCACTACCGCTAAACCCTCCCGA
Source organism: Bernardetiaceae bacterium (assembly GCA_036822015.1). Lineage (GTDB taxonomy): Bacteria > Bacteroidota > Bacteroidia > Cytophagales > Bernardetiaceae > DAISIL01. Next base: position 27,790 of record DAISIL010000003.1, on the reverse strand, counting down.
AACGGCAAAGCCTCTACGTAGCGCGTCTGGATCAGCGTCTGGCCCTTCTGGTTGAGTAGGCTCCATTTGCCGTTTTGGGAGAGTTTTACCCAAACCAGCCCTTCGGAGAAGTCCTGTACAGATGCGTACAGGTGCGGGATCACGGTCTGGCCTTGGGTATTGATGAAACCAAATTTTTGATTTTCGACTTTTTTATCAGCTATTTTTGCAGCGATCATCCCTTCGACAACATTTGCTAGCTCCAAGTAGATAAACTTTGTTTGTAGCTCACCTTTGGCATCGGCCAAAGCACACTGCCCCCGCTCATCTCGGATGCTCCAATAACCCTCCGAGCCGATGCTACTAATTTCGGCATAGCGAGGCGGTAGTATCCAGTTTGCCTGCCCGTCGAGCAGTCCCCATTTGCCGTCTTTTTTGGCGGGGGCTAAGTTCTTCACAAAGTTTTTAATTACCTCGTAATCAAAGGATATAATTATCTTTCCCATTGTGTCGATGACACCCCATTTACCTTCCCGCCAAACCGGTGCAAGCCCTCCCGAAAAGCCCCCCACGGCCGCCCATTCTGGCGCAATCGTCCATGTGCCGCGTCCATCCTGGAAGCCCCAGCGGTCGCCCTGACGTGCTGCAATATAGCCCTGCCCATAGTCGCCGATTTGATCGGCCAGCGCACTGCCTAGCCACTGCCCTTTTGGTATCGAAAAATAAACCGATAGCGGATCCTCGCGCCATACCTCCAACAACGCCTGTCCGTTTTGGTGAAGATATTTTACTTTTTGGTAGTCCGTAGGTAGTTTGCTTTGATTGAATTGATTGACTACCCCCCAGTCTTTTCCCTGGCGCACCAGCGCAAGTGTGTCGTTCTGGGGGCTGATGCCTACAAAGTCGTACTCGGGACGAAGGACGACATTATTGAGACGATCGACGGCTCCCCAGCGGCCGTCCAGCCGGACAGCACACAGGCGGTCGGGCTTGTTCCATATCTGCTCGAAGCCGATCACTTCTTGATAAACAAGCGGAAAAACGACTTTTCCCATCGCATCCAGATACCCCACTTTATCGCCTTGCCGCACGCGACAAACCGTATCGGGCTGCCCAAAATGAGCTGCGATTTCATCGTAGATCGGTGGTACGACGACCTTGCCCGTGTGGTCAAGGTATCCAATCTTGTCGTCTTTTTCCACCCGAGCAAAGCCCCTTTTGTTTGTCCAGGCAGTCTCGAAGCCTTCAATGACCGAGTAGATCGGCGGAATCAAGACCTCTCCCGATGTGCGGATATATCCATGTTTTTTGAAATAAAATTTTTGAGTGGGGTTGCTCTCGTCCTTGTACGGCTCCAGTTTGATCCAGGCGATGCCCTGATACGGCTGCCCGATGTCGTTACACGTGATGCTCGGACGAAGCAAATAGCTGCCATCGCTGCGCACCCAGCCGTACTGTCCACCGCTGCGTATTTTAGCGATCCCGTCGATAAAGGTTCCGATGTAAGCGTTTTCAAACGGAATGATAACTTTACCCTGCGTATCCAAAACGCCCCACTTGCCCGCCTTTTGGGCCCGAACGATAGCCTGCCGAGCAAAACTCATCCGGTCGTACGCAGTCGGGATAACTAGCTGTCCCGTTTGGCTCACCAATCCATACTTTTTTCCCTGAATCACAGGAGCAAAGCCATTCCTAAACTCGCTCACGGCATCATAGGCAGGGGCTACCATCCAGTCGCCCTGTGTGTTGATGAAGCCGTATTTTCCGGCTTGCTTAGCCGCCGCTCGCCCGTTTTTAAACGATTGTATATCTTCAAAAACAAAGGGAATTTGTATGTTTCCGGCAGTATCAAAGCAACCGTACTTTCCTGCTTGTCTGGCCCAGAGCAATCCTTCGGAAAAGGTGCCGAGGGTATCGAAGCCCTCGAGGAGGCGGCCTGATCGGGTTACCAAAGCATCGTGTTTGAGCGTATCAAGAATCACTCGGGCTAGTCCGGCTACGCGAAAGTCTTCCATTTCAACATCTGCTGCCTTGATGAGAAAAAGTAGCTTTCCCGTGATGTGATCCACGAGGGCGCAATGCGTAACCCGTCCCTGCTCATCGAGGCGTTTGGCTCGTGTGAGTTGGGTGTAGGGATCTGTCTGTACCAGATCAAACTCCTGGGGAAATACCTTTTTGCCGTTGGGATAGATGAGCATCCACTTTTGGGTGGTGTTCTTTTGGTGCCAGCGGTGGAGGCTAGGCGGCGGCTTGGCTCCCCAGGTGAAGATGATTCGATCCTGGGGGTTGGGGGTTTGGTCTAGCTCGGCAAAGTGATCGTATTGGGCTATTTTTTTGAAAGTAGATTTATCAAAAACTGAAACAGCTTCACCTAAAAAAGCCAATATTTGATCGGCATATACCTCAATAGCTTCGTAGTGGAGAGGCAGAAGCAGTTTACCATCCATGCCGAGGAGTCCTTCGTGGTTGCCTTGTCGCACTTTTGTAAAGGTTTCGTTGGGGGGTAAATCATAGATGACCGAGTACTGATACGGGGTTAGGGCTTTACCCTGGGGTGAGAGCAAAGCCCAGCCTTCTCCGGCTTTCTGGGCCGTCGGATGTCCCTCCGAGAGGAGGTGTACGTTGGAGAAGTTCTCGGCGAGGACTTTTCCTTTTCGGTCTAAGATACTGAATGTAAGTTCTTTTTGGGCGATCAGATGTGTTTGGCTAGCCTTGAAGTAGTCATAAGCCTCCTCCGTGAGGAGGCGTTGCTGGCGGGCATCCCAGGCGACCCACTTACCCGAAAGCCCACGCAGGGCCACCAGGTCATCTCCGAGTAGGGCTACGCGCACATAGGCATTGGGCAGGAGTGTTTTTCCATCGGCGGCCAGGCAACCCCACTGATTGTTTTGGGTGAAGAAGAGCTGCTCCTGCGGCCCGACAAAATACTTATCGGCCGTGGTGAGTAGCTGCCCCTTTCTATCAAAAATCGACATATTTCCCTCTGCGTAAGCAATCACAAAAGGAGCATCCAGGCTTAGGCTGTCTAGTTGGGGTGTGATGCGCAGTGCGCCGTTCCACCAAAAACCCACCTTTCCTGCTTTCTTGACCGCAAAAGCGTCCTTGCCCAGACGTAGGAGTGTGTCGAAATCGGTGTTCGTTTTGTTTCCGTTACTCGTAATGATTCCCCATGTCTCTCCCTTTCGGTAGGCCACGTATTGGCTATCCAGGGGCAGGAGTTGGTCGGCTTCGGTGGGCAAGACTTGCCTGCCGTCCAGGTGATAGATGCCGTATTTTTGGTCGCGCTTAATGCCCAGAAGCTGTTGGGTAAGGGCTTGTGCGAAGTCAAATTGTGGCGGGGCGATCTGCCGTCCTTCACTCGTAACGCCTCCCCACTGCGTCCCTACGCGCGTGGGCAGTACGTACACATCTGGGGGTGTTGTTTGGGCAAAGAGTGGCCAGGCCGCGAGCATCCAAAAAAAGCATAGGCAAAGTTTTAAATTCTTCTCCATGATTGGGATTTTTGCGTCGTTTGTGGTAATATTGTCAAGTAAACTGGAAGAAACAAATGCGCGTACAGAATACTTATCGCAATCTACCCAAAGCCACGGCAGAGGAGTCCCTATCGGGCAAGGGTAAATCTTGGGATTTCCGTTGGGATAACGCTTGGATGCTGCGGATGTTGCCATATATCATCTATATTGCATTTTTTGGCATCATTTACATCGCCAACAGGCACTACACAGAGCGAAGCGTGCGGGCGATCACACAACTCAAAAAAGAAGTGGAGGAACTGCGGGTGGACTACACCACACTCAATGCCGACTTCATGTACGAGCGAGCAGAAGACAACATATTGTTGCGGGTCAAGGATTTAGAACTCGATCAGCGCAACAAAACACAATACAAGATTCAACTTAAGCCCTAAGCGAGTATGGCAAGGATTCGGATTCGCAATTTGATTTTGATGCGTGTACGCATCGCCTTTGCGGTGATGACGCTGTTTGCCCTCTTGATTACTTATCGCATTGCTGTTTTGCAATTTGTGCAAGGTGATGATTGGGAATCGCGGGCTGTGGGCCTAAAACACCAGGTCGTTACGGCTACACGGGGGAGCATCTACGCCGACGATGGCAGCCTGTTGGCGGCCTCGCTGCCGTATTATCGGTTGGTCTTGGATCCGACGGTTTCCGATGAACTCCTCTTCAACACTTACGTCGATTCGCTGGCTATGGGTTTATCGGCATTTTTTGGGGAGGATTCTCCCGAAAACATCGCCCAGATGCTCAAAAAAGCCCGCATCCAACGCAAAAAATACCTGCGCCTGGGCAACCGAGAGATCAGTTTTCAGGAAAAAAAACAAATCAGCCAACTGCCCATCCTCCGTGAAGGCCGACGCAAAGGCGGGCTGATCTTTGAGCGGAGCGATCGTCGGGTGCGTCCCTTTGGTAGCCTGGCCCGACGCACGATTGGTTTCATGCAGTCCGAAAACGAAGCCATCCCCGATTCGCTCGAAGAAACCGAAGGGCGCGGGCTGGAATACAGTTTCAATCCCATCCTGGGGGGTGTAAATGGAGAAGCCCTCTACCAAAAAATTGCGGGGGGCTATTGGATTCCGCTCAACGACGGCACCGAAGTCCGCCCCAAAGATGGACTGGACATCCATACCACCCTTGATCTCTACCTGCAAGATACCGCCCAGACGATCCTGCGTCGCCAACTTCAAAAGTATCGCGCCGACTATGGGGCTTTGCTGCTGATGGAGGTCAAGACGGGGGCCCTCAAAGCCGTCGTCAATTTGGGGCGCAACTCACAAGGCGATTACGTAGAAAACAACAACTACGCCATCGGGATGGCAGGCTTGGCCGAGCCTGGCTCCACGTTTAAGTTGATGTCGATGGTGGCTCTCTTTGAGGATGCGCCTGTTACGCTCCTGGATACGGTGGATACAGGCAATGGCGTGTATCAATTTTTTGAAGATGCCGTGATGCGGGATGTAAGTCCGTATGGCAAGATCACGATCCAAGAGGTCTTTGAGAAGTCCTCCAATGTGGGGATGTCGAAGTTGATCTGGAAGTATTTTCGCAAAAATCCCGAGCGTTTCGTCAGTTATCTACGAAAGTTTCAGTTACACCAGCCGCTCAACGCCCAACTTGTTGGGGAAGCGCGTCCGCTCATCAAAGACCCCAACGACGGCCCCTGGAGTGGCAGTACGCTCCCCTGGATGTCGATTGGCTACGAAACACTGCTTTCGCCGCTCCACACCCTGACCTTTTACAATGCCATCGCCAACGGCGGCCAAATCATGCAGCCCTATTTGGTCAAGGCAGCCGCGCACGCCAACCGCACCGAAGAGCGATTTGATCCCAAGCCCTTAGGCGACCCCGTCTGCTCCAAAAACACCTTAGAAATCGTGCAACGGATGTTGGAAAGCTCCGTCAAGTCGGGGACGGCACAAAATATCTACACAGATACCTACCGAATTGCGGGCAAAACCGGTACTGCCGAAAAGGTCAAGGACGGCAAATATACCCAGGATCACTACACGTCTTTTGTGGGGTATTTTCCGGCCAACGACCCGCAATATAGTTGTATCGTTGTCATTGATGACCCCAAGCACGAACGCGACCGCTACGGAGCCCAGATTGCGGCCCCCGTCTTTCGGGAGTTTGCCGATGTGGTCTATCACCAGCGCGTACATCCCAAAATCGAAGACCTCCAAGCCAGCACCGATCCTACCTTACCGCTCATCCAGGCTGGCAAAAAAGAACAACTCGAAACGATATGCCAAAACTTAGGCATTGCTTATCACAACGTTACGCCACTGCCCTGGGTGCGTACCGAAGTTAGAAACGACAGCATATTTTTTACGGACTTGCCCTTGTCCGATCAAAAAATACCCAACACCGTCGGGATGACGCTCCGCGATGCCTTGTATGTTTTGGAAAATCACGGATTAAATGTTACTTTCGTCGGGCGAGGTCGGGTGGCCCAACAGTCGATACCACCTGGTCAAACCGTTAAAGCGGGACAAACGATTGTCTTGCAACTCAAGTAAATCTTTATTTTTTCACCGCTAAATTCCCTCAAAAATGAAAACAATGAATCCAATCAGTACCTGGATGCGATGGCTGATGTTCTTTGCTTTATTGATCGGCATACAAGGCGTTTACGCCAGCCAGCCAGTAGCCACCGATGCACAAGCCCAACAAAAGCTAGAGCAACGCCTGGCTGCCATGGGACAAAAGAAACTAGACAAGCTCCAGAGCAAACTCCAAAAGTGGCAACAAAAACGCGCCCAAAACCCGAACAAAACGCTCGTAACTGATGTTGGGGGACTCTTCGTAACGGTAGGGATTATTTTGGTTGTTATCGGCATATTAGGATTGATTCTTTCCGAAATCGGTGCCGGAACAGGTGTTATCATCCTGGGACTACTACTTGTCGTTTTGGGTAAGTTTGTTTTCAATTAAAAGAAAAAAAACAAAAACCTACAAGGCTGCAAAAACCTTGTAGGTTTTTTTTAAAACAACTCCTCCATGACTATCGGTACACGTGTTCGGCTACTCCATGATACCTCCGAAGGCATCGTTACTAGAATCCTTGCCAAAGGTCGTATCGAGATCGAGACCACAGACGGGTTTCGATTTGAGGTTCTCCAAAGTGAACTCACCGTTATTCACGAAGAGGAACGGTTGTTTTTTGGGGATGCAGCCCCACCGCCGCCAAAGCCCATTGAAAAACCCAAGGTGGATCAGCCCATCGTAACGGGAGCAGATGCCTATTTGGCCTTTGTGCCGTTCAACGATCAGCTCCTCCAGCTCTACCTCATCAATCACAGCGACCGGCTGTTGCTCTACAACTTTGGTCTCGGCACTGGCAGTGATTATGAAGGACTAAAAGCCGATCTACTCGCCAAAAACAAAGCCGTAGCTTTGCATCAGTTTCCCCTGGCCGAACTCAAAACCTGGCCGCCTATCGTGCTGCAATACCTGATCCATGACCCCTCCCAATTTTATCAGCCCCAGCAACATGTCCTGGATCGCTTTCACCCCAAGACCTTTTTTAAAGAGAAAAAAATAGCTCCTGTCATCCATAAATCTGCCGTCATCTTTGCCTTAGAGATCAACAAAAGAGAACATACCCTTGTGCCGCTCCCTGCCTTAACCATCGAAAAAGACAGTCTTCGGGAGACCATCCTAGAAAATGCTGGCAACAAAGCCCAAACCCACAAAGTCCCCCAGGTGCCTGACGAAATAGATTTGCACATCGAAAAACTGCACGCCAACCCCGAGCAACTCAACAAAGAGTACATCCTGGATATACAAATTGCACATTTTGAAAAGTGCCTAGATGCTGCTATCGTAGCGGGTAAATCCCAGATTACGTTTATTCACGGGGTAGGTTTGGGTAAGCTCAAAGAAGCCCTGCAAAAGCGGCTAAGCAAAAACGCCCACGTGAACTTCTACAAAGATGCCCAGCGGGAGAAATTTGGTTATGGAGCTACCCTGGTCAAACTCAAATAGTTCATGTGGCAGGATGACCTCGGAACAACTTTCGATTGCCCTGCACCGCCGCAGCGGATCGTCTCCCTGGTACCTTCCCTGACCGAACTCCTCTTCGACTTGGGTGCGGGCGGTTGGGTCGTTGCACGCACCAACTTTTGTGTCCATCCACGCGAGCAACTACACCAAAAACCGAGCATCGGCGGCACCAAAAACCCCAAACTAGATCGTATCCTGAACCTTCGTCCTGATCTGGTGATCGCCAACAAAGAAGAAAACCAAAAAACTGACATTGAGGCACTGCGCGCCGCCGGACTTCCCGTCTGGGTAACTGACATCCAAGACCTGCCCGATAACCAACACTTCATTCATCGCTTAGGCGACGCACTAGACCGCAAAGATGCCGCTGCCGCCCTGATCCAAAGCATCAAAACTGCTTTTGACTGCCTACCCACCTACACCCGCCTCCTTCCGTGCCTCTACCTAATCTGGCAAAAACCCTATATGGCCGCCGGAAAAGACACGTTCATTGATGCCATGATGTCCCGAGCCGGACTTCAAAATGTACTCGCCCAGTCGCGCTATCCGGTGCTTAGCATTGAAGAAATGCAAAACCTGCACCCCGAAGTTATCTTGCTTTCTTCGGAACCTTATCCCTTCAAAGACAAGCATGTAGCTGCTTTTCAAGGTCTTTTCCCTCATGCCCACATCCGCCTAGCCGACGGGGAGTTGTTCTCCTGGTATGGCAGCCGCATACGTCTGGCTCCCGACTACTTCCTCCAGCTTCGCCAAAGCCTTTCTTGCCCATGAGAGATATTCACATCCTGACCACCCAAAACGTCAGCATCCGCTATGAGTTAGCCAACGCCCGCGACCGTAGCCTGGCCACCATCATCGACTTTGCCGTCTTGATCTTGCTCTGGATCGCTCTGATGTGGCTCAACGATGCCCTGCTCGGCATTCATGCTGTGTATAGCCAACCACTGCTGGTAGTCTTTTTGAGTAGCTATCATTTGCTCTCCGAAATCTTTTTGGATGGACAAAGTCTCGGAAAGCGGGCCTTGGGGCTGCGCGTCGTTAAGATCAACGGACTTAGTCCACAATGGAGCGACTATGTACTGCGCTGGGTCTTTCGGATGATCGACATTACGTTTTCGGTGGGAACGATTGCCATTATGACCATTTCGGGGAGTAAGTATGGGCAGCGGCTGGGCGATTTTTTTGCGGGGACGGCCGTGGTTCGCCTAAGGGCAAGCTACGCCGTACAAGGCCAAGACCTGATAGCGGAAGAAGCACAGGATTATACCCCCAAATACCCCGAGGTGGTGCGCCTCTCCGAGTCGGATATGCTGACAATCAAAGCAGTTTTGTATCGTCAGGGGCAATACCAACGCAGCACCTATATCGACCTCGTCCGTCAGACCAGTACGCAAGTACAAGCCCAGCTGGGCATCACCTCTAGCAGCCCACATCATTTGCAATTTCTGCAAGACCTACTGAAAGATTACATCAAACTGACTCGGTAGCTGCTCATGTATTTTTTTGTGTATCTTCACGAAAATTTTTGATCGTAATGCGTAGTACATGGCTTTGGGTGTTCTTTTGGGGGATAAGCATCGGTCTGCTGGCCCAGAACCGCAACACCGATAGCTTACTACGCCTGATTGAGCAAAGTCCAAACGATAGTCTGCTGGCTATCTATTACGAACAACTTGCAGCCATCACCACGGATCAAGCCCACGCCGAACAAGCCCTGCACTACCACCGGCAGTCGGGCGACTCCATCGCCGTAGGGGAAGCCTATTTCCGACTTGCCTGGCCACAAGCCAAACAAGCCCGCTACCCCGTAGCCACCCGCTACCTCCAACAGAGCATCCAAATCAGCACACAATACAACGACTCTACCCTACTAGCCAATGCCCACAACCGGTTGGGCGTCGTCTTTTATTATCAAGGCTTATATCCCCAAGCCTTGCAGGAGTACCTGCTTGCGCTGGGCATCCGCGAAAAGCGCAAAGATGCCGAAGGCGTAGCCGGTGTAGAAAATAACATCGGGATCATTTATCGTAACCAAGAAAACTACGACCTTGCTTTGCAGTATCACCAACGATCGCTGGTCGTGATGCGCCAACACAACAACCAACGCGGTATTGCGCACAACCTCAACAACATCGCTACGGTCTATTACCAACAAAAACGATACGACCAAGCCGAACAATACCACCAAACCGCCCTCGGCATCTGGCAAGACCTCAACGAGATCGGCGCGATGAGTTATAGCTACACCGGCCTGGGCGATGCCTTCTTTGCCGAAAAAAAATATACGCAAGCCCTCCAAAACTACCAACAAGCCCTCCGGCTCGCCCAGCAAGACCACAATAGCCGCGATCAAGCCTACGCCTACAAAGACATCGGACAGACCTACCTGGCCATGCAAGATCATCCCCGGGCCATCGCCACGCTGCTACAGGCCACGGAGTTAGCGCAAAGCGTCAAAGCCGTAGAAGTCAGTAAGTCCGCCCATCAACTCCTCTCCGATGCTTATGCAGCCATGGGCGACTACAGAGCCGCCCTGGATGCCCACCGCCAATACAAAGCCTTTTCGGACAGCCTCCTCAACGAGAGCAATACCCGCGCCCTTACCCAGCAGACGGCCGACTACCAATTCCAAAAAGAAAAAGATGCTCTCCAGTTGCTCCAAATCAAAGAACGCCTGGCGTTTCGGGAGGAGTCCGAACACAAAGCACGCATCCAACGGGCAACCTTGTTTGGGCTAGTATTTTTGCTCCTCCTTCTGGGCTTCGCTGGTATTTTTTATGCCAACAAACGCCGAAGCAACCGACGGCTTACCATCGCCAATACCCAGCTCACACAAGCCTATGAAGAAGCCCGCTCCGCCAACGAAGAAGCCCAGCGGCTCCTCGGGCTACTTCAAGAGAAACAAAAAAATATCGCCGACAGCATCCAGTACGCCCGACGCATCCAGCAAGCCATCCTGCCCACCACGGAGCAACTACAAGCAGCCCTACCGGAGCATTTTGTCTTTTTCCGACCCCGAGATATGGTTTCGGGAGACCTCTACTGGATGAGCGACCTGCGCCAAAAACACCAAAAAGTCATCCTGGCCGTCATTGACTGCACCGGACACGGCGTACCAGGAGCATTTATGAGCCTGATCGCCAATGACTTGCTCAATGCCATCATCAACGAGCAACAACTCCATCATCCCGCCCTCATCCTCGAGCAGTTGCACCGCGAAATCAGACGAGCCTTGCGACAATCCCAAACCCAAAATCGCGATGGAATGGATATGGCCTTGATCTGCATAGATCAGCTACGTCAGGAGCTATGCTTTGCAGGGGCAAAACTGCCGATGGTCTATGTGCAGGAAGGCGTTTTGCACACTTTGCGAGGCGACCGTATGCCCATCGGAGGGGAGCAACGGGAGCGCAGCCGCACATTTACGCCCCAGGTAGTCTCGTTTGCTGATGCCCCATTGAGCCTGTATCTGTTTTCGGATGGCTATCAGGATCAGTTTGGAGGCAAAGCCAATCGTAAGTTTATGGGCAAACGCCTACGGCGAACGCTGCTCCACATCCACGATCAGCCCATGCCCAAGCAACAAAACCATTTGTCCGAAACGATGGACGACTGGATGCAAAACGAAGCCCAGATCGACGATATGCTCATTGTGGGGGTGCGTTTGGGGAGGTGAACGCATTTTTTGTTATCTTTGGCTAACCAAAATCCACATAACCACCGTCCATGAAACGATCTTTTTTGATGCTTGGCTACTGGCTCTTAGGCGTAACCCTAATGGCACAGGCACAAGCAGACCTGCTGCAATCGGGCCCCATGTTGGGCTACTCTACCATGCGCGAGGTCTTGCTTTGGGTACAAACCAAACAAGCAGCCGATGTCTATTTTCGCTATTGGGAGACCGGAAAGACCGATCAGAAACAACAAACCGAAACCATCCGTACCCGCAAAGACGAAGCCTTCACGGCACGCCTAACGGCCAGCCCCCTCGAACCCGGCAAAACTTACGATTACGCCCTCTACATCAACGGTAAAGAAGTCAAGCGGCCCTACCCGATGCAGTTTCAAAGCCAGGCGTTGTGGCAGTACCGCACCGATCCACCCAATTTTAGCTTTGTCTTCGGGAGTTGTTTTTACATCAACGAGGAAGCCTACGACCGCCCAGGCAGAGGCTACGGCGGCGATTATCAGATCGTCGATGCGATAGGCAAGCAAAAGGCAGATTTTATGCTTTGGGGAGGCGATAACGTCTATCTTCGCGAACCCGACTGGGACAGCCAAACGGGTATCTTTCACCGCTATACCCATACCCGATCCCTGCCCCAACTCCAGCCCTTGCTGGCCAACATGCACCACTACGCCACCTGGGACGATCACGAATTTGGGCCCAACGATTCGGACAGAAGCTACCCCCTAAAACACCTGACCGAGCGCACGTTCAACCTCTTCTGGGGCAACCTGAACACCAACATCACCGGACAGGGGGGCGTTACCAACCACTTCTCCTGGGCCGATTGTGATTTCTTCCTCCTCGATAACCGTTATTTTCGTTCCCCCAACCGCCGCCGCACTGGTGAGCGTGTCATGTTGGGTGATGCACAAATTGAGTGGCTCCTTGACGCGCTCCGCAACAGCCGCGCCCCCTTTAAGTTTGTCGTTATGGGTGGGCAAACGGTCAATGACTTTGCCTTTTTTGAAAACTACGCCATCTACCCCGAAGAGCGGGCCCGCCTCCTCAAAGGTATCGAAGCAGAGGAGATCGAAGGGGTCATCTTCCTGAGCGGCGACCGCCACCATACCATCCTCTCCAAACTAGATCGCCCCCGCAAGTATCCGCTCTATGACCTGACCTCCTCTGCGCTCACGGCCGGATCGCACACCCCCGACGAGGACGAAAACAGCTATCGCGTACCGGGTACACTGGTATCCGAGCGCAACTTTGCCAAGCTATCCGTCTCGGGGGAACGCAAAGACCGCGTCCTGCAAATTGAGGTCTTCAACGCCCAGGGAGAACGGCTGTGGGAACATCGCATCACGGCTAAGGAGTTGCGTTTATCCAAAGATTAGTTCCATGACGTATGAGCGGTGTCTTTCCTGGGTGATTTTTGTGCTGCTTTTGGGTGCCGCTTGCAGCGAATCGCCCCCGAGTGTAAGTCATGAGGAGGCACGCCCGGTGTTGCGCATTTTGGCGAGCCAGGTCAGCACTACCGAGCGAGACTTGTTGCAGCAATTTGAGAAACAGTATGGTATCAGTATAGAAGTGCGCCCTTTTGCGCCAGCGGCTTCTGCTTCCCTGCTGCAATCCTCGAGCTTGAAAGGTGCCGATATGCTCTGGACGACGGATGTAGCCCTTTTGGAGCAAGCCAAGCGAGAGGGCTACTTGCACAAACCCGACTCCCTGGACGTGATTCGGCAGGCTGTTTTTGCTGATAGCCGTGACTCGGAAGACTACTGGTTTGCCTTTGCCAAAAGCGTATGGGTGCTGGCCGTACATTCATCTGCTGCACCGATCCCCCAGACCTATGAGGAGATCGCCGATCCCCGTTGGGCAGGGCGCGTACTGCTCACCGATACCTCCCTCCAGGACTACCAGGGGCTGCTTTCAGTACTCATGGTTGCCGTCGGTGAGACCCGTGCTTATCAGTGGGCCAACCAAATTCGACAGAATGCCCACCCGCAAAGCCACCAAAGCATCGAAAGCCTGCTCCAACACCTAAACGACACCCCCGATGGGATGCTCCTAACAGGAAGCCATCGCCTGGGGCAGACCATCGAGGAGGGGAAATACCCCAACATCCGTGTTTTTTTTCCGAACCAACTGCAAGGCGGAAGCATCCCTAAGTTACGCCTGGTAGCCCTCCTCAAAGATGCTCAGGTACCTGTGCTGGCCCGCCAACTGCTCGAGTTTTTGGTTTCCAGGGAGGCACAAACCCAGCTCTGCCAGGACGACTACCGCTACTCCGTTCGTGCTGACGTGGATCTGACTAACCTCCTCCAAGAGTGGGGCGAAGTAGAACTACGCCAGATCAACTGGTCTGAACTGCCCATCTATGAACGCCGCGCCAACGATGTCATTGAGATCATTGAGTCCGCTCGTTCACTGGATAAAAACATCAGCCCCGAGGATTTTGAGATGCCTGCGCCTTAGTCCAGAGCGGACCAACAGCCAGCAGCAGTACCAAAATATTGAACAAAGCATTGGAGGAATTTCCGGAGGCAATTGATCCAGCACTATCCAAAACAAACCAGGCTAACGTACCTGCCAATACCGAACGCCGAACACCCTCGGGGGCTGAATCATACACCCACTCCCTCAAACACCAAATCGTTACGCCCCATCCCAACAAAAAGCCACCCGTGAGTGCAGACAAAAAGCGTGTTGTTGCTGCCTGGTATGTTTGAAGACCATCCAGGGGAAAGGCCAACAAGTCCAGGGTCCAGCGGGCGGCTTCGGAGGTGGGCAGCATCGTTCCGAAGAAGAAAATAGGCCCAAAAGAACCAATGACAAAAGCTGTTACGCGAAGATAATTTTTGTGTGTCAGCATAAGCGTATCCATGATTTGGTGAAGATGCATACAAAACTAGCCGCCTGTCTGCAAGTATTTTAGACGTAAGCGTACAATATGCTCACCCAAATCGCGAGGCCGTCTCTTTGAGGGCAACAAAATAATCTGTTAGCCAGGCATGAGTTAGGTTTTTGGCAGGAATTTGTAAAAAAAAATGCTCCAATGCCAATCCAAAAAAAGCCTGCAACTGATGCGGAGAAAGTTTAAGGTTGAGCTCTTTAACCCATAGCAAGATAAAACTATCTCCGATCATATTATCAGCCGCCGCAATAACCGAAGAAAAGTCAGGGCGATGGCGATTTATTCGCAACTGCCGATTGAAGAGCAAATCCAGCCGGTGATCCATTAAGCTATCAATCAGTTCGGGAAAAATACACGTTGCCGATCGTTCTCTGTCGGCCAGACAACGCACCTGCAATAGATGATGCCCCAAAAGTGCCTCCCAAAATACCTCCATATCTGCGAAGTGATGGTAAAATGAGGACTTACTAACACCTACGGTTTGTGCCAGTGGTTCCACTTTGAGCATCTGAACGCCTTGATAAGCAACCATTTGGTAGCCAGCTTCTATCCATATTTTTTGGCGGTCTTTGGAGCGCATTCACAAAAATACCCCTAAAAATCTTAATGCCACGTCCCCGACATTTTTAAACTTTGTCCTACCTTTGCAAAAAAAAAAAAACTGCTCATGACCATCACCACCAACACCGACACTCAAGCCATCCAGCAGATGCTCCAGCAACTAAGCATCGCCGACTACAACCCCGCCTATGCCACCGGACAAACCTGGGGCAGCCCAGCCGAAAAACCCCACGCCCAGACCCGCGATATTTTTAGTCCCATCGACGGAACCAGAATCGCGACCGTACAGATGGCTGACCAGCAGGATTACGATCACGTCATCGCGACGGCCCAAGCCGCCTTCCCCATCTGGCGACAGTTGCCTGCTCCCAAGCGCGGCGAGATCGTCCGACAGATCGGACAACGCCTACGCCACCACAAAGCAGCCCTGGGACAGTTGGTTACCTACGAAATGGGAAAAATCTATCAAGAGGGACTCGGAGAAGTCCAGGAAATGATTGACATCTGCGACTTTGCCGTAGGGCTTTCGCGGCAGCTTTACGGTCTGACGATGCACTCCGAACGCCCCGATCACCGCATGTACGAACAGTACCACCCGCTGGGTATTGTCGGTGTGATCTCGGCTTTTAACTTTCCCGTCGCTGTTTGGTCATGGAACGCCATGCTGGCCGCTGTGTGTGGAGATGTCATCGTGTGGAAACCCTCCGAAAAAACACCCCTGACGGCCATTGCCTGCCAGCACATCACGGCCGAAGTCCTCCGCGAAAACGACCTCCCCGAAGGGATATTCAACCTCATCATCGGTGATTATCAAGTAGGAGAAATGATGAGCCAGGACACGCGCGTTCCGCTCATTTCGGCTACCGGCTCTACCCGCATGGGCAAAAAAGTAGCCCAAACCGTAGGCGCACGCCTGGGCAAAACCCTCCTCGAACTCGGCGGCAACAACGCTATCATCATCACCCCTCACGCCGACCTCGAAATGGCCATTCGGGCGACCGTCTTTGGGGCTGTCGGTACCTGTGGGCAACGCTGCACCAGCACCCGCCGCCTGATCGTACACAGGGACGTGTATGAGGCGGTCAAGCAACGCTTGTTGGATATTTACCCCTCGCTTTCCATCGGCAACCCCCTGGAAGATGGTGTTTTGGTGGGTCCGCTCATCGACGGCGATGCCGTTAAGGCTTTCCAGAAAGCCCTCCAGCACGTTCAGGAAGAAGGCGGCAAACTGCTCATCGGTGGAGAAACCCTCGGGGGCAACTACGTCCGGCCGGCTATCGTCGAGGCACAAAACGGCTACGCGATGGTACAAGAAGAAACCTTTGCCCCGATCCTATACCTGATCCCTTACAGCGGTGATGTTGAGGCAGCTATCGCAACACAAAACTCTGTCAATCAAGGGCTTTCATCAGCTATTTTTTCAAATCACCTCCGTGAAACAGAAGCATTTCTGGGAGCGGCAGGCTCAGATTGCGGGATTGCCAATGTCAATATTGGCACTTCGGGAGCTGAAATTGGCGGTGCTTTTGGTGGCGAAAAAGAAACCGGTGGCGGCCGCGAATCCGGCTCCGATGCCTGGAAAGTCTATATGCGTCGCCAAACCAACACGATCAACTATGGCAATACCTTGCCGCTGGCACAAGGCATCCGTTTTGATGTCTAAGGACTGCATTTTTTCTTACCTTTGTCCGTGATGGGAAGACGAATCAAAGAACGGATACGGGAACGAGTAACGATTGAGGGGATGGCCGCCGAGGGCAAGTGCATTGCGCGTCTGGACGGGATGGCTGTCTTTGTGCCACATGTTGCTCCAGGTGATGTGGTGGATTTGCGTATTTATCGGCAACGAAAACAATATGCCGAAGCCGAGGCGATCCACTTTCACCACTACTCGGAGCAGCGGGAGGAGCCGTTTTGCGAGCATTTCGGGACGTGTGGGGGCTGCAAGTGGCAGCACATCAGCTATGCCCAGCAGCTTGCCTACAAGCAGCAGCAGGTCGTCGATGCCCTCGAGCGCATCGCCAAAGTGCCTTTGCCTCCGATACGCGACATCTTGCCGGCTCCCCAGACGCGCTACTACCGCAACAAGCTCGAGTTCACGTTTTCGCCCCATCGTTGGCTCTCCTCCGAAGAAATTGCGCAGCAAGAGACGAGGCACAAGCGGGAGGCTTTGGGCTTTCATGTCCCGGGCCGCTTTGATCGCATCGTTGATTTGGAGGCGTGCCACTTACAGCCGGAGCCATCCAATGCCATTCGTCTGGCTTTGCGGGACTTTGCGTTGGCACAAGGTTTTTCGTTTTACGATGTCCTGACACACCAGGGGCTGCTCCGTAACTTAATCGTGCGCCATGCCCCCAGTACGGAGGAGTGGATGGTTTTGGTGCAATTTGGAGAGGCGGATAGTCCGGCGATTGAAGCCGTGATGCAGTTTTTGAAAGATGGCTTCCCGCAGATTACCTCTTTGCAGTACGTCATCAACACCAAGCGCAACGAGACCTTTCACGATCTGGAGGTGATTTGTTTTGCGGGTCAGGATTTTATCACGGAACAGATGGAGAACTTGCGCTTCAAGGTCGGGGCGAAGTCTTTTTTTCAGACCAATACGGCACAAGCCCTGGCTTTGTATCGCCTCGTGCGAGATTGGGCCGCCCCAACGGCCGATCAGGTGGTCTATGACCTCTACACGGGGACGGGTACGATTGCTTGTTTTGTAGCTTCGCAGGCGCGGCATGTGATCGGGATTGAATATGTGGAGCAGGCCATCGTAGATGCCCGCAACAACGCCGCCCAAAACGGCTTACCCAACACGACTTTTTTGGCTGGCGATATGAAAGACACCCTCACGGCCGACTTCTTGCAGCATTATCCCAAACCCGATGTTATCATCACGGATCCGCCTCGGGCAGGTATGCACGAGCGCGTGGTGGAGCGGCTCCTGGAGCTATCTGCCCCGCGCATCGTCTATGTGAGTTGTAATCCGGCGACGCAAGCCCGCGACATCCATTGGCTCCGAACGCAGTATGCCGTGCGGGAGGTACAACCTGTGGATATGTTTCCGCATACGCAGCACGTTGAAAGTGTGGTCGTACTGGAACGAACTTAATTTGTGCTTTCCAGAAGAACACCGTAGCTTTACTGCCACCAAAAACAATTCAATCTTTTGTAGGTTAGATCAAAGAAAACCATAACAAAAAACAAACACGCCAAGTGAGCAAGATCAAACTCGAAATTTTAGGTCTTTCTTCTAGTCAGTCCCAATCCGGTTCTTTTGCACTGGTCTTGGGTGAAGAGCAACACAACCGCCGCTTGCCCATCATTATTGGGATGTTTGAGGCGCAGGCCATTGCGATTGAAATGGAAAAAATCACCTCCACGCGCCCCTTGACCCATGATCTTTTCAAGGGCTTTGCCGAGGCCTTTCACTTTGATCTGGAAGAGGTCATCATCACTGACTTAAAAGACGGCGTGTTTTATGCCCAAATTATCTGTATCGACCGCCGAGACGGACGAAGGGTCAAGTTGGATGCCCGTCCTTCGGATGCCATCGCGATTGGTCTGCGCTTCAAAACGCCGATTTTTACGTATGAATCCATCCTGGAGGAAGCCGGCATTGTCATCAATGAAAGTGATGAAGAAGAGGGCGTTGAGGAGGATACCCAGAGTATGGAAAAAGCACCATCGGCAAAGGAAATGACCATGCGCCAACTCGAAGAGGCCCTACAAGCAGCCATCGACACCGAAGACTACGAAAAAGCCGCTTATATTCGCGATGAGATCAAACGCCGAGAAAGCTGACCTTGGATAACCCTAACATCACATATAGCCACGAAGAAAGAGTGCTTATTTTTGAGCAGGACTTTGCCCCACACCTAGACGCGCTCTACAACTTTGCTTACCACATGACCTGCCAGGAGGACCTAGCCCAGGATCTGACACAGGAAACGGCTTTGCGTGCCTTTAAGTCTGCAGAAAAATTTCAGTTGGGAACTAATGCTAAGGCCTGGTTGTTTACTATTATGAGGAATACCTTCATCAACCAGTACCGAAGCAAAAAAAGACAGCCTTACGCCGTAGATTATGAAAAAGCTATCCAAGAACAGCAGCTACCTACTGCTCATCAGCACACCGACTTGCGTACCGAGTTGTTCGATCAACAAATGGGCGACGAAGTGATGAACGCACTGGCAGCCTTACCCGAACCTTACCGCGTCATTATCACACTTTGTGATCTGGAAAGCTTTGCTTATCAAGAAATTGCAGTTATCCTGGATATTCCCGTCGGAACGGTACGATCGCGTTTGTTTCGCGCCAGAAAAACCCTCCGAGCTTCCCTGAACCAATACGGTCGAGGACTGGGGTACGGTAAATCTGACAACCACACCGAACCTTAACCCCATGAGACCGCTATCCAACTGCTTCGATCCAACGATACACCATACCTCATCTCCGCATCGGGGATACCCTTTCCTATTTGTCTCTTTCTTTCACCCTCCCAAACATACTTGCTCATGAAAACGGACACCGACCAAATGACCGATAAGTCCCAGCGCGCCCTGGATGCAGGCAACACGGCTACCTTCAAAATCACAAAAAGTGGAAATCATGTGTTTCTGCAAACGCCCCAAAACGCAAGCGACCCATCCTTTATAGCATTTCTTAGAAGTAATTTAAAACGAAGACCCATACCCGAAATACTCAAAGAAAACATCCTGCAACAAATCAGAAGTAGCGAACCTTAATCTTACTGTTCTCACGTTTGTATGCTATACCCACACAATATCGAGCAAAAAATTGGCTTCGATCAAATTCGTACACGCTTAAAAACACTTTGTCAGGGTAAAATCGGTAAAACGCTGGTCGAGGCTATTCACTTTCACGCCAAATACGAGACCATCCAGCGGCTCACCCAACAGACAGCGGAGTTTCTGCGGATCATCAACAGCGGGCTGCCTTTCCCGAATGCCTACTTTTTGGATGTCTCTGACTCCCTGGCACAAGCCAAAATCGAAAATAGCTATCTCTCCGAGCAGGCTTTTTTTGATCTCAAAAATTCCTTACAAACTTTATATGATGCCCTTCGGTTTTTTCATGAGCATCAAGACCAATACCCCCGCCTCTACGAACTTAGCGAAGGAATTGCCCTGCCCGCCGATCTGGTCGAAGCCATCCAGCGCACCATCGACGAAGAAGGAAGACTCCGCAACAACGCCTCCCCAGAGCTACAAGACATCCGACGAAAACTCCAACAAACCGAGACCGGACTGCGCCGAAAGCTCGAGCAACTCGTCCGACAATACCGCCGTGAGGGCTGGCTCCCCGACGACCTGGATGCCACCATACGCGAAGGACGAATGGTTATCCCCATACGAGCCGAACACAAACGCAAACTCAAGGGTATCGTCCATGATAGCTCTGCCACCGGACAAACCGTGTACATCGAACCCGAAGAAATCCTGGACATCAACAACGAGATCAAGGAGCTATTTTATGAAGAGAAACGGGAGATTATCCGTATCCTGACTAAGCTCACCAATGTCTTGCGCCCACATGTTCAATCTTTGCAGCGTTCTTATCGTTTTTTAGCGAAAATAGATTTCGTACGTGCCAAAGCAAGGCTTGCCCAGCAACTACAAGCCATTAACCCCGACTTTGAGCGCACCAAAATCCTGGACTGGCGCAATGCCTATCACCCCTTGCTCAAACTGGCTTATGCCGAACAGGGCAAAAGCATCGTACCCCATAGCATCCATATCAGTCCTGAAAGCCGTATTTTGCTCATCTCTGGCCCCAATGCGGGCGGTAAGTCTGTTGCGCTCAAGACCGTGGGGCTGGTGCAGTACATGTACCAATGCGGGCTGCTCGTCCCGATGGATGAAGGCTCCAAGATGGGTATCTTTCAGGATATTTTTATTGACATTGGTGATGAGCAATCCATTGAAAATGACCTAAGTACGTATAGCTCACACCTGACCAACATGCGGTATTTTTTGCAGTTTGCGGATAAGAAAAGCCTCTGTCTTATCGACGAGTTTGGTACCGGTACCGAACCACAGTTTGGGGGAGCCATCGCCGAGTCTATCCTGGAGCAGCTCGTGGAACAAAAGTGTTACGGGGTCATCACGACGCACTACGCCAACTTGAAATTCTTTGCCGAAAACACACCCGGCATCACCAATGCCGCCATGCGCTTTGATGTTCAAAATCTCGAACCGCTTTTTCGCCTCGAAATTGGGCAGCCAGGTAGCTCCTTTGCCCTCGAAATTGCTCAAAAGATTGGCCTTCCTAAATCTGTCATCGACTCCGCCCGAGAGCGTGTAGGGACTTCACAAGTTGATATTGAAAATATCCTCCGCAACTTAGAAGAAGAGAAAAAGGTGTTCACTGAAAAAAATCAAAAGATCATCGAAAGAGAACAACAACTAGAAGCACTACTCGAAAAATATAAGTCGCTCCGTAAGCAACTCCAAGACCAGCGCAAGGAAATCATGCAGCAGGCCCGAGAAAAAGCCGATCACATCCTCAAAGAGGCCAACCGGACGATTGAGAATACCATCCGAGACATCAAAGAATCCCAAGCCGAAAAAAGCCGCACTCAAGCCGCCCGAAAAGACCTAGAAAAGTTTCATCGTCGCCTCCAGCACGATCAGGTACAAGCCGAAAAGGCCCCCGTTGCTGTCTCGGCTAAGCAGCCTCAACCCGCCACAGGTACCATCTCCGAAGGGGACTGGGTACAAATCAAAGGGCAAAAAGCCTATGGACAAGTTCTCAAAACACAAGGCGAAGAGATCACGGTAGGTATCGGCCAGCTCAAAACAGTAGTTAAGCGCAATCGCTTACAAAAACTAGAAGAAAGCGTACTCAACGAACGCCAAGCCGGAAGATGGCTCCATGGCGTGGACTTGTGGAGCCGACAGCTCTCCTTTGAACCCGAGATTGACCTGCGCGGTGTGCGTGCCGAAGAGGCCATGAGCCGCGTAGAAAGTCTGATTGATAATGCCATCATGCTCAATCATATCCACCTGCGTATCGTACACGGGAAGGGCAACGGTATTTTACGGGAGGTCATCCGCAATACACTCCGCAACTTCCGCGAAGTAGAATCTTTTGAAGATGAACATGTAGAGCGCGGCGGCGACGGCGTTACGCTGGTGCGTATGCGTGGATAAGAAACTTTCCGATTTATGACAAATATCTGAATGTTTCTTTCAATACACCCCATCCATAATGACAACTACGCAAGAAGTTGATCGACGAAGAATCGGGGAGATAGCGCGTGGGGCAGCGTATTTGTCCGATCCGAAAACCGGCCTGGATGCTTTGCACCAAAACCTGGTTATCGAAGATGAAATCATCGCTGTTGTTCTGGTACGAAATGCGGCAAAGCACTTCTCGCCGAAAAGCACGATAGCCGCTGTGGTACTCCTCCAAGTCAAGACCAAAAGCACGGTTTTGGATTGCGGTCAAGAGGCGATTTGCGCAATACTTGTACAAGGGCATCCCGCCTTGTAAGGCATCATGTATGCGTGTGGCCAGGACCAGGTCGGCGGCATCCAGGGCGGCAACCAATGTGGGAATCAGTGATGGATCATACTGAAAATCAGGGTGTAAAAGCACCAAAAAGTGGGCATCTGACCGCGATAACGCAAAGTCGTAAAGTGTTTTTTGGTTGGCTCCATACCCTTTGTTATATGGATGCCGCAAGACGTGCGGGATGCCATAACGCTGCGCTAAGGTGAAGGTCTCATCCGTACTTGCGTCATCGCACAAGACCAAATTTTGTGTCCAGCCTTCGGGAATCGCCTCCAGGGTAGGGCCCAATGTGCGGGCTGCCTGATAAGCCGGCAGGAGGATATACGTATGTTGCGCACGGGCATCCATCAGCTACCCTGGGCGGCCTGCTGGCGAAGGGCGTTAATTTGTTGCTTCAAAGCGCCGACCTGCCCCTGCAACTCTACAAGCCGTTGGCGTAGGTGTGCTTCCTGCTTGGCGAGTGTCTCTTGGGCATTACGGGTGGCAATGTTTTCATTTTCAAGTAGGGCGCGTTGGTTTTCGTCGGCTTTGCGAATGGTTTTTTCATTTTTTTCAATCTGCTTAGCCAGCTTTGCATTTTCTTTAGCGTTGCTTTTAAGTTCGCTATCAATGCTTTTAATTTCTTTTTCGGCTGTTTCGATTTGCTTCGTCAAACCTGCTTCATAGAAATTCAGTAAAAACCGCCCGATAAGCTGCCGAAAACGGGGCATCTCCTCGCGGTAATCGTTGGTATTCAGCACATAGTCATATCCCATCCGAAAGGCAAAACCCATCTCGCTGTTTTCGGTATCAAGCCGTACCAAAAAATCACCTCGTCGGAGCGGTATGATGCTATTGAGGCTTACCTTTTCGGCGACCAGCATCGTTTTTCCCGACTTTTTGAACTTAAAATCAAGTTCTTTCTTGGCAAAATCCTCGAAGGCTGATTGTGTCGCTGCCATATCCTCCACCTTGACGAGCAGACAAGGATAGGTATCTCCGTCAAAGCCGCGCTTCTCTTCCCGTATCGTCAGGTCTTGGGCAGAGAGTGTGATTTGAGCAAAAAATAAAATTAAGAGGGTATAAATTGTTTTTTTCATGGTAATTGTTGTTTTTTAAAAAAAAATTGAAGTTGAGCAATGCTTTCTGGAGTGATGGCCGGAAAATTAGCGATCCGAAAAGTGTTGGCCTTCCAATCACCGTAGCCGTTGCCCAGCACAAAACCACTCGAGTAGGCCCGTGCTTTGATCTGAGCGACCCAACTTGGCGGGCCACTAACGGCAATGACAGTATTGGATCGTAGCTTTGGTTCTTTAACCAAACAGGCATAACCCTGCTGGGCTAAAAAATGATACCAATCTTTGGCCTGGGTATGTATTTTTGTGGAAATTTCAGGGATGGCCTGACGCATCTCCAAGACCCTAGCCAGCAGATAAATGCCGAGTACGTTAGGGGTGTGATTGGTTTGGTAGTGTTGCATCTGGGCTGCTAAAAATCCTAAGTCGTTGTATTGCAAAGGGTTTCTAGCTTGTTCAAGTGCGCCAGGGGAGGCGATAAGCAACCCTAATCCAGCCGGCAGACCAAAGCATTTTTGCACAGAAGCCAGCCAAAGATCAGCCGAGAGCCAATCTAGGGTAACCCCTGCCATCGACGAAGTCGCATCAACGGCAATGAGCGCGTTGGGGTATCGCTTACGCAAATTGGGAAGAATATGTGCCGGGATTTGTGTGCCGTTCGATGTTTCGTTGTGGGTGAGAGCAAAAAGCGTCTGCGTAGGGACGGGACGGACAAAATCAGGGGGTAAGGCTTGATAATCAAAAGGTAAGGCTTGCGTTCGGGTAGGAAAAATTGATCGACGGTAGTTATGCCACTTTTTGCCAAAAGAACCATTAAAAAAGTGAAAGAACTCATGCGCTGGAAAATTTCGATTGATGACATCCCAGGCTTCCGTAGCCGAAGAGAGATAAAAGGCGACGTAATCTTTGGGCATCCCGAGCTTTTGTTGTAGTCCGTTTTGTACCCGTTGAGAGATGTCCACGAAAGCCGAACTGCGGTGCTGAATGCTCAAAATACCCTCCGCAAAAGCATCTTGCAAAAATGTCTCTATGGCGGGATAGACAGCCGAGGGGCCGGGATAAAAGTTAAGCATTCAGTAGTAAAATTTTGATAAACAACAACTTATTTTTTACTTCTGATTTCGCCTTCTTTCTCGATGGCGCGATATACGATCCCATCCATCCAGCCTGGAAACCACTTGTTCAGGAAAACGGTCAGCTTGCCTTGTGTGGTAAGCGTAAGGATTTTTTTGCGCTGCTGCACTGCCCGTAGGATATGCTGGGCGCACTCCTCGGCGGTCATCATCTTGGCTTCGTCTCGCGGGGTTTCTCCTTGTGAGGAGCCATCGGCTACCAAAGCCACCTTGCGAATATTGGAAGCCGTATAACCTGGGCAGGCCGTCAGGACATGTACACCATCAGGGAGGAGTTCGGTGCGGAGCGCCTCCAAGAAGCCCTGCATCGCAAACTTAGAAGCCGAGTAGCCCGTCCGCCCGGGCAAGCCGCGATAACCCGCGATGGACGAGATGCCAACGATAGAGCCTTTTTGGGCGATGATGTGCGGCAGGGCATACTTGGTCGCATAGACCGTCCCCCAAAAATTGATGTCCATGACCTGGCGCAAAACGGACAAGTCGAGGTCTTCAAAAAAGGCCCGCATTGAAATTCCGGCGTTGTTAATCAATATGTCGATTTGTCCGTATCGCTCGAGGGTGGCTTCGATGGTGCGGCGGTTATCGTCTTCGTTACGCACATCACCAACAACAAAGAGAGTTTCTACGTTTTTGTCTATCAGAGACTTAGTTGCTATTTCTAAGTTTTCTTTGTTTCGCCCCGTAATCACGACCCGCGCTCCTGCTCTTCCGAATACCTCCGCACAAGCCAAGCCGATGCCCGAAGAACCGCCCGTGATGATGACTACTTTTCCGTGCATGGCAAAAAAAATTGTATATCTTTGGATGGATAGTCGGGGTAGCTGGATTCGAACCAACGACCTCTTCGTCCCGAACGAAGCACGCTACCGGGCTGCGCTATACCCCGATTAAGGCAACAAAAATACGTATTTTTTATGATTGGACGCAATATTTTTTTCTTGATCTGTTGGATGAGTTGCGCCTCCGTTTTGGGTCAATGGACAAGTTATAGCCAGCAACAAGCCCTGCCCGAGGGCTTATCTGGTGGCTGGTATCGCGTCCCGATACCCGATACGGCTTATACGTATCTCCGCCAAGACCTCCACGACCTCCGTATCTATGGCACCAACGCCGGAGGTGATACCCTCGAAATGCCCTATGTCCTGCAACACACCGACACCAAGACTACCTTATCTCTGGTGGCTTTTCGTCTGCTCAATGAAAGTCAGCTGGCGGGAGAAAGTATTTTTACTTTTGAAATGCCTAAACCTGTGCCTATCAATCAGATTGGATTAGATTTTGAAGGTGATAATTTTTCTTATATGGCTCGCCTCGAGGGAAGCCACGATCAACAGCAATGGTTTGAGGTCTTGAAAGACTATCGTTTATTGGCCATCAATAACGACCTGACGCGCTACCGCTTCGAGACCTTGCGTTTTCCTGAATCAAATTACCGCTATTTTCGTCTTTGGATACGTCCCGCAAAAAAAGAAGAACGTGTTGCGCTCCAAAAAGCGACACTGCGCTATCAAGACCAAGACGCTGGCACATACACAGCCATTCAAGATCTCCGCTGGTCTGCCCAAAACGACAATCAGCCCTCGCGGCGTACCACGATCACCATAGACTTACCTGCCCTCCGTGCGGTCTCGCGCCTACACCTACACATCAGCGATACGCTGCCTTACTACCGCCCCATCGCGATAGCGTACCTGCGCGATAGCATCAAAACGGATAAAGGCTGGCAGTATCGCTACGAAAATTTATACAACGGTACTTTGAGTGCTTTGGAAAAATCTGTATTTTCTTTTCCTCAAACGATTTTGAAAAAGATGCGCATCGAAATTTATCATGCAGATAACTTACCGCTCACCATAGCCGACGTACAGGCATCAAATTACCAAAACTATCTACTCACCAGAATCAGCCAACAAGGTAATTTTCATCTCGTCTATGGCTGGACCGATGCACGCCCACCCAACTATGACCTAACAAAAATTGAATCTTTACCAGAAAATGCCACGCCTGTCGTTTTATCGCCTCCCCAAGCCGTGAGCAAACCCGAGGTAACGCCTCCACCAAAACCGCTCTTCGAGGATGAGCGCTGGCTGTGGGCGGTCTTGGTGTTGCTGATTGTACTTTTGGGTGGGCTTTCGCTACGGATGATGAAAAAGGCAGAAAAATCGTAAACACACAAAAAACACATTTTTTTATGACAAAAACCATTCAGATACAAATCAGGGACAAAACAATTATTTACGTATTTGCTGTTGAGGGTGAGCAAATGTGGTTCACGTATCAGGAGAATGGGCAAACCATCTTTGAGTACTGGCGCAAAGAAGCATAAAAAACGCCCCCAGCATTTGTTCTTTTGCTAGTTTTTCTCTATCTTTCCTCCAAATTTTACGACCCTTTTGCACATGAACGAGATCACGACCACACGCCCCCCCCAGGAAAGCACTTTTTCCAGAGAGACTTACGCCTATTGGTTTGAGTCCATGACCCTCATCCGACGCTTTGAAGAGAAAGCCGGACAGCTCTATGGGCAGCAAAAAATTCGCGGGTTTTGCCATCTCTACATCGGTCAAGAGGCTTGTGTGTCAGGGGCTTATACAGCTTTGCGCAAGTCGGATAAGTGGATCACGGCTTATCGCGATCATGGGCATCCACTGGCTTTGGGAACCGACCCAGGGGCAGTCATGGCCGAACTCTACGGCAAAGCCACCGGCACGACCAAAGGCAAGGGCGGCTCGATGCACATCTTCGACAAAGCCCACAACTTCATGGGTGGACACGGGATCGTAGGGGCGCAAGTGCCACTCGGGGCAGGGATAGCCTTTGCAGAAAAGTATCAAAAAACGGGCAACGTGTGCATGTGCTACATGGGCGATGGGGCAGTGCGCCAGGGAGCTTTCCATGAGGCACTTAATATGGCCATGACCTGGAAGCTACCCGTCATCTTTGTCATCGAAAACAACGGCTACGCCATGGGAACCTCCGTAGGGCGCACCTCCAACGTAACCGACCTGTATCGCCTCGGGGATGCCTACCAGATGCCTTCCGAGCCAGTCGATGCCATGCAAGTAGAAGAGGTGCATTGGGCCGTAGAGCGTGCCGCACGTGTGGCCCGCAACGGCGATGGCCCTTCGCTGTTGGAGTTCCGGACGTACCGTTACAAGGGGCATTCGATGTCGGATCCGGCCAAGTACCGCACCCGAGAGGAGGTCGCCGAATACAAAGAACGCGATCCCATCAAAAACCTCAAACACAAGCTCTTAGATAAAGGTCTCTTCACGGAAGAGGAACTCAAAGCCATCGAAGACAAGGTCAAGCAACAGGTGTCCGATGCTGTCGCCTTCGCTGAGTCCTCCCCCTGGCCAGACCCCAAAGAGGCTTTCAGAGAAATCTATGTGGAAAATGATTATCCGTTTGTGGGGGATTGA
>DAISIL010000002.1:1140-116592 GCA_036822015.1 Bernardetiaceae bacterium | reverse complement strand
ACAACAACGCTGCTCCCACCACCCGCATCACCACTAAGGCAAACGGCCCGATGGGGTCGGGCGTAACAAACTTGACAATATTATAGGTGGCAGCATAAATGAGCGATACTGCCCCCAGGGCGGCATGGGTCAAGAAGTTTTTCATGCCGCGAAGGTACAACGGAGGCAGGACAAAAGACGGCAGCTAGGAGGAGGAGGAGGGCATCAAGCGTTGATCGCTTTCTCGACCCTGGTTCGTAGCGGATCGGTAGAGTTCGGTGCGCTCGCTTGGGTCGCGGTGTGCCAGGTCAAGCATCCCGAAGCCCTGCTCGGCAAAATCGCCCAAGCCTGCCAAGAAGACAAACTCCTGTACCCGCGCATCGGCGTGTAAGACCAGCGGGAAGGTATAGCCCCGCACTTCGTAGGCTCGTCCGGCGGCATGAATGGCATAGAGGCGGGCAAACTTTTTGTCTCGGCTCCGCATCTTATCGAGGTAGGATTTGTCGGGAACCACCTGAAAACGGTAATAACTCGCCAACTCTTCGGAGGAATACCTACCCGATTGCTCCATTCGCAAGATCGTCGTCTCGTACAAGTAGTCCGAAAAAACATCCTGGTCTGGCTCCAAAAACGCCCGCAACATCCCCACCTCGTGATGACGACGCACCGGAACCAGCGGCGCAATGCACACATAACGCATCTGCTCCTGGAAGCGCGGCAACTGCTCCCGCTCTGCCCGGACAGGCTCGAGTTCTAAGGCACCGATCTTCCATCGGGGACGCGAAAAAATCACATCCAACAAACGATCTACCGCCGTTACGGAATTACAGGCAAAAACCAACGTAACATAACGGGAACAGTAGTGCAGCCCCTTACGACTGATACGGGTCTGCCCTTTCAATCCCGAAAAATGATAATCAAATTTTTTGTCTGAAAAAATATGCTCAATCACTTCGGCAAACAAATGCTGATGAAAAAAAGGAAGGGCAGCCCCACGGTTCTTCAACGAAAAAATAATGCGCGTTCTCACAGTTTTTTTGCTCTCTTTACTTCTGAAAAAACTTTGTATGTAAAGAGTGTTTGTTTTTTTGAGGTAATTTTTTTATCCGGTTTTTTGTGAGCGACCCACGGACTATATCCAAACAAGCGTTTGAAACTTTGCTGGTCGTTTTTTCGATTATGATAAGCAAAGGGGCGGATACGGAGGTATCCAAACGAAATTTGGTCTATGCCAATTTTTACGGGTTCAAACAAACGTTTTATTCTGAATAAATTTGCTCACAAAAAATTTTGTTCCGTCCTTTGTCCTATCATTTGTTCAACGGAACATCTTTTCACTCACTCAAAAAGCAATAATTGTCATGGAAGATTTAATCAAAAAATTCATTTACACCGGTGTTGGTTTGGTTTCGATGACCACCGACAAGTTTCGCCAAACCATCGACCAGTTGGTGAGCGACGAAAAACTCTCCCGCGAAGAGGGCAAGGAAATCGTCGATAAGTTTTTTCAGTCCACCGAAACGCGCAAAGAAGAGTTCGAGCAGCAACTCAACCAGGTCATTGAGCGCGTCATCGCCCAGTTTAACTTTGCTCCCCGCTCCGAAATCGAAAAACTCGAAGCCCGCATCAAAGAGTTGGAAGCCGAGCAAAGCAAATAAAGGCAAAGGGCATTTTTTTATTTTTAACACAAACTTTTAACTGCTTGTACCTATGGAAACGATCAAAAATTTAATCTACACTGGCGTTGGACTGGTCTCCCTGACCAGCGATAAGTTTACCCAACTCGTCGATGAGCTGGTGGACGAGAAAAAACTCTCCGTCGAAGAGGGCCGCAAGATCATGGATGACTTCGTCAAGACCACCGGCGACAAAAAAGAAGACTTCGAGTCGCAGTTGAGCGGATTGGTAGAAAAACTGATGAAATCCCTCAACTTTGCCACGACCTCCGACGTAAACACCCTGGCAGAGCGCGTCAAAGCCCTCGAAACTGCCCAAGGAGAGACCCCCGCGCCCACCAAGACGAAGACCTCTACCCGACGCACCAAAAAAACCTCCGAGACCGAAACCTCCGAAGAAGCATGAAAACCCTAGCCACCGAAATCCTCCACATTGGACTCGGGGCGGCCTCCCTGAACGCCGACCGTCTCCTCAAGTTCATCGACCGCATGAACTATGACCTCAAAGTGGCCGAAGAAGAAGGCAAAAAAATCGTCAGCCAATGGGAAACACAAACCCAGGAACGAAAAGCCGCCTTTGAAGGACAACTCGAAGAACTCAGCCAGAAGGTCAAGCAGTCTATCGGTACGTTTGATAACCAAAAAACCGAAGACCTGACCCAACAGCTCGAAACCCTGCAAGCCGCCGAGGCCTAAGACCGTGTATATCCGTACCTGCGGGTGCGGATAGGTAGTGTGATGTGATGTGAAAAACCTTCATTTCCTTTGGGATGAAGGTTTTTTTAGTACTTTTGGGGCTAAATTCTCTTTTACCCATGGATCAAAGACCCCCCCGGCGCACACGACGCGACAGCAAAAAACGCCCCCCGCAGTATAACCTCGACAAACTCAACACCCCGCCGGCACGCCGCCCAAGCCGACCCGTTACGTTCAGGAAACGCAAAGAAGAACCCGCCCCCCTTCCACCCAAAGATACCCGCCTCAACCGTTTCATTGCCAATGCCGGCATCTGCTCAAGACGCGAAGCCGATACCCATATCACCGCCGGACACGTCCAGATCAATGGCGTAGTGGTTACCGAACTCGGGCGAAGGGTAAAGCCCGACGATCAGGTGCGCTACAAAGGCAGGATCATCTCGGCCGAACGACCCGTGTATATCCTGCTCAACAAGCCCAAAGATTTCATCACGACCACCAAAGACCCCCAGGGCAGACCTACGGTCATGGATTTGGTCAAGGATGCCGCCCCCCAACGCCTCTATCCCGTCGGACGGCTCGACCGCCAAACCACCGGACTGCTCCTCTTGACCAACGACGGCGACCTCTCCAAAAAGCTCACCCACCCCTCCTACCAAGTCCCGAAAGTTTATCGCATCGAACTCGATAAGCCCATCGAAGCCGATCACTTCGATCAGCTCTCTCAGGGCATTACGCTCGAAGATGGCTTCATCAAGCCCGACGACTTAGCCGTGGTCTCCCCAGACGGACTGGTACTGGGCATCGAAATCCATAGCGGCAAAAACCGCATCGTCCGACGGATGTTTGAACACTTTGGTTATCAGATCGAAAAGCTTGATCGCACCATCTATGCCGGCCTAACCAAAGCCGGACTCGGCCGAGGCAAGTGGCGTTTTTTGAAGGAGCAAGAGGTCGTTCGGCTCAAGTTTTTTAAAGCCAGCCACCCAAAACAGCGGTAGGTATTTGACCATTTCCAGAAAAACTTGTATTTTTGCTAGACCATTCATTGACCATAACCCCCCTCTTGTTTCCGCTGTATGCCGCATCTCTACTGATTTTTACCTTTCATTCATCATCGGGTTATGTTAAAAAAACGCTTCTTTACGATGCTGGTCGTGGCTGCCGTACTGGCACTCCTCCAGCCTGCACACGCACAAACCGCCCCTGGTCTTCTGGGACAGGACTCCACGCGCCGCGTCATCACGACGGCTGTTCAATTTTTGCTCATTTCGCCGGATGCCCGCAGCGCAGGCATGGGTGATGTCGGGGTAGCCATTGATGGGGATGCCAATGCCACGCACTGGAACCCCTCCAAGCTGGCCTTCGCCGAGGACGAATGGGGCGTAGCGGTCTCGTTTTCGCCCTGGCTCCGCAACCTGGTCAATGATATGTCGCTCTCCTATTTGAGTGCCTACAAACGCCTCGACAAACGCCGCACCCTGGCTGCCTCCATGCGCTACTTCGATATGGGATCCTTGCAGTTTACGGATGCCATAGGCAATCCAATTCAGGATTTTATCCCCCGTGAGTTTGCCATTGATGGCACGTATGCCTTCCAGCTCTCCGAGAAGATGAGCATGGCCGGAACGGCGCGTTTTATTCATTCCAACCTTGCTGGCAGCATCTCCAATGGCACCGTACAAGGCGGCGGCACACGCCCAGGCAACACGGTAGCCGTCGATTTCTCGATGTTCTACAAAACGCCCCTGAGCCTCGGTAGCACGGATGCCGACATGGCTTTTGGGTTCAATATCTCTAATATCGGTGCTAAAATTTCATACAACAACCCCGAGCAGCGCGATTATCTCCCCGCCAACCTGCGCCTCGGTACGGCCTTCAATGCCCGCTTCAACCCCCGCAACCGATTAACACTTGCGCTAGATTTCAATAAGTTGCTTGTCCCTACGCCGCCCATCCTCAACGCCGATGGTACGCTCCGTGCGGGTAAGGAGTATGACCGATCGCTGCTCAACAGCGTCTTTGGTTCCTTCACCGATGCCCCTGATGGCTTAGGCGAAGAACTGCAAGAAGTGATCCTGTCCTTCGGGACAGAGTATTGGTACAATGACATCTTTGCAATTCGGGCTGGCTACTACTACGAAAGCCCCAACAAGGGCGACCGCAACTACTTCTCCGTAGGCTTAGGGCTACGCTACCAGATGTTTGGCTTTGATTTCGCCTATCTGGTTCCCAACCAACAAAACCATCCCCTGGCAGATACGCTGCGCTTTACGCTCTTGCTCAAACTGGACAAATCGAACCCAGATGCAGAGTAGGCGTAAGTTATTGATTTACTTGCCGATACAGAATTTCGAGAAGATAGACCCCAGCACTTCGTCATTGGTAACCTGGCCTGTGATAACGCCGAGATGATAGAGGGCATCCCGCAGATCCAGGGCAAGGAAGTCGCTCGTATCTCCCCGATCTAGCCCACGATCAACGGCTTGCAGGGCCGCCAGAGCAGACTGCAAAGCCTCGTAGTGGCGGAGGTTCGTGATGGGTTCCTGGCTGCCAGCATCGCCCCTGGCTACCGTGCGCAGAAGAAGGGCTTGTAGCTCCTCCAAATGCCGACGCTGCAAAGCCGAAATCCCTATATCCACGAAGGCACGAAGGGCTTCGGGTACTTGATGGGCCGTGCGGTCGATCTGGTTGGCGATCATCAAAAAAGGAACATCCAGTGCCTGGAGTTCTTGAACGACCTGTTTGGCATCGATAGCAGTAAATGTTTGGGCATCAAAAAGATAGAGAATAAGTGCGGCTTTCTTCATCTGGGCTTGAGTGCGAGCTACACCGATTTGTTCGATACGGTCTTTGGTCTCTCGGAGACCTGCCGTATCCATGAAGCGAAAACGGATACCCCCGATGGTGAGCTGGTCTTCGATGACATCGCGGGTGGTGCCGGGGATGTCGGAGACGATGGCTTTTTCTTCATTGAGCAGGGCATTGAGGAGGGTTGATTTTCCGGCGTTGGGCTTGCCCACGATCACGGTCGGGACACCTGTCTTGATGGCATTTCCCCAGGCGAAAGAATCCAGGAGCTTGGCCACAAACCGCTGGGCATCCCCGATACGTCGGCGTAGCTCATCGCGGTTAGCAAACTGCACATCCTCCTCTCCGAAGTCCAACTCGAGTTCGATCAGGGCGCAAAAGTCGAGCAAATCCTGCCGTAGGGTCTGGAGCTGCTCCGAGAAGCCGCCACGCATCTGACGGAGGGCGATGGCGTGTTCGGCCGCCGACTCGGAGGCAATCAAATCAGCGACGGCTTCGGCTTGCGCTAAATCAAAGCGACCGTTCAGGAAGGCCCGCTGCGTGAACTCACCAGCTTTGGCATAAGTAATCCCCTGACGAACAAGCAGTTGTATCGTTTCCTGGACAATATAAGGGGAGCCATGCGTCGAGACCTCAAGGCTGTCTTCTTTGGTGAACGAACGCGGGGCCCGAAAGACCGTTACCAGTACTTCATCAATGATCCGTTCTCCATCGTGAATCGTTCCCAGATGCGCCGTATGGCTGGGTACCTGGGTGAGGTCTTTGCCCCGAAAGACCTGGTTGAAGAGCGCGATACAATTTTTGCCGCTCAGGCGCAAAACCGCGATAGCCGATGTACCTGGAGGTGTTGCCAGGGCAACAATGGGATGTTCCACCTTGTTTTTGGGTCGATGCGTGATCTCCAAAACAACTCCAGGGAGGGATGGTTCGTTTGGATGATTTATTTTTTATCCTTGCCCTGCTGCTGTATCTTTGGTTTTCTTTCGATCAAAAAAAGTAAAAACGATGCCGATACCACTTTTGCGAACCCTATCTGCGTGCTTGATTTGGCTGGGGATGAGCAGCTGGGGTTATGCCCAATCTCAGGGAGAGCAACTGCCATTCAAAGACCTGCGGGTGCGTTTGTCTTACGAACAGATGCCACTCCGCGACTTTGCGGATATGGGCTTAGTCGGTATTGGCGTGGATGCCTTTGGGCTGGTGCCGGCCCTGCCGCGTTTGTACCTCGGGCTGGGGTCTTACTCGGCGACGGTAGGGCAGTTTGGTGGGTTGTTTACTTTTGGGGGGCAGGTGGGCTACGCGCCGTTTTTGCATCCGAAGTGGCTGCTGGATGTCGGCTTTTTTTTGGGGGGTGGCGGTGGCGCGGCTGCCCCTGATGGCGACGGCATCGCGGTACGCCCCCATGTAGCCCTCGAGTATCGGGTGGGGCAGGCTGGCATACGCGGCGAAATTGTTCATCACAACTTCCTGACAGGCAGTCTTTCGGGGACATACGCTGCCCTCGGGCTTAGCCTCAATACCCGATTTTTGTATGCTCCTACCAAATCGACGACCTGGCACACCCCAGCACCAGCTCAACACCGCCTAGCGGTGAGCTTCCTCAACTACCACCTGCGGGAGGGATCCGTCGTTCGCCCCGACTACGACTACGATCAGCTCGTGGGGCTGCTCGGGATTCAGTATGATTATTTTTTGGCCAAGCACCTCTACGCTACCCTTGAGCTATACGGTGCCGGCCTCGGCGGCATCGACGGCTACATGAGCTATCTCCTGGGAGCCGGACTGACAACCAACAGCCAAAACCGGCTTTCGGCCGAGCTGCGCGGGCTGGCCGGCAACAGCGGCGGCGGGGCCGTCCTGACAGGCGGCGGACTAACCCTACAAGCCGAGTTAGCCCTCAACTTAAACCTCTGGCAGGGCTACTTTTTGAGAGCCTCAGCCGGAGAAACATTTGCCCCTGACGGAAAACTCTCGGCCAGGCACTTTGAAGTAGGCTTCGGGATGCGCTCCTTCAACTACCTAGCCGTAAAGGCAAAACCTACCTTACTTATCCCTTCGGATAGCCTCAAAAGCGGACAAACCGAAATCTACTTTGGGCATCAGCAGTACCTGGCCCCGCAGGGCATCACCGACAAAAACCAACTCCCCTACCGCGACATGGGGCTACTCGTCATGGGCGCACGTCGCTACCTTCGCTCCTGGTTGAGCCTGGCAGGACAGACCCGCTGGGCTTACCTCGGCGGCGACTACGGTGCTTATGCCGAAGGGCTACTCGGGCTGGGGCTACACAAACAGGTATTGCGCCAGCGCACCCTCGAAATCTCCCTCCCGCTCTACCTCGGGGCCGGCGGCGGTGGGGGTATTGATCGCGGATCGGGCATACACCTCGAGTACGGACTGAGCCTGGCCTACGCCTACAACGACTGGAAACTGATCGGCGGTCTCTCCCAGATTAGCTCCCCCAACGGCAACTACCAACCCTTGACCTGGCAGGTCGGATGCGCCTACTTGATGCCGACCCTGACCCGCATTTCTCAAAAACGCTAGATTTTCTGACATTCAAGCGGATGGTTTCATTATTTTCCTTAACTTTCTTGCATAAAATTTGGTCAAATTATTGATTACCTACTCCTTTTAGGATATGACCACCCAAGCTCCATGCAATTACCCGATGAGCCGATAGACGACTTGCGCCTATACAAGAAAGCCTTTTTGGAGAAGCAAGCCATTGACGCTGCCATCACACAACTCCAGTCTGCCCTCCATTGGAAGGAAACCGATACCACGGAGGGCTGGGGAGCGGGTGTTTTGGCGGTGGTCGCCGAACTGATGGACTTTGCCCAGGGGGTCATCTACGGCTACCACGCCGAACACAGTTCGTTTGAACCCTTTGCCTATCACACCGAAGCCGTGGAGGAGTGGATGCCCTATCGCAGCTACCGCAATCGGGCCGTGATGCGCTACCAAAAGGAACACCTCCTGCCTTTTCACACCAACGATGCCGCAGTTATTATTGGGTCTTTCCCGGGCTACACCCCACCCGAAGACCCCACGCAGCAACTTTCTTTGGTCAGTACTCCCCTGACCTACAACGGACAAATCCACGGCATCCTAGAAATCCTCTGCTCGAGGGAGATTGCCAAACGCGATCTCGAGTTGCTTGGGCGCATGGGACGTGCCATTGGGTCGCACCTGTACGGGTTGCTCAAAGAGCGACAGTCGCAGTTGGATGTACAACTCATCAACGAGAGCCGCCAAGACCTGGTGCATATCATCGAAAGCTCGCCTAGTGGGATGATTATTTTTTGGGAAGAAAACGGACGCATTGAGCGGGTCAATAGTGCCATCACCCAGATTTTGGGCTACGCAAAGGTAGAGTTGCGCTACAACCAATTTGAGCAGTTGGTTTTTCCCGAAGACTACCCCACAAGCGGCGGGCTACCCACCCATCCCGTTGAGTGGCGACTGCTGCACAAATCGGGGGAGGTCTGCTGGTGCCAAGTGAACTTCTCGAGGGTGCTACAACGCTCCCAACCCATGGTCATTGTGCAGGTACAAGACATCACCGAACGCAAAAAAGCCGAAGCCGAACTCGAAGCCAGCCGACAAAAGCTAGCCGAAGCCCAACGCCTGGCCCGTATGGGCAGTTGGGAGTGGGATATGGTCAATAACACCGTTACCTGGTCGGATGAACTCTACCGCCTCTATGGCTACGACCCCAAAGAGTACCTCCCCGCCTACCACAACTCCTTCAAGCGGGTGCATCCCGAAGACCGCGACCGCGTTAGGAGTACCATCCGGCAGGCAATCGAGAAAGGCGATGCCTTTGACTTCTTTCAGCGCATCGTACGGCAAGACGGACAAATACGCATCCTCCACTCACGCGGAACCGTCTTGAAGGACAAGGGAGGAAAGCCCATCAAGATTTTTGGGACGGGACAAGACGTAACCGAAACCAAGGCCATGGAGCGCAAACTACTCGAACAAGAACGCGCCCTCCAACAAAAACTCGAACGCCAGGTGCAAGAACGCACCCGAGAGCTGCAAGCCGAAAAAGAAAAACTCCAGCAGACCAACAACGAAATCCTATCCAGCATGACCTATGCCCGAAGGATTCAGTTGGCGCTACTGCCCCAAAAGAAACAGATCAAAAAGCATCTCTCCGAATTTTTTATTTACTACGTCCCCAAAGACATCGTCTCGGGTGATTTTTATTGGTTTGGTGTACAAAACAACCGACAAATTCTGGCCGTCGTCGATTGCACCGGACACGGCATCCCGGGCGCACTGATGAGCATGATCGGCAATGATCTCCTGAACGAAATCGTCTATCGCCGCGACATCACCGAACCCCAACAAATCCTCGAAGAACTCAACCAGGGCATCCGGCGCGCCCTACGCCAGTCCACGACCCGCAACCGCGACGGCATGGATGTCGCCCTCTGTACCATCGACTACGCGCAGCAACAGCTCTGTTTTGCCGGCGCACACAACCCACTGGTCTATGTGCAGGGAGGTGAACTCTTCTATATCAAGGGAGAACGCCGAGCCATCGGGGGTGTACAAAGCGACCAAAGCCCACCGTTTCGGCAGCACTGTATCTCCATTCGGGAAGAGACGATGTTTTATCTCTTTTCGGATGGCTACCAGGATCAGTTTGGTGGCCCTAAGGGCGCAAAATTTATGAGCCGACGCTTTAGGCAACTGCTCCTAGAAATCGCAGCGCGCGATATGGATAATCAGGAGCTAGCCCTGGATCAGCGCATTGGCGAGTGGATGGGCAATAGCCACAAACAAATCGACGATATTTTGGTGATCGGTGTACGGATAAGCCCTGAAAACAAAGAATAAACAAAAAAAAATTACGTAAGCCTTCTATGATGACCAATCATTCATACTTTTTTCCTAATTTACAAGCAAAGTTTATTTAACTATTGGCTCCTATCACTATTGCCATCGTAAACCAAAAAGGCGGCACCGGCAAAACAACCACAGCCGTAAACCTGGGCAGTGCCTTAGCACAGATGGGGAAGCGCGTCTTGCTCATCGACCTGGACACCCAGGGAAGCCTGACCTATTACCTTGGACTGACCAACTACCCGCATACGCTTTCGGAGGTGCTCAAAGGAGAACGTTCTCTATCTAACGTGATCTTACGCCAGGAAAACATGGACATCGCCCCCACCGGCGTAGAACTAGCCGACACCGAACTCACCCTGACCGGAAACGCCCGCAGGGAGTACATCTTAAAGGAAATCATCGCCGAGCAAGCCTCGGACTACGATTTTGTGCTGATTGATAGCTCCCCGGCCTTGTCCGTCCTGACGGTCAATGCCCTGGTAGCGGCTCAATACACCTTGATCCCGATGCTCCTCGAGGTTTTGAGTGTCCAGGGCCTAGGCCTGGTGATCCGAACGATGGATCGCGTGCGGGGTAGCCTTAATCCTACCTTAAAAACAATCGGGGTCTTGCCCGTCATGGTACGCCCCGAGAAGCAAGTGAGCCATGAAGTGTATGCCTACCTACAACAGCATTTGGGCATCCGCTTGCTCAAAACCTACATCCCCGATGATGCTTGCGCCATCGAGGCTCCTTCTTTCGGGAAAAGTATCCTGGCATACAGCCCCGAAAGCCCAAGCGCGAAGGCGTATCACGTCCTGGCAATGGAGGTGATGACTTTAACCATCTTTTGATGGAACGGCAAAGAAATTGCAGACCTAAACAAAAACAATAAAAGAAATAACCCACAAGCACTATGGCACTTGGAGACAACCTCAACAAAGATAGTCTGATCCCGCAGGAGAGCCACGCCACCGGCAACGAATGCCAGCAGCTCAAAGCCGCCTTGCACGCCCTTGTGCCTAGCCTCGAGCTAGATATGCAAGGACAAATCCTGACCGCCAACGCCCCTTTTGTCCGTTGGCTGGGATTTACCGCCGACGAACTCAAAGGCAAGTCCGAACGCGCCCTACACACCGAAGCCTTCCGCCAAAACGGACGACACGCCAACGTGTGGGAATCGCTCCGAGGCGGAAAACCCTTTTCGGGAAACTTTGAGTTGATCGACAAAGAAGGACGCACCATCACGGCCCAGATCGCCTATACCCCTCTGCTGGATGCCTCGGATCGCCCCTACAAAATCCTCCAACTGATCCAGCCCCTCCAAGACCAGCCCAGCATCTCGTCGGACAGCCAGGAAGAGATCGAAAACCAAAAGACCCTCATCCATACCGTGCCAGGGGTCTTGTATCGCTTCGTGGCCCGGCACACGAGCGAGTATCTCTTTCGCTACCTTAGCCCGCAGATGGCAGATATTTACGGCGTTCCAGCCGAGGAAGCCCTACAGGATTTCTCCAAAGTGCTGGCGGTGATTCATCCCGACGACCTACCCGGCGTACAGGCAGCTATCACAGAGGCCGTAGCCAAGCAAGGCTTCTTCGATTATGAGTACCGCATCTTTGTCAAAGACAAAATTCGTTGGATACGCGCCCAATCACGGGTCGAATACGTAAACGCCGATGAGGTAGAGTTTGTCGGAATTTTTAGGGACGTAACGATCCGCAAAACCGCCCAACTCAAAGCCGAAACCAACGAGGCAGCCTTCCAGCGCGTCCTGGATACCGTCCCGGGGGTGATCTACCGAGCCAAGCTCAACGCCCAAGGGCTGCCCTATTTCACCTATCTAAGCCCCTATGCTGAGCAGGTGTTTGGCTATACACCCGCAGAGGTGATGACCAACCCCGAGATGTACTGGAGCTTGATTTATCAGGATGACAAATCTGATTTTGAAGCCAAAATGCGCCAATCCATCGCCCAACGAAGTGGCGTAGCGATGGAGTTTCGGATCACGAAGAAAAACGGCGATGTGATCTGGGTCAAGCTAGACTCCAGCGTCGATCAGGCATCGGAGGAGTACGAGTCTTACGGTATCATCCGAGATGTTACGCCGCGCATCCAAGCCCAGCAGGCGCTCAAAGCCCAGCAGCAAGATAGCCAGGAGTTGATCGCTACCGTTCCCGGGATCATCTATCGCTTTGAAGTATCCGACGAAGGAACTTCACGGATTACGTTCATCAGCGAGCAGGTACGGGAGGTCTATGAAGTCGAACCCGAAGCCGCCCTCCAAGATGCCAACACCATGTTTGGCTTGGTTTATCCCGAAGACCTACCCTTGATCCAGGAGCGGATCACACATTCGATCCAAACCAAGGCACTTTACGACGTAGAGTTCAGGATAAAGACCGCCCAAACACAAACCGAAAAATGGATTCGGGTACAATCCAGGGTTGTGCGTCAGCAGGATGGCATCACGGAGTTTGTGGGCTTCCTGCGGGATGTGAGTACACGCCGCCGGATCCAGAACCGCGTAGCAGAAAGCGAAGAACGCTTCAACCTAGCCTTGCAGGGCAGCAACGACGGCGTATGGGATTGGAACATGCGCACGAACGATATTTTCTTCTCCGATCGCTGGAAAGCCATGTTGGGCTATGCCCCGCAAGATATTGCAGATAACTTCGCGCAGTTTCAGGCTTTGGTGCATCCAGAGGACTTCCCCCAGGTAGAAAACGCCCTCAATGGCTACCTTGCCGGACAGTTGCCCGAGTACGATGTCTCGTTCAGGATGCAACACCAGGACGGCAGCTACCGCTGGATTCGGGCGCGTGGCAAAGCCCTATTCGATCCGACGGGCAAGCCCTACCGCATGGCTGGTTCTCACTCCGACATCACCGACATCCGCAACAAACAAATCGCCCTTGAGGAGGCAACGGCTTACCAACGCGCCGTCCTTGAAAGCGCGGGCTTTGCCGTCGTCTCTACCGATGCCGATGGGGTCATTAACATTTTCAATGAAGCCGCCGAGCGCGACCTGGGCTATACCGCCGAGGAGATGATCGGTAAGCAAACGCCTGCCTTGATCCATGACCCCGAGGAGGTCGTTGCCCGTACCCACGAACTCAACCAGGAGATGGGACTTGATCTAAGCCCTGGATTCGAGACCTTTGTTTATCGCACCCGCACGACGGGAAAACCAGACATCCGCGAGTGGCATTACGTCCGCAAAGACGGCAGCAAATACCCCATCGTGCTTTCGGTAACCGCCGTCCGCAATGCCGCTGGAGAAGTTCTGGGCTACCTCGATATCAGCGAAGACATCAGCGAGCGCAAAGCCAAAGAAAATGCCCTCCGCGAAAGCGAGCAACGCTTCAACACCTTCTTTGACCAGTCGATTGACTTGCTCTGTATTGCTGGCTTCGATGGCTACTTCAAGTTCTTGAACCAAAACTGGATGAACCTCCTGGGCTACACCAAGGACGAACTCAAAGCCCAGCCCTTCATTGAATTTGTTCACCCAGACGACGTAGCCGCTACCCTCCAGGAGGCCGGCAAACTCGCCGATGGGGCGACGGTTATCTCCTTCGAGAACCGCTACCGCAAAAAAGACGGTAGTTATGTGTGGCTCCAATGGAACTCGGCTCCCGTCTATGAAAAAGAACTCATCTACGCCAACGTCCGCGACATCACGGAAGAAAAAGCCCGCGAAATCCGCTTCAATCGGCAGAATGACATCCTAAACCGTCTGCCCATCAATAAAGATGTTCAAGCAGGTAACCGAGACGAAGCCATTCGGGTAATCCTGAGGTCGGTTGCCGAAGGGGTACATGTCGAACGGGCAAGTTTTTGGCACTACAACGCCGATCAAAGTTTCATTACGTGTCAGCAACTCTACCAACGCAGCCAACAGCAGTTCTCCAACGACCCTTTGGTGCTGCATCAAAAAGATTTCCCGTCTTATTTTGCAGCCTTGAAGCGGGGTACGCTTATCGTAGCATCAGAGGCACAAACAGACCCCGACACGCGGGAGTTCACCGAAGGCTACTTTAAGCCGAATCAAATACAATCTTTGCTCGATGTGCCGGTGCGCTTCAAAGGGGAGATCATGGGTGTTTTGTGCATCGAACACGTAGGATCAACAGCCTATCACTGGACAAGCGATGACCAAAAGTTTCTTCGTGCCATACCGGAGATCATCACCTCCGTCATGGAAGCCGAAGAACGCCAACGTCTCGAAGCCGAAATTCGAGCCAATGCTGCCTTCAACCGCAAACTCTTTGAGGTCTCCAACTACGGGCTGCTCGTCCTTGAAGGGGGGAGTTTTACCAGTGCCAATGCCGCTGCCATCGCACTCTTTGGCGGAGAAAAGGCCACAGAGCAAGACATCATCGGCAAAACACCCATCGACTTCTCCCCGACTACCCAACCCGACGGCAGCGACAGTGAAGCCACCCCCCTGAGGCACATCCAACGCGCCATCGACGAAGGCAGTACACTCTTTGAGTGGCAGCACCTACGAACGGACGGCACGCTATGGGATGCCGAGATCAGCCTTATCAGTTTTGACCTGAACGAACGCACCCTGATTCGGGTCTCGATGCGCGATATTACCGAAGAAAAAGCCGCCCGAGAGAAGATCAAAGCCCAGCAAAAAGAACTCGATGATTACGTCTCGGCCATCAATACCTCCACGATACGTATTGACTTCGATGCCCAACGCCGCGTCATCACGATCAATGACAACTTTGCCGAGCTGTTTGGCTACACCGAAACCGAAGTTCTGGGCAAAACCCATGACTTCTATGTGGCTAAGGATCAAATCCGAGAGGGTAAATACGATCAGTTATGGGACGAGATTGGCAGAGGTGTTTCTTTTGTTCGAGATGCCAAGCGGCTCTCCAAAGCAGGAAAAGAAGTTTGGCTACGGGCTAGTTATATCCCGATACTCAATCAGCAGGGGCATCTCGAGCGCGTTACCTGTCTCTGCAACGACATCACCGAACAAAAACAATTTGAACTCGAAGCCAGCCGCCTCCAAGGCGAACTCGAAGCCCGAATGAAGATCATCGACAAGGTGGCTCTGGTTACTGAAACGGACATCTACGGAACGATCACTTTTGCCAACGAAAAGTTTACGGAGGTCTCCGGCTACACCAACACCGAAGCCGTAGGCAAACCCCATAACATTGTCCGCCATCCCGATAACCCCAAAGGCATCTACAAGGAGATGTGGGATACGATCAAGGCCGGTAAGCTCTTCCAAAAGACCATCAGAAACCGCCGCAAAGACGGTACAGATTACTGGGTCGATGCCTCCATTGCCCCCATCCTGAACGAAAAAGGTGAGATTGTCAAGTATCTGGGCTTCCGTATCGACATCACCGCACAAAAACAACGAGAACTGGAGCTACAACGCCTCCAAAACGAACTCGAGGTACGTCTGAAGGTCATCAGCAAGGTGGCTCTTCTGAGTGAATCCGACTTGCAAGGGCGCATCACGTATGCCAACGATAAGTTTTGTGAAGTCGCCCAATACACCGAAGCCGAACTCATCGGTAAGCCGCATAGCATCATCCGCCATCCCGAGACACCCAAAACCATCTTCAAAGAGATGTGGGAAACCATCCAGGCAGGAAACATCTTCCAGGGAACCTACCGCAACCGCGCCAAAGATGGACGCACCTATTGGGTCGATGCTACGATTGCCCCCGTCCGAGACGAAAACGGCGACATCTACAAGTATCTCGGCTTCCGCATCGACATCACGGATCGCATCGAACAAACCGCCCGCATAGAAGCCCAAAACTTTGCCATCGGCAAATCCAACGGTACAATCGAACTCTCACCCGAAGGGCAAATCCTGGACGCAAACAAAACCTACCTTGACTTTGTGGGCTACACCCGAGATGAACTGATCGGCAAGCACCATAGCTTCCTTTGCAAGCCCGAGGAGGTCGCCTCACCGAGCTACAAAGAAATGTGGCAAACCCTTCGAGAGGGAAAGACCCTCTTTGGCGACTACCGAAGGATCACGAAGGATAAGCGAGAGGTTTTCATCCAGGAATCGTTTAGCCCGATCTATGACCAAAGCGGCAACCTGTCCAGCATCCTGACCCTTGCCGTCGATGTAACCCAGCGCAAGCGACGCAACGCCGAAAACCGAGGCAAACTTGAGGGGATCAATAGCACCAACATCGTCATAGAGTACGATTTTGAAGGCCGGCTCCTGACCGCCAACGAAAACTTCCTCCAAACCAGCGGCTATACCCTCGAAGAGGTCATCGGCAAGCCTCACAGTTTCTTCTGCGATCAAAACCACATCAACAGCAGCACCTACCAAGACCTCTGGAAAAAACTCCGACAAGGAGAAGCCGTTTTTGATACCTACCCCCGTATCGGCAAGGCCGGACAACGCATCTGGCTCGAGGGTAGCTACACCCCCATCACGGATGACGACGGACGACTGCTCAAGATCGTCAAGTTTGCTCAGGATGCCACCGAACGCCGCACCCGTAACGCCGAAAACCGAGGCAAGCTCCAGGGCATCAACCGGACTAACCTCGTCGTGGAGTTTGATCGAGAGGGGGTTGTCATCTCGGCCAATAACCGATTCCTGGAAGCGATGGGGTACCAGCGTGAGGAATTCATCGGGAAGGCACATGCCATGTTCTGTGATGAAGTCTATCGCAACAGCCGCGAGTACCGCGAGTTCTGGGATGACCTCCGCAGTGGTAAGGCACTCTTTGGGACATACCCGCGCCTAAACAAAGCAGGCAAGCGCATCTGGCTCGAAGGCAACTACACCCCGATCACGGACGGTGAAGGCAACTTCTTGAAAGTTGTCAAGTACGCCCGAAACGTAACCGACCTTCGGCAGTCTTCCATGGCTTTGAGCAACTTCGTAGATGCCCTCTCCCAGGGTAACTTCGATGCCGAAATCCAACTCGAAGGCGTAAGCATTGAAGG
This sequence comes from Bernardetiaceae bacterium, assembly GCA_036822015.1. GTDB lineage: Bacteria > Bacteroidota > Bacteroidia > Cytophagales > Bernardetiaceae > DAISIL01. The sequence continues at coordinate 99,631 of DAISIL010000002.1, read as the reverse complement.
AGACATCGGGAAGATGATCGGCAACGCCATCAACCTCCGCGATAACCTCCGAAGCATTATCACCGAAATCAAGCGCGTCGTGGAGGCTGCTGGTAAGGAGGGTAAGCTCGACGAACGCCTCAACATCGAAGGCGCAAGGGGTTCCTGGAAACTCTTAGCTGACTCGGTAAACGAACTGCTCCGCTCCATCTCCGAACCCATCCTGGACATCAAGCGGGTCATCCAGTCGCTCTCCGAAGGAGACCTAACGACCTCCTTCAACTACGCCGCCACCGGGCAGCTTCAAGCCATGGGACAGGCGATGAACAACGCCATCCAGAGCCTGAACGTGATCCTGAAAGACCTCGAAAGCAGTGCCGTTACGTTAGGGCAATCCTCTCACCTACTCGAGCAGCGATTTGAGGGCATGGAAAAAGATGCCCAAAGCGTCGTCAAGACCATCGTCAATATCAACGACGGGATGCACCAGCAGGTACAACAAACCGATCAGGCAACCCAACTCGTCGAGAAGGTCATCAAGAGTGCCGACGAAACAGGACAGCAGGCGGGTATCATCCGAGGAGCCGCCGAAAAAGGGATGCAGCGTTGCGACGACGGGATGAAAATCATCCGACAACTGGTACAAGAGATGAGCCAGATCGACCTGACCGCCAACCGCACCAGCTCTTCCATCAGCACGCTCTCCGATCGCTCCGATGAAATCTCCCGTGCCTTGAGTGTCATCACCGACATTGCTGCCCAAACCAACCTCCTGGCCCTCAATGCTGCCATCGAAGCAGCCCGAGCCGGAGATGCCGGACGTGGCTTTGCCGTCGTTGCCGAAGAGATACGAAAGCTAGCCGAGGATTCCCGACGATCCGCTACGGACATCGAGCGGGTCATCAAGGATGTATCCAAAGACATCAACACCGCCGCCGATTCTATCAATCGGATGAAAAACAGCGTAGAAAACGGCAACCGAGCCACCAAAGAAGCCCGAGAGGTCTTTGAGAACATCTCCGATTCTAGCCGCGAAACCCTGGATTTGTCCCGCAGTGTCTCCGAAGCCACCAGCGGTCAAAAGGAGATCATCACGCAGGTAGCCAGCAACATCCAACGCATCGTGCAGGTCTCTCACCAGACTGCCAAAGGAACAGAGGATGCCACCAAGTCATCCGAAACGCTTCAAAGTTCGGTCGATGAGGTTGCCACTGTCAGTAAGGAACTCGCCAAGCTCTCCGGTACGCTCAAAACAGGGGTTAGCCGCTTCAAACTTGTCTAATCCCCTCACCTGATGCAAGAGCAACTACAGACAGCCACACTCCTCAACGATACACGGGGGAGCAAAGAGATCGCCCAAATCATCGTCTTTCGGCTTGGGCAGGAGGAGTATGGCTTGTCCATCGAACAGATCAAGGAAGTCGTGGCTACGCCAAAGGTCGCCGCCGTCCCGATGTCCCCCGATTACATCGCCGGTATCGCCAATGTACGGGGCAACATCCTGGCTATCGTCGATTTAGAAAAAAAGTTTGACTTGCCCCACCCAGGCAGCGATGCCCTACCCCCTTACACACTCGTTGTGGAGAGCTGGGAACACAACATGGGGCTGCTTGTTCGGCAGGTACCCAATACGCTAAGTATCCCCGAGGCTGACATCGACCGCTCCCCGCAAGTGATCGCGGAGCGCAACTACGTGGAGGGGATTGCCCGAGTGGGCGAAGATCGACTCATCATTTTGATTGATATTTTTAAGGTAATCTCAAAACAAGAACTATGACAACACGTGTCTTGATCGTGGACGACTCGCTCTATATGCGAACCGTCATTAAGGAAGCCCTCGAGGAGAACAACTACCAGATCGTTGGGCAGGCCGCCGACGGTGAGAGTGCCATCGACTTGGCCCTGGAGCTACAGCCTGACCTCATCACGCTGGATAATATCTTGCCCGATATGCTGGGGCTGGACATCATCCGCACCCTCAAGGAGGAGAGCGTCAATGCCAGGATCATCATGATTAGTGCCGTTGGGCAGCAGTCGGTTATCAATGCCGGTATGGGCCTCGGAGCGGATCATTACATCGTCAAGCCTTTCTCCTCCGAGCAGCTCCTGGATGCCATTCAAGAGGTGATGACCAAAAACAAATAAACACCCATGAGCCGTAACAGCGTCCTGATCGTCGAAGATTCTAAGTACATGCAAGAGGTGATCCGCAATGCCCTGGCAGGAAAATATACCGTCGTTGGCGTTACGGACAAAGCCGAGGAGGCCCTTACCCTTGCCCAAAGCCTACAGCCCGCTATCATCACCCTCGATAACATCCTACCCGATGGCTTTGGAGGTGATGTCGTACAAGAACTCCGCGCCCGTGGATACAAAGGCAAGATACTCATGGTCAGTTCGTTGGCAAACCAAGCTATGATCCAACAAGAACTCCAACAGGGGGCTAACGGCTATCTGGCCAAGCCTTTCACCGAAGACGAACTCCTCAAAGCACTCCAAAAAATCCAGTAGCCATGAAAACCGAAGAACTCAAGGAACTTTTCATGGGCGAAGCCCTCAACCATCACGAAGAACTCAACCGGCTCTTCACCGAACTGGAGCAGGACTTGAGCAACTCAGGGCTGATCGACCACATCTTCCGACGGCTGCACACCCTCAAAGGCGATGCCGCTGGTATGGGGTTTCAGGACATCGCCGAGATGGCCCACACAATGGAAGACCTCTTCGGGGAAATGAAAAAGCACGGCTGGATCATGGAAAAAGAGGACTTCAACCACCTCTTCCGCGCCCTCGATAAGCTCGGCGAACTCCTGGATGCCCTCAAAACCGGGCAAAAAGTATCCTACAAAGGGCTACGCGCCAAACTCAAGCTGCTCCTCGATAACGCCCAAGCCTCGCGTCAGGATGCCCCCCTAGCCCAACCTGAACGCCCACCCGCCCCACCGGCGCCACAAGCGGATACGCCCCTACCTACACCTACACCCGCCGCGACAAGCAACGAAGACGAAGCGGACGACTCAACCAAAAAAGCCTCCAAGATCACCTTTGCCGAAGCCATCCAGGTACCGGTCAAGAAACTCGACGACCTAATGAAACTCGTCGGTGAACTGGCCATCGAAAAAGACCGCATCGCCAACGACCGCAGCCAGGGGCAATCGCGCCTCAACACCTTTGATCGCCTCAACCGGATTACTTCCGATTTGCAGTACTCCGTCATGGGAGCGCGTCTGGTGCGGGTAGAACTCTTGTTTCAGAAGTTTCACCGCATTGTCCGAGATGTAGCCCACACCGAAGGCAAAGAAGTCGAACTGATCCTGAAAGGAACAGACATCGAAATTGATCGAAACGTACTCCAGACGATCTCCGACTCGATGATACATCTGGTCAGAAATGCCGTCAGTCATGGCTTAGAAGAACCCCACGAACGCCAGCGCGTAGGCAAGCCCACCAAAGGCACTATTCGACTGGAAGCCAATAACTTAAAAGACAGTGTCGTCATTCAGGTAGCTGATGACGGACGTGGCATAGACCCCGAGCGCGTGCGCCAAAAGGCCATCGAACGCGGGTTGTTTAGCGAAAGCATGGCCCAAAAACTAACCGAAAAAGAAGTCATCGACCTGATCTTTGAACCCAACTTTTCGCTCAAAGAAAAGGTAACGGCTGTTTCGGGGCGCGGCGTGGGCATGGATGTTGTCCGTAATGCCATTGACCAGATCGGTGGGAGCATCCAGATCCGTACCGCCCTGGGTGTCGGGACAAGTTTTGCCTTGCGCTTGCCCGCTTCGATGGCGGTCAAGAACGCCCTGCTTTTTGTTCTCAATGAAGCCGAGTTTGCCATTCCGCTTGCCTTCACCGAAGCCGTCATTGCCGTTCCCAAATCGCGGATTCATCGTGTGGGGCAAGGCTTGATGACGACACATCAGGAAAAGACCATTTCGGTTATTTTTCTTAGAGATGTCTTTGCTGTTCAGCGTTTGGAGGACCTCTACCAGGCGCGTCGCTTGCAGCAGAGCTTTTCCGAACACGCCGAGGACGACCTGCTGAACATGATTATTGTTCAGGCAGATAACCGCTCGGTAGGACTGGTCGTTGATCGCTTGCTCCAACAAAAAGAGATCATCGAAAAACCCCTCGTAAAGCCTCTGGAAAGCATCTATTTTTTTAGTGGCGCCACCATTTTGGGCAACGGCAACGTATGCCTCATCTTGGATATTCCCAATCTCATCAAGATTTTGTTCAGAACCTCTGGCTTGCTCACCCACCAGGAAACCCTAGCATCAAGCCACTAAACTTACCCAGCCGGAAATGAGCGATCACACCCTACTTGCAACGAGTATTACCCAGATGGCACTAGCACACGCGGCCAGTGCGTTCGGCAAAATGATTAAAGAAGAGGTCATTGTGCATCACTTTACGGTACAGCCCAAGACCTGGCCCGCTGTGGACGGTGAGTTTTTTGTCTTGCGTACCGACATCAAGGGCGACTTTGCGGGCGAGGTCTATTTGGTCGTCAGCCCGACGGACGAACCCCGTATCTCCGAGCTGCTCTTGCCTGGAAGCCTGGTAGGCCAACCCGAAATGCGAGAAGCCATCCTGCTCGAGGTCGATAACATCCTGACGGCGGCCATGGTAACGAAATACTCCGAAATCCTGCAAAAACAGATCATCGGTGATGTCCCCGAAGCCCAAACCTATCAGCCCGAACGCCTGGTGGCTTACTTTGATGCCCAGCACCAACAGCCGAACTACGTGTTTACCTTTGCTGCCGAGCTAATTACGCTCCAAAGCCAGCTCAAGTTGTACATCGTCGGTTTTTTTGATGAGCGGTTTGTGCAGGATGTCCAGGAAGCGATCACCCATCCTCCACGCAAAAAAAATGAAGCCGCAGAGACCTATATCTCCAAGACCACTAAGGGGCTTTTCCGTAAAATTTTGCCCTGGTAAGTAAGCGGGATTGATTATCTTTGTTCTTGATGACCATTAAGACCGATATATTTTTGGGCGATTGCCGAGAGATACTACAACAGTTACCCGACCAAAGCGTAGATCTCATCTTTACATCGCCTCCTTATGCCGACCAAAGAAAAAATAGCTATGGTGGCATTCATCCCGATCAATACGTGGACTGGTTTCTGCCTATTGGGGGGGAGTTGCACCGTATCCTCAAGCCTACAGGTACGTTTGTCCTGAATATCAAGGAGAAAGTAGTCAATGGTGAACGCAGTACCTATGTACTAGAGTTGATCCTATCCTTGCGCCAGCAGGGCTGGCTTTGGACGGAGGAGTTTGTGTGGCACAAAAAAAATTCTTATCCAGGCAAGTGGTCGAACCGCTTCAGAGATAGCTGGGAGCGTTTGCTCCAGTTCAACAAAGAGAAAAAATTCAACATGTACCAGGATGCCGTCAAAGTACCGATTGGAGACTGGGCAAAGGGGCGTTTGAAAAATCTAAGCCAGACGGATAAAGTACGCGATACAGCCAAAAATGGCAGTGGTTTTGGAAAGAAGATCGCCAACTGGGTAGGAAAAGACACCGTTTATCCCAATAACGTGATCCACCTGGCCACAGAATGCCAAAACAAAAACCATCCAGCCGCCTTCCCAGAAGCACTCCCTCCCTGAGTGGTTCATCAAACTGTTCACACAAGCAGGCGATACCGTACTTGATCCCTTTGCCGGATCAGGAACAACCCTTCGGGTTGCGCAAAAGATGGGGCGGCACAGCATCGGCATCGAAATCACGGAGGACTACCATCAGATGATGGTCAAGGAAATTGAACCACAGATGCAGCTATTCTGACAGCTATCCAATAAGTAAAATCCTAAAAAGCGAACAAACACCTCCCCCCAAAAAATCCACACTTTATCGCTGCCTTGCTTTTTTCTCAAAAAAGACATAGCCACCTCGGGTGTAGAGATAACGGATGCGCTCATCTTGCGGCGGTCTGCGGTTTAGGCGAGCGATCAGATACACGTCCGGAGGACCTTCGGGAGAGAGCAGCCAATCTTGTCGGGATTTTTTGTCCGTGCCTACATAAGCAGGCAAAGCAGGCATCTGTCCATAAAAAAAATGCGTGTAGGTCTTGAAGCCAACGGGGATGAAATACGCTCCCGAGTGCTGCTCACAAAAAGCCACTGCCGGCCCCTGCGTGTAAGCCAATATGCGCGGCATAAACACAGCCAAAGTTACTTGAAACCAGCACAAAAAACCCACACTTGCCACCACCAACGACCGTCCACGGCCTAGCCAAACCAGCAAGAGTGCCAAGCCCACACCCAACCCCAGCCCTTGCCACGGCAACCAAACAATACCCTGACCAGGCAAGGCCAACAAAAACGCATCCTTGATCTCCAACCAAGCCAACAACGGCCCCAGATACAGCCCTGCCCACGGCACCACCACCACCACCACAACCATCGCCCCACCCAGCAACCCAAACAATACGCGCCGAGCAAGCGGCAAAACCGGTTCTTTATCCCAAGCCTGGGCAGCCCAGTAGGTGAGCGGAAAATAACACAAGGACGAGTAGTGAATGATCTTCGTTTGTACCAAAGAAAACACCACAAAGACCACCCAAAAAAGCCCCCACCAATATCCCGAACGCCGCCACAAGTAAGGCCAGGCCCATACCACCGCCGGAAAAACGCCCACCCCCAACACCACCGCATGATACCCCAAAAAACCCCTATGCCCAGCCACAGGACGGCTCAACAACTCCCACTGGTACACCAAAAAAGCCCATCCAAAAGCCCGATCCGTTTGCCAAAAATACACCGCCGCTACGCCTGCACTGAGCAGTAGCGCGTAAGCCGCCCAGCGGGTATCGCCCCGACGATAACAAAACCCGACTACGCCCACAAAAACCACCCAAGCCGCAAAACCTTTCGTCAGGACAGCCAACCCGAGGCATCCCCCCACGGCATACCAGCGTCGCGGGTGGGTTTGCATCGTGTACAAAGCCCCAACGATGAACAGATTAAACACCGGATCAATCAATCCCACCCGAAAGTAAAATTGCGGCAGCCAAGAAGCCGCATAAAAGCAAGCCCAGTAAGTCCCGATACGCGGGCCGCCCCAACGGTAAAGCAACCAAAGCGTCAGCAACCCACAAAGGGCATTGGGTAGCCGAGCAGCAGCGGCATGGGTGTCCCAGAGGTACATGACCAGGGCCTGGCACCAAAAAAACAAGGGCGGTTTTTCGTAGAAAGGCAGGAAGCCAATCGTTACCTGGCCAAAGTCTCGGCGCAGGAGCATCTCGCGGGCCGCCGCCGCAAAGTTGATCTCGTCCCAATCCAGGAGGGCAAAGTCCAGGGGATAACACCAACAGACCGCCGCCACCGCCCAAAGCCACCAAAAAGGCTTGACTTTCATAGCTTCAAGAGCCGCACCATCAAGAGGAGATCAATCAGAATCAAGCCCAGGGCAAGGTAGAGGAGGTAGTAGTATTTGTTGGCCGAGGCATCGAGTTGGCGCACGTCGCGGGTCTGTCCTTCGATCTGGGCAATGGTCTGGATCAGACGGGAGATGTCGTTTCGGGTATCGCTGACTTCAAAATACTTGCCGTCGGTGATGCGGGAGAGTTCTTGCAGGTCGTCCGAGTTGAGGCGGGTGATGACTTCATTGCCCTGGGCATCGCGCTTGAAGCCGTTGTTGGCGGGAATTTTTCCGCCCGTCGCTGTCCCGATCCCGAGAGTAAAGAGCCTGATACCGGCTTGCTTGATTTCCTGGGCCACCTCTTGGGCTTCCTTACCGAAGTCCTCCCCATCACTGATGAGTAAGATGATCTTGGCACTGGGTCGGCCGCCGCTGTTTTGGTCTTCGGTGTGCTTCTCCAGGGCCATGCGTAAGGGCGGGCCGAAGTCGGTGCCACTTTTGGGGACGAGGTTGGTATTGAGGGTCTCGAGGAAGAGCGAAAAGGCCCGTTGGTCGTAGGTGAGCGGGCATTGTACGAAGGCTTCGGAGGAAAAAATAATCAAGCCTAAGCGATCCGAAGCAAAGGCATCGGATAGCTTTTTGAGTTCAAACTTGACCCGATCCAGCCGCGAGGGGGCGATGTCCTGGGCATTCATGGAGCCAGAGAGATCAAGAGCAATATAAATATCCTTGCCTACGGCAGCAATCTCTCGTTTGATTTTTCCGAAGGAAGGCCCCAAAAAGGCCAACAAAAGCAGCAAAAAATAACTTAGCCGCAGGGCAGCCTTGATCCAGACGCGGTAGGGCTTGACCCCCAAAACCCGCGCCGAGCGATCCAGGCGCAAGACAAACAGGAGATACAACACACCAAAAACTACCATCAGGAGCGTCTCTTGCCCGCCCCAGCTACGATACCATGTCCATTCCATCTCACAAAGTTACAAAAACGGTCAGTCCTGCCCCTGTACAAGCCGCACAAAAATCTCATGGATACGGGGCATCTGTTCCTGAAAGGCCCAGACGGTAGTTTGGGCGATGCTGGCCGCGATCAAATCCTGTCCCGTATGTTGGGCATCCTGGATGCGCACCTGGGTACGGTAGCGGCCATCTTCGGGCTGGATACCCAGAATATCAAAGGCTGGCGTTTGATCGAAAACAAGCGGGGCATCGGTGAGCAACTCGTAAATGAAGGGGCGGTAGCGGGCCTTGATCTCGGCTTTGGTACCCTCCAGGATCAGTTCGCCTTGATGGATCAGTACCAGGGCCTGGCAGAGTTCTTCGACGGATTCCATCCGGTGGGTAGAAAACAAGATGGTATGTCCGCGATCCCGAAACTCTAAGATGACCTCCTGAATCAAGTCTGCATTGACCGGGTCGAAGCCCGAAAAAGGCTCGTCGAGGATAATCAACTCGGGTTCGTGGAGTACCGTACTGATAAACTGAACTTTTTGTTGCATCCCCTTCGAGAGGTCGCTCACACTTTTTTTCCACCACCCGTGCATCGCAAAGCGATCGTTCCAGTAGCGGAGCTTGTCCTTGACGGCGGCCGCCGAAAGTCCTTTGAGCTGCCCCAGGTACATGAGCTGCTCCCCGACTTTCATTTTTTTGTAGAGTCCCCGCTCTTCGGGCAGATAGCCAATACGGGCGATGTGCTTAGGAGCAAGTGGCTGGTTATCAAAGAGTATTGTTCCGCTATCGGCTTGTATGATCTGATTGATGATCCGCAAAAGCGTCGTTTTGCCGGCACCATTGGGGCCCAACAGACCAAAGATCGTACCGCGAGGGATAGCAAAGGTGATGCCTTTGAGTGCCTGATGACTGTGATAGGCTTTGGTCAGTTGCTGAATTTCTAAGATGCTCAAAATTTGGTATTTTTGTGGATGACGGGCTTTGTCAAAGGCTGGGGTACAAGGCCGGGCTATTTTTTCGTTGGAAAAATAGCAAAAAAGTGCCAAACAGGCTATTTTTACTCGGTACAAAACGCAAAAATATGAATTTCCTATCTTTCTTACTGGTGGTAACGTTGTCTTTGTTCTCGTTTTCTGGGGGGCATCCACCGGAGGAGCGGGTCGAAAAATCAGCTGATGGGCGCTTTACGATTGGTTATCAAGACCATCCACTGCTGTTTGGTTATCCGCATCGGTATTCGAGTTCACATTTTATCCTGCAAGCAGGGGCGCGGCTGGCCTCCAACTCACCGGATTTTTACCAGACACAACACCTGCTGGGCGAGCGCATCACACGGGCTAAGATCGTCGGGCTAGAAACAGAGGTAGGATCGCGATACATCGAAACGCACTTTTCTTTTGCCCAACTCTCCATCAAACAAAAACTTATCCCCGTAGATGCCCAGCTACAGCCCGTTCCGCTCGGCAAAGACGGCACGTACTACCGCATCGAGTACGAAATCACCAACAACGCCGACCGTCGCATACCCGTTGGGCTAAGCCTGATGCTCGATGCCAAAATCGAAGACAAAGACAACTGCGTAGCCACCGGCGACGGGCAGTTGGTGATGCTCGACGAAGTATTTGCTTATCCGGCCATCCCCCGAAAAGTCGTCTTTCATCACGACCACACCAACCCCACAGCAGCGCAGGCCATCGTCCTTACCCAGGAAACCGAAGATAGCCACCCCATGGATGCCCTCTGTGTGGGGCAGTGGGCCTACCTAAGCAACATCTTTAGGCTCGATACCAGCGAAGGGGTCATGCAATACACCGACGATAGTGCTGTCTTGATGGAATGGAAACCCTCCGACCTCCCCCCCAAACAAACCCGTCGCTACGTCGTGCATCTGGGCGGCCCCAGCGGTAAAGCCCTCAATGCACAGGCGCATACCCCCAAGAAAACACAAAGCCTCGAGGTTTTCTTTGAGGTCAATAGTGCCAATGTCAGCGAAGAAAGCAAAAAAGAAATCGAAAACTTCATTAAAGCCAACCATTATGCCGGACTTTCTGCGTTCTTAGAGGGCTACGCCGATGCGACGGGCGATGTACAACAAAATCTACATCTAGCCGCTGATCGTATTGATGCCGTTTCTTTTGTCTTGCAGATGCTCGGACTGAAATACGATCATATCCTGACCAAAGCCCACGGAGAGTTTTTTGCCAATGAAGCAGATACCCGGCCCAGCACCACCACCAAAGATCGGAAAGTACGCATCACAATATGGCGTTAATTTTGATGCTAGTTTTATCAAACATCCATGACCTATGAAATATCACCTGTACACTTTTCTCCTCCTGATCGCTTGTCTTGCTTTACCTTGCCTGAACGCCTACGCCCAAGATGACGAACCCGATGGATGGGCAAACGATCCCCTAAAAAAACCCAAAATCTGGCAGACCCTCAAAGAAGATCCCACCGATGCCGCCGCCTGGGAAGCCTACATGGGATCTCCCGTGAGCAAACTCTCCGACAAAGACCTCGGACGCTATGCCAGTTGGAAACAACAACTGATGCTCCAACGCCTCACCGAAAACGAAGCCATCGTAGGACTGGTGATCTCCGATCAGATGATGGATGACTTTTTTATTGACGAACAGGCCTTTACCGAGTTTGATCGCCTCATCAAAGAGACCCTAGCCTCATCCGAACCAGGTATCACCCGAGCCGACCTGGCAGGTGTAGAAGCCATCATCATGACCGAACGCGAAGACCTTTCCTATCTCAAGCGAAACATCAAACAAAACTTTGCCATCATCGAAGATGTCTATCAGGAAATATTTGCCGAATACAAAGTAGAATATGAGTTTTATCAAGACAAATATCCCGACGGCAGCTATAGCCAAACCAAATGGATCGAAGACCATGAAATCAAACTCAAGCAACTTCGTGATGACCAAATCAAAAAGTTGCAGAGCCGATACAAAGTAGATTAGATAATCATCTTCCCGATCGGGACAACCAGGATGCCCTCGGCACCGGCCGTGCGAAGAGCGGCTATTTTTTCCCAAAAAACATCCTCCTCAATCACCGAGTGCACCGAATACCAGCCTTTGGTTGCCAGGGGCATCACCGTGGGGCTTTTGAGACCCGGCAAAATGGACAAAATCGTATCCAGTTGATCCTCCGGAGCATTGAGTAAGATGTACTTCCGCCCCTCCGCCCGACGAACCGACTGAATCCTAAACCGAAGCTGATCCAAGATCGCCTGACGCTCGGCACTCAAGCCGTTTCCGGCAATCAAGACAGCCTCGGACTTAAAGATGGTCTGTACTTCTTTGAGTCCGTTGCTCAACAGGGTGCTACCCGAACTCACGATGTCGCACACAGCATCTGCCAGCCCAATGCTCGGCGCAATTTCTACCGATCCGTTGATAAAGTGCAGCTTAGCCGTAATGCCCTGCGCCTCGAGGTAGCTCCCCAGCAGATGCGGGTAGGAGGTAGCGATCTTTTTGCCGGATAGGTCTGCGATGCCGTGGTAGGTCGCCCCGCGTGGAACGGCGATGGAGAGCCGGCACTTCGAGAAGCCCAGGCGTTCGAGTATCTGTACGGACTGTTGTTTTTCTACGACGACGTTTTCGCCCAGGATACCCACATCGGCTACGCCGTCCTGGACGTAGGCAGGGATGTCGTCGTCCCGCAAAAACAAAATCTCAATCGGAAAATTATGCGCCACTGCCTTGAGTTTTCCTTTTCCTTGCTGAAACTGAATGCCGCATTCGCGTAGGAGTGCATCTGATCCTTCACTCAGCCGCCCGGACTTCTGGACGGCTATCCGTAGTTTGTCGGACATATCGCTTTGTTGATTTGTTGGTTTGATGACCGGTGAAGGCGCAAAGATAAAAAAAAGAAACGCTCCCCCGGGCAGAGAAGCGTTCGTTAAGCGGTAGTAAGTTGTAACCTTAGTTATCAGAATTTCGACAAAGATACTTGACTTTTCGAGAGCAAAACATCAATCTTTCTGATGGTCAGATAACTAAAATCTATGCCTTTCCCCGAAAGGCAACCCAAAGTTGGACAGCCTCCCGAGCCGCTTTTACGTCATGGACACGCAAGATATGCGCCCCTTGCTCCAACGCAAGCGTATGCAGGACTGTGCTGCCGTTGAGGGCCTGCTCGGCCGTGATATGGAGCATCTTGTAAATCATCGACTTGCGAGAAAGCCCCACCAAAAGAGGACAGCCCAGCAGGTGCAGCTCGGGGAGTTGGCGCAGGAGTTGGAAGTTTTGGGGGATATTTTTGGCGAAGCCAAAGCCCGGATCCAGGATCACGTCGGATACGCCCAGGCGACGAAGTTGTACCAGACGAGCCTGTAACTCCTCGATGATGTCCAGGAGCAAATCCTCGTACTGGTTGAGGGTCATCATCGTTTGGGGTGTCCCACGTAGGTGCATCAGCACATAAGGGACGCGCAGACGGGCTACGGTCTGGAACATCTGCGGGTCTAGGCTACCCCCCGATACGTCGTTTATCAGCACGGCTCCTTCCCCGACGGCTACCTCGACCACCGAAGCCCGAAAGGTATCCACGGAGATATGCGCCTCCGGAAAGGCTTGTACCAATGCCTGTATCGCCTCGCGCACCCGCCGCTGCTCCTCCGCTACGGGTACGGGGCTAGCCCCTGGGCGGGTGGAGTAGCCTCCTACGTCCAGGAAGTCGGCACCTTCGTTGAGCATCTGCTCGGCACGCCGTAGAAGTGCCTCGGTTTGGGACACTCGGCTGCCAGCAAAAAAAGAATCGGGGGTAAGGTTGAGAATACCCATCACCTTGGGCCTATCCAGAGACATCAGGGAGCCGCCCAGGCGCAGGCTAAAGGCAGACGGGCTGGTCATCAGAAGGGCAGGTCATCCGCGCTGGTGGGCGGGGGCGGAGGCGGGGGCGGGGGTGCGCTGCTTGTTGTTGCGGGCGCGAACGCAGGGCTACTGCTCTCTCCGGCCGCTGCTTGCAGCGCAAAGACTTTAAGGGAGTTAAACCAACGCATGGGTTCTGACGGCGAGCGTTGCCAACTGCGCCCTTCGATGGCTACGCGGGCCAGCACCTGGTCGCCTTCCTTGTAGCTATCCAGGAGATCGCATTTGTCCTGGACCAGTTGTAGCAGGATTTCTTGGGGATAGCGATCCTCCTCCACGTGCAAGACAAACTCCCGTTTTTGGAAGCGTTCGGAGACTACCTGCGTATCAAATTTCTTGATGATTTTTCCGGTAATATCAATGGTAGGCATACAGAGAGAATGTTTTTTTTGAACAAAGGTACAATTTTTTGTGGGCATCACTCCACGGTAGCTTCCTTAAACTCCTTTTCGATCAACTCGCGCAGGCGTTGCTTGACTGCCGGACGAATGACCCCAATGGCAGCCATATCATCGACCGCCCGCTGGAGGTCTTTTTGGGCTTGCTCGAGTTTCTTTCGGAGTTCCTGGAACTTTTCGATCTCGCGTTGCTCCTGGGCCGAGAGCCTGCTTTTGGCCTGCCGTTCTACCTGTACGCGCTCCCTGACCGCCTGCTGGCGTTGGGAGATGGCGATGCCTGCTTTTTGGAGGGCGGCTTCGGCATTGGCTCGGGCCGTTTCTACTTCGATTAGGGCATTTTGGAGGCTGATTTCGGCTTCGAGAGATTTCTGGAGGGCGCGTTCGGTCTCTTCGGTTTTGAGGCGGGCTAGTTTTTCGGCTTCTTCGGCTATGGCTAGGGCGGCACTGGCCTCCGTGGTACGCTTGTAGGCAATGCTGCCAAAGACAATGGCCACCAAAAGGGCTACACTGATGATAACCAGGGAGATGTTCTGCCGTCGGACGCGCTTCTGGGCCTCCCGTACACGGGCACGTTCGAGGTCGAGGAGGCGACGCTCCTGGGCTTCCTCCTGCTGGCGCGTCCATTCGATGACCTCTTCGCTTTTGGCAATGAAGGATTCCTGGAGGGGGGTGGGGGCGGGTTTTTTGTTGCGGCGTTTGGCTTCCTCAAACCACTCCTTGGCAATCGTGAACTCACTGCCGCGCAAGAGAAAGTCTTCATTTTGTCCGTTTTGGCTCCACTGGCGGGCCTCCTGCTCCCATCGGGTGTGGCTACGGACATGATCGCTGTCGGCATCGAGTTGGCGGATGAGCTGACTGAAAGCGTCGTGGAAGTCCATCTTGTCGCGCTCAAAATCAATTTGCGTGGTTTGGCGCAGGCGGTCAGGCATCTGCCAGGGTGGTACTTCGTCGTAAATCAGGGTGATGATGCGCTTGCCCAGGGTTTGGGCGTGGGCGAGTTCGGCTTGGGTGTCGGTGTTTTCGACGGATTTTTTGGAGAGGATAAAAACGACGTTATCGGATTCGAGGATAGCCTGCTCTACCTCCTGACGGAAGCCCTCGGAGGAGTTGGTGTTGATGGTTTCTTGATCGAACCAGGTGTTTTTGCCGTGGATTTGTAGTTCTTCGTTGAGCCGTCGGACAAAATCGCCTTCGTTGGAGGCATAGCAAAGAAAAACATCGGTGCGGATTTGTCCTGTCTTGAGGAGGCTTTCCTGGATGAAATCTCGGTGGAGTTGGGTGGGCTTATGGTCGGCTCTGCGTTCGCCGATGTCGAGCCAGGCTTGGGCTTCTTGGAGGGATTGCCCCTGGAGCAAGATGCTATCGTTGCGGTTTTGTTGTTCCCACTTGAGGGCGCGGGCTAGGAGTATTTTGTGTTGGTGGTAGTAGGTTTGGTCTTTTCTGATTTCCTGGATCAGGTCTCGGATGTCGATCTGGAAATGCTCTTCGTTTTCGTTGTCCGTGAAATCGACGCGCTTGAGGGAGCGCACCGAGCGGGGGATTTGGTAATCGTCCACAAACTCCACGAGCAGGGGGATGATACGCTTTTGGTTCTTGATCGCTGTTTTGAGTTCTTTGAGGCACTCGACAGAAACGACGGACTCGGTGGAAAGAAAAAAGATGAAGTTATCCGAATGCAGGATACCCGTCTTGGCGGCATCGCGGGCGCGTTGTCCGGTTTTGATGTCGGCTTCTGTCCAGGTCGTGATGCTTTTGCGGTGCAGGGCGGCCGTGATCTGCTCCCGTAGCCGGCGGTCGGCGGGCGGGGATGAGATGAAGACATCGGCCATGAGGTTTTCGGCGTTCTTTCGGGATTCGCAGATGTACTCGCATTGTAGGTCGGTGGGTAGGCAGGGGGTTTGCTCTTTGCGAAAATCCGTCAGGAGCCATTTGAGGGCTTGTTCACGGTCGTCTCCGGCAAGTAAAAACTGGGGGCGACGTTGGTTTTGGTTCCAGCGGATGGCTTCATTGAGGATATAGGTATGCCAGGCGACGTACTCCTGGTTGCTCTGGAGAACAGCTTTGAGTGCATCAAATGCTCTGGCAAAGTCGTCGATGTCCTCCCACTGTTCAAGGGGAAGATTGGGATCATACTGCTGCCTAAAGTACAGCCAGTTGAGCTTCGAGATCGTGGGGTGCATCTGATCCCAGTCTTCTTTTTGCTGGGGTTCGATGTGCAAAATCGGGATGATGCGCTTACCCAGCCGGATGGCTTGCAGAATTTCTTTGAGGCAATAAACAGAGCGTAGGGCGTGCGGGGCGATGATAAAGATGAAGTTGTGGGCCTCCTGAATGCCCTGGTCGATTTGGGTCTGGAAATCTACCGCCAGCGGGATGTCATTCTGATCGAACCACACGGCATAATCCTCTGCCCTTAGCCAGTCGTGGATTTTGGTAGCGAAGGCTTTGCTTTCCGCGCGACCATAGGAGATAAAAACATCTTTGAAATCCGACATAAAGCCTTACTTTTGTCTGAAGATCAAAATTATTAAATTTTTTTGAATTTACGCCACGATCATTTTTCTTTGTCTGCTTCAACAAAAAAATAGAGACGGCCCACTTTTTGTTTTTTACATTCGTTATGTTACCATCCGCACATCCGATGCACCCCCTGCTGCTGCGCTTCCGTGAGCCTGATACGGAGGAGCAGTACGCTTGGTTTGCACTGCCCTCCGACCTACGGATGCTCCGCACGGCGGCACTTTTGGGGGCGATCATTTACGGGTCTTTTGCCGGGCTAGATTTTTTTCTGCACGCCAACGACTTTGCTGCCCTGGCATGGGTGCGCCTGGCTGTCGTTGCACCGTTTTTGTTGGGCGTTTGGGCCTGGACTTACCTCCAAAAGAACGCGACACCGAAGGTCTTGCAGTGGGTAGCTTTTTCGAGCCTGTTGGTAGCGGCGGCGGGCAACTTCATCTTAGCCAATATTGCCGAGTTGGCGCATTTTTATTTGGTCAGCATCACGACCATCGTGTTGTTTTTGGGCTATACCATTACGGGCATCCGCTTTGAGCGGCTGCTTTGGTTTGGCGTGGGGATTCTGGCGGCTTTTCAGTTTTATGGCTTGCAGGTGATGCACGTGGATTTGCTTGAGCTGGGCTACGAAGACATTATCTTGTTTTGTGTCAATGCCGTAGGTGTGCTGGCCAGCTATGTCATTGAGCGCAGCCGGCGCTTTCAGTTCCTGGGGCAACTGCTCGTAGAAGAACAAAAAAACGAAATCGAACAACAAAACGAGGAAATCCGCCAACAAAACGAAGAAATCAACACCCAAAAAGAAGACCTCGAAGAGAAGCATCACCTCCTCGATCAGCGCAACCGACAGGTCATGTCCAGCATCACTTACGCCAAGCGCATCCAACGCGCCCTCTTGCCCGAACATGCCCGCATAGGAGAACATTTCCCAATGTTTTTTGCTTTTTTTAGACCTAAGGATGTCGTATCGGGTGATTTTTATTGGTTTGCTGTTCAGAAAAACTACCAATTCCTCGTCCTGGCCGACTGTACCGGGCATGGCGTTCCGGGCGGCTTCATGACCATGATCGGTAACATGCTCCTCCAACAGATCATCGCCGACAACCACTGCTGGGAAACCGATCAAATCCTACACCAACTCGACCAACGCCTAGCCCAGACACTCCACCGCAAATCCGTTGATAACAAAAAGGTATCCGATGGGATGGATATGGCCATCTGTCGCGTCGATCAAAGCCAGAGCCGCCTGCAGTTTGCCGGAGCCAGACAGCCCTTATGGCGCGTGCGCCAAGGGCAAATCGACACCTACAAGGGCGACCGTGTGCCTATCGGGAGCTGGGGCGATAAAGCCAAGCATTTCACGGCACAAGAGATTGACATACAGCCCGGGGACACCTTCTACATGACCTCCGACGGTATGCCCGATCAGTTTGGCGGCGGAGCCATTCCCACCAAATACACCGCCAAACGCCTGCGCCAACTCGTTACAAAAATTGCGGATCAGGAAGCTGCCACTCAGGAAACCATCTTATCCGAGACCTTCGACGACTGGCGCGGCAAAGAAAAGCAACTCGACGACGTACTCATCCTTGGGTTTAGACCCAGGTAACCTTCTCCGAAATCGGGCTGCGCGGGCTGGCTTCGGGTAGGCTCGCCGGATAACCCAAATAGAAAAAGCCCAGCAGGCGGTCTTTTTCGCCTAAACCAAAATATTCTTTGGCGGCTGCATAATACGTAATCCCACCACTCCCCCAGTATCCACCTAAGCCATAAGCTGTTGCACTCAAATAGATATTTTGCACGGCACAAGCGACGGCTTCGATCTCTTCGATCTCGGGGACGCGCTCACGGGGGTCGCGCTGCATCGCGATAGCGATGATATGGGAGGCTTTGAGGGGTTTTTGGAGGAGCTTTTGGTAGGTCTTTTCGCTAAATTTTTCTGCCGGCGTGTGGGTTTTGTAAATCTCCGCCTGGGCTTGGGCGAGTTGCTCCCGTGCAGTTCCCGCAAAGACAAAGAAACGCCAGGGTTCGGTTTTTTTGTGGGTAGGCGCACGATGGGCGTTCTCCAAAATCTGTTCAACGATAGCATCGGGGATCACCTGATCCGTGAACTGGTCAGGAAATACCGAACGTCGGCTATGAATCAAGTCGTTAATGAGGGCGGGATCAAAAGTCATATGCGGTTTTTGAATGTAAAGATACGCCAAAAAGATTTTATTTTTGTGGATTATCATCCGCCAAAAGTCTGGTGTTTGCTTAGCGGCTGAATACTTAAAAAAATTTATTACCTTGTCGGCCCAAAAAAATAATTTTTTTGTATGCCACGTTCGCTTTCTGCTCGTCTGGCCGCCTGGCTGATGCTCTTGCTTGTCGGGGCTGCTTTTTTTGGCTTGACCCAAAAGCTGCCCCGTCAGTCGGTGGGTTATCCCCTCCAAAAAGACCGCCTGGAGATGCACTTTCAGCGGCTTGCTTCTTCGACACCGGCACACCTGACCCGATGGCTCGATAGCCTCGGGCTAGACTTTCAGGACACGCTCTACCAGCAGGTGCAGCAAGAGGAGAAGCAAGGCTATCTTTCCCTCGAGGCGAGCCATCAGGTGTGGCTCCGTATGCCGGGGCAGGACAGCAGCCGGACGCTACTCGTGGTAGCTCCTCTGCGGCAACCCTTACCGGCTTCAGAGGCTTTGCAGGCCGCCGCGATGCTCGAAGCGGTATCCGTGCTGGCGGGTTCATCCGAATATCGCCCGCCTGTGGATGTCGTCTTTTTTTGGGGAAATAAACCCGAACTAGCCGTAGATCAAGGGCTTGACCTGACCCATCAACTTTCAATGCCCGGGCGCGGGACACGCGGAAAACCCGTGTTGTTGAGTAAGTCGGTACTGCCTCACGGTATGGCCGTTGCGGATGCCGTCCTGGCTACGGGGCTGCCTTTGCGCAAAAGCTGGCTGCTGGCCCTGGAGGGCGATCTGGCGCAAGGGACGGCCATGGATGTCCCCGAGAACGTCTCGCTACCGCTGCTGGAAGCCCAAACCCAGACCCTGCTAGATGTGGTCTTAAATTTTCGAGAGCAAGCGAAGGCTTCGGAAGATGCCGTAGCGGGCTACTTTGTCGTGCCGCTGATCGGGCAGGTAGCCTATACGCACCTCGAGGCTCGGATCGTCTTCTTGACCCTGGCTGGTGTGTGGGTTTGCCTGTTGCTGTTGGGCTTATGGCGCGGGGCGATCTCTTTGGGTTCGTACCTCTGGAGTGTGTGCGTGATTCCGGTCTTGATCGGGACGGCGGCGACGGGTACGTTTTTGCTTTGGCAGATGACCCTGGCCTGGCACCCGGCTTTTGTTTGGTGGGGGGAGTCGCTGCGGGGTATCCCGATGCAGTCGGTATTTTTGTTGAGCCTTACGCTGCTCATGCTAGGTGGGTTTTGGCTTATGTACGGTTTTTTTGCGGGCTTCTTGCGGGCCATTGACCTGGGGGCTGCCGCCCTGACCTGGGCGATATTGGGCTGCGGTCTGGTTGTTTTTGGTGTTCCTTTTGGATCGGCCTTGCCAGCGGCGATGGACTTATCGGGCTTTGCTTTGTTCGATACAGCGGCTCTGCACTTCTGGTTGATTCCGATGTTCTGGGGCTTGTTGAGTTGGGTATATGTGCTGCTGCGCGGTCGCCAAACCTCGGACTACAACCCCGCCGATACCCTCATCCTGACCTTGTTCTTTTTGCCTGCCGGCTGGTATTTGGGCGAACTTTGGCTGCCCCTGGCCACCATCGAAGGCTTGCTTTTTGCTGACAAAACCCTCCTCTGGTGCAGTGCCTTAGGCTTGTGGCTGGCTTTGTTTTTGCCACAGTGGCGCGTCCTGGCTGGTGGTTTGCGCTGGACAATGCCCCTGCTCGTGCTTGTTACGGGACTAGGGCTGTTGCTCTACGGACACATCGGAAGTGCGTTCAGCAAACACCACAAACGTCCCAACAGTGCCTTTTTTGCGATCAACCTAAGCAGCGACCAGGCCTTCTGGGGCAGCACCGACCCCAGCACGGATACCTATACGCGGCAGTTCTTCGGCAATGCCCCCGACATCAGCCCGATGCCCGACATCTTCCCCTGGGCAAACCAACGCTTCCTCACTGCCCGCGACAGTATGCGCTACCTGCCCGCACCCCAGATCGACCTCCTAACCGACACCCTGGGCCAGACCGACTCCCTGCGCTACCTCACCCTGCGTTATACGCCCTCCCAACGCCAGCCCGACGAACTCCGCCTTTACATTCGGGGTGGCCAAAGGCTCAACTTTGGAGCGGCCGCCCTCCAGACCGACTCGCTTTACGTCCGTTATCGCCCCGCTGATACGCTCCTCTGGCAGGTCATTGCCTTGCCCCAGGATACGGTACACCTTACCGCCCTCGAAATCAAGTCCGGACTAGAAGAAGTCTGGAACTATACCCGTATGCCGCGTCGCCTCATACGATGCCTCGCCCAGGTATCCTGGGAGATGCCGTCCTTGTCCGAAAAGATTTTATCCTTGCGCCCAAACCCCCAAGACGATGAACACCACCTTGATTTTGCTCTCCCTGCTAGAGTTGGGGATTGCCTTGCTGCTCTCTGTTTTTGTGTTGTACCTCACCTTTTTGGTGATGCAACGCCTCATCGTGCGCCGCTATGACATCGAAAAAGACAACATCGCTTTTGCGGTGTTGGGGGCGGCAATGCTTTTTTCGGTCGGTAATATTTTGGAGGGGATTGTGGCACCGGTAAGCAGCACCATCCGGCAGCTACGCGATGTCCACGATCACGTGGCTACTATCGCCGGACAGGCATTTTTGTATATCTTGCTCTTCTTTGTCATCAGTTTTTTTATTGCCCTACTGATTAACTGGCTATCCATCCAGCTCTATATCAGCCTGACGCACTTTGACGAGTTTGAGGAGATTAGACAAAACAACATCGCCATCGGCATCCTGACGGGGGTCATCATGATCGTCATCTCCATGTTCGTTAAGGAGGCCATCATCCAGGTCATGGAATCGCTGGTACCTTACCCCAGGCTACCAAACATCCGCTAATCTCCATTCACTACACACACACACCACTTTGACTTACGCGCTACGCGCTTACCTCCTTTTGCTTTGATATTTTTTGCCCTATGCAGAAATCTGATTTTCGGATTGTGCAGGCCAATGCCAATCACGTGCATTATGCCGAGTTGATTTGTGAAGAGATGGCCGAATCGGCCAAGATGCGCGGTACGGGTATTGCCCGTCGCCGGCCCGAGTACATCGCCGAGAAGATCACCGAAGGCAAGGCCGTCATTGCCCTGCACCACGACGGCACATGGGCCGGCTTCTGTTACATCGAGACATGGAGCCACGGACGCTATGTCGCCAACTCGGGCTTGATCGTCAATCCACAGTTCAGGAACTGCGGACTAGCCAAAGCCATCAAAAAAGCCATCTTTGATCTCTCCCGAAAGCTCTATCCCGATGCCAAAATCTTCGGACTCACGACCGGCTTTGCCGTCATGAAGATCAACTCCGAGCTGGGTTACGAACCCGCTCCCTACTCCGAACTCACCCAAGATGATAACTTTTGGAAAGGTTGTAGCAGTTGTATCAATTATGAAATCTTGCAAAGCAAAGAACGCAAGAACTGCCTCTGTACCGCCATGATCTGGGATCCCGAAGCCAAAGCCAAAGAGCAAAAACTCAAAATCGAACAAAAACAACTCGCCAAAGAACGCCTCAAGCGCATGAAAAAAAAGCGTAGCCTTCTGGGGCGTTTGTCCAAGATCTTTACCAAAAAAAGCAAAGCATGACCCAAGCAACCAACAACAAAGTCGTCCTGGCTTTTAGTGGTGGGCTGGATACCACCTTTTGTGCCATCTACTTAGCCCGAGACCGCGGGCTGGAAGTCCATACCCTGACCGTCAATACGGGTGGCTTCTCCGATGCCGAATGCCAGCAGATCGCCCAAAAAGCCCAAGCCCTCGGCGTAGCCCAGCACACGACCATCGATGCAACACAGACCTACTACCAGGAGCAGTTGCGCTATCTGCTCTTTGGCAATGTCCTCAAAAACAGCACATATCCACTCTCGGTAAGTGCCGAGCGTATCTGCCAGGCCACCGCAGTAGCCCAGCACACACGCGCCCTGGGAGCGGCTTATATCGCTCATGGCAGCACGGGGGCAGGCAACGATCAGGTGCGCTTCGATATGATTTTTCATGTCCTGATCCCGCAGGTATCCATCCTCACCCCCATCCGCGACCTCCAACTAAGCCGCCAAGCCGAAATCGACTACCTCCAGCAGCACGGCATCTCCTACAATGCCCAAAAGGCCCGCTACTCCATCAATCAGGGTCTCTGGGGAACCTCCGTAGGTGGTGCCGAAACGCTCACCTCACACCTGCCCCTACCCGAGGAAGCCTGGCCTACGCCCATCACCAAAACCGACCCCGAAACAATCTCCTTAGAGTTTTTGAAAGGAGAACCCATCGCCCTCAACGGACAAACATGGTCGCCCGTAGCACTCATCCAAGAACTGCAAGCCATAGCACAGCCCTTCGGGATTGGACGAGACATCCACGTAGGCGATACGATCATTGGCATCAAAGGGCGGGTAGGCTTTGAGGCCGCCGCCCCCATCTTGCTCATCAAGGCGCATCACGCCCTCGAAAAACACACACTCACCAAGTGGCAACTCCAATGGAAAGACCAACTGGGCGCATTCTACGGCAACTTTCTCCACGAAGGGCTGTACCACGATCCCGTGATGCGCGACTTAGAGGCTTTTCTCGACAGCAGCCAAGCCCGTGTGAGCGGAACGGTTCATTTGCGGCTATACCCACATCGTTTTGAGGTTTTGGGCATCGAAAGTCCCTTTGATTTGATGTCGGATCGCTTCGGGAGCTACGGCGAAATGAACAAGAGCTGGACGGGGGAGGATGTCAAAGGATTTTCTAAAATTTTTGGTAACCAAATCGCGATATGGCAACAAATTCATCAGGCATGACTCGGGTAGGCATTGCAGGTGGGGCCGGCTATACGGGCGGCGAGCTACTCCGTTTGTTGGTCTGGCATCCGGGGGTGGAGATCGTTTTTGTGCATAGCAAAAGCCAGGCTGGGCGGCCCGTCGCGGCGGTGCATCAAGACCTCTTCGGCGATTGTACGCTCGAGTTCACCGATACGCTGTCGGCGCAAATCGACGTACTTTTTTTGTGCCTCGGGCATGGCGACTCCAAAGACTTCCTGGAGCAGCATCCACAGCCCGATCAGGTCAAGATCATCGACCTTAGCCAGGATTTTCGCCTCGAGCGAGACACACATTCGTTTGTCTATGGCTTGCCCGAGCTCAACTTAACTGCCTTGCGTGAGGCCCAAAAGATCGCTAACCCGGGCTGCTTTGCTACCGCCATACAGCTAGCACTCCTACCCCTTGCCCAGGCGCAAAGGCTCGAGGGCGACATACACATACAAGCCACCACAGGCTCGACGGGAGCCGGACAAAACCCCTCTCCAACGACGCATTTCAGTTGGCGAAGCAACAACCTATCCGTCTATAAAGCCTTCACCCATCAGCATCTCCACGAGATCGAGGAGTCTCTCGGAGGGCTACAAGCCGAGCTACCACCGCTGCACTTTATCCCGCAGCGCGGCAACTTCAGCCGTGGGATTCTGGCGACGGTTTCCCTGCGTAGCACCCATTCGCTTTCCCAAAACCAGCAACTGTACCGCGATTATTACGCCGAGCATCCCTTCACCTGGCTTGTCCCCCACGAACTTGCCCTCAAACAAGTCGTTAATACCAACAAATGCTTTATTCAGTTGATTCAATCGGGGGAGCAACTACTCATCGTCTCGGCGCTTGATAACCTCATCAAGGGTGCCAGCGGACAGGCGGTTCAAAACATGAACCTTGCCTGTGGCTACGATCAGACGCTAGGGCTGCACCTCAAACCCATCGGCTTATGAAAACCTATAACGTCTATCCCGTCTATCCCATCGAAGTCGTCTCCGGCAAGGGTGCTTACGTCTATGACAACCACGGCACAGAGTACCTGGATTTTTATGGCGGTCATGCCGTCATTTCGATTGGGCATGGACATCCACGCTACGTCCAAGCCATCTGCGAACAGGTGGCCCGGCTCGGGTTTTACTCCAACGCCGTGGAGCTACCCCTCCAGCGGCAGCTAGCCCAACGCCTGGGGGAGGTCTCCCACAAAAACGACTACCAACTGTTTTTGTGTAGTTCGGGGGCCGAAGCCAACGAAAATGCCCTCAAGCTGGCTTCTTTTTACAACCAGCGCAGCAAGGTCATCACCTTTGAAAAGGGCTTTCATGGGCGTACCTCCCTGGCCCTGGCCGCGACGGACAACCCCAAAATACTGGCGCCCGTCAATGCCACAAAACATATCATACGCTTGCCTCTCAACGACATCGCCGCCCTCACCCAGACCTTTGAACGAGAAGGGCCGCATATCTCCTCCGTCATCGTGGAGGGCATCCAGGGTGTTGGCGGGATTCGGGTAGCAGAGCCGGACTTCTTGAAAGCCATCCGAGACCTGACGCGCCAACACGATGCCGTGATGATCGCCGACGAGGTGCAGGCGGGCTACGGACGCACGGGGCGCTTTTTCTCCCAGGAGGAAGCCGACATCTTTACGATGGCTAAGGGCATGGGCAATGGGTTTCCCATCGGTGGGATCATCGTAGCCCCGCATTTTGAGCCGTGGTACGGGCAGCTCGGGACGACCTTTGGAGGAAATCCGCTGGCTTGCGCCGCAGGGCTGGCCGTCCTGGATACCCTGGTCGAAGAAAACCTCCTCCAAAACGCCCAGCGGCAGGGTAAAGTCCTGATCGAAGAACTGACCCACCTACCTCATGTACGTCAGGTGCGCGGGCGCGGATTGATGATCGGCATTGAGTTGCCCGAAGACCTGCCCCATATCCGCAAAGACCTCCTGATGAAGGGACATGTTTTTACGGGAACGGCAGCCCCCAATATCATTCGTTTGTTGCCGCCGCTCACGATAGGAGAAGCAGAGCTTGATCGCTTTTTGTCTGCCTTCAAAGCTACACTACAAGCACAGTAGCCCCACATGCTGGCGATCAAGCAAGCTCAAGTTTGGTTCTTATTCATTATCAATTATCCATTACCTCTAACACCGACTTATGTACCATTTTTTTTCGGTCAATGACGTTCCGCATCTGCCCTCCCTCCTGCGCCTGGCCCTGGAAGCCAAACAGTGGCCCTACGGACAGCCCCAGCTAGGCGCACAAAAAACCCTCGGCTTGATCTTCCTCAACCCCAGCTTGCGTACCCGCATGAGTACCCAAAAGGCAGCCCAGCACCTCGGGCTACATACCATCGTCCTCAACATCGGGCAAGAAGGCTGGCAACTCGAGACCCGCGACGGCGTACGCATGGACGGAAAGGGTGTAGAGCATATCCGCGAAGCCGCCGGCGTGATCGGCACGTATTGCGACATTGTGGGCTTGCGGTCATTTCCCGGCCTAACCGACCGTGCCGCCGACAAAGCCGAGGTCATTTTTCAGCAGTTTATGACCCACTGCCGCCGTCCCGTCATGAGCCTGGAATCGGCTACGCGGCATCCGCTCCAAAGTCTGGCCGACTTACTGACCATCCTCGAGCATAGCACCGCCGTCTGGGATAGCCAGCGCGTTGATTTTGTGTGGGCGCGTCGCCCCAAAGTCGTCCTGGTCTGGGCCCCGCACATCAAAGCCTTACCGCAGGCCGTCCCCAATTCTTTTGCCGAATGGATGCGCGTAGCTGCCCAAAGCGGATGGCTTGATTTTTCGATAGCTCACCCGAAGGGCTATAGCCTTGATCCTGATTTTGTGGGAGATACACCTGTAAGCTACGACCTGGAGGCGGGCATCGCAGGAGCAGATTTTGTGTATATCAAGAACTGGTCAAGTTTTGAGGACTACGGCCAATGCCCGCCCGTCAAAGGAAGTTGGATGCTCACACCCGATCTACTCTCGGCACACACCCGCCAGGCAAAGGTCATGCACTGCCTGCCCGTTCGGCGCAACGTAGAGCTATCCGAAGCCATCCTGGATGGCCCTAGCTCGTTGGTACTCGCCCAGGCCGCCAACCGCGTATGGGCTGCCCAGGCGGTGCTTTCCAGTATCTTGCAGACTTTCCAGCGGCTCTAAAGGATGTAAGCCAAACGCAACACACAGCCAAACATCAAGACTTCATCGCTGTTGCGGAGGTTCAAAACTTCCGTTCCGGTGATGGCCTTGTCGTAATCCGAGATGCGCAGGTCGGGGTGATAGCGCAAATGCAAGATGGGGGTCAAGGAAATGCGCTCGGAGGGCATCCAGTCGTAGCCCATGCCCAACCCTATGCTGGCCGTTTGGGTGCGTGGGGAGGTGGTTTGCTGTCCATCGCGACGGGTACGCGCCCACAGCGTCTGCCCTCCCACCGAAAAGCGCAGAAAAAAACCACTTTGCGGGCTACGCCCATACGGCACTTGCCCAAAAGTAGGGCAGTGAAGTTGTGTCCCGAAACCAAAAGGGTACAGTTGCAGATGCACAAACGCGCCGAGGTATTGCTGGCTTAGCTCCGTCAGGGCATTGGAACTGCCTAGCCGTTGGTAGTTGATTTCAGGCAAGAGCCGCAGCCGATAACTCAACGCAAAACCCATATCTACCCCAAAACCGTAGGCGTGCCGCAAGTCCGGGAGTTGCTCTCGGGTGGTGTTGTGGGCCCGCACGATAGACTGCCAGTACAGGGCATCGGTGTAAGCGTAATGGACATTGATACCAATATCCTGGGCAGCTACCAGCCCGCAGCCGATCATCCATAACCAACAAAAAACAAAGCACTTAGCCTTCATAACGCATTTGTGCTTTTTTGTACTCGCCCAGCAAAGACAAACTCGAAACGCGCCGCAAAACAGCCTCCAAAGCCCCCGCATAGTCGCCCGTGTTTTCCTCCCAAACCAGATCAAGATAAAAGGTGTACTCGGAGGGCTTACCAATCACGGGGACGGATTGCACCTTCGTTAGGTTGATGCCATGACGAGCGATGGCCGTCAGCACCTCGGCTAGCTCCCCTACGCCAGACCCCAGGCGAAAGGAAATAGAGGCTTTGTCGAAGTCTGGCGTATCGGATAAGCTTTTGGAGAGCAGCAAAAATCGGGTGAAGTTTTGTTTGTTCGTTTCGATACGCGGGGCAATGATCTCCAGTCCATACTCCTCTGCGGCCGCTTTGCCGGCTACGGCAGCGGCATCGTGTCGTTGGCGTTCATGGATCATGTGGGCAGCCGAGGCGGTATCTTGCCAGTCGATGAGCTGGACATCGGGAAGGGTGTGGAGGTACTCGGCACACTGCTGCAAAGCGATGGGATGCGAATAGACGCTTTGGATGGCCTCCAGGGGCGTACCAGGCAAGGCCATCAGGTTCATCTGGATATGTACGTAAAGTTCCCCTACGATCTTGAAATGATAATCCTGGATGAGGCGGTAGTTGCCCAGGATGCTTCCGGCGATAGAGTTTTCGATGGCCAGAACGGCATAGTCGGCCGCATCTGCCTTGAGCGTCTGGGCCACTTGCCGAAACGAAAAACAAGGGATGATCTCCAGGGCATGACCTGCAAAAAGTTGTTGGGCGGCTTGCTCATGGAAGGAAGACTTGATGCCTTGAATGGCAACACGATGGGAGACTGTGGGGGTCATTGGGCGTGGTTTTGGTGAAGGGTGAGGTCTTGGTTGGCTCGGATGTTTTCCAGGACGAGAGTCCGCCCGTCGGGCCACTGGACTTGAATCTGTTCGATGCTCTGGGAGGTGCCGAGTCCGAGGTGCAGGAGGGGCGGCTGCATCCCAAAGGGTGTTTGGGGGAGGTTCTCGTAGGTCTGTGTCCCGATCCGAACTCGGGCCCCGATACTGTGGTAGTTGCTCGGGCTACCGATCAGGCGCAGGCGCAGGTAGTGGTGTTGGGGGTATTGCTCGCGGGCGCGGTTTTGGTGAATGTGCAGCTTGCCGTCGGCATCGAGGGCTACCAGGTCGGGGTCTCCATCGCGGTCGAGATCAGCAGCTACCAGAAAAGCTAGATTATCTCCCAAAAACCGATAAGAATCAGAGGTAACCTGCTTATTTTTGATAGCCAGAGCATCCCCTGATCCGTTGAGAGTTGCGTCTAGATAGAGGTAGGGCGACAGCGAAAGGCGGGGTAGGTCTTGTTCTCGGAACTGGTTGTGGTGGCGTTGCCAGGTACGGCTGCCGGATTGAAAGTCCAGATCGCCGTCTTTGTCCAGGTCAAAAAATCCGAAAGGCACCGTACAGGCATCCGAAGGCAGCCCCTGGATATCAGTGTTGGGGCCAAACGTATGATCGCGGCGGTTGTGGAGCAGATACGGGGGGGCGAAGATGTCCAGGTATCCGTCGCCGTCGAGATCGGCCAGCGTGAGGGCAAAGGACTGGAGACCCTCTGGGATGCCAAAGGCTTGTTGGAAAGTCAGTTGGCGGTTGTTTGTCCAATAACTGATCCCCTTTTGGTGTAGGGCGATGATCTCGGGGAAGCCATCGTTGTTCATGTCCGCGACAGCAAGCCCGAGGGGCTGGGCAGGCAGCTGAAGGGTGCTGGCCACCCGAAAAAGCGGCGGGCGGACAACTTCAGCGGGCCTTTCGGTGGTCTTTTCCTGACACGCGAGGAGCCATCCTATAAGCCCTGCCACAAAAAAAATACGCCGTGGCATCCAACTAAGCAAGATATTTGATAGCTTCATCTCCAAAGATAATCAAAAACGCACAAGACGTTTGGCCATGAAAGGAATTTTGAAATGGAGCATCACCACTAAGCTCACCTTGAGCTATCTGGTCATCACGGCTTTTGTGGCCCTGATGGGCTATCTGGAGTACAAAGGACTACAAAAAATTGAAAGCCGAGGGCGCGAGATGCACGACAAGCACCTGCGCGGGCTTGCCAACCTGACCCGTATTGCCGAATCTTACCCCCTGACGCTCACCTATCTACGCGATATGCTCCTGGCCCAACAGCCCAGCGAGTACGACAAAGCCCGCCAGTCCATCCTACAAGAGCGCGACAACATCCGCGAATGGACAAACCTCCTGCGGCTCAAACTCGTCAATGCCGAAGAGGAAAGCAAGTTTGCCCAGTACCAAATCGCCCTCGCCGAGTTTGAACAACAGCGCGACCGCTTCATGGATATGATCGCGGCCCAGGACAAAGCCAACGCCAATACCTTGCTTTACGGCGACCTTCAACAAAAGGCATCCCGCCTCCAGCTCCTGGTTGATGCCTTGATTAGCCTCAAGACCGAAGATGCCGCCCAGGCCCAGCGCGAAAACAGCGAAGTCGCCGAGACGGCCGTATTTCGATTGATGGGCATGGTGGTTATTGCTGTTCTGTTTAGTGTTTTGATTGCTTTTTTTGTTTATTATCATATTAGCCTTCCAATCAAAATTCTTGAAACCAAAGCCCACCGATTAGCCGAAGGTGCCACCGACTTACCCCAAAGTGGCTTGAGCTTCCGCCGCGATGAGATCGGGGCCATGACCCGAAGTTTTGATGAAGTCGTGAAGGGTTTAGAAAACCTGGTATCCCAGGCCAAGCGCATCGCCAACGGCGACTACGATGTAAAAATTGCCTTGCGCAGCCAAGACGATGCCCTCGGGCGAGCCCTCAATGAGATGACCTCCTCCCTCAAAGCTCAATATTGGCGCAAGGACGGCTCCAACCGTCTCAATAGCTTGCTTTCGGGGCATCACTCCTTGCAGGAAATCTCCGATCAGACGATTCGTTTTTTGGGGAACTTTATGGAGGCCGGTATGGGCGTGATCTACATCTGGGATGAAGACGAGCAGCTCCTCAAGCTCTTCAATTCCTATGCCTACACCGAACGCGAGCATGGACAGAACCGATTCCGACTCGGGGAGGGTATCGTCGGTCAGGCGGCCCTCGAACAAAAAACCATCCTGCTCCGTCAGGAGGCCGAGCAGCGCATCACGACGGGAACTACCTCGCGTAAGGCACTCAATGTCTTGTGTTTTCCTTTGATTTATGAGCAAGAACTCTGTGGGGTTATTGAGCTAGCCGCCCTGCGTTCCTTCGGTGATCTGGAGATGCAATTCATCGAAGAAGTCAGCCAAAACATCGCCTCGCACATCTACTCGGCCAAACAAAGCGAGCGCATCCAACGGCTTTTCGAGGAATCCGAACAAGCCAAACAAGCCGCCAAGCAAGAGGCCGAAAAAGCCATCCGAGCCAACAAACAACTCGAAGAACAAGCCCGAGAACTCCAGCAACAATCCGAAGAACTCCAGCAGCAAGCCGAGGAGATGCAACAACAATCCGAAGAACTCCAACAGACCAACGACACCCTCCAGGAGCAACGGGAGGCCCTCGAAAAACAAAACAAAACCGTCGAAGAAGCCCGAGCCAAACTCGAAGCCCAAGCCAAAGAACTCCAGCGGGCGAGCCAGTACAAGTCCGAGTTTCTGGCCAACATGTCGCACGAACTGCGCACGCCCCTCAACTCCATCATTTTGCTTTCGGATATGCTGCGCCGAAACTCCAAAGGCGCGCTCCAAGAAAAAGAAGCCCAAAAAGCAGAAATTATCTATCACTCCGGTAACGATCTGCTCAACCTCATCAATGACATCCTGGATATTTCAAAAATTGAAGCCGGACGTATGACCGTCAATCTGCATCACTTCCAGACCCGCGAACTCGTCGAAGAGCTCAACGGACTCTTTGAAGAACTCGGCCGGCAAAAGGGACTTTACTTCAAGATCGAAGACCAACTCCAACAAGAACTCATCAACGACAAAGATAAGATCAAGCAAGTCCTCAAAAACTTTTTATCCAATGCCTTTAAGTTCACCAAAACCGGCGGCGTAACGTTTCGGATCAGCGATAGCGGCCGCGACGATCTGCCCGTCCAGCTGTCTGTCATCGACACCGGCATTGGCATTCCGTCCGAGAAACAAGAAATCATCTTTGAGGCTTTTCAGCAAGCCGATGGCTCGGTCTCGCGTGAGTTTGGTGGAACAGGTCTGGGGCTATCCATCGCCCGTGAGATGTCTCGCCTGCTGGGCGGTGAGGTAGGGCTAGAAAGCAGCCAGCCAGGGCAGGGCAGCACGTTCTTCTTGCTCTTGCCCGTCCGTAACAACGCCATCGAAACCGGAAAGTTGGGCAAAGACGTAGAAGTAAACTACCAAAAACCCAGCGGCAAACGCCAACAACTTCAGTCCACGCCATCGGCTGCACAGCGCAGCCAAGAAGAAACCGACGAGGCGCGGGTACGCAACAAGATGCCCTCCTACCGCCCACAAGTGGGACGACTCTCGATCAACGACGACCGGAATAGCCTCCACGAAAAAGAACAGTACATCCTGATCGTGGAAGACAACGTGGACTACGCCAACAGCCTGGCCGAGATCGTCCGCGAAGCAGGATTCAAGGCACTCATCACGATACAAGGCAAGGATGCCCTATCCGTGGTGGAAGAGTACGAACCCATCGGCGTACTCCTTGACCTGGGCTTGCCGGATATGTCGGGGGAAAGCATATTAGAACATTTCAAAAAACAAAAACATTTGCAGCACATCCCCGTATGTATCGTCTCGGCCCGCGACGTGGATGTATCCCTGATCGAAAAAGGAGCCATCGACTACCTCCAGAAGCCCATCGCGGCCGAACAGGTCAAAGAAGCCATCCGAAAGCTTGTCGGTACCTCCCCCGATGCCGGCGAAGAAAAACGCTTGTTGCTGGTAGGAGATGCCTCTAAGCATCCGCAACTTGTCGCTCAACTGATCGGGCAAACGCAGATCAAGACGCAGGCCGTGGCCACCATCGCCGAAGCCAAAGCGGCCATCTCGACGGGTGCTTATCATGCCTTGATCGTCGATATTGCCGTAGAGCAGCGCAAAGGGCTGGCGATCTGCCGCTATCTCAAAGAACAGTCCTTGTATTTGCCTACCATCCTCTACACCAACGATGATCTAAGTCCCGAAGAGCAACGCGAACTCCAGCTGTACACCGTCAGTGTCATCATCAAGAACGACGCAAGCGACTTCAAGCTCATCGAAAAAGTACGCCTCTTCCTGGAACAAATGCAAAACGGAAAAAGCCAAAACAAAGCCCCCGAAACTCCCGCCGATCAAGTCATCAACACCGAACTCGAAGAGTTGCTCAACGAGGATTTTGAAGTAGAGGAAAGCACCGGCTCCCTCGAAGACGTTCGCATTCTGGTCGTTGATGATGATGTACGCAACGTCTTTGTCTTGACTTCGGCCCTCGAAAACCACGACGCGATCATGTTTGAGGCCTTCAACGGACAGGAGGCCCTTGAAGTCCTGGAACAAGAAGAGGTCGATCTGATCTTGATGGACATCATGATGCCCATTCTGGACGGCTACGAAACCATGCGGCTCATTCGGCTCAACCCCGATCTTCAACACATTCCCATCATCGCCGTTACGGCCAAAGTACAAGCCGAAGACCGCCAAAAATGCCTTGAAGCCGGTGCCAATGCCTATCTCTCCAAACCGATTGACTACCAGGAACTCATGAAGATCATCCGGCAATCGCTTCGGGAACACAAAAAAATATCCAACGGCGTATAAGGGTATCACGGCATCAGGAAAATACCAAAAAGTTAGTATCTTGTTCAAGAAACAAACAAGAACTAGGCGGTATGCTCCGTTGGATCGTTTTTTTATGGCTTTTTCCCATCGTGGGGCTTTGGTCGCATCCCTACGCCGATAGCCTGCGGGTAGCCCTAAGCCAGCATCCCCAAAAAGATACCACCAAAGTAAGATTACTCCTGCTGCTCTCCGATGCCTTCCGCGACAACACCCCCGATACCGCCCTGGCTTACGCCAACAGCGCCTTGACGCTCTCCCAGTCGCTGCAACACACCAACGGTACGGCCGAAGCTCTCCTCCAAATCGGGGTAATCTTTCGTGGGAAAAGCGACTATATCGCCGCCCTCGATTACTTTGAGCAAGCCCGACAACACCTCAACACCCCCGAGATGCAAGCCCGATGGGCCAACAACGTCGGGATCATCTACGAACTTCAAGGCGACCTCGGACAAACGCTCCAGTACTACCAACAAGCCCTTGACATCTATGATTCCCTCCAAAATATCCCCGGCATCGCCCAGACCATCAACAACATCGGGATCATTCATGCGATCCAGGAGGACTACCCCAGAGCCTTGACTTACTTTTATCGGGCCGTAGCCTTGCGCCAACAAACCGGACAGACCCGCGCCCTGGCCAGCTCGTACAACAACATCGGTCTGATCCACGAAAAAATGCACCAACTCGACTCGGCACTCCATTGGCACTACCAATCCCTGGACATCAAAGAAAAACTAAACAACCGCTCCGGCATCGCGACCTCTTACATCAACATCGCCAACATCCACATCGCTAAGGGGCAGTACGCCCAAGGCCTCGGCTTGCTCAAACAAGCCATCGACATCTACCAACAACTCGATCAGCCGCGCGGTATCGCCCTAGCCAAAACCAAACGCGCCGATGCCTACCTTAGCATGGGCGGCAGCCTGGGCAAACTCCGCAACGAATACTACACCAAAGCCCTCCGCGAAATCACCGAAGCCCAGCGTATCAGTCGTCAGATCGGTGATGTCAATCTGCAAAAAGACGTACTCGAAGTCATGGTCAGGACTTACGAAAAAATAGGCGCGACGGCACAAGCCCTAGCCGTGTATCGGCAGTTTGTTCAGATCAAGGACAGCCTCTTCAATCTGGAACAAATCCGCTACACCCGTGAGATCGAAAGCCGCTACCAGATCAAAGAACACCGACAACAAATCCAGTGGCAGCAACAACAACTCCAACAGCAAGAAAACGAAATCCAGCGGCAGCAACGCCAGCGTAACTTCCTCATCGTGGCTACTTTGATGAGCTTTGTCTTGATCGGGTTGATCTATCGAGGGTATTACATCAAGCAAGAAGCCAACCAAAAGCTCCGCCAAAAGAACCAATACATCCACCAACAAAACGAGGAAATCCAGGCCCAAAAAGACCGCCTCCAAGCCCAGCAGGTCATCCTCGAAAATACCCTATCAGAAAACCGCCGCCAGAACAACAACATCACCGATAGCATCCGCTATGCCCAGGACATCCAGCACGGGCTGCTCCCGCGCCTATCCGACATCGAAGCGGCTTTTGCAGAAAGTTTTTTGCTCTTCTTGCCGAAGGATATTGTTTCGGGTGATTTCTACTGGTTTCTCCAAGTAGATCAAGCGGATATTCCCGAACATACTACGGAGGATTACCGATTTTTGGCTGTCGTAGATTGCACAGGGCATGGCGTGCCGGGGGCGTTTATGTCCATGATCGCCCATACGCTCCTCAACGAAATCGTCCAGCAGATGCGCTGCTACGATCCGGCCATGATCCTGGCTCACCTCGATCAAGAGATCAAAAAAACGCTACACTCCACCACAACCAGCAACCGAGACGGCATGGACATCAGCCTCTGCCGCTTTGAGGGGCGCAGCGTCGTCTTTGCGGGTGCCAAGCAGGCGATCTATTATCTCGATTGTGGACAAGCCCAACAAAACCCCAAAAAATTGCGGGGAGATCGGCACTCCATCGGTGGGCGGGTGCGCAAACGAAGTACCAAAATGTTTCATAACCAGAGACTTGACCTCCGCCAGGGCGGTATCGTCTATCTGCTTTCTGATGGATACATCGACCAAAGTAACCCCGACCTAGAACGCTTTGGCTCCATGCGCTTCGAGAACCTCCTGCGCCTGATCTGTCCCTTGCCCCTGTCCAAACAAGCAGAGATCATCCGAGAAACCCTCAAACAACACCAACAAGACACCGAGCAGCGCGACGACATCACGGTACTGGGCGTGCGGGTCTGAAGTGTCAAAGAGGTCTGGCGACCGTCTTTGACGGTTTTTTTAAAGGGAGAAGCCCAGGCGGAAGTCCAGAAAATCAGCTACGTGGAGGTGCGTCTTGAGGTTCATGCCCACCGACCAGCGTCTGTTGATCCAAAAATCCAATCCAAAACGCTGATACACCGGATCGCGGGCCGGCGTAGGGGCATACACATATACGCCCAGGTCTTGCGTAAAGACAAAGCGCCCGAGCCACAACTCATGCCCCACCAGCACAGCCCCCCGCGCAAAGGCTGCACTACTCGTTGGATCATCACGGCGCAGGCGTTCCCGAAGGGAGAAATCCCAGACCCACTCGGCCCCTACGCTTAGCCCGTGCATCGGACGGACGCGCCGCCCATAACGCAGCATCAGCCCCAGGAGCGGGTAGCGCGTCTGTTCACCGATATTTTGTGCCGAACCCATGAGGCTCAACTGCCAACGCTGCCGCAACGAATCCGCAACCACAGCCCGACCCGTCGGACGATAGGTGGGAAAGGGCTGCGGACGCAGGCTGTAATCTAGCCCAAGACTAAGGGTGGGGTAGTTGATGCCCTTGTTGGGTTCGCGGAGACCGCCGTTGGAGATGTGGTTGTAGTTGCTGCTCAACTGCAAAGCCCAGCGCGGCGAAAGGCGGTAGCGGAGGTTGGCATTGACCAACAGCAAAAAGCTCACCCGTGCGCTATAAAAAAGATTTTCCGGATTCGTGATCGGATCATAGATGCGATCAAGGGGAGCCAAGCCAAAACCAAAACGCAAAGCCCCACTCAAACGACGCTCTGCCCCAAAGACAGGCTCAACCCAAAAAGAAACCGGATAGGCATTGCCCAGCACCTGCGGGTTACCGAAATTGATATACTCCAACGACACACCCAGCCGAGGAAAACACTGGCAATACTGCCAGGCAGCCTCACTCCTAAAATGCCAACTCCAATCGACTTTCAAGCCCCAGGGGTTGCTCCCCGATACATCACGGATGCTTTGGGAGTGCGGAATGATGAAGCCGTACTGTGCCTGGAACGCCACGTGATGAGCTGGCGGTTGGGCCAGAGCCAGGGCAGTCAGCAAAAAAAGGACAATCAGTGAAAAACAACTTTTCATCACAGCCTAAACACACCAAGCCAAAAAAGGGTTTCCTTTCGGCGGCTTTTGGTTGAGTTTTTGCCAAATGCTTGCTGACGTGAAAAAGCATCAAGTTTTTCTTACCGACGATCACCAGTTGATCCTGGATGGCTTACAGATGATCTTCGCACAAACGGATGACTTTGAGGTTATCGCAACGGCACATAGCGGCTGGGAGGCCCTCCAAAAAGTACCCATCTTGTGTCCCGATTTGGTGGTGATGGATATTGATATGCCCGGACTAAATGGCCTCGAAACTACCCGCCGCCTCAAAGCCCAGCTACCCGCCATCAAGATAACCCTCCTGACCATGCACCTCGAGCCAAGCCTGATCGACAAGCTCCAACAAGTAGGTGCCGATGGGTATATGGTCAAGGACGGTAGCCAAGCCGAGCTATTGAAGGGGCTGCGTCTGGTGATGAGCGGAGAGACGTATTATAGTCCGTTGATTAAGCGAACGGATACTCCCCCCGACACCCACTCTACGATCAGCTTGCACCTCACCCTCAGCGAACGTGAACTCGAGGTGCTGCGTCTGCTCGTGGATGGACTATCTAGCAAAGAGATCGCCGACCGCTTGTGTATCGGCACAGAAACAGTACATACCTACCGCAAAAATCTGCTGCGCAAACTCCATGCCCGCAACGTAGCCCATCTGGTCAAGATTGCCCTACAATCGGGGATGGTCTTGTAGGGAAAGGTCAGCGGCTATTCATTTTTTTCTACGATCAAGCCAACCTCCATGATCGTCGGGACGGGGTTATCGGGCATCTGGTGGGCAACCGAAAAACGATACACCCCCGTACTGGTGGGTGTCCATTGGGCATCCACGACCTGGGCAGCATCCGTAAACTGATAGGCTACTTCTCCCAGCAACTGCCCTGTATCGGCATCGCGCAGCCGTAAGGTGGCTTCCTTTTCGGTGATGTTACCCGCCGGATCCGTGATCGTGTACAGCATCGTTACGGTGCTAAGGGGAGTTTCGGTGATGTGGCGCAGGGCCAGGCTCACCCGATGGCTGCCGGCTTCCTTGACCTCAACGGAGAAGGTCTTTACGTCGTTTTGTTCCCAGCGGAAATGCTTGACATCTTCAAAGTCCTTGAATACTTGTCCGTCAGAGCATCCGACAATGGTAAGGGCGGCCAGTAGTACCGCTAGAAAGAGCAATAGTGTGGTTTTCATGGGCGTAACTAGTAGTGGATTGATCGAAAAATTTTGAGCCAAGAAATAGTACAATGACACCTAAGGAAAGTCTAAAATTAGGCCAAACCCTTAAAGTAACAGCAATTTAATACGCTTTTATATCCCTTCACCTAACGCATCCGGGTGCGTTTGATGAGGTAAGGCATCAATACCTGGCGAATATCTTTTTGAGCATCCACTTCGATAAGATCAATTTTGTAGTTTCCGCAACGCAATTTTATCTCTTCCATTCTTTCTTTTACTTTTTGTTGGTACTCGGCACGTATTTCGGCAGGGCGGAGCTTGAGACTTTGCCCTGTCTCGAGATCAATAAAGCGGTGTGGGCGTTCTGAAAAGGCAAAATCTTGCTCCGTACTTTGGTCTTGGATATGAAAAAGCAGGACTTCGTGCTGACGGTGCTTGAGGTGTTGGAGTGCCGCCAGCAAGGAGGATATATCGCTTTCCGTTTCGAGTAAGTCGCTCAACAAGATGACCAAAGAGCGGCGGTGCAAACGGGCGGCCATCTGATGAATGACAGGGGTGGCCGTGGTGCGCTGTTGCTTGGGAGGAGTGGAGTCAAGCAAGCCTTGAA
This sequence comes from Bernardetiaceae bacterium, assembly GCA_036822015.1. Lineage (GTDB taxonomy): Bacteria > Bacteroidota > Bacteroidia > Cytophagales > Bernardetiaceae > DAISIL01. The sequence goes on along the minus strand of DAISIL010000002.1, from coordinate 61,734 downwards.
GCTGTATAAAAAGCTGACGTAGATGGCTTTGGCTAGACTTTACAGCCGTTTGGCTCATCAGCTCTTCGGCAAAAGTAAACAGCCCCACGGCATCGCGTTGCTTCTGGAGCATATAGCCCAGTGTGGCTGCGGCCATGATCCCAAAGGCGATTTTGTTGTGCGTAGGCTGGGGATAATACATCGACGAGGAGACATCCAGCAGAATAGCCGCTCGGAGATTGGTCTCTTCTTCGTAGCGTTTGACAAACAGTTTGTCCGTCCGAGCAAGTACCTTCCAATCCAGGTGGCGGGTACTTTCGCCGGTGTTGTAGAGCCGATGCTCAGCAAACTCCACCGAAAAACCATGATAGGGTGATTTGTGTAAGCCCGTAATAAAACCCTCGACAAGCTGGCGGGCGAGTAACTCAATGTTACCAAACTTTCTTATTTCTGAAATATCTAGCATAACGATAGGATGCAATCCAAAGTCTTTGTTCATCAAAGGTAAGTTTTTTCTGAAAAAAGACGAAAAAATACGTAGGTACGTTGTTAAGGGTACAGGTAATCCATGCTTGGGCTTTTTGTATTACCTTTGTTGAAGACCAACAACGATAAATGAAGTTATGGAACTACTCTCGGCGATCACGTGGGGGCCAGATCCCGAAATTTTTCGCATCGGTAACTTTGCCATGCGCTGGTACGGCCTGCTCTTCGCGCTGGGCTTTGTCGTGGGCAACTATATCATGGTGCGCATCTACACGCGGGAGAACAAAAACCTCAAGGACTTAGACGAGCTGCTGCTCTTTATGGTGCTATCCGTCGTGATTGGGGCGCGGCTAGGACATTGTATTTTTTATGATCCGGTCTATTATTTTTCTAATCCCATCCGAATTTTGAAAATATGGGAAGGCGGTCTGGCCAGCCACGGCGCGGCTATTGCCATGCTCACTGCTCTTTACATTTATGCCCGCAAGCACCCGGATCAGCCCTATTTCTGGGTAGCTGATCGCATCGCCATCACGGCGGCCCTTGGGGGGGCTTTTATCCGTTTCGGGAACTTGATGAACTCAGAAATCATCGGAAGAGCCACAGGATCAGACTGGGGCGTAATCTTCACGCGCCTGGGGGAGGATTTTCCGCGCCATCCCACGCAAGTTTATGAATCCCTGACCAACCTCCTTACGTTCGTTATTCTGCTCTTGACCTACAACAAATACGGCGCAAAAACCCCACACGGGTTGCTCACGGGCTTGTACCTCATACTGGTCTTCTCTTTTCGATTTTTGATAGAGTTTTTCAAAGAAAATCAGGAAGCATGGGAGCAATCCCTGGCCCTCAACATGGGCCAGCTATTGAGTATTCCCATGATCCTGGTAGGGGCATGGCTCCTGCGTCAGGCTTTATCAAGCAAATACCCCAACTGATGCGCGTGCTACTGACGGGTGGCTCGGGCTTCATTGGGCAGCATCTACAAGGGCTGCTTCGTCGGCAAGGGCATACAATTCGCCTCTATGATCGCCAGAATCTCTCAACGACTGACCAGCTAGTCGATCAGGAAGTGCTGGTACATCTGGCCTGGAGTACCGTCCCGAAAAATGCAACCGCCGATCCCATCGCTGACCTGGAAACCAACGTGCTGGGATGGCTGCACCTACTAGAAGCCGCCCGTAAAAACCCTACCCTAAAAAAAGTTATTTTTATCTCCTCGGGAGGTACAGTTTATGGGATTCCCCGACAAGTTCCGATTTCAGAGACAGCTCCCACTTTTCCCATCTCCGGCTATGGACTATCGAAGCTCACCGCAGAGAAATACCTGCACCTGTACCACCACCTGTACGGGCTTGATTACGTCATCTTGCGGGTCTCGAACGCCTACGGCATCGGACAAAATTTGCATAAAGGACAAGGTGTTATCGGGATTTGGATGCAAAAAGCCCTTAACCATCAGCCCATCGAGATATGGGGCGATGGCAAGACGATCCGCGATTACGTCTATGTGGACGATGTCTGCCGGGCCATCGGGGCGGCCATTGTGCGCCACAGTCCCGAGAAGATTTTTAATGTAGGTAGCGGACGTGGGTATAGCCTTCGGGAGGTTGCCACGATGATCGGGCAGGTGGTTGGCCGTCCGTTGGAGGTGCGCTACAAGCCTGGAAGGCAATTTGACGTACCATCTAATATCCTATCAATCAATCGTATAGAGGAATATCTGCAATGGAAACCCGAAGTTTCTTTCGTGGACGGCCTTCAAGCGATCAAGGAAAATATGCGCCCCTAAGCTCAAGGCGTTTCCCATTGCCGAACGAAATACAGGAGCCCCAGGCGATAGCCCTCTAGCCCCAGCCCAGAGATACTTCCCACACAGACGGGCGAGAGAAAGCTCCGATGGCGGAACGTTTCCCGAGCGTAAATCTGTGTCAGGTGAACCTCCAAGACCGGCGCCGAAATCGCCGAAACCGCATCCCGCAAAGCAACCGAGGTATGCGTATATCCACCGGCATTGAACAAGATGGCATCTGCCGTAAAGCCCACCCGATGCAAATGGTCGATCAGTTCTCCCTCGATATTGGACTGAAAGTAGTCGATGGCAACCTGTCCAAACTCCGCTTGGAGTTCTTCTAAAAAATGTAAAAAACCGCGTTTGCCGTATAGCTCCGGCTCGCGGATGCCCAGCAGGTTGAGGTTGGGCCCGTTGATGATGGCGATAGATTTCATAGCGGGACAAAGATAAAAAAACGTTCACCACTTTTGGGATCGGTCAGGACGCGCTTAGCCCTTTGGCGGATAGCTTTCGGGACAACAGCCTCGGGAGAAGCAATGAGATAGTCAAACTTATGCGTCAAAAAAAAGTCCGCCTGGCTGCTCGGGATGTCCAGAAAAGTACCAGCCGCTTTTTGGCGTTCAACGAAGCGATAAAAAGGCAAATAAAGCAAATCCTGGGTGCGGTAGTTGGGTACATATTTCATTGCCTCCAGAAAGTTATCCATCTGATAGGTCATCGTTTGGGTGTAAAAGTTGCTCAGATACTCGCCGCGCTGCATCATGTGTGGTGTATAGCCCTGCTTGAGCCGAGGATACTCTTCCGGAGCAGTGATCGACACCCCATAACAAAGTCGGTTTTGAGGCAGGCTGGTTTTGATTTGTAGGAGATAATCTGTAGTGTATCTAAGCGTCTCTGACTGAATAAAGTAACGTTGTTTTTGGAAACTATCATAAACATTAAACATAGCTAAACCTACAAAGACTACCAAAAAAGCCCATCTTCCACGTTGGCTTTCCCAGACGTGCATGGCAGTCAGGGCCGCAGCAAGCATCCAGGCAATGGCGGCCGTGTGTAGATGTAGCTGCCGGACCTGATCCATACCGTAGAGTATCGCCCAGGTAAGCAATCCACTCGCAAACAGCCCAACCAACCAAAGCCAAGTCTCCTTATGTGCCTTCACGAGTGCATACGGTCGAACCCAAAGTAAGGGAATGAGGAAAAAAGGCAGATAAAGTAGTACGGTTTTGATGAGCGTCCCGACAAAAAATGAAACTTTCGTTTTGAGTGTCCCCAAATCAAATTGGAAAAGTGTATCTAGTGCTGTTTTAGGCGTAAGGGAGGATACTGTTTTTAGTTCTTGATACCAAAGCAAAAAAACAAACAGATACAAACCTACCGCTCCTATGCCCCAGAGCATCTGCCGGAGGGATAGCCGTCGCCAGTACCACAAAGCCAACCACAAGATCAGGGCCGCGCCCGAAATTGCTGGAAAAGTGGTGATGGCATAGATCGGTAATAAAAAAAGCAATATCAACCCTTGCTTGAAATTGCGACGGCTGAACCAAATCATGGCCAGTAGTATCAAGGGCTGATAAACGGATACTTTTTTCCAGAGCAGTTGTTCGTACAACAGGTACGTGGAATATTGCATCAATCGGTTGGATTCATAAAAATCAAAATGAATACCTTTTACGAACAACAACAAAATCGCCAAGCCAGCAAATAGCCAGGGCTTCACCTCCGCAGCATAGCACTCCAGGAGCGCGTAAAGCCCCAGCAACGAAATAAAATAAATGCTCGGCATGGCCACCAAGAGATAAGCATAGTTTGGGGGCAGATTCCAAATATCTATGGATAAAGCAGTTAGCCATAGTTCGTAAAAGTGATACAAGTCAATGCCCGGGCTAAGCGTCGGATCTAGGAAATAAAACTGTGCTTTGATGCTTTCCAAGCCGACCAGACGCATGGCATTGGCTACACGCGCATAAAAATTTAAATCTGTAAAAACTATCTGTCCTGCCCCTGCTTCATCAAGAAAAAAGAAAGCCTCCCAGCCATAAACAACCAAAGAAAACAAAAGCAGCAAAGGAATCGTCCATCGGCTAGAGGAGCCGCTAAATGGGCGTTCCTGGAGAAGCCATACGCGATATGCCCACCACAAAAACGGCACAGCCAACACAAACATCGTCTGTCCTTCGGTCTTGAACAAGGCATAGCCCGTAACCAAAATCCCCTGCCCCAGAACAAGCGCCGTAAAAATATCCGCCATCTGGTGCGGAATAAATCGGCGGTAAAGCCAGGCGGGCAAAGCTCCAATAAAATAAAAGAAAGATAAAGTTACAACAAAAAAGAAATAATTTTCTAAAAACGCCATGAGTATCATTTTTTATCAAAAAATTCATAGACAGCATCTATGACCCTGGACTGCTGCGCTTCCGTGATTTGATAAAAAAGTGGCAGCCGTACCAATCCGTCCGCGTACTGCTCACAGTAGGGCAGCGTCCGGCCGTCATGCTGGTCTTTGTAAAACGGCGACTGATGCAAAGCCAGATAATGAAAAACGGCCCAGATGCCCGCTGCCTTGAGGTGCTGTATGAGTGCCGTCCGTTCTTCGAGGTCTCGGCAGAGGACAAAGAACAGATGCCCGTTGTTGTGGGCGTAGTCGGGTAAGTGCGGCAAACGGAGGTGTCCCTGCTCTGCCAAAGGTCTGAACGCCTCGTAATAACGCTGCCAGATTTGCTTTCTACATGCCTGAATATCAGCAAGATTTTCGAGTTGTGCAAAAAGAAAAGCAGCAATAATATCCGAAGGCAAAAAGGAAGAACCTACATCCACCCAGCCGTATTTGTCCACCTCTCCCCGAAAAAAAGCACTGCGATTTGTCCCTTTTTCGCGGATAATTTCGGCGCGTTTGGCGAATTGTTCATCATTGACGACCAGCATTCCACCTTCTCCGCTGATGATATTTTTGGTTTCGTGGAACGAAAAAGCCGCCAGATGTCCTATGCTCCCCAACGGACGATCCTTGTAAAAACTATCTACTGCCTGGGCTGCATCCTCCACCACAAACAAACCATACCGCTCAGCCAGTGCCATCACGGCATCCATATCACAAGCCACACCGGCATAATGCACAACAACGATTACCTTCGTACGCGGCGTAATCAAAGATTCAATTTTTGAAATATCCATATTGGGCGTGTTGGCTTCGCTATCAGCAAAGACAATTTTTGCACCCCGTAGAACGAAAGCATTAACGGTACTGACAAAGGTATAACTCGGGGCAATGACCTCGTCGCCGGACTTGATATCCAGGAGCAGGGCGCACATCTCGAGCGCATCGGTGCAGGAGGTCGTCAGGAGGCACTTGGGAAAACTGTAACGCTGCTCAAAAAACGCATGACACTTGTGGGTAAATACCCCGTCCCCCGAAATTTTGCCGGAGGCGACGGCCGCCTGGATATACTCGGACTCCCGTCCGGTCATGTAGGGGAGATTAAAGGGAACGTTCATAAGCAGTCGATCAATAGTTTTTTATTTTTTTCGGGCTACGGCAAGCAACGAGCCACCAAAGGGTAAAGATACATTTTTCTTAATCAACCCCTCATCTATGCGCATCAGTTGGCGCAAAATAGCATTGAGTGTTGGTGAAAGTTGCAATTCTTGCATGGATAAAGCCCTTGCCTCGGCTTCGGTGAGCTTACCTGTGTGCCTGCGCTTGAGCAGACGTGAGGCATACATGAGCGGGAAAAGCGTGGCCACAAAAGACCCCATGTATAGCACCTCAAAGCCCGCTTCGCGGAGGCGTGTACCGAGCATCTGGCGCGTGTAGCGGCGTTTGTGATAGGCAACATCATCGGCGATGCTCCACATCCACTGATATTGAGGAACGGAAATAAAAAATAAACCCTCTTTTTTTAAAGACTTCTGAACTTCTTTCATTACCTGAACATCTTCTTCAATATGCTCCAATACATCAAAAGCGCCCACGGCATCAAAAGTATCCGTAAATGGCATCCGGGTAGCATCCAACTGCACAAACTCAACCTCGGGCAAGCGTTTTTGAGCAAAATGTATCCCAGCTACGTGTATCTCCGATCCTGAAAGCACATAGTTGGGAAACTTCTGGGATAAGCCATGCAGTACAAAGCCCGTCCCACAGCCGATCTCGAGGATATGTTTCTGATCTGTGCCGAGATATTTTTTGAACAGATGCTGCAAAACGGCATTACGGGAAAAAAACCAGAAATTTTCTGTTTCAATTTTATACAGTTCCTCAAAAGCCTCGACAGGGTAATCTGCGTTGGCATGGGCTAGCTCTGGGGCGTAGCACTTGATGTTGTCGATGTATTGCATCGTATCAGCCATTATTCTGGGTGAAATTGAATCGTGATATACACTTTCTGCTGTTTTTCGTCGAGAAAATAGAGATTTGATTGCGCACCGAAGGTTGTTCCACGTAAGAGGTTTAGCAACTCCCCACCAGTAACAGTTTCTGTTAAAGATAGCTGACAGATTTGCAAGAATCGTTTTCTTGAATAGTAATCCGCAACAATGGTTTGTGGTCTTCGTGGTAAGGTCTGGTATGACTTTATCATATCCCACAACTCCCTAAATGCCTGTTCAGCTAAATCATCTAATCGCTCGAGTAGGCACTTAGCTGTTTCGGTAAGTGATATACTTAGTTTTCTTTGCAAAATAATATCACCTGCATCTATGCCTTGATTCACAAAGTGAAAAGTAAGACCTGTCTCTTTTTCTCCGTTGATAATCGCCCAATTAACAGGATAAACCCCGCGAAATTTTGGCAAAAGGCTGTAATGAAGATTGATACAACCTTTTTGCGAATGTTCTATAAGTTCCTTTGACACCAAATGCTTCCATGACAACAAAAATATATAATCAATAACATAATTTTTTGTATGCTTTATTATTTCTTGATCGTTATTAAAAGCAAATATATTTTCAAAAGTATATACTTCTTTTAAGTAAAAACAATCATCCCAGAATGCTTCTGCTGGCCTTGGGTTGGTGTATAACCATAAGTTAGTTATTTCCCCTAATTTTTGTAGTTGAATCAACTGGACGGCTAACCTATAGCCTATCTGATGATCGATGCAAGCAATGATATTCATTATTGTTTTCTTACTAAAATTGTAAATTCATAAAGTGGATAATCGTGAAGTAAGGCTACATAAGGAGAAAAATTTTGCTTACAGTAATCAAAGAAAAACATAGGATCAGCATAATACAAATAATCCTTCATATACGGCTTATCTGAATAGGCAGTCAGCATATTAAATGCAAATCCTTTGGTACTCAACTGGTCAAATTGGTGCAAAACATCGAGAATGTAGGCTTTCCAATCCGTGTTTTGGTGTTGCAGACGAACGTTAAAAATCCCACTCGATACGAGATAATCCATCTTTTCCTGATTTTTCAACTCGGATAGCCAAATGGCATTCGTCCGATCCCCATAAAGTTTTTCTGCCTGCTGAATCATATTTTTGGAAATATCATACCCAAAAAAGCGTATGTTTTTCGATAAGTGTTGCTCTATAAATGAAAACATAGCACCAAAGCCACAGCCATAATCCAGGATAGAGGTCGTTGAAGTAGCATCAGAGATCACTTGTAAGAGTTGCCGAAAACGAAGCTCCTGGGAATCTGCCGAGTTCCAATCGACCCCTCTTGGCGTAGGGCCGTGTTCTGCGAGCTTTTCCGTGTAATAGTCGGCTACTGATCGGATGATTTGTTGCTTTTCCATACATCTACAAATACTTCATAAAATTTCTGCTGTTTTCTCCTTGGTTCAAGATCAAATCAATGATAGACACATTATGCGCAAAAGGTGGGTATAGCTGTTCGTACTCGGGATAGCCAGCGTAGTCCCAGTAATGTACCCGAATGTTTTCTTGCGTAAAGAGGGATTCGTCCATGTAGTTTTGGGCGGCACTACCGGTGTAGTAATCGGTGGCATCTACCCGCTTGCACAAATCTACGAGACGTTCTGTTTTGCCCTCAACAAGTACAAAATCTGACGAGAAGCGTATCGGTGTTGTGATGCCCAACATCTTGTTGATACCCAGAATAAAACGCAAATTGACTTGGCTCAAATAGCTTTCTCGGCAATCTAAGTATAAATCCTCGAAGATGTCTTGATAATCTTTAAAAAATTTTGCTTTGGCGTAATTGGCTTGGATCGTTTTCCAGTGCTTGCTGGCCCATCCGAGATCGCTCACCTGTGTATCCTGGATGGCTTGAAAGTATTTCCCCTTCACCGCTACTGGAATACTCAACCAAAGCAATCCTTGTGGAGTCTTGATTTGGTTGCGGTTGCGCCAGTCGCGTTTGGTGTATTGCATATCATCATAAAGAATTACTTCATCGACGTACTGGATGGCATCAAAATAGCCCTTCCAAGGAATGTAATTAGACTGTGTAATAATTATTTTTTTAGTCATCTATTTTTGTATTTAATACTTCATCTATGATAAACAAAGGCTTATGCTTTGACTGCTCAAAAGTCTTACCGATATACAAACCCGCAATGCCAATACAGATCAGAATAATTCCCGTAGAAAATAAGTTCAGGACTGCCAGGCTAGCCCACCCTGACTGAAATCCCTGCCAAAAATAAAGCGTTACGATCAAGAATATCCCCAAAAAAGACAGAAAGGATAAGAAAAATCCCAGATAGATGGACAAACGGAGCAGTTTATCCGAATGAGATGTCCAACCCTGAACGGCAATTTTTAGGAGCTTCAAAAAGGAGTAGGTAGATACACCTTCGGCTCTTTCGCGATGCTCTACATAGATGTAGGTGTGAGCAAAACCCAACCATTTCAAAATTTGAATGTACAAACGATCTTTGTCTTTGATGCGCACAAAATGCTGTCGTACTTTCTTGGTAAATAGCACCAGCGAACCTACGTTAATGTCATATTTCTTATCGGAAAACAATAAAAACAAAGCGTTGTATATCTTTGCCGTAATTGCCTTAAAAAAAGAGTGCTTACGCTTGATCCGTTTCGTAAATACAATTTCGTAGCCCTTTTGCTGCTCGGCAAGCAAGCGATGAATGTGCGCCGGATCATCCTGTAAATCACAGTCCATCAGGATGGTTATCTCCCCTCGGGCTGCGGTCAGACCCGCCGTAATGGCATAATGCTGCCCAAAATTTCGGCTTAACTTGATGCCCTTAACGCGCGGATCGCGTTGGCAGTTTTCGGCGATTTTTTGCCAGGAGCCGTCAGGGCTGCCGTCCTCTACCAGGATGATCTCGAAGTGTGGCGTGATCTGTTCGAGTTCGGTGCTGATGCGCTGTACCAGCAAATCTATGATCTGCTCGGCACGATACACGGGACTGACCACAGAAATCAGAATCTGCTCCATTGCCGACAAAGTTAGACTTTTTTTGTATATTTCTCTAAACAAAACGTGCTTTTCTCCCATGAACTGGTCGCAAACCTGGCTCAACGATTTTGTCCATCTGCTGTTTCCTGCCTTTTGCCTCTCTTGCGAGGCAGGCATCGAGCGCAATGAAGCCCTGATCTGTACTACCTGCCGACTGACTCTGCCCGTTACGGATCACCACACACACCCCGAAAACGAAATCTGGCAGCGTTTCGTGGGGCGTGTTCCTATCTGGCGGGCGCAATCGTACCTCTACTTTCGGCGCAAAACCAATGTACAACATTTACTCCACCAACTCAAGTACAACAATCATCCCGAGATCGCGCTCCTACTCGGGCAATGGTATGGAAATGTATTGGCTACCACAGATTTACCCCAATCCATAGACCTTATCGCTCCCGTGCCACTCCACCCGACCAAGCGCAAAATCAGGGGCTATAACCAAAGCGATGGCTTCGCCCAGGGGCTATCCGAGCGGCTCGGCATCCCCTGGATGCCCGATCTGCTCCTACGTACGGCACACCTCGAAAGCCAAACCAAAAAAGATCGCCTGCACCGCTTTGCCACCACACAAGGGCTGTTTGTTGTGCCCAAGCCAGATTTGGTTGCCGATAAACACCTCCTGATCGTGGATGATGTCCTGACAACAGGGGCTACCCTTGAAAGCTGCGCCCAGGCGGCCCTCAACGCCCAGGCCGCCAAAGTAAGCCTAGCCACGATTGCGGCCGCGATGGGATAAAAGTGCTTTTTGTATTTTTGTATCTTTGCTCTTGTTGGTCTTTGGGCAGAGCAAAACCAACAAACTGCCCGGGTGAAAACTTCACAAAATCCTCCCTTGCTCATGTCTATTTTTTCTCCCTTTCGTTTGCCGCGCCATCGCCGATTCCACTATCAGCCACGCCACTACGACCCCGACCGCGAGGAACTCATGGCACGTAAAGCCCGTATCCAAAGCGAAGAAAACCAGTCCGACTATCAAGCCGGCGCCTATATCCGCAGTGGCTTTAGACGCAATGCCACCATGGCCGACAAACGCTGGGGCAGCCCACAGGCGGGCTTGCTCACCAACGCGCTCTTTGCCGCCGGTGTCGTGGGAAGCCTGATCTTGTACCGCTACGTGGATGGTTACGAAAACGTAGCCGTGATGAGCCTCCTGGGGAGCTTTGGCTTCTTCGTGTATGCAAAAATTAAAATCTACCGCCACGGATAAACCTACCAGCCGCCGTCATCAAAATCCGTCGTTTCGGTTTCTTCTGTTGTCGTAGTGATGGTCTCGGGGGGGAGGTAGCGATCGCTATGGATCAGACCGGCATCCGGTGAAAGCCGAAACTCTACCCGACGGTTGATGCGGCGATCTTCGGGGGTCTTTTCGGGGATGATAAGTGGATAAGCCGAGCCAAAGCCAAGCGCAACCACGCGGTCTTCGGCAAACTCACCATAGCTCAAAATGTAGTTACGGATGGCATCGGCCCGCGACTGGGAGAGCCGAATGTTGGACAGCGAGTCGCCCAGCGCGTCGGTGTGTCCCATGATACGAAGGTAAAAATCAGGGTTCTCGTCCAGGAAAGATACCAGCAGGTGCAGGTCGTTTTCCATCGTCGGCAAAATCTCCGAACTACCGGAGGCAAACTCGAGAGACTCAAACTGTATCGTTTTGATACTCTTCAAGGTACGCTCAATTTTGGTATCTCCCCTGAGATGGAAAAGTTCTTCTAGGCGAAAGAAGTTTTCACCGCTGACGATCATGACATACGTCCGGTCGTCGATCAGTTCAAACTCAAACGTGCCATCCTCGCGGATGTATTTGGGTTCGATGGGGACTTTTTTCTCTACATCAAACAAAGCGATGATGCCCTTAAAGACCTCTCCCGTGGTGGGTTCCTCAAAGCGTCCCGAGAAGCGCACCGTGGCCGCCGGCTGTGCGCCCATGGCCAGGGGAAAGGAAAACAAATCCGAGTTGCCGTCGGGTTGGTAGATGTCGCTGTACTTTTCGTTGTGTTCGGCTCGGGCGTAGTAAAGCAGGGAGGCGGACTTGTCGATGGTAAAATAAAACTCACTGCCGGCGGTATTGACGAAAGGCCCGACGTTTTTGGGTTCTTGCCAGTACTGCCCAATCTGATGGGTCTTGAAAATATCAAAACTACCAAAATTTACCAGTTGTCCATCCGAACTAAAATACAGCGTCTGCTCAATCGGGTGCATAAACGGACTGACCTCATTGCGGAGCGTATTGATGTACGGCCCCAGGTTTTGGGCCGGATGCCAGTAGCCCTTCGCATCTCGGAACGAAAAGTACAAATCTGCTCCCCCAAAACCCGAGAGCCGACTCGAGGAGAAAAAGAGCGTATCGCCGCCCGGCGAAAAGTTGGGATGTGAGTCCCACTGATCGCTGTTGATGCCCGGCCCCATGTTTACGGGATCGCTCCAGCGGCGTTCGTTTTCTAGCCAATAGCTCATGTAGAGATCGCAGTTTCCGAAGCCGTCCGGGGCATTGCAACGCGCAAACACAAAGAGCGTTCCGTCACGGCTCACGGCCGGAGAGCCTTCGTTGTAAGCCGAGTTGATGGAAAGCAAGGGCTGCGGGCTGTCCCACTCGCCGTAGCTGTTGCGGGTGGCGAAGTAGATATTTTCGGTGTTTTTGGGGCCGAGGCCGCGCCTGCGTCCCGTATCCAGGATGCTGCGTTTGGTCGTGAAGTAGAGGATACTATCGCTATCGGAGAGCATGGACGCGTAGTCTTCAAACTCCGAATTGACAAAGTCGAGGCGGGCTACGCCCATATCCTCGGGGGGGCGTAGGCTGTCCACGAGCTGGATGCGATCCAGGAGCGCGTAGTATTTTTGGAGTTCGACGTAATCGAAGCGTTCGCTTTGGGTGAGGGAGTCGTAAATCTTTCGGGCCTGTACGCCGTTGCCGCGATGGTGTTTCAGGACGAGGCGGTAGCACTCTTTGGCCAGTGAGTCGCGCCCGTTTTCTTGGGCAGTTTGCGCCAGGAGTTCCAGGAGTTGGATGTCTTTGTTGAAGTTCTCGACACCAAAATGGCTCACGTACTCGGCCAGGGTAGGCAGGAGCGTAGCCCAATCGCCGTCGCGATAAAAGCGGTTGATATAGTCGCGCTGGTTTTGGTCGTAGTAGTAGGGCAGGCGGTTGATGTTCGGAAACGTGATGGCGGGGGCGTAAAGCGTACTGCTTTTGCTTTCGGGCCGAAACTCACGCATTTCAAAGATATTTTCGGCGGGCTTAGGCGGTTTTTTCTTCGGAAACTCGATGATCTGCCCCTGCACACAAAACCAGGAAAGGAGCAGAAAACCCGTTATCCATAGCCATTTGCTCATCCGTCGGGGGCGACTCATGGGGAGGTTTGGTTAGGGGTTCACGATCAGGAATTACGGACAGGAGCAACTTGTATTACAACGATCAAAAGCCATTAAAGTTGCTCTCCCAAAAACCTTCCCCCTAAATTGATTGCATCAGGATAATGACCGGCTCCCCTCCCTTATCGTAGAAATAAATCTGCCATTGTACGTCGTCGCCCAACTCAATGCTGGCCTTGTTGAAGACGTAGTTTAGTCCCTCCAACTCATCGGCATCCATATCGTCGGCATGAACAGTAAGACTAAACCCAAGCTGATCGTCGATCTCGATGCTGATTGAAAGATTCATATCACCGTCTTTCAACGAAATAGCCAGTTCGTTGGATTGATGCCCTGCCATCACATCAACGGCTACGTCTGCGTGTATTTGGCTGTCCTCTGTGTCAAAGTACCACCAGGTCATGTTGGATAAGGCCTGCACCAGGCTGTGGCTCAGGGGAAGGTAAGCGTCTTCATCGGAGGAGAGGTCGCGCTGCGGGCCCGTATTGCCCAAACGAGCCAGACGTGTGCGCTCCTGGCTGCGCTTTTTGTTCAGGTAGAGCAGCGGCGGATCGTCCACGACTTCTATGCCCAGGTTGAGTTCATAGCTCACGTTGGGTTTGCTCGGCTCCCAAATCTGGATGTAGTAAGCGAAGGCATACTGGCTGCTGGTTTTGGGTGTCTGTGTCATGATCTCAAAACGCCGATGGGGCGATCCATTTTCGGAGACATACACGGCATTGACATGCCCTTTTTCTGCGTTCCAGTCCAGATAGATGGCTTGTTTTGTCTCGGGGGAGAAATACAACCCCCCAAAATCGGCCGCCTGCCCCACCCAGGCAAAGCTAGCCAGCCAGAAGAGCATCACGAAAAATTTAATTTTTTGCATACGATGGTTTAGGTTTATCTGATGTTTTTGGGGGGGATGCCTTTTCAGGCTTAGAGTTTTCCCAAAAGGTCATTGAGAAACCCTATGTTGAACTTTTCTATGGGCGAAAGCAGGTTTTCAACGTCGTCGTATTGTGGCTTGTACCAGTCCTTGGAGGCGAAGTAGGTCTTCGTTTCCTCGTCCGGAAAGTCCAATCCGTGTCGGGCGTAGATTTCGTTACGCATTTCGGTAAGGGCTTTCTTGTCCAGGCCTTTGACCAGTGGGCCATCCAGTGCTACATAAGCCGTGAAAGGATAGCTTCCCAGGAAGCTAAACGGCCGGGCGCAGTAGCTTTGCCAGCTATCCTTGTCCATGGGCTTCAAGATCATCCCTTCTTCCTCCATGTAGTTTTTCATAAAACCCTCCATGCGGCGGGCATCTTGGGGCGTGTTTTCGAGGGCGTAAAAATGCTCGTCGTAATAAGCCCAGCTGGGGGCATCTGCCCCGCCGAGGTTATCATACGTGCCTCTGCCGTTTCTGATGAGTTCTTTGGAGAACTTCACCACCAACTCCTCGGAGGTATCCTCCCAGGTGCCAAAAGACAAGAAGCCTTCTACGCTACGCATCGCCTGTCCGTTCTGGCAGAAGCAGTAGTAAAAGTCGGAATGCGTCGAAAAACTCATTTCGTGGTTGGCGGGCTTGGCCGCTCCTGGCTCAAACACCGGCGCGGGAGCAACGCGCTTTTCGGCTGCTGCCGGAGTAGTACGCTCTTCGCTGCTGGTGGCTTCTTCTTCTGCCGCTGCTGGCGCGTTTTGTGTTTCCTCCGTAGGTGAGGAACACGCTACCATAAGTCCTAACAAGCAAGCAAAACTGACTAGCTTAAACATCTGCATCGTTATTTTTTTTGTTTGGGGGTGTGAAGATAAAAAGGATCAAGGCCTTACGCCGTACCACTCAGCAAGGGTTTGGATCATCTGCTGGTAGGCTGCGCTATTTTCGTGCTTCTGAAGGTTGTGTTCGTCCACCGAAAACAAGGCTATCTTTTTGAGGCTTGTTGTGCTGCGGTTGGCATAAGCGATGATGATGTTGCCTTTGTCGTCTTTGATGTAAAAGCCTTGTCTGTTGTTCTCGAAGGGTTCGCCGATGCAATCTCCGGCTTCGTAGCCGTCCCTTTCCTGCACCTGGCATTCACAAATTGTGGCTTTTTGTCCATTTTGGATGATGAGTTTATCACCCTGATATACTACAAAGGCGTTCACGATGGGCGCACCCGAGTAGCTGATAGTTTTGCCCTTGTAAGCACCACCCGTCTTGGGATCGCCGGCACTGGCGGAGGGGCGGCTGTAACCTTCGGCCAGGAGATAGGATTCTTCTCCCGTTTGTTGCTCTCTCATGTGCAGCTCGTTGGCGGATACGCTGAGGAGGTCAAACGACTGCGTCTGCCCTTGCTGGCTCATCATCAGGGTATTGCCGCTGACGCTCCATTGCATCGTGCCTTGCTCACTGCCGTAATATCTGATCGACAGTTGATTGTTGGCCTGAAAATGCAGGCGAATATCTTTCATCACGTTCATCTGGTTTTCTGCCTGCTCTTTGGCCGCACGCTGCTCGGCACTCATGCTGCCTTCATCCATCCCACCAAACTGCGCCTGGAAAGCCGCCGCGAGTTGGTCGGCATCATAGCGCCATTGGGTGCTGGTCAGGATTTGGGATGTGTTTTGTGCAAATACGCTAAGGCTCAAAACGATAGAAAGAGCCAGCACAGAAAAAAAACTTCTCATCAACTTCATAGATTTTTTTGAAAGATTAGGACTTACAATCATCAAACATAAGTCCAATTTGAAGCAACTTTGGCATACAGACTTACAAAAAAAGTAAAATTTTCGTAAGGCGTTTTAACGGAATCTTTGCCATTGCTGGCTATCATTTTTTGTACGTCTCTGGTCAGGGCATCCACTGTTTGGGTCAGGCACTTAGTTTGTACCTTTGTCCTAAACAAACACAACCTCCCTTTGATCTCTTCCAACAAAGTTACCTTTGAAGTACAGGGCGGGGCCCGGCTAAGCGGAAGCATACAGCCCCAGGGTGCCAAAAACGAAGCCCTCCAAATCCTTTGTGCCACCCTCCTGACTGACCAGCCCGTTACGGTACACAACATCCCCGACATCCGCGATGTCCGTCTCCTGATCGACCTCCTGGGCGACCTGGGCGTAAACATCACCCCCCACTCCACGGCGGGTAGCTATACCTTCACGGCCCAACATATCGACCTGAGCTACCTAGAATCACCCGATTTTTTGAAGAAAGGTAGCGGCTTACGCGGATCGGTCATGGTACTGGGCCCGCTGCTGGCCCGCTTCGGCAAAGCCAAAATACCCCAGCCGGGCGGCGATAAGATCGGGCGGCGGCGGCTCGATACCCACTTCTGGGGTCTCCAACAACTCGGTGCCAAGTTCGATTACAACGCCCAGCATCGTCAATACACCATTGATGCCTCCGCCCTGCGGGGCAAATACCTCCTGCTCGATGAAGCCTCCGTTACCGGTACAGCCAATATCCTGATGGCCGCCGTCCTCTCCAAAGGACAAACGACGATCTACAACGCTGCCTGCGAACCCTACATCCAGCAACTCTGCCGCCTGCTTGTCGCGATGGGGGCCCGCATCACGGGCATCGGTTCCAATCTGCTCCAGATCGAAGGGGTAGCTGCCCTCGGCGGAGCTACCCACCGCTTGTTGCCCGATATGATCGAAGTCGGTAGTTTTATTGGGCTGGCCGCCATGACCCAATCCCCACTCACGATCACCTCGGCGGCCGTCCAAGAACTCGGACAGATTCCGCGCATCTTTGAACGCCTCGGCATCCAACTCGACATCCAGGGCGACAACATCCACGTACCGGCACAGGATCATTACATCATCGAAAAGTTCATTGATGGCTCCATCCTCACGGTAGCCGATGCGCCCTGGCCTGGCTTTACGCCCGACCTCCTGAGTATCATCCTCGTCGTGGCTACCCAAGCCAAAGGCACGGTGCTGGTACATCAAAAGATGTTTGAGAGCCGTCTTTTTTTTGTGGACAAACTGATCGAGATGGGCGCACAGATCATCCTCTGCGATCCTCACCGAGCTACCGTCATCGGTCTCAACCGCCAAACACCCCTGCGCGGCATCACCATGACCTCCCCCGACATCCGCGCCGGGGTGGCCATGCTCATCGCTGCCCTCTCGGCTCAAGGGACAAGCATCATCCGCAGTGCCGAGCAGATCGACAGAGGCTATCAGTTCATCGACCAACGCCTCAACGCCCTCGGGGCATCCATTCGGCGCATCGAAGAGAACTAAACTTTTACGGGTTTTGCTGCAAAACGTGTTCGATGCCCGAGCCTTTGAGGAGCTGCGCAAAAACATCGGCTACGCTACGCCCACCCAGGATGGCCAAAGGTGCCATCGAGTCGGCCATCTTTTGGGCCAGGGCTTTGTCGGAGAAAGCCTGCATGGCCGCGATCAAATCGGGGGAGATCGCCTGGGCTTTGCTGACCGTTGCCTCCACTTCTCCTTTGAGCAAGGTAAGCTGCTGTTGGAGCTGGGCTTGTTGTGTTTCGAGCGTCTGGGCTTCGCGCTGGCGTTGGCGTTCGATCTCTGCCGTCGTGATGGCGTTGAGGCTTTGCTGCTGGGCCAGGCGTGCCTGGAGCTGGGCTTCCTCCTCCTGGATGACCTTTTGGAGTTGTGCCAGGGTGAGTTCGAGTTCCTTTTGGGCTTCCTGAATCTGGAGACCGAAGGCGTTTTGTTTGGTCTCCGATTCGGTTTTGGCGATCTGCTGCGCGATCTGCTCGCTCGATTGGGTAAACTCCAACTTGCGTTTTTCGGCTTCGATGCGCAAGGTCTGCTTGACGACCTCCTGCTGGGCCGAGATCAGGAGCTGCTCAATGCTCTTGTCGGTCAGGTGGACATTCAAAACCTCTACATCGTAGATGCGCATACCGTTTTCCTCAAAAAGCCGCCCGGGACGTTTGCCTCCTTCGGAAACACCCAAAATGGCATCCCGCAAAATATCCACGCCTTTGGCATAAAAATCCATGATCGTATGCTTCTTGACCACATTACGGACAAAGGAACGGAGATGATCGGTCAAGAATTTAACAAAATTTTCAACATTAAACCACTTCTCCGCTTCCCCCTCAAAATTGACCCGATACGAAAGCGTCAGCGAAACTTGCGTAAAATCTGACGACTCGGCCAGGATGACATCCGAAATTCGGTTGTGAAGAACGCGCAAATAGACCGTTCGGAGTGGGTTTTCTTCTGTCTTGGGTGTTCCCGTGGAGAGCGTCATGGCTTCGAGAGTCTCGTCGTACTCGAGCAGGTAGGTGTGCGGCCCCGTGATGACCTTGCGTTTGCCGGTCTTGCTCACGACCAGGATGGCGTATCCCGTCCAGACATTGATCGTTACGGCACCGTCGTATTTGTTGTCCAGAGTAACCGTTCGGGGAGGGGTATAGCTTTCGCCGCGCTCAAACTCCTCACTGGCTACCTCTTTGGAGGGTTTCTCGCGTTTGCGCACCTCTGGCATGGGTGCTGCCCCAACGGCCATTTTGGGAGATTGATCGACCTCCTGTGCGGCGACGTATTTTTCTTGGGGGCTTTTGGCGATCTGTTGCAGGGCTTTGTTGTAGCGGAGGGCTTCTTCGTTGCCCGGAAACCACAACTGCACCTGCTTCTCTTCGAGGATGCGCCTCACCAAAACAAACGCCCGTGGGTCGGGCAGAAACATGGCCGGGCCGCGCTGGAGGGCTACCTTGCCCGTCTTTCGATTGAGGTAGTAGCGTCCTTCGCCGTCGGGGATGGCTACGGCAAAGTGTTTTTCGCGCTTGCCATACTTGATGATTGCGTGTTCGGGGCGCGGGTAATAGATCATCTGTTCTTTGCCGGTGATAAACAACTCGTCGCCTTCTTTGTAGGTCTTGCCGTCCTCGGTGTAGGGAGCGATCACCTTGATATACAAGCCACTCATCTCGTTTAGCTCAATGGACAAAAACTTACGGGAGCCGTTGCGCTGCACAAACTCCTCCGTGGGTTTGGGAAAAACGACGGCCGGCCCCTGAATGAACCGCTTGTTGCCGTCCTCCTCCAGAAGGATGCAGTACTCGAGCCGCTCGAGCGTAACGGCCTCCCGGACGTACTCCCCGTTGGTCTCTCGGACGACCTCCACACCCGTCGGGGGAATGTAAAACGAAACAGCATCACCTTTAATAATCAAGGTCTTGCCCATGGTTAAGTCGGGGATTTCTTCCGCTGTCAGGGGCTGATCGTTTTTTTCTTCGTTTTTGGTCTTGATGACGGCCTTGCCCCAGTTTTGGCGGGCTTCTTCCTCGTCATAGACCCGAACGACCAGGTATTGGTTGGAGCGCAAATGATGCCCTCTCACGACGCGCACCATCTGCCCTGGCCAGAGCGCAAAGTGCTTCGGTCCCGGGATGTTGATCTTACGGCCTACGTTGAGCTCGGCTAGGCTGTTGTTGGTGCCGTTTTTGGGTTGATCGCCGTGCTTGGGTGGGTTTTTGAGGATGATATACCAGCCCTCGGGGGCTACGGTAAAGGTCTGCGTGGATTCATCGAGGGAGCAGCGCAAGAAACGCTTGCTTTGGTCATCGAACGCAACGGGCTTGTCGGTGTTGGCTAGGCTGGTTTTGTAGGGCCCCACATAGACGTTGATGTTGCCTTTGGTTTGGTCAGAGATGAAGGCGTACTCGTTGGGAGCCAGGACGAGATCGCGCTCGCGGTTGGAATCGGACATGGGCTTAGTGTTTTTGATACACTTTCCCTTACGCAAGAACTTCGCCAAAGGTTATTTCAAGCCCATCACGATTAGCATTTGGGCTTCGTAGCTACGCCCAACGGGGATTTCTTTGGGACATCCCTCCACCAAAAGCGTATAATTGCGGGTGCTTCCCTTCACAGAAGCGATGCGGCTGATATTGACCAGATAAGAGCGATGGACGCGCAGCAGCCCATGGTTCGGCACAGATCCGCTGATGTGATCGAGGAGTTCTTGGAGCGTCTGACTGATCGCGTGCCGCTGCTGATCGGTGTGCAGCAGCACATGATGAGACTCGGCCTCGACAAACTGTATATCGGAGAGGCGAATGCGTACTTTTTCGTTGCGCTTCGGGAAAAAGACGGATGCCGTATCAGCGACCTCCCTTTTGTCTTTCCCGCGTAACTGCTTACAAGCCAGGAGTAATTCCCGTATTTTTTGCTCGAGTTCCTCTCCCGAAACGGGCTTGGGCAGGAAGGCAAAGGGCGCGGTGCTTTTGGCTTGGTTCATCTTTTCGGTGTAAGAACTCAAATAGATAAAGGGTATCGAAAAACGCTCCCCTATCGCCCGAGCAACAGCAATACCGTTCAGTTTGCCCGCCAACTGAATATCCAACACCACCAAATCGGGATTTTCCTCCAGCCGCTCGAGGGCGAGTTCTCCTGTGGGCGTGTAGTCCATGACTTGATAGCCGGCATCTTCTAGCTCTGCCGCAAGATTGTTATAGGTCAGCTTGTTATCCTCCACAATCAGTATCTTATCCATGGGCGTTATTTTTTTTGTGCGGTCGGGTTTGGATTTGAAGATACGGGATGTTACTTTTGCGTTCCCTAAGTACTGGCGAGGTAGCTCAGATGGTTAGAGCGTCGGATTCATAACCCGGAGGTCGGGGGTTCAATTCCCCCCCTCGCTACCAAATCCCACTAAATCTTCAACTTTTTCAAGGTCTCTTCTAGTTCGTCCAACGGAATCATGTTTGGTCCGTCAGAGAGGGCCAGTTCTGGTTTGGGGTGGGTTTCGATGAAGAAGGCCCGCACCCCCAGGGAAGCGGCCGCCCTGGCCAGCGGCAAAGCATAGTCCCGATTGCCGCTACTTTTTCCATCGGCCCCGCCGGGGAGCTGTGCCGAGTGGGTGGCATCCATCACGACGGGTACGCCTAGTTGCAACATATCGACAACATTACGAAAATCAACAACCAGGTTATTGTTTCCGTAGCTATTGCCGCGCTCGGTGAGCAGGATTTGGTGGTTGCCCGTGCTTTGAATCTTGGGTAAGGCATGGCGCATGTCTTTTCCGGTCAAGAACTGCCCTTTCTTGACATTGACGATCTTGCCCGTCTGTCCGGCAGCCAGGAGCAGATCGGTTTGGCGACAAAGAAAGGCCGGAATCTGGATAATATCCACGACTTCTCCCAGGGCTGCTACCTGTGCCGTCTCGTGTACGTCCGTCGTGAGCGGCACACCAAACCGCTCCTTAACCGCCTCCATCCAGCGAAGGCCTTTTTCAAGGCCTGGCCCTCGGAAGGAATCCAGCGAGGTGCGGTTGGCTTTGTCGAAGGAGGCTTTAAAAACATAGGTAAACCCTTGTTTTTCTGCGATCTTTTGTACTTTTTCGGCTACCTCAAAAAGCAGTTCCTGGCTTTCCATCACGCACGGGCCCGCGATCAGGCAACGCGCCTGCGGATCCGTGAAGGCAGCGTACAGCGTCTTATCTGACATGGCTTAGTAGTGGTCAAAACTGGGGTGTTCGATCTTGATGAGCTTGCCTTTGCCGGCTACCACTTCGCTCCAATGCTCAATCTCAAAATCAACCTCGGCTACACAAGATGGGTTGAGCATTTCTTGGGTGGTGTTGGTGAGCAAGTCCACCAGATGCGTAACAGGGGTGTTGTGATTGACGATCAAGACGGTATCCAACGCATCGTCGAGTTGCTGAACAAAAGCCAACAGCTCCTCGGGGCTGCTGTGGTAGTCGGGGGCAATCTCTTCGATATTTTCTTGTGGAAAGTTCAAGACCTGCCCTAGTATTTGTGCCGTAGCGACGGCCCGGCGCAAATGCGAACTGTATATTTTGTCCACTTTGATATGCTTTGCTTTCAATTTTTGTCCCATTTCACGGGTATCCGTAATGCCTGTTTCGCTTAGGGTGCGGTGGGCATCGTCCTTGCCGGCCTCTTCGGTGCGGGCATGGCGGGCGATCAACAATTTTTTCATGGGTAGTCTGTGTTGTTTTGTTTGTTCAGCAAATTACGGAAGCCCGAGCAATTTTCCAAATGTTCATTGAAGAGAAAAAAAAGGCAAGTAATGTACTTTTCTTAACGTTGATTTACTTAAATTTGGATTTCTATTTGGTTTTTTTCTCTCCTCAACCATTCAATCATGGAAGCACTTTTAGAATTTCTTCAAAACGAGTTGCCAAAGTTGTTTGCCGAGTACGGACTTAAGTTGATCTACGGCTTGGTGGCCCTTATGATCGGCTTTTGGATTGCGGGTAAGTTGGCCAACCTGGTTTATGCAGCCAGCGAACGGGCGATCAAAGACCCGACGATCAGCCGCTTTTTGCGGAGCCTGGCCAGCGTAACGATCAAGGTGTTGGTACTCCTGACGGTGGCCGGCATGTTGGGCATCAACACGACCTCGTTTTTTGCGGTACTGGGCGCGGCATCTCTGGCCGTGGGCTTGGCTTTACAGGGCAGCCTCTCAAACTTCGCCGGTGGGGTCTTGATAATGATCTTTAAGCCTTTTCGCGTCGGCGATTTGGTTGAGGCTCAGGGGTACTTCGGAGAAGTACAGGAGATTCAAATCTTTGTAACAACGATCCTTACCCCCGACCAAAAGACGGTCATCATCCCGAACGGGCCGCTCTCCAATGGCGTAATTAACAACTTCTCTAAGCATGGTACGCTCCGCGTCGATCTCGAAATTGGCATTGCTTACGGAGCCAGCATTGATAAGGCACGTCAGGTGATGATGGAGGTCATGGAGAAAGACCCCAAAGTAGAAAAAACGCCTGCTCCATCGGTGAACGTCCTCTCCCTCGATGACAGTGCCGTTACGTTGGCGGTACGTCCATACGCCACACCAGCCAACTACTGGGATGTTTATTTTGGTGTTACGGAGGCAGTTAAGAAAGCCTTAGATGCCAACGGCGTAGAGATTCCGTTCCCGCAGCGTGTGGTGCATCTACGCAACAACACGAACACGAATACGGGCGCGTAAGCTAGCCTACTCAAAGGCTCTTCTGTTTTTGTTGGGCATCGGTGTTGTTGGGGTCGAGGCGCAGGACATCTTCGAGTGCCTGTTGGGCTAGTTCTTTTTCGCCGAAGTTGATGTAGTTCTCGGCCAGCTTGAGTTTTTTGTCGATCTCAATCTGGCGGACACTATCCAGGGCCGCCATAGCGTATATTTCGTTTTGGTGGGCTTTCTCCTCGGCTTCGAGGGCTTGCTGTAGGGCAAAGGCTGCTTTTTTCTCGCTCATCAGTGCTTGTGTCGTCGCAAAGCCAGCCACAAGCAAAAGCAAGGCTGCCACGCCGAGCGCGATGCGGGCTAGGCGCAGGCGTTTTTTGAGGGAGCGGGCAACGGCGCGTTCTTGTGCTTTGGCTTGCTCAATGGCTTCTAGGCTTTGCTGGATGTACTGTTGCTGCAAAGCTGTTGGGGGTGGGTTTTTGGGTTTGCCCTCCGTGGCGGCCGTGCGCCAAAGCTGGGCTTTCTGGCAGGCCATGTCGTTGAGCAAGAAATCGGGGCTGTGGTCGTTTTCGGCCCACTCGAGGGCGCGTTGTTGGAGCTTGGTGTGCTGCTGAACGTGTTCACGATCTAAGTCGAGTTCCTGGATGAGTTCGGGGAAGACTTTATCGAAAGCCTTGCTGTGAAAGTCGATCCAGTTGATGACCCTCAAGACTTCGGGCATCATCTGGGGATCGGTGGGGCGGCAGAGGAGGGTAATGAAGCGTTTGCCGAGTTGGGCGGCATAGGCTACCTCCCGTTCGCAGTACTCGGAGGCAATCGAATCTGGGGAGATCAAAAAGACGATGTTATCCGCCCCGTCGATACCTTTGTAAATCTCTTTTTCAAAATCGACTCCCGAGCTGATGCTCTCCTGATCGAACCAGGTCGTCTTGCCGGCTTCCTGGAGACGGGTGTTGAGCTTACGGGCAAAATCACCGTCTTTGCGGGAGTAGGAGACAAAGACATCCGTTCCGAGTTGTCCTTTGAGGGCTTCGCTGGTCTCGATGAGTTGGCGATGAATATCCAGGGGCGGATTTTGCTGGCGTTTTTCGTGGAGGCGTAGCCAGGTTTTGGCATTTTCGAGGTTAAAGCCGCGCAACAAAAACGCATTTTTGCGGCCCGACTCCTGCCAGCGCAAGGCGCGGTTGAGGAGGATTTTGTGTTCTTCGTAGTACTCGTGATCCTGGTGTAGCAGGTTCAGGATGTCGTCGAGATCGGCGGCAAAATCACTCTCCGTGGTGTTGTCGGTGAAGTCAATGTACTGTAAGCCGCGCAAGGCTTCGGGAATATCCGCCTCAGGCGTGGAATGAATCAGGAGCGGCACCAGGCGTTTGTGGTACAGGATGGCGTGGTTGAGCTCTTTGAGGCAATACTCGGACTTGACCGACTGGGGCGAGACGAAGAAGAAAAAGTTATCTGCCCCTTCGATGCCCTGCTCAATGGCTCGGCCATACTCGGCTCCTTTTTGGATGTCCTTATCGTGTATCCAGGTCGTCAGGGCGTGCCGCGAGAGGGCGCGGATGACCTGATCTCGGATCGCTTTATCCTCGGCGGCATAGCAAATAAAAATATCGGTGTGGCGGTTCTCGGCGTTCTTTCGGGATTCTACCACAAAATCACACAAGATGTCGCTGGGCGTACAGGGCGGCTGCTTAGGAGGCGTAAACTCGGTCAGGAGCCAGTCTTCGGCTTGCTTGCGCTCCTTGCCCACGGCGAGATAATTGGTTGATTTTTGGTTGCTTGCCCAGTGGAGGGCATCGAGGGTGATACGTGTATGCTCTTGTACGTAAGTCTTTTGCCGTTCAATGACAAGCAGCATCCGCTCCAGGATTTCGGGTATCTGGTCCGTGATTTGCCCAAAGGTAGGCATTCGGAGATCGCTTAGATAGGCGGTATCTTCGTGGCGATGCCATTGGTTTTCGTAGCTCTGGGCCCACTCTTGGAGGCGTAAGCAGTCGTTGTCGGATAGGATTTGTTTGCCATCGAGCCAGTCCGTTGTTCCGATCAAGGCAAGCGTTCGGTCAAGCACATCCTGGGTGGTACGAATACCCGCGTCGGGCATTCCGTGGGTGGCATAAAAGTTGGCAAGCACCGCCTGATCGCCTTTGGATAGCTCCTGGGCATCGGTCTTGAAGATGACCATCTGGTTGATGGGGATGATGCGCTTGCCCAGCACACGGGCATACTCGAGTTCGACCAAACAATAAGGCGAGGTCAGGCAGCGGGGAGCCATCACGGAGACGAAGTTATCCGCCGACTCGATGCCGTTCGTGATCCGACGGTCATAGGCTTCGCCGTCGGGGATGTTCACCTTATCAAACCAGGCCGTATGCCCGGATAAGACCAACGCTCGGTGCAGATGCGCCACAAAACTAAGGCTTTCGCGGCGGCCATAGGAGATGAAGCAGTCTTTGGTCAGGTGATCCATAGCAGTTTTTGTTTTTCTTACTTAATGGAGCAGCCGTTGTGCCGCTGCTACGATGTGTGCTGTATCAAGTCCGTATTTGGCCATCAGCTCGTGGGGCTGTCCGCTTTCACCGAAGGAATCATTGACCCCCACAAAAGCCATCGGAGCGGGATGCTTTTGAGCCAGTAGCTGGGCGATATAGCTCCCGAGTCCACCGCGAATCTGATGCTCCTCGGCCACCAGGGCGCGGGAGGTCTTTTGCACCGATGCCAAAACGGCTGCTTCATCCAGGGGCTTGATCGTATGAATGTTGATGACCTCTGCCGAGATACCCAAACGCGCCAACTCTTCGGCGGCTTCTAGGGCTTCCCAGACCAGATGCCCTGTGGCAAAGATGCTTAGATCGCTTCCTTCGATCAATAATTGTGCCTTACCGACCTCAAAAGGCGCGTCAGGGGCCGTGAAGTTGGGAACCTTCGGGCGGCCAAAACGCAGATATACCGGCCCGTCTAGCGCCGCAATGGCCAGCGTAGCGGCTTTGGTTTGGTTGTAGTCGCAGGGGCAAATGACGCGCATGTGGGGAAGCATACTCATCATGCCCACATCCTCGAGGATTTGATGGGTGGCGCCGTCCTCACCCAGGGTAAGTCCGGCATGAGAGGCACAAATCTTGACGTTCGTACCCGAGTAAGCGATGGACTGACGGATTTGGTCATAGACACGCCCCGTTGAGAAATTGGCAAAAGTACCCGTGAAAGGAATCTTGCCCCCCACGGCCATACCCGCTGCCAGCCCCATCATGTTGGCTTCGGCGATACCCACCTGAAAAAACCGCTCGGGGAATGCCTTTTGGAAGGCATCCATTTTGAGCGATCCCGTCAGGTCGGCACAGAGGGCCACCACATCGGGATTTTGCTCACCGAGGGCGAGCAGGCCGGCACCAAAGCCAGAACGGGTATCTTTTTTTTCGGTGAACGTATAAGACGTGCGCATAAGCAAGGGGAAGAGATATGGGATGAATGGAATGAGAAGATAAACAAAAATAGGTATTTTGTCTCAAAAGTAACTTTTGTCAGCCAACAAAGTGCCTTTCATCATCCCACAAATCCCCTTTTTTGTGTTACATTTGTACCTAATATTACCACCCAAACACCAACAAAATCATGGAGATCAAAAAAATTCTTGTCCCTACTGATTTTTCCGATTGTGCCGATAATGCCCTGGCCGCTGCCGTTTCCATTGCCAAGCAAAGCGACGCTGCCATCTATCTGCTGCACATCCTGACCCCGGCCAGCGATACGGAGAAAACACAGGTGATTGCCATTGATGGCGAAGCTCCTCACCATATCCAAGCCACGGAACAGCTTGCCCAAGCCCGCCAACACATCAAAGATCGCATGGAGCAGTACGCCCCCGTAGAAATCGACGGTGGGATATGCTTCGATCTGGTGAGCCGACAAATTTTTGAGTTTATCGCCGATAAAGACGTGGACATGATCGTCATGGGGTCTCACGGAGCTAAGGGCATCAAAGAAGTTACCGTAGGCTCCAATACCCAGAAAGTCGTCCGCAATGCAACGGTTCCTGTCCTGGTCATCAAAAGCACCGATGCCGATTTTATGCCGCGCAACGTCATTTTTCCCGCCGACTTCGAGAAGCCCGCCCAATACACGCAGGCCGCCAACTTTCTCAAACAAATGAACGTCTGGTTTGGCTCTACGGCGCATCTGCTCAAGATCATCACCCCCAACAACTTCGAGATTTCCTCGACTTCTTACGCCCTCATGGAGCGTTTTGCAGAAAAGCACGACCTGCCCGACTTCACCGTCAATACCTACAACAGCTACAACGAAGAAGAAGGCATCCTCACCTTTGCCGAAGAGAACAAAGCCGATTTGATCGCCATGAGTACCCACGGACGCAAGGGTTTCATGCACGTCTTGATGGGTAGCATCACCGAAAACGTTACCAATCAATCCGAAATACCCATCCTGACCTTCAAGCTCAAAGAAGACTAGCCCATCGAAGCCGCTCCTACCAAGCGGCTTTTTTTTGTTAGACAAACGTTAAGTACCAAACCCTAGTCCATAGCAAGCGTTTTTTTATTTGAACCCATTTCCTTCTTTTTTATGGCTACCGAAACAACCAAGTGTCTCATCATCGGATCCGGCCCCGCCGGCTACACCGCCGCCGTCTATGCTGCCCGAGCCGGACTTCAACCCATTCTCTACAAAGGCCACCAACCAGGCGGACAACTCACCATCACCTCCGACGTAGAAAACTACCCAGGCTACCCCGATGGCGTGATGGGCCCCCAGATGATGATCGACTTTGAAAAACAAGCCGCCCGATTCGGGACAGACATCCGCGATGGCATGATTACCTCCGTCGATTTTTCGGGAGACCTACACCAGGCCGTCATTGACGACGGCGCACACACCCTGGCAGCCAACGCCATCATCATCTCCACTGGCGCATCGGCCAAGTGGCTCGGGCTAGAATCGGAGCAACGCCTGAACGGCAAAGGTGTATCGGCTTGTGCCGTCTGTGATGGATTTTTCTTTCGCGGACAAGAAGTCGCCGTCGTGGGGGGGGGCGATACGGCCTGTGAGGAGGCTAGCTATCTCTCCAAGATGTGCAAAAAAGTCTATCTGCTCGTGCGCCGCGATCAAATGCGGGCCTCACAGATCATGCAAGATCGCGTCAAGAAGGCCGCCAACATCGAAATCCTCTGGAACACCGAAACCGATGAAATCCTGGGCGAAAACGAAGTCGAGGGTATGCGCATCCGAGATACCCAAAACGGAAGCACCCGCCAAATCCCCATCCAGGGTTTCTTCGTTGCCATCGGGCATCAGCCCAACACGGGTATCTTCAAAGGCATCCTGGATATGGACGAGCAAGGCTACCTGATCACCAAACCCGACAGCACTTACACCAACATCAAGGGTGTCTTTGCGGCAGGCGACTCCCAGGACAAAATCTATCGCCAGGCCGTTACGGCTGCCGGTACGGGCTGCATGGCCGCCCTGGATGCCGAACGCTACCTAGCCGATATTGGCGTGCATTAGTCCTTTCAAGTTTTTAAACATCAGAAAGTCAAGCCTTTCCTTCCATGACTTCGGCATAGCTGCCTACACCCGCCAGCTTGCCTTCGGCGAGTTTGTAGATCAGTTCGGCCTGACGAATGGTATCGGGACGATGCGCCACCAGGATCACGGTCAGGTGTCCGGTCAAAGCACTGATGGCTTGATTGACCTCGGCTTCGGTCTGGATGTCCAGGGCAGAGGTGGCCTCATCAAAAATCAAAATCTGGGGTTGGCGATAGAGTGCGCGTGCGATACCTACGCGCTGGCGTTGCCCCCCCGAGAGGCGCACGCCCTTTTCTCCGATGGGTGTTTGTAGTCCTTCGGGAAGGCCTTTGAGCCAGGGGCCGAGCTGTGCTTGCTGCAAGGCATCCAGGGCGCGCTGGGTGTCTATCTCTGCCTCCGGGACACCAAAGGCGACATTGCGCAGCAGGGTTTCGTCGTACAAGAAAATCTGTTGTGGAACATAACCCACACGGCGGCGATAGTCATGGATATTTTGGGGCGTAATCTCTTGATCGCCGCAATAAAGCCGGCCCTCCTGGGGCAGCAGTAAGCCCGTCAGGAGGTCTATGAGCGTGCTTTTGCCCGCCCCTGATTCGCCCACAAAAGCCGTCGTCTGCCGAGACGGAATCACCAACGAAATCCCATCCAGGGCTTTTCGGTGGGCCGAGGGATACGTAAAACTCACCCCCTCCAGGCGTAGCTCAGCCTCCGAAGCCACAGACAGCGGCACAAATAAGATGCCTTGCGATGGCTTGTCTTTCAGTTCTTCAATCACCTGTGCTACTACCGACAAGTTTTTGATATAAAAGCGAACATTAGAGATGCCCTGACTGATATTGACAATCGAAGGAAATATCTTAACGGCTGCCGCCCCGATAATGGCCATGATCCCGATCAGGGATTCGGAGGGCTGTCCGACTGTTACGCTCCAGGCCATCACGCCCACAAAAGCCCCAAAAAGCACCGTCTCGAGTAGATAACGGGGCAGGTGGTTGCCGAGCGCAAAACTGATCCCGATCTTTGACCAACGCGAAAAAGCATCGTCGTAGCGACCCAGAAAATAATCCGTAGCCGCAAAAACCTGTACGTCCTTTACGCCTTCAAGGGCCTCCAGTCCGGCTTTGTAAAACTCACCCTGGTGAGCGACCCGCTCGGCACTTAGGCGTTTGATCTGTACCTGAACCGTCAGGTAAAGCAACCCACCGATCCCGCCCAAAGCAACACCGATCACCAGCGTAACCCACGGCTGATACACCAACAGAAACAGCAACATACAAGCAATAATCACGGCTTCGGAGAGCAACTTGATCCCGCTGTTGAGGAAGTTTTGGCAGACGATGATGACCTCCGTGCTGACGTTCTTAAATAAGATCGAAGAGTTATGGCTCAAATGATACACGTAGGGCTTGTGCAAATATGCCGAAAGCAACGTATGGCTTAGGCGTATTTCCATATCGGAGATAATCCTGGCCCGAAGGCGCACCATCCATAGAGCATAGACGAGTTTTAGTACAAAAAAAACGATGACAGCCAGGGAGAGCCGTCCCATAAACTGGGCAGGACTTTGGGCATCCAGGCGCAAATAGAGGCCGTGGAGCAGAGAGCTGGTCTCGATCTTTTGGGGCGAGACAAAGGTATCAATGAGGGGAATCAGTAAGCCCACGCTCAGGGACTCCAGGATACCCAGCCCAGTGATACCAAAAAGTAAAAAGAGTAGTAAGCGTCGCTCCCGCTCCGAGAATACCGTCCGAATATCGGCAAACATTTACTCTTTGATTTGGCCGCTTTCGGCTTTGCGTTTGAGTTCTTCGTTAGCGACGATGACGATCTCTACCCGTCGGTTTTTTTGTCGGCCTTCGGGGGTGGCGTTGTCGGCAATGGGTGCGCTGGGGCCGTAGCCTTCGGTGCGGATCCGGCTGCTAGCTACGCCATTGTTGAGGAGGTACTGACGGACGGCATTGGCGCGTTTTTCGGAGAGGGTGCGGTTGTACTTATCCGATCCCACATCGTCGGTGTGTCCCTGAATGGTGATTTGGGTATCAGCGTACTCGTTAAGGATTTGGGCGAGCTTGACGACGTTTTTTTGGGCTTCGCCTTGCAGGGCAAAGGAATCGAATCCGAAAAGGATGCCCGAATCAAAGGTAAGGTCGATGCCTTCTTCTACGCGCTTGACCTCCACGCCTTCTACTTCGTCTTCAATTTTTTTGGCTTGCTTATCCATGTAACGCCCAATGACCGCGCCGGCTGTTCCTCCTACGGCTGCCCCCACAATGACCCCTACGGCGGGATTTTTTCGGGCGATTACTCCTCCGAGGACACCTCCGGCCGATCCGCCAATGACTGCTCCCTTAGTGGTGTTATTGACGGACTTACAAGAGGATAAAAAGTTGAGCGCCAGGCTTATCAAAAGAAAATACACAAAAAGTTTGGATGAGTGCATGGTAGATGTTACTTTGTTTTGTGATTCATCAGATAACATCAAAAGTCGGTCATATTCTTGATGATTGGAGTTTTTTAAACTTCTTTAATCTACCTCGGGGTAAGTCATGTGCGGAAGCTGGGTAGCTTTGGGAGTACGGGCTTCGATGCGTGCCTGGAGGTCTTTGTTGAGGCAGGTGGCCTGGCAGGTCAGGCGTTCGTCGGGACGCAAGGCATCGAGTTTGCGGAATCGCTCTTCGGGAGCCGTTAGGGGGCTTAGGTGCTCCATCCCTTCGATAATCTGGATGCGGCAGGTTACACAGCGTCCGCGCCCACCGCAGAGGTGCATCCAGTCGAGGCGTTCGCGGTGGATGGCCGCCAGGAGGGTTTCGCGGGTGTCGGGCAAGGAAATACATCGCCCGGACCAGTTCTTGAGGCATAAAGTAGGCATATCTGGCAAATATTTTGATTAGGTGTAAAGAAAACCTTTTGTTTTGTTGTATAGAACGCAAAAATGTTTGTATTTTACGTCAAATAAAAAAATAACTTCTCCTGACCCATGGCCGGAAAACTCAATCAGATCGCGGTAACAGATTATGCCGAGCAGTTTGCCCAAACGATTTGTGATGCGCATTATGCCCAACACAGCGAAGTAAAAGGCGAGCAGATCATGCAAATCACGCCCAACAAACAACTCAACTTACTGATTATTAAGAATCTCTTTGAGCGATGGCAGGAGGAGACTGAGGCCATCAAAAGCCCTTATTTCAGTTACGAAGAACCCGCCATCAAGGAGGCCCTCGAAAAACTGATGAACCTGCTCTCCCGCAACATCAGCATCAAGCGGGTATATTTTGAGCCGCTCTTGATTGCCTCCACCGAAGATACCCTGCGCCTACTCCTGGCCCCGGCCGTTTTTTATGAGCAAGAAATAGAAAAATTAGGTACGCGCTTCCGCCTCGAAGAGGACTTTAAGCCCCTTTCCAGATACCTCAAAACCCACCAAAAGCTCCTGACCAAGCTCACCGAACGCTTTACCATCCTGGCCGATGCTGACCAAACCGTAGAAGTTAGCCAGGCAATGCAAGCCGTGCAGGATATCATCAAAGAAAACCTCGAGTACGATGACCCCAAACCCGCCTTGCGCCAACTCCATCAGGTACACGCCCTTCGCCTCCAAGACCTCGTGGCCAAACCCGAAGAGCCAAACACCGAACGCGAGCGACCCCGAGCGGCTACCCCGCCCGCACCCCCACCTGCACCTGAACCCGAGCCTACATCGGTACTCGAAACGGTAAGCCCTCCCCCAGAAACCAAAACGGTGCATGAGCGCATCCTCGAGCAGACCCCTCCTCAGCCTACCGTTCTCGAACGCCAACAACGCCATCCGGGCAAGAGCATCGAAGAACTCATCCCCGTAGGGCGGAAGATGGCCTTCATTCAAGAACTCTTCAAGGGGGAGCAACACGTGTTCGATGAAGTCGTAGATAAAATTGACCACTGCGCCAACTACCACGATGCCATTATGTACATCCGAGAAAAGTATTTCTACAAATACGACTGGGATTTGGGCAACAGCGAAGTCCAGGAGTTTTATAGCCTTATCGAAAAGAAGTTTGACTGACCCGCGTTCGCTGATCTATCCCCTACCCACGGCCGCCCATCAGTTCTTGCCCGATCCCTTTGGGCAAAGGCTTGCCGCTTGTGTAGGCGATCAAGTGGGTGTTTTTGCCTTAACGCCCCCCCAGGAAGTGATCTGGATACAACCCCAGGATCAAGGATTGCATTACGAGTTGGTGGCCTTTGTCGGAGATCGTCTCTTGCTTTATGGCTACAAGTCCGGTGCATCTCTGCCAATACCCGATGGCCTGATTGCCTACGATATCCCCACACAGGAAAAAGCCTGGAGGCTTCCTTCGGCACAACTCCAAGCCCTGCACGCAGACAGTATCCAGGTGGCCCTGGCGATCGAAGGGCGCACGCTCATCCAGCACATCAGGCTTTCGGATGGAGAACCCCACAACGCTCCCCCACAAACGCTTCATCACGCAAGAACCCTTGAACTCCCAACACTTTACCAACCCAAAGACCAGTATTTTGCTGACTTTGAGGGCTTTTTTGCGGCGTACCAAAAGACGATCTGCTGGGGTGTCGAGTATATGGAGTGGCCAGGACATCTGGGCGTTTCGTTTTATATCGCCGAAGGCAAGACGGCCACGCATCATTTTTGGTGCATAAACGATCAAAAATCTGTAATTTTGTCCTGTGTCTTGCGGCACAACTGCCCAGGACTAGGGCAGGGGAGTTTTGGGCGCGTGGGTGAGGTCTTGATTTTGCCTTACCAGCCCTACCCCGATCAGCACGCCCTCCACATCAGCCAAACGAGCTAAACAAATTATGGATATGAGAATCTGTTGGGCTTTATTCCTTTGGGTGTCCATCGCGACCGCACAGACCAGCTATCACCAGCATCGTGTCCAATCAGGGGAAGACCTCCTGACCATCGCCCGCACGTACAGCGTCAATGTGGCGCAACTGATGCGCGCCAACCCTGGCACGCTCGAACATGGACTGGTGCGCGGAGAGATCATCTACGTCCCCAAGTCGAATACCACGCCCAGCCTCAACGACGGACAAGCACAAATCAAGGGCTACCGCGTCAAGGCAGGCGAAACCCTTACTTATCTCTGCCAAAAGTATCGGATGGATATGGCCCAGATCATTGCCCTCAATCAACTGAGCAGCGATACGCTCCGCGTGGGGCAGCCGCTCCTCGTGATGACCGACGTGATACACAAGGACTTCTTCGATGTACCGGATTGGATGCTCCGCCCAGCCCAGCCTGTCAGCCCCCTTACCCACACCAGCTGGCATACCGTTGCGGCCGGAGAGACCCTTTATGGCATCGCTCGGACATATGGCGTACAGTGGCAGGACATCCAGAAGGACAACAACTTAGGCGATATGTCCATCCATCAAGGGCAAGTCCTCAAGATCATCTTACGGGTCGCAGAGCCATCCGAGCGCGTATCAGCCCCCCTGATGGCACACCAACCGCTCAAAGATGATCCCCAGGATTTGATGTACGAGTCCGGGGTGGGTATGCGTATCCGGCAGCAACGCGAAAGCGATCAGCGCATTGCCCTACACCGATCGGCGGCCGTGGGGAGTTTTATTCGGGTACACAACGAAAGCAACGGCCGCTACTGCACCGTCCGAGTGATTGGGCATTTCCCCGACATCAACGACAACCAAAATCTACTCATCAAAATCTCCGAGGCTGCCTGCCGTGATTTGGGCATCATCAACGAAAAATTCCCCATTGTTATTTCACGACCCGACCCCAACAAATCAAAAAACTGATACTTTTTAGCACGGCTTTTGGAGGGTTTTATCTGGTCTTGAACGCGCTTTTGTGAAAGGAAAAAAAAATCTTTGGTGGTATGTATGCTGGCTCGCCTGGATCGCCCCCTGGACGTGGGCCCAAGCCCTGCCTCCGGATAAGCCCCTCTCCCAGTTCTTGATCCAGACCTGGACACAAACCAACGGGCTACCTCATAGCACCATCACCGATATTCTCCAGGACAGCGAAGGTTACCTTTGGATCGGCACAAATAACGGGCTGGTGCGTTTTGATAACCACCTCTTTGAAGTTTTTTACAAAGACCAAAACAAGCAAAGCACCCTCCGATCAAGTCGCATCCAGCGGCTCTTGCCACGGCAGGAGGGCGGGCTGTGGGTCGGGACGCTCGGCGGGGGTCTTACCCGAGTCCAACAAGGTTTTTTTCGTTCCCTGACCACCCAGGACGGGCTGGCCGATAACGCCGTTTTGTGCCTGGCTTACCACGAAAAAGACCTCTGGGTAGGCACTACCTTCGGACTTTCCCTCTGGGATGGGCTGGCCTGGAAGACGTTCAAGCGCAGCGATGGGCTGCCCTCTGATCGCATTGAATCCCTTAGCGTTACCAAAGACGGCATCTGGGTTGGCACCGAGGCGGGCTTGTGCCAATATCGTGATGGCCGCCTCCAAAAAATCAAACTCGACTTACCCCATCCCACCATTACCCAACTCCTGCCGGTCAGTGATTCTGTCCTTTGGATCGGAACACGCAAGGGGCTTATCGCCTGGAACCATCGGCAAAACACCACCACGCAGCTACGCAATACCTTCGTTACAAGCCTCTACCGAGATAGCTACGGGACGTGCTGGGTCGGGACGCAAGGCGAGGGCTTGCTCCGGTACAATGCAGATAAACAAAACTTTGATCGCTTAGACATTGACCAGGGGCTACCCGCCAATCACGTTCGGGCGATCTTCGAAGACCGCGAGGGCGGGCTTTGGCTGGGCTTTGAACGCGCCGGACTGGCTCGCCTCCGCGATGGCAAATTTGATAACTACGACACCACCGAAGGACTTCCCCCCACGGGAGCAAGCCTGGTCATCCAAACGCCCCAAGGCGACATCTGGGCCGGTACCACCGAAGGGCTTTTTGCGCTCCGCGAAGGCGCGTTTGTTCCTCTACTCTCAGATAAAATCCGATCCATGACCCGCGATGCAGCGGGCAGCATCTGGATAGGAACGGCTACGGAAGGTTTGTTTGGGGCAACGACAAGGGACGACTTAATACCCATTCCTGCCCCAGCCTGGGTAGGACAAGAGGTTACAGCACTGGATAAACGGCAGGCGGGAGGCATCTGGCTTGCCGGCCAGCAAGGCGTGGGTTACTACGCCGAGCAGCAGTTTACGCTCCTGATCCCGACCACCGAACTCTACAACACAGAAGTAAACGACCTGCACCAGACCCAGGATGGTACGCTCTGGATAGCCACCAGCGGCGGGGGCGTTCATGCCTATCGCGCCAACGGCAACTTATTGTCTTTCAGTACCGAAGATGGCTTGCCGAGCAATGTCGCGCTCTGTCTTTGGTCAATTCCAGGGGAGGAAACAGACCAGATTTTTGTGGGGACAGAGTCTGGGTTGGCTTTGGTCAGGGAGGAGCAGATCATAGATTTGAGCGGGAGCGATCCGCTCTTGAGCCGGAGCATCTACGGCATGATCGCCGACGAGAAGTCCCAACTTTGGATGAGCACCAACCGAGGAATCGTTGGCGTGGCTTATGACGAACTCCTTCGGGAGGAGCAAGCGGGATGGGTGATCTATGACGAAGGCGATGGAATGCGCAGCAGTGATTGCGCCTTCGGGATGCAGCCCAACCTGGTCATCGACCAGGACGACAAGCTCTGGATACCCACCAATAAAGGGTTGAGTAGCTTCAATCTACGCGAAATACCGATCAATCAAGTGCCGCCTTCACTCAAAATTCATACGCTCATCGTCGATGGTGTAGGCAACGACGTGCGCTGGAGGAGCCAACAAAAACTGCGCTTCAAGACCGATCGCAGGCGTTTTGTCTTTCAGTTTGATGCCATTAGTTTTGAGGCCGTACACCGCATCAAGACCCGCTATCGCCTCGAGGGTTTTGAAGAAGACTGGCACCAGACCGTAGGCGAACCCCAGGCAATCTACACCAACTTACCCGTCGGCACTTATACTTTTCGCTTTACGGCAGCCAACGCCGACGGCATCTGGAACCTCAATGAGGCCAGTATCTCCCTCGAAATTGTCCCGTTTTTTTATGAGACCAAACTGTTCTGGTCGGTGATTCTGCTCTCTATCATTGCCCTAGCCCTGGGTATTTATCGCTTCGACATCCAGCGATTGAAACGCAAAGAGCAAAGACTGACCCAACAAGTAGAAGGACAAATCAGGGATGCCATCCAACGTGAGCAACTGCTGCGTGCGCAGGATCGTGAGCTGGCCCAGGTAGATCGCATCGCCCACATCATCAATCAAGAGGTATCCTTCGAGACCTTATTTCAGGTCTTGCTCGAGCAGGGAACAGGGTTGTTTGAGGGAGCCAAACGCGGTTTCTTTACGACATTCGATGAAAAGAACTTTCATTTTGAACTGATTCGCCATTATGGCTTCGATCCTGACCTTGTGCCGGAGGAAACAGTAAACTTTGGCGCGATGATGAACTACTGCCACCGAGGGGAGGAGTCTTATCCTAAGGAGCATCTCTTCTTGGTGGACAACACCCCGCCGGTTGCCCTTTTTGGGTTGCCGGCAGGCAAGACTTCGCTGGTCATTTCGTTGCTTTCCGAGGGTGTCCTGGAAGCCCTGATATTTTTTGAGTACGACAGCACCCCCGACTTTGATGCCCATGGCTTGAGAAAAATCTTGCGATTTCGGGAGTATGCCATCACGGCTTTTGAAAAATCGCGGCACCTCAAAGAGATCGAAGAAAAAAACACCAAGCTAGAAGATTCCTTTCAGCGGCTCTCGGATAGCATCCAGTATGCTAAGCGGATTCAGTATGCCATCATGCCCCCGCCCCAAAAGATCATCAGCTATTTTGAGGATGCTTTTGTGATGTACTACCCCAAGGATGTGGTGAGCGGTGATTTTTATTGGTCGTACCAAAAAAACAATCTGCTCTTTTTGGCGGCCATCGACTGTACCGGACACGGCGTACCGGGGGCCTTCATGACCGTCATGGCCAACACGATCATCAACAACGTCGTGGAGCGCAAGGGACTAGAAAACCCCGGCGAGATTCTCTCCGCCCTGGATGAAGAACTGGCCTATGTCTTTTCGGCCTCTGCCGGAAGTGCCAAGCGCAGCGACGGCATGGATATGTCTCTGGTCGTCATTGACAAAGAAAAAGAGCAGATGCAGTTTGCGGGTGCCAAAAACCCCTTGTATTACATCCGCGATCAGAAAATCAATCGAATCAAGGGAAGTAAGTTCCCGATCGGTAATGCTGATCGCTACAAAGACAAGCAGTTTGATACCCACACGATAGCCATTGTGCCAGGCGATCAATTTTATATCTTCACCGACGGGCTACCCGATCAGTTTGGGGGCGACGATGGCAGTAAGTTTCTCTCCCATCGCTTCCGTGGTCTGCTGGAGGAGTTCAGCTACCTAAGCATGGCCGAGCAGAAAGAAATCCTAGAAAAAGCCTTCAAGCAATGGAAAGGCAGCCGCCCACAAACAGACGACGTACTGGTAATCGGGATGCGCTTCTGATTTTTTGTCGAGCAAAAAGACCGATTAGCCGAGGCTTTATTGCCCTTGATCGACTTGGGCTAGGTGGCAATAGGTATTTTCCTTTCCTTTGAAGAAAAATAGTTTTTAGGATAGGAGAAGAGAAATAGGCATCAAATCTTTTTGATGCCCTATTTTTTTGCCCGCCGCAGCGCAGCTTGCATCCCCAGGGGGGTGTTTCGGTCGGGGATGTCTTTGATGCGCTCAAAGGAGGCTTTGCCGAGCAGTTTTTTCCAGTCGCTATCGGATCCCTTCCATTTTTTGAAAAGCTGCTTGTTTTCTTCGTCATAAAGCATAAACTGTGTCGGGCTATCGGTGATGCGGTCTCCGGTGCGTCCGGCCCCAAAGGGGTCTTTGTAGTCGGCTTTCAAGAATTGTTTTCGGTATTTGGCCAGGAGCCAAACCTCCCCCTGATGCAAGACCTCCCAAAACCCACTCATACCCAGCTCGGGTAGGACATTTTCGAGGCGAACAAAGGGCTGCTCCAGCCCCTGATAGTACCAGAGAAAACCCATCACGGCCGAGTTATCGACGAGGTAATGCTGCCGAAGCTGGGGATGTACCACAATCAAATCATCATTCATGACGTGGTAGCGCATCCGGGTAGCTACCGTGTCATCCTCAAAAAAGACCTTTCCTTCGAGCCACTCCTCGTGGCGGTACGGGCTGCCCTGAATCTCGTTTTTGCCCTCGTCGTAGGTGTACAAGAAAGCCGGAAGGGTGGTGTTGGTGCGCGATTGCATCCGATAAGGGTCATCCTCCTGGGCGACAAGCGATAAAACAGGCAAACACAAGAGCAACAATAAGAGCAGGCGCAGCATGGGAGGACGTATTTTGGTTCAACAAACATAAAGATACCCAAAACTGTACAGAAGACCAAAAGCAGACGCAGGGAGCGGCGTTTTGCCAAACCGAACGACTTTGTTATATTTCGGGCTAGCAAAATCGTGCATGGGACAACGACTACTACTCTTTGGATATTTGGTGTGGGGGATTGGATGTGGGGCTTTTGCCCAACAAGCTGGAATACCTCTGATACAGAATTTCTTAGCCAACGACTACGGCGGAGATTCTCAAAACTGGTGCATCGCCCAGAGCAACAACGGTTTTTTGTATGTGGGCAACAACGCGGGGGTCTTGGAGTTTGATGGACAGCGTTGGCGACGCTACCCAACGACCAACAAGAGCGTCGTCAAGTCCGTGGCCGTATCCCCACAAGGGGAGGTTTTTGTGGGGGCAAAGGGTGAATTGGGTCTCTTGCGCCCCGACAGCACACACACCCTACGGTATGTCTCGCTGCTGCCACTCTTGCCCGACTCGCTGCGCAACTTCGGTGATGTATGGCAGATTTTCACGGATCGGGAGCGGGCCTATTTTCGGCTCAACGAAGCGGTACTGATCTACCAGGATGGGCAGTTTACGGTCTTTCGACCACCGGGCAAAACCCGCCGTTTTCACATGGCTTTTATGGTGGAGGGGGTGTTTTATGTCCGAGATACTGACCTGGGGCTGCTTCGCTTTCATCCCGAGACCAACCAACTCCAACCGCTCGTACCGGAGGGCATCTTTGGTTTTAATGCCGCTTATGGGCTTTTTCTGGATGCCCAAGGTCGCCTTCTCGCCTTACTTAACAGAGAAGGACTACTGCGCCTGGATCCCCGAACCCAAGCGATAGACACCCTGGCTTTTGCGGCCCAGAAGCAGATGTACGACAGCCGCGCCTATTATGCTTTGCCCTTACCCGAAGGGCGCATTGCTGTCGCGACGCTGACCAACGGCTTGTTCATCCTCGACGAAAGCGGAAACATCCAGCAGCATTTCCACAAAAACAACGGACTGCCCAGCAGCGTCATCTACGGGCTTGCCCTGGATCGCGACCAAAACCTCTGGTTAGCCACCGATAAGGGCATCAGTTGTGTGTATCTCTCCCTGCCCTACTTCACCATCTACGAAGCCCAGGGCATCGAGGGCCGCGGCCTAACGGTCGATTATCTGCCCGAGCAAAACAAACTCTACCTCGGCACTACCTTTGGTATCTATCAAGCCGACTACCCGGGCAAGGAAGGGCAAATCCCTACTTTCACCCGCCTGGATGAGACCAAAGGCTACGCCCTCTCCTCGAGCCAACTCCGAGATACGATCTACTACGGACACAACCTGGGCATCTTTGCCGTACAGCAAAGCCGAGCAGAAAAACTCAAGACCCCCCAACAGATCGTCGCCTGGAATGTCCTCCCCCTGCCACCCCAGCAGCCCGACGGCATGAACTTTTTGGTGGCACGATCCCGCGAGTTATCCCGCATCCAACGACAAGCCAACAGCGAGCAGTGGTCTGAAAAAAGCTACCCCGCCTATCCTTACCTGGCCTACAACCTCACCGCCTGGAAGGGCTACCTCTGGGCCCGGCACCGCGATAAGGGTTTGTTTCGCTTGCGCTTCGATGATGCCTACGATAGCCTCCTGGAAGTGAAAAACTACAGCGTATCCGAAGGACTACCCGACAGCCTCGACAACAACATCTGCGTTTTTGGGGATCGCCTGCTGGCCACCACCAACGCCGGCGTGTATGCCTACAGCCCCGAGCAAGACCGCTTTCTGCCCGATTCTTTGTTGCAAAGCCTGCTAGGAACGGCTAAGGTGTTCGATCTCTACCAAGACCCAGAGGGCAAACTTTGGTATCGCGTGGAGGGAGAAAAAGGGGTGATCGCCAGGCAAGGCGAAAGTTATGCCAAACAAACCGACATCGTTCATCCCCTGCACACCATCAAAAGTTTCAATACGACCAAGATGCTCTCCAACGGGCAGATGGTTTGGGGCGTAGAAGAGGGCTTCCTGGTACTGGATACCAAACGCAAGTTTCCGGACTTGCGCCCACCCATGCCACATATCCGGCGGGTAGAATGGATGACCACCGAAGATAGCTTGCTGTTTGGGGGCGTGGATGCCCCAGGTCGGGCAAAGCTCGTCCTACCCCCGGATCGGAATGCCTTGCGCTTTTCATTTGCGGCCCCCGAGATGCGTTTCAGCCAACAAACCCGCTACCGCTATCGGCTGCAAGGATTAGAAAAAGACTGGTCAAGTTGGGACGACAAAACCCAAAAAGAATATACCAACCTGTCGGCGGGCGACTATACCTTTGAGGTACAAGCCCAAAACATCGCCGGGCTAGAAGGACAAACGGCACGTTTCAGTTTTCAAATTTTGCCACCCTGGTATGCCACCCCCTGGGCGTATGTGATGTATGCCTTATTGGCAGGCTTGGGCGTATGGGCAGTCATCAAAATCAACATCAAGCGGCTGGAGCGCGACAAAAACCAACTCGAAGCCCTTGTACAAGCCCGTACCTCCGAAATCCAGCAACAAAAAGAAGAACTCCAATCGCAAGCCAACCAGTTGGCACAAGCCAACGCCGAAATCACCCACCAAAAAGAAGAGCTACAAGTGCAGGCCGAAAGCCTCCTACGCGCCAATGCCTCCGTACAAGCCCAGAAGCAAGCCCTTGAGCAGTCTTATCGAAACGTCCGAATTTTGAGCTACATCGGGCAAGAGATCACCAACATCCTTGATAG
Organism: Bernardetiaceae bacterium; assembly: GCA_036822015.1. Lineage (GTDB taxonomy): Bacteria > Bacteroidota > Bacteroidia > Cytophagales > Bernardetiaceae > DAISIL01. The sequence goes on along the minus strand of DAISIL010000002.1, from coordinate 20,219 downwards.
TACGCGACTGATCCAGACGGTCTATCAGCACGTCAATACCCTCATGCCCGCCGACGGGTTTGGCATCGGCATACACGAACCCGATAACGACCGCTTGAGGTTTGTGGGGTACATCGAAAACGGCGAAGAGCTACCCGAACACTTTGATCTGCTCGACCAGACTGATAAGTTGTCCGTTCGTTGCTGGCTCGACAACCAAAAAATCATTCTCCATGACCTCCCCCAGGAACACCAGGCATCCGTTACGGTAGGATTTCTTCCCAAGTCATTGGTTTACTTGCCCTTGTGTATGGAAGGCAAGCCCATAGGTGTAATGACCGTCCAGAGTATGCACCAGCACAGTTACACCGAACTACAACTGGATATGCTCGATACCCTGGCCGCCTATACGGCCATTGCCCTGGATAACATCCGAGCCTACCGCTTGATCGCCAACAAAAACACCCACATCACAGATTCGATTCGTTATGCCCAAACGATTCAGCAAGCCATCCTACCACCAGACGAAGAACTCCGGCAGTACTGTCAGGAGTATTTTGTCCTCTTTCGTCCTAAGGACATCGTCTCGGGCGATTTTTATTGGGCTGCCCAAACAGAAAGCCGTAACTTTTTCGCCGTCGCTGACTGCACCGGACACGGCGTACCTGGCGCGTTTATGTCCATGCTCGGACACGCCTTCCTAACCGAAGCCATCAACCAACAACAACTCGCCACCCCCGATCAAATCCTCGAGTGGCTCCACACCGAAATTGCCCTTGCCCTGCGCCAGGAGCAAGAAGCCAACACCGATGGCATGGACATCGCCTTGTGTATCATCGACAACCAGGCTACGGAAGAAGGACGGCGGCGGGTGCATTATTGCGGGGCCAAAAGACCGCTTTTTTATGCCCTGCCCACGGGCGAGATAGCCAGCGTAAGGGGTACTCGGCGGTCGATTGGTGGCAAGGTGCGCCGCAGCCAGCAGTATCCCTTCCAGACAACTACCCTTGAGCTACCCGCAGGTACGGCACTTTACCTGTTTTCGGACGGGTTCAGCGATCAGTCCAACGCCGAGGGGGGAAAGATCGGCACCCAAACGCTCAAAAGATGGCTCCAAGACCTCCACACGATGCCCATGCACGCACAAGCACAACAGCTGGAACAAGCACTGGATCAACACCAGGGAATGACAGCCCAGCGCGATGACATCACCCTACTCGGGCTGCGCATCGGATAAACCTTGCTTTTTTAAAACAAATTCAAGACTTCTTGATTCTTTACAAAAAGCTATAGCCCTCATGCAAGCCACTTTTTCTTTCCTCCGCGACCTTGCCCAAAACAACAACCGCGACTGGATGCACGCCCACAAAGACCGCTACCAGGCTGCCAAAGCCGAGTTTGAGGACTTCCTACAACGCCTCCTCCTAGCCCTGACTGCACATGACCCCAGCCTGGACGGCCTGGCCGCCAAAGACTGCATCTATCGCCTGGCCCGCGACATCCGGTTCAGCAAAGACAAAAGCCCCTACAAAACCAACTTTGCCGCAGGCCTAGACCAGGACGGACGCAAATCTGAACGCGCTTTTTATTACCTTCACATCCAACCCGAGGCGGCCTTCATCGCGACGGGGATGTATATGCCCCCCCGAGAAATCCTCCAAAAAATCCGAGAAGAGATCGACTACAACGCCGCCGAGCTACACCATATCCTGGATGAACCTCGGCTCAAAGCCGAGTTTGGAGAACTCGACATCTTTCCGGAGCAGCAACTCAAGACGATACCCAGAGGCTACCCCAAAGATCATCCCGAGGCCGAGCTACTCCGCTACAAGAGCTTTATTTTGAGCCGCCCCGTACCCGATGGCTTCTTTGCCCAACCGGATGCCCCCCAAAAGATCGCTGATACCTACACCCTTACCTTGCCCTTTCGGCGTTGGCTCAACGTCGTTTTTGATTGACCAAAAGAAACACCCCGTATGCCCACCACTACCGATGCCTGGTTTGCCCAATGGTTTGATTCGCCCTACTATCATCTCCTATATCGCCACCGCGACTACGCCGAGGCGCAGTTTTTTATGCAAAACCTCATCCGCGCCTTGCCCTTAACTCCCGAGCAGGCTATCCTGGACTTGGCTTGCGGCAAAGGAAGGCACGCCATCTACCTCAACGCCCAGGGCTTATCCGTAACGGGACTGGACTTATCCCCCCAAAATATCGCCCATGCCCGCCAACACGAAAACGACCGTCTCCGATTCGCCGTCCACGATATGCGGGAGCAGTACTGTGAGGGCTGCTTCGATGTGATCCTGAACCTCTTCACGAGCTTTGGTTATTTTGATTCGGCATCCGAAAACCTACAAGCCATTCGGGCGGCCGCCGCTGCCTTGCGTCTGGGCGGGCTGTTCCTGATCGACTTCCTGAACCCAGATCGTGTCCTGGGTCGCCTGGTGCCAGAGGAGGTGCAAGTACACGAAGGGGTGCGGTTCGGGATTCGTCGCCAGATCGAGGAGGGCTATATCGTCAAAACCATCGCGATAGAAGATGGCGCAGAACACCTGAACTTTCAGGAGCGGGTACGCGCCATCACCAGGGATGATTTTGTGAATGACTTTGCGGCGGCAGGGCTAGCCATACAAGAGCTTTGGGGAGATTACCAACTTCAACCGTTTGCTTCCCAGCATTCGGAACGTTTAATTGTTTTGGGCAAAAAAGTAGCTATTGCATAACGATCGTTTGACAAAAAATATGTAGCTTTTGCCTCTCAAAAAAAGCAATGGGCAAGCGAGATAGACTTTGGTGGGCAATGCTGCTGCTGTGTTGGTGGCCGTCTTTGATGGCACAGCCATATCTGCACCTGGACGCATCTACCCCATATTTGTCCATCGGCAGGCACGTATCGGTATGGGAGGATACGGGCCGTCAGGCGGGGATTGAGGAGATACTCTCCCCTGATATTCAGTCGCTTTTTGTGCCTTCGGATGCCGACAAGCTCAATTTCGGCTATAACCCCAGCAGTGCCTTTTGGGTGCGCATTCCCTTGACCAACCGCGCACGCTCGGAGATGGAATGGCTCCTCGAAATTGACTATCCCCCCCTGGATTCGCTCACATTTTATGCCCGAACTTCGGACGGAAGTTGGTCGGTGGTACAGACGGGGGAGTTGCTGCCCTTTACCTCACGTCCCTTACCTACCCGAACGTTTGTGCTTCCCCTACGCTTCACCTCTTCTGATCCGCATGTGTTTTATCTGCGCATCCAGACAACAGGCTCGGTACAAGTGCCGCTGGTCGTTCACGAGAAGCTCTCGTTTTATGAGCGGGAGGTAGGCAATGAGGTTTTTTACGGGATTTTTTATGGGATCATCCTGATTATGGCGGTCTATAATTTGAGCCTCGGCTACGCGCTCCGAGACCGTAGCTATCTGGCTTATGGCTTATCGGTGTTTTTGGCACTGCTGTTTTTGGCTACCCTGCGTGGTCATGCCCAGCAGTACCTCTGGCCCGGAATGCCCCAGCTCTCCAATCCTGTGATTGGCTTTAGTACTTTTGCTGTTTTTGGTTGTAATGTTTTGTTTTCGATACTTTTTTTGAAGACCTCCAAAAACTACCCTTTTATGCACCGCTTGTCGGTGGCTGTCTGCGGGGTATTGGCTTTGGGAGCCGTGATGAGTTTGTTGGTCTCTTATGCGCACACGGCTAAGGTGAGCGCGCTGATGGGCTTGGTCATGCCGCTGGTGCTGCTTATCAATGGTTGGGTGGCCTGGCGAAGCGGCAATAAGGCCGCGCGTTTTTTTGTGTTGGGGTGGCTCCTATACCTGATCGGGGTCTTGATTTTGTCCATGGTGTTTATTGGCAAGATTCCGAATAACTTCTTTACCATGAACGCGGTACAGTTTGGGCTGCTGGCCGAAGTCGTTCTGCTTTCCTTTGCCCTGGCCGATCGCATCAATATTTACCGCAACCAAAACGAGCAACTGGTACGCAACCAAAACGCCATATTGGAACAAAAAGTAACCGAACGCACCCACGAGTTGCGCCAAAAGCAGCAAGAAGTCCTCGCCCAAAACGAAGAACTCCAACAGCAAGCCGAGGAAATCCGCACCCACCGCGATGCCATCCAGGAGCAGCATCGTATTTTAGAAGAAAACAACCGACAAATCCATAACAGCATCCGAGCCGCTAAGGTCATCCAGGAAGCTATCTTGCAAGAACCGAGCAAACACCTCTCTGATTTTTTTGAGGACTACGCCCTGCTCTATGCCCCCAAAGATGTCGTCAGTGGTGATTTTTATTGGGCAACTCCCCTACTCGAGGGCGATGGTATTTTGGTGGCTGCCGTCGATTGTACGGGCCACGGTGTGCCGGGCGCGTTTATGTCTTTGATTGGGCATACGCTCCTCGATAAGATCACGGTGGAGGAACGCATCTTTACGCCGGGCAGGATCCTGACCCAACTCGACCATGAGGTACGCCACCTGCTCCCCCACAATACAACGGGCAGTGTTACGGGTATGGATGTATCCATTATCCGCATTGAGCGACAAGAAGGCAGCACCTACGCCGTAGCCCTGGCTTCGGCCAAAAGCCCCGTGCTGTATTACAACCCTGCTATCAAAGAAGTAACACGTGTCCGCTGCGATCACGTCAGCGTAGGGCAACGGCTCCGCAAGCAGACCAATAACAAGATAGACTTTCAGGAAATACAACTACAGATGCAAAGCAGCGACGTAATCTACCTGGGAAGCGACGGACTTGCCGACCAAAACAACTATGCCCGAGAGCGGTTCGGGACATTGCGCCTACTCGAACTCACCCAAGCCATAGCGCATCTACCGCTATCGGAACAAAAAGAAAAAATCCGACAAACCATCAACGCCTTCCGGCAAGGAGAACCCCTCCGAGATGACATCCTCTGGATGGGGCTGCGTCTCCCCTAAACGCCATCACCACACACACACACATACACCGAAAACTATGCTCGTATTTTTTGATCTACCCAACGCCCACCAGGCACTCCTACCCCTGACCTTCACGCGCCCCCTGGCCGAGTTGCGGGTAGGCATCCTGACCATCGCCGAGAAGTGGCAAGCGCACCTTCGTTTATCCCAAACCGCCTATCTGACCAAAACCTGGCTCGCCCATGCCTATCCCAAACCCGAGGATAAGACCCCGCTCCTGTACATCAACGGTGCCATCTGCCCCAACCCCGAACTCCTACAAGCCATCCAAGGCCTCCCCTTGGGTCATGCCCTGATCGACGATGCCCAAAACATCCTGGCCCTCCACGAAAAAGCCACCTTCGATGATCCCCTCGACCTCTGCGATTGGGTACTCGAACGCGCCCAGGTACATCTCTTTGAGCCACCCTACACCAAACTCGAACGGCCGGCGGATATTTTTCTCCACAACCGAGCCGAACTCATCCGAGACTTTCAGCAACTCACCCACGGACGAAAAAGCACGCCCATCGAAGACCCCCACACGGCCATCTATGCCCCCGAGCAGGTCTTTGTGGAGGAGGGAGCCAGGATATATGCCGCCGTCCTGAATGCCCAAACGGGGCCCATCTACATCGGAAAAAACGCCGAAATCCAGGAGGGAAGTGTCATCCGAGGAGCTTTTGCGATGGGCGAAGGGGCGGTATTGAATATGGGTAGCAAGCTACGGGGCGATACTACGATTGGGCCCTATTGCAAGGTAGGCGGGGAGGTCAGCAACTCCGTCTTGATGCGCTACTCCAACAAGGGACACGAGGGCTTCCTGGGCAACTCCGTCCTGGGCGAGTGGTGCAACCTGGGTGCCGACACCAATACCTCCAACCTCAAAAACAACTACTCCGCCATCAAGGTCTGGGATTATGTCCGTGAAGATTTTGCACCCACAGGATTGACATTTCATGGCCTCGTGATGGGCGATCATGCCAAGTGCGGCATCAATACGATGTTCAATACCGGCACGATGGTCGGGGTAGGGGCCAATGTCTTTGGTGGAGGATTTCCGCCCAAGTTTATCCCGTCGTTCAGCTGGGGCGGCTCACACGGCTTGCAGGCTTTCGATTTGGATAAGTTTTTTGAGATGGCGGCCCGGATGATGCAACGCCGAGGGCAACCCCTGACGGGTAATACACGCCGTATCCTGACGGCTGTCTATGAACAAACCACCCGTTACAGAGGATAAACGATGACCAAAGTCGATTTTGTCTTGCCCCAAACGGGGATTTATCTCAATGCCGCCCGCATGGGACTGCTCCCCAAAGCCACCCTCGAAGCTGGGCAGCAAGCACTTCTGGCCCGCAGCCAGCCACAACAGATCACGGGCGATGATTTTTTTGCAGGGGTAGAGGCCCTCAAAAAAAGTTTTGCCCGTCTCATTGATACCCCTGATTGGCAACGTATTGCCCTTATTCCTTCGGTCTCTTATGGCATCGCCAATGCCGCCCAAAACGTTCCCTGGGCACCTGGCGATGAGGTCTTGATCGCTGATGAGCAGTTTCCGAGCAATGTTTATCCTTGGGCGGTCTATGCTGCCATACGTCGGGTGCCGGCGGCACAGCTCCTCGAGTCCATCGACGCTCGGACAAAAGTTGTCGCCCTCGGGACGGTGCATTGGTCGGATGGCTACTGCCCCGATCTGGTGGCCTTGCGGGCGCGTAGCCGCGCCGTGGGTGCTTTGCTCGTTCTGGACGGGACGCAGTCGGTGGGGGCTTTACCCCTTTCAGTAGCTGCCCTGGAGCCGGATGCCCTGGTGGTGGCGGGCTATAAGTGGTTGCTGGGGCCCTACTCCCTGGGGCTGGCCTACTACGGTCCGGCTTTTGATGGGGGCCGTCCCATCGAAGAGAGTTGGATGAACCGCCTGGGCGCGAGTCAGTTTGCGGGTTTGAGCCAGTACGTCTCGGCGTACGAACCCCTGGCTCGGCGTTATGATGTCGGGGAGCAGAGCAACTTCCAGCTTGTCCCGATGCTACGCACCTCCCTCGATCTGATCCAGTCCGTTACGCCGGCTGCCATCCAGTCCCACTGCCGCCGCATCAGTGAAGCCCCCCTGGCTGCCCTACAAGCCCAGGGCTGGCACTTGCCAGAGCAGCACGCCTACCACCTCTTTGGCATCCATGACCCCAGCGACCCCACCCGCGCCGCCCGCACCTACGAAGCCCTTACCGCTGCAGGTGTGCATGTCTCCCTACGCGGCGACTGCCTGCGCATCTCCCCCCACCTCTACAACAGCGAGGAGGATATGTGGCGGGTGGTGTTAGGGGACTAGATTGGCTTTACGATGGCATCTAAACGGACATCTCAACCGATAAAGACATTTTCGTTGTGCCATGCCAGATTCGCTCTAAAAACTTCAAGGTTGATCTGCTCGGGAGATTTTATCTCTTTTCCTTCAAATTGTTTGATTGAGTAGCTTACGGCCTGTGGTTCTGAAAACCTTTTGGAGGTTCTCACACGCAAATCACTGAAATCCAGCGTTATGATCCCTCTATCAAACGCTCGGTGAAGGTTTGGGCAAAGAGCTATACCGTTTCCGATGGTATCATCTCCCCTCACACTAAACGGAACAATGTGGCAGGCATCCAACATGGAAATACTAAAAGTCGTATCCACCCTCAACCCAGAAACGGCACAAGTAAAATTATAGATTTTGGGAACCTCTCGTTTAAATAAACTTCCTCTCACGAATAGCTCCTCTTCGTAATCTTCGGGAGATAAGGTCTCTTTCAGATATTTCAACTTAGAGGCATATGCCTCCGAGGTCTCTTTCAGAATATCTTTTCTGACATTTTCAAGCGCATATAGATCAGGGTAATTAGAAGATGTTTTACCAAAGTAAAGAGCTACTAAAAAATCTCTCAAATCCTGACGTGTTTTTGTCTCTAAAAAAAGGTTAGCCAAACCTTTCTCAATTTCAGCGTATGCTACTGCCGTAATAAGATTATTGAAACTTTGCATCGAAGATTTAGACTCAACCCAAATTTTGCATCCCTCATTCGGAACTAGCCTCCAGAAGGGTTCTGATTTCATGTGATAAAATGGCAGCGCAAAACGGCAATCATGCGGTGTCTCAACGTAGTTTTTCCAGTTACTTCTGAAAAGCGATAATAGCTCTGGACTAATGGGGATAATTTGAGAATCAAGGAAGCCGCTATCAAAAGCATCAATAATACTGATAAGCAGGATGGGCTTATGAGGCGCGCCCCCAAACTTGTTATCTCTGCGGAGTTTTGATAACTGTTTTTTGTATTTCTCCATCTCAAGGAGCATAACAAAATCATTTTTCATAAAACACCTTACCCACGCGGTTGATGTGCTCGATTAAGCTAAGGGAGTTGATGTCTTTGAAAACAGAGATGTCGAATAGATATGGCGTATGGAGGGCATCTATATCCAACCAAACTTTTGAACGAATGTTATCCGTGAGTTGATCGCCTTTTAGGGTGAGGTCTATATCGCTGCCTGCCCTGTAATTACCTTTGGCTCTGGATCCGTATATCCACACTTGTTCGATCTCGGGATATTTGGCAAATACCGACCGGATGTTGGCAACCGTGGTGGGGTCTAGTCCGAAGTCCATCATAAGTAGCTTTTCATTTTTTGATGAAATTCTTTTAGTAAATCAAAGTAGGTGGTAATGATTTTCAAAAACTCCCTTTCCAAAATATCAGGATTGTAGGTATGTACGGTATTGTTTCTGCTATCAATCATATTCATCCACCCTTGCCCGTCAGTGATTAGGTTTTTGTTAAAGGCTTCTTTGGTAGCACTTCGGGAGGCGATGATTCCCGTTACACCTTCGTACTCTAAAAAATCTTTCATCACTTTCCAGGACAACTCATGTGTAAACTCAAATCGTTGTATAATGCCTTCTTTAACCAGGTCTATGGGGTTGGTTTGGTAGTACGCAATACCTTTTTCTAATTGAACTAAGGCACGCTCAAAACTATCAAATCTTTGCTTCCATCGAATGTCTTGTTCCATTTTTTATTTTTTTTATCGCCGAATCAAAGTTACGGTGTTGCGGATGTTGTAGGTGCGCCCGATCTGATCGGTGGCCCGCAACTGAAAAAAATAAACGCCTGCTGGCAAGGCTTCTCCGTTGTTGCGGGTGCCATCCCAGCGCGTTTCTAGGTTGTCGCTGTAAAAAATGGGATTGCCGAGGGCATTAAAGATGCGTAGTTCGTAGGTCTCGATGAAGCGTCCTACGCCGCCGAAGGTGTCGTTGAGTCCGTCGCCGTTGGGCGTAAAGGCATCGGCGATGAGCATCCTGGAGGGCAGACGCACCAACAAGCTGTTGGAGGCATACGCAAAGCCGGTTTGGCTGCCCACGGCCACGACTTGAAAGCGCAACACCTGCCGGCTCTGATCGGCGATCTGCTCACCAAAGCGAAAACTACTCACCGGAATCGAATCAAGTACATTTCTCTCTTCGTCCAACTTGAGCAGGTAGTAGGTCAGCGGTTCAAAAGACCCCTGATAGGCAGACCACCGAAGATCAAAACGCAGCGAATCCGTCGTTACCTGCAAGCGGATCGGGCATACGGCAGCACTAAAAGTGGACTGGTTGCCACAAAAATCCTGATAGCCTACCTGATAGCAAAAGACTTGTGCGTTGGGGTTGGCCCCAAAGTCGATGTATGCCGCTTTGTCGTTGCCGGTGAGGGTGTCGATACCGACGGAATCGCGGCGGGTGAAGCGCATCCGGTTAAAGAGTGAATCGAGGAGGCTACCCCAGGTAAGTTCGATTTGGTTGGCGCGATTGACCGTTACGCGGAGGGAGTCCGGTGGGCGTAGGCTGCGGGTGAGTTGGGCATCGGCACAGACCTCCTGCGAAACCGACTGCCGTCCGCCGGTGAGCGTGGCCGTGATGCGATAACAGTATCGCCTGCGGCAACGCACGTCGCCATCCACGGCGGTTGTGGTGCGGGGGTCGCGGAGCGTGATGAAGTCATTGCCGTCTTTGGTGATTTGGTAACCCTCAAACTGGGTGCTATCCAGGGGCTGGGCCGTCCATTGGAGACCGAGGTTGCCGTTCCCGACGGTGAGGCGGGCGTAGGTGGTACGTATGGGCTGATCGCTGGTACGGCCACCGGTGCAAAGGTTGGTTTGACTGATGCGGTAGCTGTAGCTGCGGTTGGGGAGGTCTAGTCCATCCAGGATCAGGGTCTCTGTTCCGATGGGGAGGTCTTGCAGGACAACAAAAGCCCCGTTGTCGGTTTGTTGCTCGAGTTGGTAGTCTGCTACGGCTGGGGTTTGGGAGAGGGTCAGTTGTAGGCGTTGGTCATCCAGGACTTCGAGGCGGTCGATGGTGATGGTGGCTGGGTTGGGTTGCGGGGCAAAAACGGTATCGGTGGAGGGGCAGTTGGGGAGCGTACCCTGTACTCGGATGTTGCGTAGCTGGGTATCGGGATAGTAGTGGATGAGGGTATCGGTGGCGTTGAGGGTGGCTCGGTTGCCATCGCCGAGGTCGATGGTGTAGGTATCTCGGGTGGTGTCGGTCAGGATCAAGAGCAGCCCCTGGTCTGGGCAAGGCAGCAGATCAAAGGCAATCGGTTGAGGTTCCCTGACGACGATGAGGTTTTCTTTGCGTAGCGAATCCCCGCCCGCCCCCGAACCTACGTACTGCGTGATGGGGTATGTGCCGGCCTGGGTGTAAGTAAATGTCGTTTGGGTAACCTTGTTGCCGTTGCCGTAGTCGTAGAGGATATTGCCCGCCGCTGCCCCCGAGCAATCAATGACTTGCACCGTCAAAGGAGCGCATCCAGTCGTGATATTGACATCAAAACAAGCCTCCTGACCCATCAAGGGGTAAGCAATAATCAGACTAAGCCAAAAAAGTATCCGCATCAAGGAGCCATTAAAACAAAAACGCCATCACGAAATACAAAAACAGTACCACCCAAAGCCCATCCATGAAGTGCCAGTAGAGCGTCATCAAGGTTAGCTTCATTTTTTCGTGAGGGTTGGTTACGGCAATCAACACTTTTACCGGATCGTGGCACTTTTGATGGATGCTATATGCCTGCACCCCCACAAAAGCCAAGCCTCCCAGGAGGTGCAAGACGTGTAGCCCCGAGACCAAATAGAGATACGTTGTAGAGTTTTGGCTTGCCCAAGCCAGCCCAGCGGCCTGCAACTCATACCAACCCACCACTTGACAAACCGAAAAACCAATACCCAAGCCCAAAGTAATCAGGAGATAACGCCGCATCTGCAAAAAATCATCTTCATAAAACGACAACTTCGCTTGATGAATCGTTAGGCTGCTCATCAGGAGCAAACACGTGCTGATGACAAAGCCCGTCGGAAAGCGAAACCGCGCCAAGACCTCCTCCTGAATTTCATAAAAACGAAATGAAAATAACAAAAACAAAAACATGGCTGAAATGCCAATCATGCCCACGTAGAGCATCACCACATAGGGATGTTGTTTTTCGATGTGTTGGAGGGCATTGAGCGGCCGACGACGCACAGGCTGGGTATCTTTTTTGGCGGACATAAACGCAAAGGGCTAGGCGGTGAATACAATGGATTACGGTCAAGGGATTGGGAAAGATACAAAAAATACGGCAGTCAAAAAACTTTTTCGGGTTTTATATCTTTTTTCTAATCCATTATTTGCCTTGATCCGTTACCATTATGAATCATCTGTATAAAGACAATGTTAGATTATCTCTTCTATAAGTTCAAGGAAAAAATGGGCATGGATACCGATAACGAGCGGGCAGAGCGTATCGTGGAGCGATCGGTAGGTTGGTCGTTGGGGGCCGGCTTGATTCCGATCCCACTGGCCGATATGGTAGCCGTTACGGCGATCCAAATAGATATGGTACATGAGTTGTGTAAAATCTATGGCGTTGATTTTCGTCGTCGCAACCTAGAATCCTGGCTCAATACACTGGCTGGCAGTGCGTTGCCTAAGTTGGGATCACAGGCAATCAAGATGATTCCGGGCGTGGGTGCGGTCGTGGGCGGGGTCAGTATGGCGATCCTTTCGGGGGCTTCTACCTACGCGACGGGGCGTGTTTTTGTAACGCATTTTGAGAAAGGCGGCACTTTGGAGGACTTCGATGCCGAAGCCGTCAAGAGCTTTTATCAGCAGGAGTTTGAGAAGGGCAAGCAGTTTGCCCGACAGATGCAGGACGAGTTTGTCAAGCGGGGCAAGGCTGCCCAGGATGAGTTTTCTGAGGCCGACGAAGTAGAGGTAGAAGTACAACCCACCGCCGCCAAAGACCCCCTGGATCGCCTCAACGAACTGATGGAACTCCGCCAGGCAGGGACAATCTCCGAAGAAGAATTTCAGCAGCTCAAACGCCGCCTCTTTGAAAATTTGTAATTTTGCTTTCATGACGCATTCCACCATCCGAGCAGATAACCTTGACTTTTACCGCAAAATGGAACTCCAAAAGTTCCATGAACTGGCACAACTGACGGGCTTTGATACCCTCCCTGACCTGCAAGTGATCTTCCCTGATTTGGTGGACACCCAAAGCATCGCCGAGCTAGGGGCAGGCTATGGGCGTTGTGTCCTGGGGCTGCTCGAGATGGGATACGCCGGAGAAATATTTGCCGTCGATCGTATCCCCCATCTATTGCAACTGATCGAAGAACAAACTACTCACCCCCCCGTAAGCCCGATCCAACAAGACATCCGAGACCTACAACTGCCCACAGCGGTCGATGCTGTCTTGTGGCTCTGGTCAGGCATACTCGAACAAACTCCCGAGGATCAAATGCTTTGCCTCCATCGCATCTACTCCCAACTCCACCCACAAGGCAAGGCATACATCGACGCACCCCGCGATCAAATCAAATACGTCGGCAAAAAGATAGACCGAAAATACATCCGCGTCGAAACCGAGTGGGGAACCCTGGAGGGCTATATGCCCTATCCCGAAGATATGGCTCGGATGTCTGAGGCGGCCGGCTTCTCCTCCCTCGAGCAACGCCCTTATAGCTCTGCTACGGGACTCGAGCGGGAGATGTACATCCTGACCAAGTGAAAACATCGCCCCCTATGCGCCCCTTGCTTCGCTTGCTTTTGCATCCCCTGCTCTTCCTCCTGACCTTCATTGCTACGACATTTGCGGGGGCAGAGTGGATATGGGGGCGGCCTTTTTTTTGGGTTTCACCTGCCCTGACGTGGGCGCACTTTTGGGATGGGCTACATTACTCGATCCCTTTTTTGGGCATCCTGACCGTACATGAGTTTGGGCATTACTTTGTGGCGCAATACCACCGGCTGCGGGTCAGCTTGCCGTACTACATTCCGCTTTGGTTGGGCTTTTTACCACTTTTTGCGGGTGCGCCTTCCATCGGGACAATGGGCGCGTTTATCCGTATCAGGAGCCGGATATGGTCTCGGAAGGTGTATTTTGATGTCGGGATTGCGGGGCCACTAGCGGGCTTTGTGGTAGCATTGGGTGTGTTGTGGTACGGATTTACTTTTTTGCCGCCCGCCGAGCATATCTTCGAGATTCATCCCGAGTATGCCCAGTATGGTCTGGCTTATGCCGATCACGTGTATCAGGATGCCCCCGAGGGTGGCGTTCGGCTGGGCACAAATCTGCTTTTTGAGGCGTTCAAATATTGGGTCGCAGATCCGGCATTGCTCCCCAATGATTTCGAGATCATGCACTACCCGTATTTGCTGGCCGGTTATCTGGCTTTGTTTTTTACGGCCCTCAACCTACTGCCCATCGGCCAACTCGACGGCGGACACGTCCTCTATGGGCTGGTGGGCTACCGCTGGCATCAGCGCATTGCACGGCTGTTTTTCTTTGTCTTTTTGGGCTATGCGGGATTGGGGCTGTTTTCGGTATCCGATGTATGGGAATCTCCGACGGGCTTTATCTTGTATGTGGGCTATCTGTACTGGGTATGGGCGCGTGAGTTTCGGCACTGGCAGGCGGCTTTGGTGGTGGCTCTGGTGCTGGTTTTGTGCCAATGGGGTATTGCGGCTTTGTTTCCAGGCATTGAGGGCTACCATGCCTGGCTGTTGTTTGGTTTTTTGCTGGGGCGTGTGGTGGGTATCTCTCATCCGGGGGCAGAGGAGTCTGTTCCGCTTAGCCCGATCAGGAAGGCGTTGGGTGTGCTGGCTCTGGTAGTCTTTGTGCTTTGCTTTACGCCCCAGCCGCTGCTCATGGTGGAATAACCAAACCGCCAAAGCGGCCTACAGACTGTCTTTGGGGTAAGTCATATTTTTTTTGTACTTTCGCTTAAACCATTTCTGAAACAATCATGCCATGCAAACAAACGTAGGAAAAATAGACCGACTGATCCGCTACGCCGTAGCCCTTATCTTGGTGGTCTTGTACGCCAGTGGAGTCGTTGCCGGAACCCTAGGCTGGGTTGTCTTGGTTGGGGGCATTGCCCTGGCCGCCACGGCGACGGTTCGCTTTTGTGGGCTATACACCCTGATTGGGGTCAATACCTGCCCGCTCAAAGATCGCCCTTGAGTTGTTGGAGTTCTTCTTTGAGGCGTATGATCTCCTGGCGGCAGTGAATCTCCTGACGTAGGTACGCGATCTGTAAGGCTTCGTAGTGCTGGCGCAAGGTTTCGCGTTCGGAAGCGGCAGGTGTATCATCTATGGGGGCATCGGCTTTGTAGTCCCAGAATAAGAGATGGTCGATGCTCACCTGAAAGTATCCCGCCAAACGAATCAAGATGGGCAGGGGCGGTAGGCTTCTTTGGCTCTCATAAGCCGTGATGGTGTTGCGCTTGAGGTCGAGTATCTGGGCCAGCTGATCCTGGGTTAGGTCGTGTTCCTGGCGCAGCCAACGCAGGTTATCTGCCAAATGCAAGGTGCTTTCCATGGTGGCTATAGCTGCTGTTCTTCAAGTATTTCCTGGAGGGCTTCCCCGAGGCTAAGGACATCTTGTTTGATGCGGTTGAGTTGGCGTTCGGATTCGTCCTCGTCGATGACCCCATTGGTGATCTTTCGCTGGAGGCGGTTGTAGCGGCTCATCAGCAGGGTGAGCGTCGTGAGGAGTTCCTCCTCCTGGGGCAGGGGAGCTAGGTAGCTTTCGATTTTGAGCAAAGCCGCCTTCACTTCGTCTTTTCGGATGTATCCCTGGATGATTTCCCAGGGCGTTTGTACGGTATCGCTCGTCGAGAGTGGGCGGAGCATCCCGCGTTCCTGACAGCGGTCGTAGAGGGTCTGAACAAAATCATCCATGCTTAGGTCAATGAAATCAATCCGAAAGTGATCCATACAAAAGTTGAGCGTCTCGACCGAATCCTGGCTATAAGAAGCGTAGCGCAAGAAGTTTCCCGTATGCAAACTCAACAAACGCAAGAGCAACTTAACGTACCATTTATCGAACTTAAAGCCCAAAAAAATAAAGTTTTTGGCACTTTGGAGTTGGCTCTCCAGCCCGCGTGGTAGCTTCCGATCCCCCAGGATGGCGAACAAAAACTCGAAGAGGTCTTCGTGGGTAAAGATCAGCGATTCATCATCCTCAATAGCACCAAAGAGATTGTAGATCAGGGGATAATCTTGCGTAGGACGTTCGATCGCTTGGGGGTTCTCGTACTTGCGGTAGTAGTCGAAGCGATGGGGCAAGTTGTACTGCTCAAAAGACTGACGCAGCATCAAGTCCGGCGAAACAGAGATACACAGATGGAAAGGAATTTGGAGAATTTGCTCAAAAAGCGGCGAGGGACTATGCCGAGCATAAAACTGCTGAATATCAAAAACGGCCCTCGTTTTGGCCAAAGGGTCGCGAAAGAAAAAAAACTCATCGTCGTTGTAATAACGTACCTTTGCCTGGTTGCTTAGGTCGAGGCTTTCCAGGAGCGACTGATAAAGCGATAAGCCCTCGGCATTACGCGCCACCTCAGGGCCTAGCATCAACACACAACGCTCGGTACGGATCGTTTCTACAATAAAATCCCAGTTTACTTGATCGGGTGGCTTAACGGGCATACATGATAATTTGAGGCAAGATAGCGAAAAAAAAAATACGAACCATCAAGCAACTTTTTGCTCTACAAAGCCTCTTTGTAAGAAGAGTAATCAAAACAAGAAAACAGATGCGCATTTATTTTGTATGGATTTTGATGATCGGTACCCTGCTCACCGCTTGCGAACAAGTGATCGACTTACCCCTCCGCAGCATGGAGGAACCGCTCGTTGTCATACAAGGGCAGGTCGTGGATACGGTGGGCTATTCCTGGGTCATCCTTACCCAATCTCTTGATTTCTACAACCCTACGCAAGCCCCCCGCATCTCGGGGGCCCAGGTGAGTATAAGCGACGATACGGGCAACGAAATGATCTTTCGGGAGGACAGCCCGGGCTTTTACGTCCCCACAGACCCCGCCTTCAAGGGAGAGGTCGGGCGCACGTATAGCCTTTCGGTACAAGTCCAGGAAGAATTTTTTAGGGCTAGCTCCCAACTCCTACCCGTTACCCAAATCGACTCCCTGACGGTGCGCTATGTAGCCGGCCGGCCGTTCCGAGACGACGGGTATTACCTGTACTTTTTTGCCAAAGAACCCCCCAACGAAAAGAACTTCTATCGCTGGAGGGTCTATCTCAATGACAGCCTATTTGATGGCTTCGATGATATTTTGCTCGCCGATGATCGCTTTGTCCAGGACAACATCGAAAACCTAGAACTTCCCTACGCCTTCGATCTGGGCGATACGGTGGCTTTGGAGCAGTACTCGATCAATGAAGATGTCTTCGATTATTATAGCGATCTGTTGAGCCTGGCGGGCAACGACGGTGGTTTGTTTTCGCCGCCACCCGTCAATCCACGCACCAACATCAGCAATGGCGGTTTGGGTATTTTTAGTGCTTCCTCGCTGATACGTGTCGTACAGATCATTGAAGATGAATAACTTATAGGTTAGAGAATGCCGTTACGCGGGCTTGTATCCTCGGGCGTTCTCCGAGCGGCACCAAAACGATGATGTCCGTTGAGATGGTCTCGCCATCGCGGAGGATAAAACCTGCCTGGACACGCTCGGTGCGCGTGATCGTTTTTCCTTCGGCGTTGGTATCTTGCCGCTCAAAGGGGACAATAAACTGGTTGGCACGTACTTCGGCACTTTTGGAGGTCATGCGACGACCCGTAGCATTGATGCAATCAAAGACCCCAAAAACGGATGGATCCATGATACTCCCCCCAAAAGCTCCCTGAAAGCCCGTTCCGGTCAAGACAATTTTTGGGCAACCGCTTTGGTTAGTCAGATAAACCGTAATTTCGTACCGTGAAAATTCTTCTTTGCCCGCGCTTTGGGTGCGTTCATTGGTTACCGAAAAGCCCACCGACAAACCATCCTGATTGGATGATTGGTTCTCTTCCAGGGGGATCACCTGTTGGGCAAGTCCTTGAAAACAAATCCAAAAGAAGGCCATGGCAAATACACACAACTTTTTCATAGGTCTTTTTATTTTTTTTCCCTCAAAAAAAACAATTATCGTTCCAAATGAAAATCGCCATCATCTCTGGCAGCACCCGTCCAGGTCGCAACAGCCACCGCCTAGCACTGGCTCTCGAGCAGTATCTGAAAAACCAAGCCGATACATCGGTACAACTGATCGACTTAGCCGCCCTTGACCTACCTCCTTTCGTAGAACGCCTGCGGTTACTCGAAGACCCATCAGCGGAACTGCTCGCCGCCAGCACAGACCTAAAAAATGCCGATGCCGTGATTTTGGTCAGCCCAGAGTACAACGGTAGCTTCTCTTCTGCCCTCAAGGGATTCGTTGATCGTATGGGCAAGGACGAGCTAGGCGGAAAACCCATCGGCGTTGCCACAGCATCGACGGGGGCGATGGGCGGTATGCGGGCAGCCCTGGCACTCCAACAGCTCATCCTGGCCGTGCAGGCCTATCCCCAACCCCAGATGCTCCTCTGTGGGCAGATCACCCAACAGATCGACGAAACGGGGGCTTTAATCAACCCTGATTTTCTTTCTAAAATCGAAACCTTTGCGCAGGCACTCCTTAGCTTTGCCCAAAAAATGAAAGCCTAACGCGAGAGCATCGGGCGCGTTGCTACCTGTACCAATACCTCCCGCTTGACCTCATGCGCGCCCTCAAAAGGAATCACGCGCACCTGCGGAAAGACCCGTTGCAACAGAGACATCTGCCGCTCGAGCGTCTCGGGGGTATAAAATGGGTCTTCGCTGCCCACAAAGAAGTTTACTTCGATCTCGTCCGTGTTCAGGTAGCGGACATCCTGCGGTGTGATCTCCTCGGGGAAGCCACCCGCCCAAAAAAACAACCGCTCAAACGGCACCTGATGCGCCAGGGCCCAACGGATCACGGCTGCCGCCCCCTGCGAGAAGCCAAAAAGCGTAAGACCTGCTGTATCAGGGGCTTCTGCGGTCTCGGCCGCAAAGACGGCGTTGAGGTAAGTGTACATATTTTGGAGGCTCATCTCCCGCTCCTCCCGCGTGATCCAGGAGGCACCCACGTGCTGGTACTTGTCGTCGAGATAAAAACGGGACAAGCCCTGGGGCGCAATCACGAAGTTTTCCTGTGGCTCCAGGGCATCAAAGCGACGGACAAAATGCCGCGCCAGTTGGCCATAGCCATGACAGGCCATCCAGATATGCCGCGTGGATGGGGTCAGGGCATGATACGTGGTATAAGATGCTTGGATGGTAAGCGAAACGTGTTTCATCAGCCAAAGATAAGCAATATGGAGCGGTTTTGTGCAAGGGCAGGGGCGTTTTTGGTTTGCTGTAGTTTTTTAGTATGTTTGCTTTGGAGTGAGAGGTAAATCAAAAAAACTATGGCAAGATACAATCCATATCCAAAAGGCTCTGAATGGGCAAAGTGGGATTTGCACTTTCATACACCAAGCTCCTATGACTATCAGGATAAGAGTGTTACCAATCAAGATATCATTGATGAATTGGTAAAAAACAATGTAAAAGTTATTGCAATTACCGACCATCATCGGATGGATACACAAAGAATTAAAGAATTACAGCAACTTGGTCAAAATCAAATTACTGTATTACCTGCTATAGAGTTTCGTTCTGAATTAGGTGGCAGTGAATCAATTCACTTTATCGCTATATTTTCCGAGAAAGCAGATATCGACGATATTTGGACAAAATTAGCAGGAAAATTAGATTTAACTG
>DAISIL010000002.1:0-1130 GCA_036822015.1 Bernardetiaceae bacterium | reverse complement strand
AGATGTTCAGAAAAAAACAAATGAGAGAATCTATTCATGTTTTAAAAAAACATCTAAAATTGTTCATCAATTAGGCGGAATTATAACAGTTCATGCAGGTTCTAAGACTAACAACATTGAAAATATAACAAATGCTTTGGAATACAAAATGGCGGTGAAAACGGATTTATTAGAGTTTATTGCCGTTTACGAAATTGGAAAAGTTGATGACCAAAAAGTGTAT
Source organism: Bernardetiaceae bacterium (assembly GCA_036822015.1). GTDB lineage: Bacteria > Bacteroidota > Bacteroidia > Cytophagales > Bernardetiaceae > DAISIL01. Next base: position 907 of record DAISIL010000002.1, on the reverse strand, counting down.
AAAGACAAAGTTTTTCCACAGATCGGAAGAATATTGCCTATGATATTATGTAGTGATAATCATAATATTAGAAAATACTCGGTCAAACAGAATCTATGGATAAAAGCCAATCCAACTTTTGAAGGTTTAAGGCAGATTATTTTTGAGCCTGAATATCGGGTAAAAATACAAGAAACTAAACCCGCAGAACCCTTATATCAAATTAAAAAAATCAATCTAAACTTTCCTGATACTACACAACTTGTTTTTAAGGACAAGGACTCAAACCAAGATATTAGCCACAATTTTTGCCTTAGAGGAGCAAGAGAATTACATTTTAGCCCTAATTTAACTTGCATTATTGGCGGGCGTGGTACAGGAAAAAGCACCTTGTTGGGTATTTTGGAAAAATATGTACTTCTCGAAAGTACGCTTTTTTTCCAAAGAGAAGGCTTGCAAATCAAGGATAAAGATGGCAAAGCAATAGATTTGAAAGAACCAAAAGAACCAATTATTACGGTTGAGTCTAATGTTGATAAACAATTCATTGAGTTTATTAGCCAAAATGAAATAGAAAGTTTTGCTAAAAACAGCGAGGCTTTGACGCTTGCCTTATACAATCGCCTTGTCAAACAAGATGAAAGAGAAAATAATGCTGTTCTGAACAGCAATGAATTAGCATTAAAAAGCCAGATAAAAAGCCTTACTGATTTGATTACCAAAAAACGGAAATTGCAACAACAGAAAAAAATACTCAAAACAAAAGAACAAGATCTGCAAACGCACAAGTCAAAAATTGATTATGACAAAAGTGAGGAATATCAAGCCATCAGCAACCAAATCAATATTTTACAAAAAGAACTTACAAGTATAGAGCAATCTAAAAATCAGTATAATGCCTTGCTTGCCAAGATTTCTGAAATTCTAA
>DAISIL010000001.1:125714-127132 GCA_036822015.1 Bernardetiaceae bacterium | reverse complement strand
GAGCGACAGCCTTCCAAGCTGTAGGTCGCGGGTTCGAGCCTCGTCTCCCGCTCTGTTTTTTTAGTTTTTCAGCCGCCGGCGTAGCTCAGTGGTAGAGCGCTTCCTTGGTAAGGAAGAGGTCGTGAGTTCAACTCTCATCGCTGGCTCTAAGGCTATTTCTTTTTTTTAATGCTCAACTTAAAAGCTCAGTAAAACCTGTTTTTAACGTATCGTCAAAATGGCAAAGGAAAATTTTAAACGTAACAAACCGCACGTAAACGTCGGTACCATCGGACACGTCGATCACGGCAAAACCACGCTCACCGCCGCCATCACTAAGGTATTGGCTGAAGTGGGAGGTGCGCAAGTACGTAGTTTTGACTCGATTGATAACGCTCCCGAAGAAAAAGAGCGTGGTATCACGATCAACACTTCGCACGTAGAGTACGAAACCACAGCACGCCACTACGCACACGTAGATTGCCCTGGACACGCCGACTACGTTAAAAACATGATTACGGGTGCTGCACAGATGGACGGTGCCATCCTGGTTGTCGCTGCAACGGATGGCCCTATGCCCCAGACCCGCGAACACATCCTTTTGGCACGTCAGGTAGGCGTTCCTGCCATCGTCGTCTTTATGAACAAAGTCGATATGGTGGACGACGAAGAGCTACTCGAACTCGTCGAAATGGAAATTCGTGAGTTGTTGAGCGAATATGAGTTCCCCGGTGATGACATCCCCGTCATCCAGGGGTCTGCTTTGGGTGGCCTCAACGGCGAGCCTAAGTGGGTCGATACCATCAAAGAATTGATGAACGCTGTTGATGAGTATATCCCCCTTCCCGAGCGCGTAACAGACAAGCCCTTCTTGATGCCCGTCGAAGACGTATTCTCCATCACAGGACGTGGAACGGTAGCTACCGGACGTATCGAACGTGGTGTCATCAATACCGGCGACCAGGTTCAGATCCTGGGCTTGGGCGACGAACCCATGACCTCCACCATCACAGGGGTAGAGATGTTCCGTAAAATCCTTGATCGTGGTGAAGCTGGTGATAACGTAGGTCTGCTCCTGCGCGGTATCGACAAAGAAGCCATCAAACGCGGAATGGTTATCGCCAAGCCAAACACGGTAAGCACCCATACCAAATTCAAGTGTGAAGTTTACGTTTTGGGTAAAGATGAAGGTGGTCGTCATACGCCATTCTTCAAAGGCTACACGCCTCAGTTCTTCTTCCGTACCACAGACGTAACGGGCAAAGTAGAACTCCCCGAAAACGTAGAGATGGTTATGCCCGGCGACAACGTAACGCTGACCGTGGAACTCCAAAAGACAATCGCGATGGAAGTCGGCTTGCGTTTTGCTATCCGTGAAGGTGGCCGTACCGTAGGTGCTGGTCAGGTAACGGAGGTAATCGAGTAATCGCCTGATTTTT
>DAISIL010000001.1:0-125704 GCA_036822015.1 Bernardetiaceae bacterium | reverse complement strand
GAATAAGTACAAGAAGCCCTGCAAATTTATTTTGTGGGGCTTTTCTTTTTGTGTAATTTTAGCTTTTTAAGGAGTTGATTAAACCTCCAGAATCTAGCGTACATCAACTACTTACAAATAACTGATAAATAGTGGATTAAGAGATTTTCCATTACCAAAAGGAGCAGTAAAACGAATGATCGCAAAAATAGGCAGAGGCGGCTGGTGCTTAATGATGTTTTTGCTGATGGGGCAAGTCCTGCAAGTGCAGGCCCAACAAACGCCAAAGCAGTTGCAGGAAAAAGCAGATGCCTTGGGTGAAAGTGAAGAGAAGTTTTTGGTTTTTAGGCAGTTAGCGCAAGCCTATCTCAACCAAAAAGACTACGAGCAGGCCATCACTACCGCAACAGCCGCCCTGGCTTATCCCAACCATAGCAACGATCCCAAACTGATCCAGATTTTGGCCCGCGCCCATACTGCCCAGAAAGCCTACCCAGCGGCACTCAACTACTACCTACGCCTCCAACAAATCTATGCCAATAGCCGCGAGCAGTCGGCACAAGCCAAACTAGAAATCGAAATCGCAGAACTCTACCGCCGGTGGGGTATCAGCGAAAAAGCAGCCGAATATTATATCGCCGCCTACGAACGCTGGCAACAGATGCGCTTCAAAAAAGCTGAAATCGAAGCCCTCGTAGAAGTGGTAAGCCTCTACCAGAGCGGCAATAACTATACACAGGCCCTGGCTTACAACCAATTACTCATCAACTGTTACAAAGAACAGCGAGATACAGTACGCATCCTCAATGCCCTGGCCAATATGGTCGATATGCACATAGCACTTGAGCAACCCGAAGCCGCCCTTCAAGTCGAGCAACAAATCCTTGACCAATACCAACGCATGGAAGACACCGAAGGAATGGCCAGGGCCCACAATAACCTCGGGTTCCTCTACCGTAAGCTCGGACAAGTGGAACGCTCCCTCGAGTCCTTTCAGGCCGCTCAACGCTACAGCTCTGCCCCCAACCCCATCACGTACATCAACATCGGGATCACCCATCAAGCCCTGGGAAACTATCCCGTCGCTCAAAATGCCTTCATGGATGCCCTCAAAATATGGGAGGCCGAAGAAAACCCCATCGAATGCGCCCGTACCTATAACCACCTAGCCACGCTATACCAACAAAAAGGAGACCCCGAAAATACCTACCGCTTCGCCAAACAAGCCCTCAACATCGCCCAACAAGAAGGTGATGAGGAAATCCTCCTGATGAGCTACCAGATTCTCTCCGATCTTTATGCCGAAGCCGGCAGAAGCAAAAAAGCCCTTGTCTATTACAAGTCCTACACCCAAATCAAAGAAAGAAGGCAACTGGCCGAAAAGGAAAAACTCAAAGACGAACTCCAACAACTCCTCCAAGCCCAGCAACGCGAACAAGCCCTCAAGCTCATGCTCGTCGATCAGCAGATCAACCAAATGACCCTTAAAAGGCTCCAACTAGAAAACGAAAAAAAAGATCAAAACTTTCAGATCACCCTACAACAACGCGAACTCCTCAACGCCCAGCTACGCGAGCAAGAACTCCAAAAAGACCGAGACCTCAAACAGCTACGCCTCGAAAAACAACGCATCGAAGACGAAAAACGCCAACGCGAGCTATCCATCCTCCTGACCCAGGATAGCCTCCAAAAACTTGTCTTGCAACAAAAACTCCTCGAAGAGCAGCAGCGCGAGCGAGAGTTTGAGTTCCTCCAACAAAAAGAAGCCGTCCAGCGACTCATGCTCGCCGAGGAAAAAGCCGAAGCCGCCGAGCAACAACGCTTTCTTAGGCTTCTGCTCGGATCGGCCATCCTGGTTTTGTTGCTGATCCTGATCGGTTATTGGACAAAAAGACGCGACAACAAAAAACTCCAAACCCAACAAAATATACTCAACCAACAAAACCAACGCCTCCAACTCCAGACCGATGAAATCCAGATGCAGGCCGAAGAACTCACCCAACAGCGCGACGAAATCGCCCACCAGCGCGACTATCTCGAAGAGCAAAAAACAGCCCTCCAACGCGCCTACGATAACATCCGCATCCTCTCACAAATCGGACAAAAAATAACGGCTACCCTGCATCTCTCCCAAATCATCCAAACGGTCTATCAGTCCGTCAATCAACTCATGGATGCCTCCTGCTTCGGTATCGGTGTCTATAACACCGAAACAAAAGCCATTGACTTTAAAGATTTTGTAGAAAAAGAACAAGTCCTACCTTTTAGCAGCGATTCGATAGAGGACACTATGCTCCCTGCCGTTCGTTGCTTCCTGGCCCGAGAAGAACTCGTCGTCAATGACCTAAAAGCTGCCATCGACCTGCTCGCGCTCAAAGAAAGTCCCGAGCGCGGTCAAATCCCCGACTCGTTTATCTATCTTCCGCTCACGGTAGAAGATCGAACGATAGGCGTAATCACGGTACAAAGTTTTAAGGAAAATGCCTACACCGAGGACGATGTTACGCTGCTGCGCTCTTTGGCTGCTTATGTCGCCATCGCCCTCGACAACAGCGATGCTTACGCCCAGGTGCAGCAAGCCAACGACGTAATCGCCGAAAAAAACGAGCAGATCATGGCCAGCCTCCGCTATGCCCGAACGATTGAAGAAGCCATCTTACCCTCCGAAGAGTGGTTTGATAGGCACTTCACCGATCATTTTACGATTTTCTTGCCCAAAGACATCGTCTCGGGCGACTTTTATTGGGGATATGCTACCCAAAATACCCAGTTTGTCGGGGTCATTGATTGCACCGGTCATGGTGTACCCGGGGCGTTTATGAGCATGACCGCCAACGCACTCCTCAACCGAATCATCAAAGAAGACCGCGTACACGATCCGGCACGGGTACTAGAACAACTCCACCAGAACCTCGAGCAGATGTTCAAACAACGCGAAGAGGGAAATATCCATACGGGCATGGACGTAGCCCTGATCCGCCTAGACCGACGCGCCAAGGAAATCCATCTCGTGTTTGCTGCTGCCAAACGTCCTCTTTACCTCTTCAAAAACAACACGTTACACACACTTAGAGGCGATCGTACCTCCATCGGGCATGGCTATAAGCACAGTCGTGAGGTTCAGTTCCAGACCCACGAAATCATCTTACAGGCCGGAGATGCCATCTATCTAAGTACGGACGGATTTACGGACAACCCAGGACAGATCGCCACCAAAATCGGCACAACGGTACTCAAAGAAACCCTGGAAAACATCCACACACAGCCGATGGGCGAGCAAAAAAATACCCTCCTGGCCCTACTCAAAAAACAACAGCAAGATCAGCCCCAACGCGACGACATTACCCTGATCGGGTTACGGCTCTAAGCATACTCGGAAAGCTCCAACCAGCGCAGTTCCTTTTCGTCTAGCTCATCCGTGATGGCTTGCAATTCCTCTGCCCATGTTTGTAATTCTTGAAAGTCTTCACTGCCTTTGTTGAGGCGTTTGGTGAGGGTTTGTTTTTGTGCTTCGAGTTGGGCTATTTCCTTTTCGAGTTGGTCGCGTTCGCGCTTTTCCTTGAAGGTCAATTTGGTTTTGGGGGAGTCCGACGACAGGGCAGGCGGGGGAGTATCCGTAGCTTTTTCGGGTTTTGGGGCGGGGGAGTCAGGTGTATTTTTTTTGTTGTCCAGTACCTCGTCTTTGTAGTCGGAGTAGTTGCCCGGGAAGTCGGAGATTTGCCCGTTTCCTTCAAAGACAAAGAGATGATCCACGAGTTGATCCATGAAGTAGCGGTCGTGGGAGACGATCAGTAGGCAACCGGCAAAGTTTTCTAAGAAGTCCTCCAGGACGTGGAGTGTTTGGATGTCCAGATCGTTGGTAGGCTCGTCAAGGATCAGGAAATTAGGGTTTTGTATCAGGACACGCAGCAACTGAAGTCGCCGTCGTTCGCCACCGCTGAGCTTACCCACGACTTCGTATTGGCGTTTGGGCGGGAAGAGAAACTGCTCCAACAGCTGGGAGGCCGTCAGGGTGCGCCCGCGTGGTAGTTCGATCACCTCGGCTACCTCCTTGACCACTTCAATGACCCGCATCTCGGGATCAAAGTCGGCATGTTCCTGGGAGTAGTAGCCAAAGACGGTGTTTTGTCCGGCGATGATTTTTCCGCGCAGGGGCTGCTCTTGCCCGAGTAGTAGGCGGATGAAGGTCGTTTTTCCTACGCCGTTCTTGCCCACAATTCCGAGGCGTTCGCCTTTGCTGAACGTATAGGTGAAGCGATCCAGGACGGGTTCTTTCTCGGGGTAGGCAAAATGCAAGTTTTTGATTTCTAAAATCTTTCCGCCGAGGCGTTGTCCCTCAAAGGTAATCTGGACGCGGTCTTCTCGGGTGCGGTTACGGGCTGTTTCCTGGAGTTGCCCGACGGCTTCGACGCGGTATTTGGCTTTGGTACCTCGGGCTTTGGGCATTCGGCGGAGCCAATCGAGTTCTTTGCGGAGGATATTTTGGGCTTTATCGGCAGAGGCATTCTGTTGGCGTTGGCGTTCGGCTTTCTGCTCGAGGAAGCCGTGGTAGTTGGTTTGGTAGCGGTAGGTGGTGCCTTGGTCGAGTTCGAGGATACGGTTAGTAACGCGGTCGAGGAAATAGCGGTCGTGGGTGATGAGCAGGAGGCTGGTTTGTTGGGTTCCCAGGAACTGCTCGAGCCATTCGATGGTCGGGATGTCGAGGTGGTTGGTGGGTTCATCTAGGAGCAGTACGTCGGGTTCGGAGAGGATGACCTTTGCCAGTGCGACACGCTTGCGCTGACCGCCGGATAAGGTGCTGACTTTTTGGGTGGTATCGCTGATACCGAGCCGCCCGAGGGTCTCCTTAATCCGAGCTTCCATATCCCAGGTTTGGAGACGTTCCATATCTTCGAGGGCTTTGGAGAAGGCCTCGCTTTGGGTTTGTCCGGCTTCGAGGAGTTGGTTATAGGTTTGAATCGTCTGGATGGCCTCGCCGGGAGCATCAAAGATGGTCTGCCAGACGGTATTGCGCTCGTCCATGGGCGTATCCTGGGCCAGATACACGACCTTAATGCCCTTGCGATGGCTCACCGATCCCGTATCAGGGGGGATCAGTCCCGCCAGGATTTTGAGGAGCGTCGATTTTCCGGTGCCATTGATGCCTACCAGGGCAATTTTTTCGCCTTGATTGATGCCCAAATGGATGTCCGTAAAAAGCAAGCGTTCGGAGAAAGATTTCGAGATATTCTCTGCGGAGATAAGGTTCATGGCTGCTAAAATAGTCATTTTTTGGATTCAATCAAGTTTTGTAGTTTTACCACACCAAACAGATCAACAAAAACCTTTTATGGTTATCAAAACAAAAAAATATCAACTGCCGGCCAAACTGTACATCCGCCTTTCGTTCTTTCACGTCATGCGCGAGTGGTGGTGGGTCTGGACGATACCCGTCTTGATCCTGGTCATTTTGTCCGCTTTTGGTTACTGGGGGTGGGGAATTGGGATTGCCCTGACGTTGAGCGTTTTGTACATCCTCTTTTGGTTGGCCCAATTCGCTGCCGTTACCCAACACGAAAACACCAAAGTCCTCTTTGATCGGTTTAGTTATGAGATCACAAGCCGACAAATTTTGATTAAGTTGGACGAAAAACGCGCCATGCCCATCCAATGGGACAAAATACAGACTGCCCAGATGGGAAAAGACCATTTTTTGTTAAGGCTATCGCGGGTACAACTGATCTACCTGCCCTTCAACATTTTTCGTGAACACGACATTAAGTTCATGGAGATGATCCTAAAACGAAAAAAGTTGTTGCCCTCCGCAGCTGCCGAACCCAAAGACGTTGCCCCATGAGACCTGCCCAAGCCCCGCCTTCGTTCCGCACGAAATTGTTTTACGCCAGTTTTGCTGGTGTATCTATGCTGATTATCGTCTTCGTCTTTTATTTTTATCAAAATTTTTATCTGGCCAATGTCAGGACGGGACGAGAGCCGATACGTTATTTCATTGCCGAGCAGACGAGTTTTGAAGACTTGATGGAGGCCTTTCGGGAGGAACGCATCTTCGAGAATGAGATGTCTTTTCGTCTGGTCGCTAAGTTTCTCAAGTTTGATACACCAAAACCAGGCTGGTATCTCTTCGAGAAGGATACCGACAACCTAACAGCTATCCGGATGCTCCGCGCCGGCGATCAAATCCCCTTGCGTATCACCTTCAACAACATACGCCTGCCCCACGAGCTAGCCGGCAAACTCACCCAATACCTTAAAGCCGACTCGGCAGCCCTCCTCCAAAAACTCCAAAATCCTGAAATCGCCCAAAAATACGGCTTCAACGAGCAGACCTTTCTCTGTATGTTTTTGCCTAATACCTACGAGTTTTTTTGGACAACCGACGCGGACGCGCTCCTGGATCGGATGAAGCGAGAATATGATAAATTTTGGAATGAAAAAAGGCAGGCACAAGCCCAGGAGCGCGGTCTCTCTCCCGTGGAGGTGAGCATACTGGCCTCCATCGTGGATGCCGAGACGATCCATGATGACGAAAAACCCAAAGTTGCAGGGGTCTATCTCAATCGGCTCCAACGCGGGCAACGCCTGGAAGCTGACCCTACGGTTGTTTTTGCCCTCGGTGATTTTTCGATCAAGCGGGTATTGCTCAAACATTTAGAAGTCGAATCGCCCTACAACACCTACCGCAACACCGGACTGCCGCCGGGCCCCATTCGGCTACCCTCCATTGCGGGCATCGAGGCTGTTTTGCAAGCCGAAGAACACGATCTATTGTTTTTTTGTGCCAGGGAGGATTTTTCGGGCTACCATAATTTCGCCCGAACGGCCGCCGAACACAGCCGCAACGCCGAGCGATACCGTCGCGCCCTCAACCAAAGAGGCATACGCTAAGTCCAAAAACGCAGAAAAGCTGCCTGAATACACAAACAGCCTTTCTCATGCCCCAACATTAAACGCATTCATCCAATTGGTGGACTGAACACGGAAACGTATAAAACATTTCACTTAAACAGTAGTCAAAACCAATGCCAAAGCACACAAAATCCTGGTAAACAGTTGATTAAACATCTGATCTTATATCGCCCTTGTTCACTTTTCGGACAACTACTGTTCATTTTCGGACAACTTACGGTGCTTTTCGTGCAAGCCCAGAGCGTTTCGATACCCGTAGATCAGGACTACTACGCCCTCATAGACCGCTTGGAGATCAAGTACGGGCGCATATCGCCCATCTTGCAGAGCAGCTCACGGCCCTACACACGCCAGCAGGTGGCAGCCTTCGCCGATACGCTTTTTGCCTTGCGGGATAGCCTAAACTTGACGGCCGTCGATCTGGCCAACCTCCGTTACCTGATGCGCGACAACTGGGAGTGGTCTCAAAAAATTGAAAAGGATTACAAAAGTCGAAAGCCGTTCTTGAAGCATTTTTATCGAACAAAGCCCGACTTCTTCCACGTCCAGAGCGAGTACTACGGGCAGGGCTTGCACCAGGGAGCCGATGACTTTGATCTGCATATCAGTCCTGTGTTGCACTTTGGGATGGGCTACGAAACCGAAAACGACCGATTGCCCTACATCAACTCCCGTGGTGTTGCGCTTCGGGCAACGATAGCGGATCGCATCGGCGTTTATACCTTCATCACCGACAACCAGGCGCGGTTTCCGTTTTATGTCCTGGATCGGAGCCTCCAAACCAGCGGTGATTTTTATGTCCCTAATGTCCCCGGGGAGGCTTTTACGAAGTGGGTCAGGGAACGGGACGACTTCGACTACATCCATGCCAGAGGGTATATCGCCTTTCGGATGGCAAAGGTTGTTCAGGTGCAGTTTGGGCAAGACAAGCACTTTATCGGGCCTGGCTATCGGTCGCTGTTTCTCTCCGACTACTCGGCACCTTCGCTGTTCTTGAAGCTCAACACACGCTTCTGGAAAATTGAATACACCAATCTCTTCACCCAGCTTGTCGCGGATGTACAGCGGCCCAACAACGTTTATCCCAAAAAGTACGCTGTCTTTCATCGCCTGGGCATCAACATCGGTCAGCGGCTCAACCTCGGGCTTTCCGAGTCCGTGGTCTATTCCCGTCCTGATGGCAAGCGCAACGATACCTTTGAGATCGGCTACCTCAATCCGGTGATCTTTTACACGGCCGTAGAGCAAGGTCTTGGCACACCCGATAACGCCGGACTTTATTTCGATGCCAAATACCTCGTTCCGGGGATGTCTCTTCAGCTCTACGCCTCTCTCCTGATTGATGATATGGTCGTGAGTGAGTTCAGGAGCGGAGATGGCTGGTGGGGCAACCGGCAGGCAGCCCAGATCGGCTTTCGTTATGTGGATGCCTTTGGTATCCCTAACCTGGACTTGTTGGGGGAGTTCAACTACATCCGTCCCTATACCTACACCCAAAACGACAGCCTCAACCTGGCCAACCACAGTCATTTTTTGCAAGCCCTAGCCCATCCGATGGGAGCTAACCTTTGGGAAATCGTCGGGTGGCTCCACTACCAGCCTCTACCCGCTTTGCGCCTTTCGGCTCGGGTAATCTACACCCAAAAAGGCGAAGACCCCGAAGGACAAAACTGGGGAGGGGACATCCTGAAAGACCTCACATTCAGGCAACAAGAGTACGGCAACCGCGTTGGGCAAGGTATCGCTACCCAGCTCCTCTACGCCGAACTAACGGCAAGCTACCAACTGCGCCACAACTTGTTCCTGGATTGGAAATCCGTCTTCCGTCGCCTCGAAAGTGAAGACCCGCTACGGGAACGCCAGACTTTTTTCACGGGGATACACCTACGCCTCAATACTGCCATGATTCGCCATGACTTTTGAATTTTTCTTGACCCACGATCCGGTGCGTTTTGCCGTACCGCTGTTTTTGTTTTTGCTTGCCCTGGAAGCCGGACTTAGTGCCTGGGAACGCAGAGGCTGGTATCACCTGCCCGATACCTGGGCCTCGCTGGCCATGGGAGCAGGCTCTGTCTTGACCAACCTCCTGGCAAAACTGTTTTATTTTGGCATCTTCACTTTCTTGTATGAACGGCTTTCGATTTGGAAGATTCCCGATGATGCTGTTTGGGCTTGGGTACTGCTTTTTTTTCTGGATGACTGGACGTTTTATTGGCACCATCGTCTAAGCCACGAAATCCGACTGCTTTGGGCTTCGCACGCCAATCATCACTCCTCCGAATGCTACAACCTAAGTACGGCCTTGCGCCAAAGTTGGACGGAATACCTCTACAAGTACATCTTCTGGCTCTGGCTTCCTGTGGTAGGCTTCCCGCCCCTGATGATCCTGACGATGATGTCTTTGAGCTTGATCTATCAATTTTTTCTACATACCCCCACCGTCCGACACCTCGGATGGCTCGAGTATGTCTTCAATACCCCATCGCATCACCGCGTGCATCATGCCAGCAATGACCCTTACCTAGACAAAAACCACGGCGCGGTACTGATTATCTGGGATCGTCTCCTGGGGACGTTCATGGCCGAAGACCCCGACAACCCACCAGTCTATGGCCTGACCACCAACATCAACACCTACGTCCCTCACAAAATCGCCTTTGCCGAACACCGGCACATCCTCAAAGACCTTCGCCGTGCGCCCACGCTATCCGATCGCCTCAAATACCTTTGGGGAAAACCTGGCTGGACGCACGAGAAAAAAACCTGATGGGGCTACTGGATAAAGTCCACGCCTAGCCGCTCGCCTAGCTCACGGAGGTCTTCGACAACGGGAGCCAACAAGGGAATCCCTTCACGACGGCGATAGGCTTCGGTCTCCCGCTCGGGATCGCCGGGAATCAACACCTGACTTGCGCCGGCGGCAGGCTCAGCCGCCCGAAAGCGACGTATCCAGCGGTCGATATGCTCCCCAAACTCCTCCCAGGGGCGGAAGGCATCCACGCGCATCACGCCAAAGAAATGCCCCAAGCCCTCGCCTTGTGGGTCCGACGGCAAGGGCAAAAACGAAACAAAAGGTGGGGCCCAGGGGCCATAGCCCGCCCCTGACAGCACAGCCGACCAGATGTCCACGACGGCTCCCAGGCAATAGCCTTTGTGGCTGCCATGTACCCGATCACCACCCAGAGGCAACAAAGCTCCACCGGACTTGAGTGCCTGGGGGTCTATCGAGGCCTGTCCCTGGGCATCTTGTACCCAACCTTCGGGGGCCAATCCGCCTTGTCGGTTCAGGATTTCGAGCTTGCCATTGGCAACGGTCGTTGTGGCCATATCAACGACGATGGGCGGCTCCTCCCGTGCCGGAATTGCGATCGCGATGGGGTTGGTTCCCAGGAGGCGTTCCTTAGAAAATGTCGGAGCTACTAGCGGGCTGGCGTTGGTGAGCGCGATCCCGATCATGCGCTCGGGCAGGGCCATCATGGCGTGGTAGCCCGCGATGCCAAAGTGATTCGAGTTACGGACACTCACCCAGCCCGTCCCGACGGCTTGGGCTTTCTGGATGGCCAGTTGCATGGCCGCAGGAGCCACGACAAGCCCAAGGCCTTTGTCTCCGTCGATGGTAGCTGTGCTGGGGGTTTGATGTACCGTTTGTATGTTCGGTGTTGGGTTGATGCGTCCGGCTTCCCAAAGGCGCACGTAGCCCGAAAGCCGCGCCACACCGTGAGAATCCACGCCCCGCAAATCTGCTGCGAGCAGCACCTCTGCGGCTAGAGCCGCAGCTTCGGCATCGCACCCGATCCGTCCAAACACAGCTTCGGCAAAGCTCTGCAACGTCTGCCAGGAAAAAACTTGATCGTCCATCTTTATTCTCCGTTGAGTTGTGATTCAAGGAGTTGGGTGGCTACTTTTGGATCCACCTTTCCTTTGGTGCGCTTCATCACTTGTCCCATGAACATCCCCAAAAGTCCTTTTTTGCCGTTGCGGTATTGGGCTACCTTATCGGGGAACTCGGCCAGCACGGCTTCAATGATTGGCTGGATGGCATCGGTATCGCTGCTATGCAAGAGGTCAAGCTGTAGGGCTAAGGCTTCGGGATCGGCTTCGGGCTGTTCGATCAGTGCTGGAAAAAGCTGCTGGGAGGCGACGGCAAAACTCATTTGGTTGGCTTCCACCAGAGCGATCACCTTTGCCAGGCACTCGGGCTGGATCGGGAACTGCTCCATGGGCAAGGTGCGCTCGTTGAGGTAGCTCTTGACGGGCCCCATGATCCAGTTGGAGGCGGCTTTGTAGTGGGGCGTATGTTGGGTGAGGGTCTCGAAGTAAAGCGCGGTAGTTTTGTCATCTACCAGCAGGTGGGCATCGTACTCGGGTAGCCCGTAGGTTTCCACAAAGCGCGTCCGCAACTGATGCGGCAGGCTGGGCATCTGGGCGGCAATCTCCCGCACCCATGCTTCCTCCACGATAAAGGGCTGTAAATCAGGCTCGGGGAAATAGCGATAGTCGTTCAGGGTTTCTTTCATCCGCAGCGGGGTAGTTGTTCCGCTGGGCGCATCGAAGTTGCGGGTTTCTCCGCTGACTTTTCCACCGGCTTCGATCAGGTCGATCTGGCGTTTGGTTTCGTAGATGATCGCCCGCATGACGTTGCGGGTGGAGTTCATGTTCTTGACCTCTACGCGCTGCCCGAGCTGGGTGCTGCCCTTTTTGCGTACCGAAATGTTGGCATCGCAGCGCATGGAGCCTTCCTCCATGTTGCCATCGCAGATGCCAAGGTAACGGACAAGTCGTCGGATTTCCTGGAGGTAGAGTTGTGCCTCTTCGGGCGTTCGGATGTCGGGTTCGCTGACGATCTCGATCAGCGGCACACCGGCGCGGTTGAGGTCGATCAGAGATTCCTCCGAACCGTCTAAGTGCAAGGACTTTCCGGCATCCTCTTCGATATGGATACGGGTGATTCCGATGGTTCGGGGCTGCCCGTCGGCGGTCTGGATGGTGAGTTTTCCGGCCGTGCAGATGGGCGTTTTGTCTTGGGTGATCTGGTAGCCCTTCGGGAGGTCGGGATAAAAGTAGTTTTTGCGATCAAAGATATTGTAGCGTCGGATTTGGCAATCCAGGGCCAGCCCCATCTTGATGGCGTATTCGATGACGCGCTCGTTGAGTTTGGGGAGTGTTCCTGGGTGGGCCAGCGTGATGACGCTGATATTGGTATTGGGGAGTTGCCCGTACTCGGTGGAGTCGGTGTTGAATGCCTTGCTCTGGGTCAGGAGTTGGGCGTGGACTTCCAGCCCGACCACGGTTTCGTAGGTATCGTAGATATGCTCTGCCATAAAGCAAAGATACGAAGGTTTTGGATAAAAGTGAGGGGTAACAAATCAAGCAATTTTGTAGGCGGCTGTTTTTTGTTTATGTTTAGTTATTGATGTAAGTAAGGTAAAGATGAGCCATCCTACGAAACGGTTTTTATACGTGCATGAGCATAACATCAAAGATGTTTGTAAAATCGGCGTTGGCACCATTGATCGTGCCAATAAAGCCTATCAATATCTGAATAACGATAAAGATGCCCAAAAAAATAAATTAGCCATCTTTTCTTTTGAAAACACGGATGTTCTCACCATAGAAAAGATTTGTAAACAAGTGCTGAAACGGATAAATTCTACGGAATTTTATGTGATCGAATTTTATAAGGCTTGTACACTATTTACGCTTCTCGGAGGCAAACTAGACGAAACTTACTCACAATATATTGATCGTAGCAAAATTAGCATAAAAATAGCCAGTGCCTCCACAAAAAACGCTACTCCTTTATCTGAACGCTTTGCAGCGTTGATTAAATCATTGATTGATAAACAGGATGAAAATCTGATAGTGGCCATCAAAAACAAATTGAATAATTACGGAAAAAGGCATGTCTTACTCACCAAAGTTGAATTTGATGACTACAATAACACTGGCACACGGACAGGATGGAAAGTGTACAACGGATGGTATTACCGTACCGGTCTTGATGCTACCACATTATCAAAGTATATCAAAGTTGTGGAAAGAGCCATGTACGAATAATCAAAAGCAAGTATCCATAGAAGCGGGTCTGTTCACCCCCAAGCCAAGCTATGTATTTGAAGAACTAGACTAGGCGTGCTTAACCGACGACTTGGTATAGCGGTATTTGCGGTTGTGGAAGAGCTGGAGCAGTCCCACCACCACCAAAACAGTAAAGACCATAGAAGCCACTAGATAGTTTTCATTGACTCCCCACTTGCTCAAAATCAAGAATATCGTAATCAGGATCACCTGTACGCTCACGATCAAACCCGTTACTTGCATGTGCGACAAGCCCAAACGAAGCAACAGGTGATGGATGTGGTTTTGGTCAGCCGAAAACGGTGATCTCCCCTCCCATATACGCAACACGAAGACCCGCAACGTATCGAAGGCCGGGTACAAGATCAAGACCAAGCCCGCCGAAATGAACGAAGGTACATGAGCCGCTCCGAATATCTGGCTGGAAGCATTGTGGCGCAAGAACAAAAAAATCATCCCCGAAATTGTGAAACCCAGCAGCAGCGATCCCGTATCGCCCATAAAAATACGGGCTGGCGTGTAATTGAAACGCAAAAAAGCGATAATCCCACCCACCAGACTAAAACAAAAAATGCTCAATACCAAAACATCTGCCCAAAAGAACCAAGCCCCCAAGAAGCTCAACACCACCAAACTCACCGTTCCGGCCAGTCCGTTCACGCCATCTATCAAATTGAACGCATTCGTGATCCCGACAATGATAAAGAGCGATAAGCCATAATCCAGCACAAAAGGCAACGCATGTAAGCCAAACAACCCGTTGATGTTCAGAAGGCGCATCTCTCCAAAATGCACCAATAGAAAAGCAGCCAAAAGCTGCCCCAAAAACTTCCACTTTGCCGCAAGTGCCAGAAAGTCATCCCGCATCCCGATCACGACCACGACCAATATCCCACAAAGAAAATACTGTATCGTCGTGTCCAGATCAGCAAACGTACTCAATAGGCTCGCCATCACGAAGCCAAAAAAAATCGCCATGCCGCCAAAGGTAGGAATCTTGTGCGCATGTACTTTGCGGGCATTCGGGACATCCTGCAAGCCATAACGGTTGGCGATCTTGATAATCTCGGGCAGGAGCAGAGAAGTAATCGCGAAAGCTAATCCAAAGGCAAGAAAAGGTAAAATAAAGGTGAACATCGTCATTTAGCGGTTCAAGTTTTGATAAATATGCGTTGGAATGGTGAGCCGACGAGTCATTATTGTTCGTGTGGTAGTAGTGTGATCCGCTGACCAGGACAAAAAACCCTTTGCCCACAGATAAGCCAATCCAAGACCGAGCAGAGCCACAAAAATAAATGCCTCTCCAATCACGAAGAGAAGTAGTTCTTGTTGATGTACTTGCTCAATAACCAAGCCCCAAAGGAATAAAAAGATAATTTCCACCTCAAAAAGTACAAAAGCCAGAGCCAGCAAGTAAAAACGAATCGAGAAGCCTACGCCGTTAGCCGACCCAAGCACTGCCTCGCCACACTCATACGGCGAACGCGCCTCTACGCTTTGCTGTGGAGAGGGACGCAGAAGCCGTCCCACCCACAAACTCACATGCAAAAACGCTGCACTACCCAAAGCAAAAAACAATACCCAAAAAAATTCTGTATTCATAACAACGTATTTACGACACAAATGTACTTTTTCTTTTCTTCACCCACAAAATTTATCCTAAGATTTCTAAACAGAAACGCGAAAAACCATTATTTCTTATTATTGTGTTCCACAAAAATTAATACAACCGATGTGGCAATACCTATTTCATCTCCCACTCTGGCTGTTGTACGAATATTTTTGGTTTTGGCTCTTTGATAGC
This sequence comes from Bernardetiaceae bacterium, assembly GCA_036822015.1. Lineage (GTDB taxonomy): Bacteria > Bacteroidota > Bacteroidia > Cytophagales > Bernardetiaceae > DAISIL01. Next base: position 110,937 of record DAISIL010000001.1, on the reverse strand, counting down.
CACGATACATTACTCACCTGGCCTGGTCTTCAGCTCTTGCTGGGCTACTTAGTGGCGCACGCTGGCGGGACGTACATCGTGATCTATGGGCTGGTGCCGCGCTTACTTTCCAGAAAAAAGTATCTACTCTTTGGATTGTCTTTTGTTGCCGTAGTGGGTGGAGCTACGGGCATCACGGCTTTGGGCTATTACATAAGCCTTTCTCCTTTGGGTAGCTGGGAGGATTTTTATGACTCCCCACGTTTTATACCGGCTACTTTTGCTAGTGCCGCCAACACACTTGTCTTGACCCTGCTCCTCAAGCTACTCCTATCCTGGCTCCGAGAGCGGCAAAGGTCGCAGGCACTAGCCCATGAAAATCTCCAAAACGAACTCAATTTTTTGCGGGCGCAATGGAATCCCCATTTTTTGTTCAACACCATCAACACCATTTATTTTCTCATCAAAAAAGACCCCGAACTAGCCGCCGATTCCTTAGCGCGATTCTCCGATATGCTCCGCTACCAACTCTACCAATGCAATACGCCAAGTGTACCTATGGCAAGAGAAATCACTTTTTTACAAGATTTTATTACACTCGAACGCCTCCGCAAAAAAGACTTTCCCTGCCAGGACAACCTCTCCCAGGTGCATACTGAAGGCTTTGAAATAGCCCCCAATATCTTCCTGCCTTTCATAGAAAACGCCTTCAAATACGTCCTGACTGCCAAACAACCCGCCCTTTCCATCCACCTGACCTACACACACAACCGCTGGCATCTGGAGGTCAAGAATACCTTTGGGACGGCTCCCCAAACTACCGTAGGCGGCATCGGACTGGCAAACGTCCGGCGGCGACTGGATTTGATCTACGGAAAAGATTATCAACTCGAGATCGAAACAAAAGCCGGTTGGTTCATTGTTCAGTTGGTGATCCCCAACAAAAAATACCCTGCATGGCTCCCATCAAGTGCTTTATCATCGACGACGAACCCCTAGCCCGCCAGGGATTGGCACAATACGTTCAGGAGGTGGATTTTTTGGATTTGATCGGGACAGCCGAAAGCCCCTTAGCCCTTGGGCAGCAGATGCCCCAGATAGAGTTGCTCTTCCTGGATGTCGAGATGCCCAAACTCAATGGCATCGACTTCTTACGCTCACTCAAACACCCACCTATGGTCATCCTGACGACAGCCTACCCCCAATACGCCCTCGAAGGCTACCAGTTGGATGTCCTGGATTACCTACTCAAACCCATCACTTTTCAGCGATTTTTTCAGGCAGCCCAGAAGGCCCAAAACCGACACCAGCAGCACACCCCCCCTATCCAAATGATGGGTGATTTTTTTGTGAAAGTAGGCAACAAATACGAAAAAGTGCTGCTCTCCGAACTGCTCTACGTAGAAGGAATGCAAAACTACGTCGCCATCCATACGCAAGCAGACAAACACCTAACCCTCCTGACGCTCAAAGCCGTTGAAGCCTATCTACCACCCGATCGCTTCCTGCGCGTCCATCGTTCCTACATCGTCGCCAAAGACAAAGTAACGGCCGTGGAGGGCAATGAACTCCTGATGGGAGAAGCTCGCATCCCGATCGGCCGCCACCTACGCGACACTGTCGTTCAAGAGATCGTCGAAAAACGACTCTGGAAAAAATGACCTGCATTGTCTTGCCTACTACTCGCCCGTCTTGGGCTTAGGCGTAACGCCGAGCTTTTTGAGGACGCGATCCGTGATCTCATCCGCCTCGGGGGCGGCCAGCAGGAGGGATGTACCCGTGCCATCGTAGGCGTTGAGGATGAAATCAAAGTTTTCTTCCACTGCTACCTGATTGATTTTTTCTTGGATTTGTTCAAAAAGTGGCTGCATAGCCGTCTCTTCGTAGCGCACGAGGTCTTCTCGGAAGCCCTTCTGCATCTGCTCGAGTTCTTGCTGGAGGCGTTGGATTTCGGCTTGCTTCTGTTGGACAACGACGGGGAGCCAGGTGCTGCGTTTTTCCTCGAAAGCCTTGATTTTTTGCCGAATTTCGTTTTCTTTTTCGGTTACTTGCTCTTGCAGTTGTCCGATGTACGCCTCAATTTCTTTTTGTTTCTGCTGATACTCGGGCAGCTCGGGCAGGATCAGAGAGGCAGCCGTATAACCGATCTTGACCTGGGCAGTGGCCGCCAGGGTGAAGAGGGAAAGAAAAAGACTTACAAAAAAATATATTCGTTTCATGATATTTTTGGGGAGAACAAAAAAGAAAAGGAAAAAAAGAAAAGGAGAGCAGATAAGACCTGCCACACCAAGCTACTCACCGGCGGAGACGCCTAGTTTTTGGAGTACCGCATCCGTTACGTCCAGTGATTCTTTGGCATACAGCAAGTTAGCACTACCCGTACCATCGAAGGCATTGATGATATACGTATAACCCTGCTCCTCGGAGACGGCATTGATGGCTTCCTTGATCTGCTTGTAGAGGGGTTCCATGAGTTCTTCTTCTTTCTTTTGAAGTTTTTGTTGGGAGTCCTGCTGCAACTTAACCAGCTCCTGCTCTTTTTCCTGAAACTCCTTCATCACTTTTTCCTGCTCCACCGGAGCAAGGTTTTGGAAGTTTCCACGGACTTCTTCGGCCCGTCGTTGGTAGGCTTGTTGCTTGGTTTCAAATTGCTTTTGCAGCACTTTGGCAAACTCTTCGAGTTCAGATTGTTTGAGTTTGTACGCCTCCATCTTGGTCAGGATCATCTGTGGGCTGGTATAGCCGATCTTGAGCGTCTGGGCTTGGGTCAGTCCTCCCATCAAGAGTAGGAGAGGTATCAGTACGGGGATGATACGTTTCATGGGCAACAAAAAAATTAGTGGAACAAATAATTGATGAAGCAAAGTTCTCTAAAACTACACCAGAAAAAGCAGATTTAACGATCAATAACGTGTCGCTTGCAGGGAATCCGATTTTTTGTATATTGCCTCGACTAATAAAAGAACAAGGATGTGTTATGATTGATTTTTCAGCCAATAATTGGGAGTCCGACGAGCGCACAGATTCTGTCCAGCGTTTTGAGCAGGCCTTAGCCAGTGGTGATCCGGTGTTTTTGGAAATGGATACCTACGAACAGATCCTTGATTATTATCACGAAAACGGCGACTATACCAAGGCTTTGCGGCTCTGTCAGGTTGCCAACGATATCTACCCCTACTCGGCTACTGTGCTGGCTGATAAAGCCCGACTGCTCTCTTATCTGGGGCGCACACAGGAAGCCAAATCGTGCATCGAAGATGCCGAAAGCCTCCAACCCTACGATACCGATCTCCTGCTTGCCAAAGCACACATCTACGTAGATGCCGAAGAGTACCCCAAAGCCATCGACGCTTTTGAGCAGTTACTCTTGCTTTCGGGCGACGATCACGACTTGATTTATACCCAAATCGGGATGGCACACCAAAACATGGAGGACTACCCCAGAGCCATCCATTGGTACAACCGCGCCCTCGAAACAGACCCCCTCAACGAGGAGGCACTCCTCGAACTCACCTACTGCCACGAACAACTCGATACGCTCGCAGATTGCATCGCCACCTACGAACGTGTCCTGGATGCAGACCCCTACTGGCAGATCGCCTGGTTTCAGCTGGGGCAGATTCATCACAAAATCGGAGACTTTGCCGCTGCCGCTCATGCCTTTGAGTACGCTACTATCGTCGATCAGGACAACCAACGGGCGTTTTTTTGGCTTGGACACACCTACATGAACCTCTCCGATTACACAAAAGCCCATCAGGCTTACCAAAAAGCTGCCGGAGACCCCGATCAAGCCAGTGCTGATATGCTCTGCCATCTAGGGGCAAGCCTCGAACGCCTCGAGCGATATGAGGAGGCACTCGTCTGTTACTACAAAGCCACCAAAGCCGACAAAGGACACGCCGCAGCCTGGTATGGCATCGGTTGTTGTTTGGCCCTGCAAGAACGCTGGTATGAAGCCACGCACTACTTCGGCAAAGCCGTCCAACTGGACAGCGAAGAGACCGATTATCTGATCGCCAAGGGAAAAGCCGAGTATCACATCGGCAACCTCATTTCAAGCACGGAAGCCTATCGGGCGGCCGTCAGTAAGCAAGCCGACAACCCCTATGCCTGGCTCGATTGGTCGTTGCTGCTCTATGAGCAAAAACAATACGAGGAGGCTGCCGACCTGATGCAATCGGCCCTGGATATGTTCCCCGAGGATACAAAGGTCATGTACCGCCTGGTAGCTTTTTTGATGCTTTCGGGGCGGTATCGGGAGGCAATCAATCATTTAGAGATCGCGCTTTTCCTGGATTACGACGCACACGAGGAGTTGTATCACTTTTTCCCAGACATCAAATCACAGAAGGCCATCTACAAACTTGTCCGGCAGTATAAGCACGAGCGCAACACATAGCCTCCTTTTGGTTTAGTCCTGGCGGGCTAGATCGCGGGCATTGTCTCGGGATTTGATTGTTTCGCGCTTGTCGTAAAGTTTTTTGCCTTTGGCAAGGGCAATTTCTAGCTTAGCCCAGCCGCGTTCGTTGATGAAGATGCGCGTCGGGATGATGGCCATGCCGTTTTCTTCCATTTTGGCGGAGAGTTTTTTGAGTTCGCGTTTGGAGAGCAGCAGTTTTCGGTCGGCTTTTTCTTCGTGGTTGTGGATGTTGCCCATCTTGTACTCGGAGATATGTAACTGACGGACAAAGAGTTCATTCCCGATGAACAAACAAAATGCCGCCTGCAAATTGGCTTTACCCATACGTAAAGATTTGATCTCTGTCCCTTTCAGGACAACACCGGCAATGTACTTATCCATCAGATGATAATCAAAGTGTGCCTTCCGATTTTGGATGCTGATGGTTTTTTTGAACGGGCTTTCTTCTTTCTTTTTCTTGGCCATGGCTATAATTTTTCTACAAAGTTAGGAGTAAATACGGGGTTTTTGTAGTTTTGGTGTTCTAATATTGAGAATTTTCTGGTGAAAGAACAAAGCAAAAAAGAACAAGTTGATTATTGGATCAAGACGGCCTGGCTCTCCATCTCGCGGATGTACAACGCTTTTGCCGCCGACTACGAGACCACCTACGCCTCCGGATTGGCTTTGCTATACATCGACGTAGAAAAAGGCACGCCGGCCACCAAGATCGCTCCTCAAATGGGCATGGAATCCCGAAGCCTAACCCGCATCCTCAAGACCCTCGAGGAGCGCGGCATGATTATCCGAGAAGCCGATGCCACCGACAAACGCAAAGTGATCGTGCGGCTCACCCCTGCCGGTATCCAGTACCGCGACTACTCCAAACGCACCGTCCTGGGTTTCAATGAGTTTTTGCGCTCGGAGATCGCACCCGAAAAATTATCTTGCTTTTTTGAGGTCATGCAACAAATTCAAGCCTCTACCGAAGCCTACGCTAGCCAGGCGATAAGGGAAAAAGCACAGACCCAAGAAAATTTTAATTGATCCATAAATTGGAAATGCTACAAAAAAGGGCTAAAATTCACCCCTCAATCAAACCAAAGATACGATGAGAAGAGAAATTACGGGTTGGTATAGCCCCAATCTCAACAAAAACATGGAGATTGCCGTCTATGGGCATTATGGGCCTGCCGTGTTGATGTTTCCTAGTGCGGCCGCAGATTTTTTGGAGTACGAGCGTTTTTATGTTCTCAAAGGGCTTGAACCATACATCCGTGCAGGCAAATTCAAGGTCTTCTCCATCAACAGCATCAACAGAGAAGCCTGGCTCAACAACCACATGCCTGGGCATCTGAAAGCCTTGCGCCATCAGCAATACAACCGATACATCGAAGATGAGGTTGTGCCGTTTATTCACGACCACTGCCACGGGCTTGTCCCGATCCTGACAACAGGGGTTTCGTTGGGAGCTTTGCTCTCGGCCAATGCTTTCTTTCGTCGCCCGGACATCTTTACGGGTGTGCTAGCTTTGAGCGGTTCCTATGACCTAAAAGACTACACAAAGGGCTTCTACAACGAAAACGTTTATTTCAACTCGCCCACCGATTATATCGCCAACCTTAGAGATGGCTTGTCCCTCCAACTCCTCCGCCAGAAAAAACACATCTATATCGTAACCGGACAAGGCGACTACGAACGCCCAGAGCGGTCGAAGGAGTTCTCGGCTTTACTGACACACAAAGGCATCCCGCATCACCTAGACCTCTGGGGCTACGATATGCCCCACGACTGGCCCACCTGGAGGAGTATGTTCCCGTATTTTTTGGGGCAATATATCAATTTTTAAGTCCAGCCGATGAAAACATTAGTCTTGTTGCGTCACGCGAAATCGAGTTGGGAAGATGAATCACTTGATGACTTCGACCGCCCCCTCAACACTCGCGGGCGCAACGATGCTAAAAGTATGGGACAAATCGCGGAAGAACTCCTGGGTTCGCCCGATCTGCTCCTGCTCAGCCCTGCCTTGCGCACCCGCCAAACCGCCGATTTGTTTTGGCGACAGCAGCCACCTACCCAGTTGGATCAAGCCCTATACCTTGCCCCTTGGGAGACGCTCCTGGACCTCATCCAACAACAGCCCGACCACATCGACCGGCTTTGGCTGCTAGGGCATAATCCAGGCCTGACCGAGCTGACCCACCGCCTCCTGCCAGACCTCTCCCTTAACAACCTACCCACCGCAGGATTAGTCGCCATTCAATATCCCATCACGCAATGGGCAGAAGCCATTTACGTCAAAGGTGTCTTAAAAGCCTTCGAGCGACCCAAAAAGTACCGGATTAAATGAGGTTTAGGGCAAAAAAAATGATTTTTCTATAAAAAAAATTAAGTAAAAATCGCTTTTGCTTTTGGATCGGAAAAAAATAACTGTAAATTTACGCTTGATTAGACTCAACCAGATACAACTACAACTAGCGCGCTTATTGTTGATACGTTTACTTTCACTTTAAAAACCTTGATCACCATGTTTAAGAAACTTTCTTTGAAAGCCTTACTCCTGCTTGGAATGCTCTTGAGCTACGCAGGTGTACAGGCACAGTACACGGTAGGCACGCCATCGTCGGCCACCGCAACTATTCTTAACGATGATAATGCGCCTACGTTTGCCGTTCGCTACGTGAAAGCGGATGCTACGGGCGCAAACAATGGCAGTAGCTTTGCTGATGCCTACACCAGCCTACAAGCTGCCTTTGATGCCGCTGCCCCTGGTGATGTCATTGTTGTTGCCGCAGGTACTTACAAGCCCACCAAACGTTTTGATATTGGATCAGATGGTTCTGAGCCACAAGATGTTACCTTCAACCTTGTGTCGGGTGTAGAGACCTACGGTGGTTTTGCCGGGACGGAAACCTTTGCTGATGGTAACGCTGTACGCGCTGCCCTCAAAGATCGTAACCTGATGACCAACGCCACCACTTTGAGTGGCGACATCGCAGGTAACGATCAAGCGGTTTTGGCTAGCACCAATGCCTCCGGTGTCGTAACGCTCTCCTTCAATGCTGGCAACGGAACAGATGCCTTAGGAACACGAAGTGCTGACAACGCCTGGCACGTAGTCGTAGCCAACGGTGTAACTACTTCTTGTGTACTGGATGGCTTCGTTGTAACGGGAGGTTATGCCTACGGTAACAACGGTTCTCCAGCCGTACATGAGGCGCAAGGTGGTGGTATCCTGGTCTTTAACACAGGAGCAACCGCCGAAACATCTCCTACGCTCCGCAACCTGGTTGTCGCTGGCAACTACGCTGCTAGTGATGGAGGAGGAATTTATGTGGCGGCTGGAACAGGTAAAACTGCTTCACCTGTCCTCGAAAACATCCGTCTCTACAACAACAAAGCCCGTAACGGTGCCGGTATGTTTGTCGATGCTCGCGGTGGAACTTCACAGGTAACCCTCCGTCATGGCTTGGTGTACCAGAACTCCGCTTTCCGTTTCTTTGCCTCTAACGAAAACGGACGTGGTGGAGCCATCTGTGCGGATGCCTCCGGTAACGGAAGTGCCAACATCAACCTCTATAGCACCACCATCTCCCGTAACTATGCCGAAGTCATTGGGGGTGGATTCTATGGACGTGAATTTGCCGACGAGGCTACCAAAGCCAACCGAGGCACGCTTACCTTCACGATGTGGAGTTCTATCCTCTGGAACAACAACTCACCTTTGGCTAACGAAGTATCAACTGATGGTGGGTTGTTTACCTCACAGAACACCATCGCACGCGGGTTGCCCGTAGCAGGCAGCGGTTCTTACTATGCTACTGCTGATTTCCGCTCCAATGTCTCCATTGCTCCTTTCACCTTAGGCAACGGAACACAGGTAACCACGGCAGCATCTCTGACCCTCGACCCGATGTTTGTTGATCCTGCCAACGCAAACTTTGAATTGCAGGCAATGTCTCCGGCCATCGACCGAGCCAACCCTGGTCATGTCTTGGCAAATTCCAACGGAGAGTTCCGTGATCTCAAAAACGATCCTCGATTCGTCAATACGATCACCTATCCCTGGAGTACGCTCTCTACCTTCGGCGACCTTGGTGCTTTTGAGCGTCAAGCCGCTGCCGTAACACGTTTGGGTGATACCGAAGAACTCGTAGAAGCCGAAGATACCTTCATTGGTGCAGATGCTCTGACCTTCTTCCCCAACCCGACGACAGGAGACATCACCATCCGACTGGACGAGCGTTTTGTAGCCAAGACAGTTAATGTCTCCATCTTCAACGTACAAGGTCAGCGCATGGAAAGCCTGGATACCGAAACAACCAACTCGGTGAAATTGGATTTGGGTACGCTGCCCGCAGGTCTTTACTTTGTGCAACTAAGCGCAGGTAGCGACATGGCACGTATCAAAGTCGTAAAACGATAAGTCGTAACGGCATCCATCCTCTTTGAGGACAAAAAAAACTCCCCGTGCAGCGGCAAGCACGGGGAGTTTTTTTTTCAAAGTTAATCATGACTCTCGTGGCTCATTTTAGTTTTTAGGTCAGTGCCTGCCGAAGCAAAGGCGCAATCGAGCGCACCGACAGGAAGTCATCCGCCAGGGCTACTGCTCTCGGGTGCGTGTCTGTTGTAACAAGATGTTCGATAGCACCAGAGCTACGTATCCGCGTGAGGGCATCCCCTGGGAGTATGCCATGCGTGGCGATCGCGTACACCTGCGCCGCCCCTGCCTCGCGGTAGGCACGGGCTGCCTGTATCAGCGATCCACCAGTACGGATCATGTCATCATAGATAACGACAACTTTCTGTCTGACATCAGCATTGATACCGCTTACCTCCGTTCGCGCTCCACTTAGGCGTTTTTTATAGACAAACGCCGCCTCTACGCCCAGGTCATTGGCCAACGACTCAACCCACTTGGCCCGTCCGGCATCGGTGGAAGCCAGCACAAAAGGTCTGCCTTGAGCCAATGCCTGCGCCTCCTCCATGATGATTGCCTTGGCGTATAGGTGATACGAACGTAAATCTCCCTCCAGATAATGCTCAATACCCGAAACGTGCAGATCGACGAACAGCACCCGGTTGCCCAGTGGTGCTTTGGGAATCGCTGAAAGCAGTCGCGCACGATTTTTTGCCTTCACGATCTCCCCCGACCGCGTGGCGCGTTCCATCGTGGAGTAGCCCAGGTAGGGGATGCAAAGCGTCAGGCTGGCCGCCCCACTATGCACAAGCCCACAAGCCAAATCGAAGAGTGCCAGGGTATGCACCTCGTCTATTGTACCGCCAATCAATAGGCAGTCCTGACGGCGAATCGGTGTTTGGAGGCGGTGATAAGTCTCCCCATCCGGAAATGTTTGCGTAACGACAAGCCCAGCTTCAAAGCCTGCCTCCCGACAAAGCGCCGTCTGTAAGTACCCGTAAGCAGGTGTGCTAAATATGAGCATCTGTAAAAAATTAAAAGTGGATAATGACTAATTTTTTTACTTTCTAGAAAACATTTGTGCATCCTTCTTCTCAAAAATAGATTTTTTGGATGAGCAAAGAAAAAATCCCTACCTTTGCGACAAAAAAAAACAAATGATTGCTATCCGCAATGTGGCCATTATCGCCCACGTAGATCACGGTAAGACCACACTGGTAGATAAAATTCTACACGCCTCACGCCTCTTCCGCGACAACCAAGAAACCGGTGAACTCATCCTGGACAACAACGACCTTGAACGCGAACGCGGCATCACGATCCTCTCCAAGAATGTCTCCGTGCAGTACAAAGGGGTCAAGATCAACCTCATCGATACCCCCGGTCACGCCGACTTTGGCGGTGAAGTAGAGCGGGTCTTGAAGATGGCCGACGGCGTGCTGCTGCTCGTTGATGCTTTTGAAGGAACCATGCCCCAGACGCGCTTTGTGTTGGGTAAAGCCATCGGATTAGGACTGACACCCATCGTTGTCGTCAATAAGGTGGACAAACCCAACTGCCGTCCCGATGAGGTACACGAACAGGTCTTTGATCTGATGTTCAACCTCGATGCCTCCGAAGAACAGCTCGAGTTCAAGACCATCTACGGATCAGCCAAAGAGGGCTGGATGTCAGACGACTGGCGCAAAAAAACCGAAGATGTTACGCCCCTCCTCGATGCCATCCTGGATACCATTCCTCCCCCCAAGCAGCCCCAGGGCATCCCCCAGTTACAGATTACCTCCCTTGATTTCTCTCCCTTTGTAGGGCGCATCGCCATCGGGCGCGTCTATCAAGGCAAACTCACCGAAAATGCCTTCATGGCCCTCTGCAAACGCGATGAGACCATCAAGAAAGTTCGTATCAAAGAACTGCAAGTCTTTGAAGGACTAGGACGAAAAAAAGTAGCCGAAGTCATGGCAGGCGACATCTGTGCCGTAACCGGACTGGAAGATTTCGACATCGGCGACACACTCACCGATCCCGATACACCCGAAGCCCTGCCCCGCATCGCCATCGAAGAACCCACGATGAGTATGCTCTTCACGATCAATAACTCCCCTTTCTTTGGGCAGGAAGGAAAATTTGTTACCTCAAGACACCTCCGAGATCGGCTCATGCGCGAGATTGAGCGTAACCTAGCCCTTCGGGTACAAGAAACGGACTCGGAAGATAAGTTTTTGGTCTTTGGACGAGGTATCCTTCACCTGGCCATCCTCATCGAGACGATGCGCCGCGAGGGCTACGAACTCCAGGTAGGGCAGCCGCAGGTACTCTACAAGCAAATCGACGGCACTAAGCATGAACCCATCGAAACGCTCATCATCGACGTTCCCGAAGAAAACGCCGGAAAGGCCATCGAACTGATTACCCAGCGCAAAGGGCAGTTGCTTATCATGGAGACACGCGGCGACCTTCAACACCTCGAGTTTGAAATCCCCTCCCGAGGGCTGATCGGGCTGCGCAATAGCATCCTGACCGCCACCCAGGGAGAAGCCATCATGAACCACAGCTTTAAGGAATACCAGCCCTTCCGAGGTGAACTCCCGACACGCAACAGCGGATCACTGATCTCCATGGAGGCAGGCCCATGTACAGCTTATGCCATCGACAAACTCCAAGATAGAGGGATATTTTTTGTCGATCCAGGAGAAAATCTCTACACCGGACAGGTCATCGGTGAACACACGCGCGGAAACGATCTGGTGGTTAATATCCAAAAAGGAAAAAAATTGACCAACATGCGTGCAGCTGGCTCCGACAAAAACGCCAAGCTAGCACCCAAACGCGAGTTCTCCCTTGAAGAAGCCCTCGAGTACATCCAAAAAGATGAGTACGTTGAGGTAACGCCAACCAATATTCGGATGCGCAAGATTTTCCTGGACGAAAACGAACGCAAACGCGCCACAAACAAGGCCTAGGATGTAATCCTGAATTTTATCAGGGGCCAAGCTGACCAAAATAAGCGGAGTTTTGTACCATAATCCCGATTATTGTACATCATCTTTCATCAACGTTTGTTCTGTCCATGAGCCATCCCCACAAACACCCCAAAGACCTACCCGTCTATTGCATCGAGAACTTTGACTACACCCAAGCCAGTAGCCCTAGCAGGCACTTCAATATCCAACGCCTGGAGGAGCTACTGGCTATCAATGATTTTGCCCATACGCCGCATCGGCACAACTTTTACGATATTCTGGTATTCACTGCCGGAACGGGTACACATACCATCGACTTTATCGAGTACCCGATCAAGCCTTGTAGTATTTTCTTTCTGACCCCGGGGCAAGTACATGCCTTATCGGTATCCCCTGATGTAAAAGGATTTACGGTATTCTTCGATCCCGAATTTTACCTCCTCGACCGCCCGGCACGTAGCCTGCACCAGATGCCCTTCTTTCACCGGCCCCAAAGCAAGCCCTTTCTCAAAATTGACTGCCGACAAGAAGCCTATGTGCAGGGCATCTTAGAAGAAATGCTCATCGAAACCCAGGGACAACATACCAACCGAGAAGCCGTCATCCGCGCCAACTTAGAGCTACTCATGCTCAAGCTATCCCGTTTCTATCACGAAGGCCAGACCGACGACCAACAACGGCACTCTCCCTATTTCATTAGACTACTCACCCAGTTCGATCAACTGATCGACGAAAACTTCAAAACCACACGATCCGTACAGTTCTATGCTGATGCCCTGTGCGTTACGCCCAAAAATCTAAGTTCAATTTGCAAAAAAATCTACAACAAAACCAGCCGAGAGATCATCCAGGAACGGGTCATCCTGGAAGCCAAACGACTGCTGCTCCACTCCGATATGAGCATGATCGAGATTGCCCAAACGCTCAACCTCTATGATCCTTCTTATTTTGTGAAGTTTTTCAAAAAAGTCGTCGGACAAACGCCCCAGCAGTTTAGGATGCAAAAAAGCTAAGTACCTGTCGCTCGTGCCAAAACGGCGCACGCAGTCGCCAGTCGTCGGCAAAGCCTACATGCCCCCCGTGAGGTGGATAAAGGGTTGTTACCGCTGGATTCAAGACTTCGGGATAGCAGTTTTGTCCCAAAAAAGGATCGTCCAAAGCATTGATGAGCAAAGCCGGCCGGGTGATACTGGACAAAAAAGCCCCACTGCTGCACCGAGCGTAGTAGTCCTGTGCCGAGGCAAAACCATGAACGGGTGCCGTGTACAGGTCATCAAAGCCCTCAAAATCTTTGGCTTGCTTGATCTGCTCTGCCGTAAAAGGCAGGCTACCCTGGGGGAGTTCTTGGAGGCGTTGGAGGGCTTTGGTTTTGAGTTTTTGGAGGAGCCAGTAGAGATACCAGGGACTTTTGCGGATGGCCTGCACGGCATTGGCCAGATCGCAGGGGACGGAAATAGCTGCCGCTGCCCGCACCCGCTCGGGTACTTGTCCCTCGCCCATGTATTTGAGTAATAGATTTCCGCCGAGGCTAAAACCGACCAATGCCAGGCTGTCGTAGGCGTATCGGGTAAGTAGATGTAATACCACAGCTTGTAAATCATCCGTTTTTCCGCTGTGATAAGAGATCGGGAGGCGGTTGGGTACGCCGCTGCATCCACGTAAGTTGAGTGCCGTTACGTGATAGCCTGCCCGCTGGAGAGCCTGCCCCATGCCGAGGACGTACTTAGAGGACGCACTGCCCTCAAGCCCGTGTATCAGCAGTGCGCCTTGCCTGGAGGCAGCCCCACGGGCATCCAGATCAAGAAAATCACCATCGGGAAGTTCAAGGCGGTGCCTGCGGTAGTCTGGCTCTTCGAGCCGACGAAAAAAGTAGGGGTAAATCGTCGCCCAATGCGCGTTCATCAGAGACTAGAAAAATCGAAATCCTCTAAGTACTTTGTCGTAAACTGCCCCGAACGAAACACGGGATCATCCATGAGCTTGAGGTGAAACGGGATCGTTGTCTGGATACCTTCAATGACAAACTCCTCCAGGGCACGCTTCATCCGCACGATGGCCTCCTCGCGGGTCTGACCCGTGATGATGAGCTTAGCAATCATGGAGTCATAAAAAGGTGGGATCACGTAGCCAGCGTAAATATGCGAATCGACGCGCACACCATGCCCCCCCGGAAGATTGAGGTGGGTGATCTTGCCCGGAGACGGACGGAATCCGTTGCGGGGGTCTTCGGCATTGATACGGCACTCGAGGGCTACACCTTTGGGGTAGTAGTTGCGGCCTGAAAGGGGATGCCCTGCTGCGATTTTGATCTGTTCCTTTACCAAATCAAAACCCGTAACCTCCTCTGTTACAGGATGCTCTACCTGAATACGGGTATTCATTTCCATAAAGTAAAAGTCGCCATGCTTATCGAGCAAAAACTCTACTGTGCCTGCCCCTTCGTAGTTGATGGTTTTGGCAACAGCGATGGCAGCTTCTCCCATACGGTCGCGTAAGTCCTGGTTCATCAGGAGTGCTGGGGAGGGGGTCTCTTCTACTAACTTTTGGTGTCTGCGCTGGATGGAGCAATCGCGCTCCGAGAGGTGGCAGGCTTCGCCCTTACCATCGCCAAAGATTTGTATTTCGACGTGTCGGGGTTCTTCTACGAATTTTTCGAGGTACATACCTGCGTTGCCAAAAGCCGCGCCGGCTTCTCGGGTGGCCGTCTGCCAGGCTTCATCAAATTCGTCGGGATGCCGCACGATGCGCATTCCTTTGCCTCCACCTCCGGCCGTGGCTTTCAGGATGACGGGATAGCCCACGGATTGGGCGATTTGCTTACCTGCCTCGGGGTCATCGAGCAGGCCTGCCGAGCCAGGCACAACGGGGACACCTGCCGCCCGCACGGTCTCTTTTGCCGTGGACTTGTCGCCCATCTTTCGGATCATCTCGGCACTAGGGCCGATAAACTTGATGCCGTACTCCTGACAGATGGCCGAAAACTCGGCATTTTCGGACAAGAATCCATAGCCTGGATGGATGGCATCTGCATTGGTGATCTCGGCGGCGGCAATGATACGCGGGATTTGGAGGTACGACTGACTGCTGGGGGGCGCGCCGATACATACAGCTTCGTCGGCAAAACGAACATGAAGGCTCTCCTCATCGGCCTTCGAGTACACGGATACCGTCTTGATACCCATTTCCTTGCAGGTACGGATGATACGCAGGGCAATCTCACCCCGGTTGGCAATCAATATTTTTTTGAACATAGTCGGGTGTCGGTTGGTCGTTGGTTCTTTGGGTAGGATAAAAATGCCGCGTTTTTTTTAGTCGGGCTTGACCAGGAAAAGCACCTGATCGTACTCTACTGGTGTGGCGTTTTCTACCAAAGCCTTCACAACTGTACCGCTTACCTCTGATTCGATTTCATTGAAAAGTTTCATGGCCTCCACGATACAAACGGTCTTGCCTTTTTCGACGCGCTGCCCTACCTCCACAAAGGGGGGTACTTCGGGGTTGGCGGCCCGATAAAAAGTACCGATCATAGGGGAGCGAATGGGAATCAATTCCTCCACAGGGGCGGCAGGAGCGGGCGCCGGCAGGGGGTCTGATGTCTGGGCGGGTGTTTCCACTTGAACTGCCGGACGGGCGGGCGCAAGTGCCGTTGTGTCGGGGGGAGGCACGGCGACCCACTTACCACTTTCGCGCTTGACATTGATCCGAAAATCATCGGTTTCGATTTCAACTTCGGCCAATCCCGAATGCACGATGTGTTCCAGGATTTCAAGAATTTCTTTTGCTTTCATAAAAAAGAATAAAAAATGTATGCAGTGTGTCGAGTGAATTATTTTTTGACGCGCTCCATGTAGATTCCCTCTCGGGTATCTACCCTTATCCAGTCGCCTTGATTGATGAAGAGCGGCACTTGCACTTGTGCGCCCGTCTGCAAGGTGGCTGGTTTGCTGGCGTTGGTAGCCGTATCGCCTTTGAGGCCTGGCTCGGTGTAGGTTACCTCCAATTCTACGAACTGGGGTAGCTCACAGCCCAGGACTTCGTCTTTTTCGTCGTGGACAATGACCTCCATGTGTAGCCCGTCGGTGAGAAACTCTACCCCTGTGATGAGGTCTTTGTCGATGACAATTTCCTCAAAAGTATCTCGGTGCATGAGATGGTATCCCAGGTCGTCTTGGTAGAGGAACTGGTAGGGTCGTCGTTCGACACGGGCGGTGATGATCTTGTGTCCGGAGGGGAAGGTGTTGTCGAGTACCTTTCCGGTACGGATGTTTTTGAGCTTAGTACGCACAAAAGCCGGTCCTTTGCCTGGCTTGACGTGTTGAAACTCGATGATGTTGTACAGCCCGTGGTTGTACTCAATACAGAGTCCGTTGCGGATGTCAGCGGTGGTTGCCATAGTTTTTTGGGGTTAAGAAACGATAAGAGGGTTTTATGAGCGGGCCGCTGCTCCGTCGTAGGCCCATCGCAGGTACAAACTTCCCCAGGTGAAGCCTCCGCCGAAGGCGGCCAAAATCAAATGATCTCCTTTTTTTAGTTGGGCTTCATAGTCCCACAAACAAAGGGGGATGGTTGCGTTGGTGGTATTTCCGTAGCGCATGATGTTCATCATCACTTTGTCTTTGGTGATGCCCATCCGTTCGGCGGTGGCATTCATGATGCGCATGTTGGCTTGATGAGGCACCAGATAGGCCATCTGATCGCTGGTCAGGTGGTTGCGCTCCATGATCTCAACGGCTACATCGGCCATGTTCTTGACTGCCGCCTTAAACACCGGCTGCCCATGCTGGACAATCTGGTGGTCTTTGTTGTCGATGGTCTGGTAGGTGGAGGGATACCGGCTACCACCCGCTTTCATGTACAGGTGATCGGCTCCCGTTCCATCCGAACGCAAGATAAAATCCTGGATGCCTATGCTTGTATCTTCGCTGGCTTCCAGGAGGACAACCGCTGCTGCATCACCAAAGAGGATACAGGTAGAGCGTTCGGTGTAGTCCACGATAGACGACATCTTGTCGCCTCCGATGAGGAGTACTTTTCGGTAGCGTCCTGATTCGATCATCTGAGCTACCTGCGAAAGTCCAAAGAGAAAGCCCGAGCAGGCGGCGTTCATATCAAAACCAAAGGCTTTGTGGGCCCCCATACCGTAGGCGACAATATTAGCCGTCGCCGGAAAGAGCATATCAGGTGTGGTCGTTGCACAAACGACGGCCTCGATGGTTTCAGGATCGGTGTTGGTTTTTTCGAGGAGGGCTTTGGCTGCTTCAATGGCCATCACGGATGTACCTTTACCCTCTCCTTTGAGTAAACGCCTTTCCTTGATGCCCGTCCGGCTCACAATCCACTCATCGTTGGTATCCACCATACGAGAGAGTTCGTCGTTGGTCAAGATGTACTCTGGTACGTAGCCTTGTACGCCCGTAATGATCGCTCTTTGGTTGCTCATCTGCTAGGGATCAAAAATAGTCGAATAAAATTACTCACTGACTGCCAGTGAATTGTTGCTTATTTAGCACCTAAACAGCCAGCAAGATAATCAAAAAAAACGTCAAGGCCACGACTCGGTTCAAATTCTTTTGCCCCGTCGCAGCCCGATGCTCGACTACTCTATCTCCTCGATGGCATCTTCGCCCGAAAGATCAACGATCAATCGTCCGCGATAATACCATTTGCCATCCACCTGATGGGCGCGATGGTAGCGGTGAGGTTCACCGGTTTCTTGACAAAGTGCCACAGGAACGGCATCGAGTTTCTGGTGCGTGCGGCGTTTGTCGCGCCGTGTTTTGGAAATCTTTCGTTTCGGATGTGCCATGGGTATTGCTAAGGTTGAGGTTTAGTTTTTGTTGTTGTTGTTTTTTTTTGCTTGCAGTCTTGCCAATGCGGCCCATCGTGGGTCTTGGGGAGGGGCTGGCTCTTCTTCTTCTTCTTCTGTGCTGGTTTGCTCCGTGGCGTGGGAAGAATACACCAAAAAAGCATCGGCTTCATCGGCTTCTGCTTCGGTCAAGCGCACATCAGGATGCAATTTTTTCATGGGCAAAGCCAATCCAATAAAATCGTAGATGTGCTGGGCCACCGAGATTGCCTCCTGCTCGTGCGGAATTTGCCAGAGCGACTCGCTGAGTTCTTCTGCCGTTGCGCCGAAGCGATACATGAGGCGTTCCTGGAGATGCAGTGGCTCCCAAAATACCCGCAGCGTGCGGTCGCAGGTCAGTTCGATGCTTCCTTCAATATCGAAGTACAGGTGCATGAGCCTTTCGGTGCGTTCGAGTTCAAGGTGTACCTTAAAATCGCCGCGCTTGAAATCCGGATGATCGAAATACGCCCAGAAATCCTCATCTACCTGAAAATGATAATGATGGATGCCTTCTTTCATGCCCATAATGGGTATCTCGAAGGCAATCAAACTTTTTTGACCCCGCATAACTCCCTTGCTTTTGACAAACAGACCGCAAATATAAGGCACTTACAGCGATCCACCAAAAAACACGGCGTTTTAACAAAACAAGGGCTGCCCGCGTTTATCTGCTATCTTTTTTTGTTTCGTTTGAACCAACACGTTCTTATCATGTCTTCGGATACTTTACAGATTCGGCGCGGCCGCCCATCGGATATCACCGCCATTCATCGCCTTGTGCAGGAGCAAGCCCAACACCATAACGTCCCCCTAACGGACATCCAAAACACCCCCGAAGACATGGCCCACGATGCCTTTGGAGAAGATACCTTCTTTCGATTTTTTGTGGCACACCCACCCGAGCAGCCCGATAACATCCTGGGGGCAGCCATCTATTACTTCACCTACTCCACCTGGAAAGGGCGCAGCATCTACCTCGAAGACCTAATCGTGCGCCAGGGTATGCGCGGTCTCGGCATCGGTAAGCAGCTCTTTGAGGCACTCGTCGATGAGACCCAGCGTCTCAAAGTGGCCAAGCTCAAATGGCAAGTAGCCGAAGATAACGCGGGCGCAATCCGGTTTTATGAGCGTTATGATGTGGCTTTTGATAGCGACTGGATTGATTGTGTTCTGACCCGCCCCGACATCATCGCCATCAGCCAACAAGAAGAGGAGCGGGACAGGTAAGTCTCCACCCCGTATGCACACACGCCGCTTTACCCACCACCGCGACAACCTCCGGCTTTCGATTCCCATTGTTTTGGGGCAGCTCTCTACGGTCTTGATGATGACCTCGGATACGCTCATGGTCGGCAACTACAGCAGCCTGGCACTGGCGGGGGCAGCCTTCGCCAACAATATTTTTTTCTTGCAGGTCATCCCTGGCTTTGGCTTATCTTCGGCACTCAAACCACTGGTAGCCAATGCCCATGCCGCCCAACGCCTCGACGACTGCCGGCAGTATCTGCGCTCGGGGCTGCTGCTCTTGCTGGGCTACGCCCTGGGGCTGGTAATGCTTTGGCCCTGGTTTCGGGAGGGACTCTCTGTCTTTGGACAGCCATCGGAGGTCATCGTGGAGGCGCGTCCTTTTCTGGATTTGCTGATGTTTTCCATGATTCCGCTTTTGTTGTTTTTTGGGCTGACACAATTCATGGAATCACTTTCGGAAACGCAAATTCCGATGTACATCAACCTGGGCGGAGCCTTACTAAACGTCTTCTTGAACTACGCTCTGATCTTTGGTCAGTTTGGATTTCCGGCTTTGGGCTTAATCGGGGCCGGCTGGGCCAGCCTCCTGACGCGCTGCTTGATGCTGCTGGTGGGCCTGGTGATCTTGTATCGGCTTCGGCGGTTTCGTCCTTTCGTGGGGACATCCTGGGGTTGGGGGGAGCGGGTGTATTTTCGTGCCTTGTTGCGCTTGGGTATCCCGATCAGTCTGCAACGGCTTTTTGAGTTTACGGCTTTTATGACGGCCTCCCTGATGGCTGGCTGGCTAGGGACGGTCGCTTTGGCAGCTTATCAAATTGCCTTTTCACTTTCGGCGATGACTTTTATGGTCGCCATAGGCATCAGCGAAGGTACAACGATACAGACCGCCCGTCAGCAGGGACGCAAAGCCTACGATCAGGTACGGGCGGCAGGCAACAGCGGGCTATCTATCGTGATCGTCTTCATGGGAGTAGCTGCCCTGGTTCTGCTCTGGGGCAAAGACTTGATTCCGTCCTGGTATGTGCGCCCAGATGACCCCAACGGTCTGGACATTCGGGAGATGGCACCGCTGCTCATCGTCTGGGTGGCCCTCTACCAGATCGCCGATGGTGTGCAGGTTGTCGCTATGGGTGCTTTGCGTGGTCTGGAGGATGTCCGTATCCCAACGCTGATCGCGCTCCTGTCTTACTGGATCGTGGGCATTCCGTTGGGCTACGTCCTGAGTTTTGTCAGCGATTGGGGCATCCACGGGATATGGATGGGTCTCCTGACTGGTCTGGCAATAGCGGCTCTACTGCTGGTCTGGCGGTTTCGGCGACTAAGTCGGATGTATTGAGCCATTATTTTTTCCTGAAAAACAAGCGAATCGGCGTACCCTCAAGTTCAAAATGGCTACGAAGTTGGTTTTCGACAAAACGCTGATAGGCGTTTTTGATCGCCGTAGGGTGGTTGCAATAGAAAGCAAAAGTAGGCACCTGGGAGGGCAGCTGGGTGATGTACTTGATCCGGATGTACTTGCCTTGCACGGCAGGTGGAGGCGTGCGCTCAATGATCGGCAACATGACTTCATTGAGGGCAGAGGTCTTGATGCTGCGCTGTCGATTCTCAAACACCTTGATGGCTTGCTGTATCGTCTGGAAGACCCGCTGCTTGTCGATCACGGAGGTAAACAAGATCGGGACATAAGCCATGTCGCCGAGCTGTTGTTGGAGGGCTTGCTGGTACTGGCGGGCCGTATGAGTGTCTTTTTCGATCAAGTCCCATTTGTTCACCATCAAGACGCTACCCTTGTAGCGCGTATGGGCCAGGCGCAGGATGCTCATATCCTGCCCTTCCAGTCCCTGGGTAGCATCGAGCATGACGATACAAACATCCGAGTCGTCGATGGCTTTGATCGCCCGCATGACGGAGTAGAACTCAATGTTTTCTCGAACTTTGGTTTTGCGGCGCAAGCCGGCGGTGTCGGTCAGGATAAAGTCCTGTCCAAAAGACTTATAGCGCGTGTCGATGGCATCTCGGGTAGTGCCGGCAATATCGGAGACAATGCTGCGCTCCTCTCCCGTCAGGAGGTTCAGGAAAGAAGATTTACCGACATTGGGGCGGCCGATGATGGCAATACGGGGCAGGTCAGCTAAGGGGTTTTCGGGTTCGGAGTCCGGAAATTGTGCCGTAACAGCATCGAGCAAGTCTCCCGTGCCATAGCCGCTAGCCCCCGAGACAAGGAAGAGTTTTTCCCATCCGAGGGAATAAAACTCGTTGGCTAGCCCTTGTTGTTCGTTGCTGTCGATCTTCGAGACGACGAGCAAAACGGGTTTTTGGCTGCGGTGGAGCAGTCGCGCAAAGTCCTGATCGAGGGGAAGGATACCCGTTTGTCCATCGACCAAAAAGATCAACAGGCTGGCTTCCTCCATCGCAATCTCTACCTGCTGGCGTATGGCTTTCTCGAAGACATCATCCGAGCCTACGACATATCCACCCGTATCAATGACCGTAAAAAACTTACCGTTCCACTCGCATTGCCCATAGTGGCGATCGCGGGTAACCCCACTTTCGTCGTCTGCAATGGCTTTGCGCTTGGCAACTAAACGATTGAATAGCGTGGACTTACCCACGTTGGGGCGGCCCACGATGGCCACCAAATTACTCCCTGACATACCCGTTTTTTCTGCAAAGAACCGAAAAAATTAGCAGCCTCACCCGCATCGGGGGTTATTTTTCTGTTTAAGGCTTAAAGATAAAATAAACGGCCAGCACCAAACACAAAAACCCTACGCCGTGATTCCAACGAAGGCTGTCCATTTTGAAAACAAATACAACAAAAAGCGTAAAGATAATGAGCGTAATCACTTCTTGTAATACTTTGAGTTGCCATAAGTCGAAGGGGCCGCCATTTCCCACAAATCCCATTCGGTTGGCCGGAACCTGGAAGATGTACTCAAACAGAGCAATACCCCAACTCAACAAGGTAACCCCAACTAGCCCCCACTTAGCCAGCCAGGGCAGATGCCCAAACTTGAGGTGTCCATACCAGGCCAGGGTCATAAAGGCGTTGGAGATGGTCAGGAGCAAAATTGTCCAGAAAGCAGTCATGTGATCGGCTGTGGTTTTGGTCAGGGTTGCGTGGAGATGTCTTTGCCACAATGTGGGCAGCATTGCGGCGGTTCACTTTTGGTTGAGCGTTCTTTTTTTTGGAGGGCTTCAGCAAATCCAGCAGCTAAGATACTGGTAGGCAGAGCAAAAAGCCCTACACCCAGAATTGAGATGATACCGCCCAGGAACTTGCCCAGCGGTGTGATCGGGTACATATCGCCATAGCCTACGGTGGTTAGCGTGGCTACACCCCACCACATCGTCTCGGGGATACTCGAAAAAACATCCGGCTGGGCCGTGTGTTCGATGTGGTACATCGTGCTAGAAACGACCAGGAGCATCAACAAAATGAAAGCCATGCTTACCATGAGCTGCTCCCGCTTATCGTGTAGGGTGTCCCCGATCTGTTGGAGTGCCGAGATGTAGCGAACGATCTTGAAGAGCCGAAGCAAGCGCAAGAGCCGCAACACACGAATAAACCGCAGATCAATCGCCAAAAATGAAAGGAAAAAAGGCAGGATGGCCAGCAAGTCGATCAATGACATGGCACGGGTCATGTAATGCAAACGCCCACGAAAACCTGGCGACTCGGGAGATGCCCATATCCGAAGCAGGTATTCCAACGAAAAAATAGCTACAGAAAATAACTCAAAGTCCAATAGATAAACCCCGTAGTTCGTCTCAACCTCCGAGATGGACTCCAACACGAGGGCAATTATGTTGAGCATAATCAGGAGCATCAAAAACAGATCAATGTACCAACTCCACCCCTTTTTGTCATCGGTTATTTCCAGGATTTGATAAATATTTTGGCGTAATCGCTGCATTTTTGTTGCGTCTAGTTCTTATACAAAGGTAATCATTTTGTATATTCGATTCTTATGAAGCACTGTACGAGATGGCTAGGTATCATTTGGGCAACTTTTGCGGCATCCTTAGGGGTAGCCCAACAAGACTCGTTGAGTTTTTATGCCCTCTCCATCAAAGATGCCCAGCAAACACAAATTTCTACCGCCGCAAAGATCAATCAACCGTTACAGCTGGCCTCGAGTGTGGTCGATGTCTATGATCGGCAATTATTGAACGATTATGGTTTTTTTAGTCTTAACGCTCTGCTCTATGCCCAGTCGGGCTTTGCTTTTTCGCAAGACTACGACCGACGAACGGTTAGTGCCAGAGGTATCTTTGAGGGATGGAACAACAACCACCTCTTGCTGCTCGTCGATGGTGTGCCGGTCAATGACAACCTATACGGCTCGGCCTACACCTGGGAGATCACGCCGCTGATCTTTACCAAATCCGTGGAGGTGGTTCGGGGGCCAGGCTCGGCCCTCTATGGCTCCAATGCCATGAACGGTGTCATGAACCTCAACACCTACACCCCCGATGACCTCGAAGGCAACTATGGACTGATACAGATGCGTGGCGGCAATGCCGCCACGCGCCTCTACGACCTACTCACGGCCTGGAAGACGAACCATCTGGATGCTACCCTAGCCTTTAACTTTTTTCAGACCGACGGCAACACCTACGATTCTTACGACGACTACCTGCCCACCGACCCCCTCGGCAATCCCCTCGATCAGCCCCGAAAAAGACAAACCCGAGATGCTCGGCAGAGTGCCTATGCCTTCCTCAAAATCGACGGCAAACAAAAATACGAAGGATGGCAAATCCAGTATCACCACCAAAACTGGCAGATGGAAACCGGACATGGATGGCTGTTTCATATCCCTGATCGACCCGAAGACCTGCGCGAAAATCGCCATCTGCTTATCCTCAAATACAACACCGCTCACCGACAAAAAGCCCTCACCCAAGACTACCTCCTCCGCTACCAACGCCACAACATCCGATGGGATATGCGCTACTTCCCCGACCTAACAACAGCCTATGGCACCCACTACCCCAACGGCGTAGATGAACTGCTGTACACCCACGCCCAGGACATCCTGGCGCGGGCCCAGTGGACGTTCCGTTTCTTCGATCAATCAGCCATCTTGGGCGGCGTAGAGGGTAGCATCTTGCACTACAACGGCGATAAAAAGCACCAATCCAACATCGACCTCAACGATACCTTTTTGCCTTTCCCCGACAACCAAACCCGCGATGTGGGGCCCTGGTTTGGGTATATCCTCAACCGCCCTGTACACAATGCCGCTGCTTTTGCCCAATACATCAGCCCCTATTGGCAAGATAAACTCCAGGCAACCGTTTCGCTGCGCTACGATGTCCAGTTTTTTACCTTCAATGACCTGAACACCAGCCCCGATACACTCCGGCAAAAATATTTCTCCCAGATCAGCCCTCGCCTCGGGCTTGTCTATACCCCCACCGCTGATCTGACCTTCAAGGCTTTCCTCGGGCGTGCCTTCCGCACCCCCGCCCCTACGGAAATGTTTGGGAGCAATACCTTTACGCTGGCCTCAAATATCGAACAGCTCTCCCCCGAGACCCTGACAACCTTTGAGTTACAATCCCTCTGGCAGCCCAACCGCTCCTGGAAAATCGACGCGGTGTTCTTCTATAACATCCAGTTTCAGGACATCATCGCGTACAGCCAAGCCAATGCCAACCTTAGCACCAACCTCTACGACCTCTCTACCCTCGGCCTCGAAACCCAACTGAGCTACACCAGCGATGCCCTCTCGGGTTTCTTCAATTATGCCTACAACCACCGCCTTCGCGAGCGCATCACGGATCAGGGCATCGCCCAAAGCAGCCTCCTGACCTGGTATCCGGCTCACCGAGCCAATGCCGGCGTTCGCTATCATCACCGGTGGGGCTTTGCCTCCCTGATCGGCAACTACCAGGGTATGGTGCGCCGACGAAACTCCGACATCATCCCCGAAACGGAGGATTTTCGTCCCGAGCAGGTCGCCGCCTGGCTCAACTGGGATACCAAACTAGGCATTACGCCCACAAAGCGGCTAGAAGTCAGCCTTTGGGTCCATAACCTCCTCAATCAGGATCGTTTTTTGCTCAAAAACAACGCGCATCGCTTTGATTACCGCCTCGAAAAACGCCGCTGGCTTATCGGTGTGCAATATGCTTTTTGAGTCATTAGCGGGCCAGCAGTACGTTTTCTTGGTACAGACGGGTGAGTTGCTCTATCATGCGGTTCCAGTCCGCAAACTGCTCGGGCTGGATGGCTAGTCCGTTGTTGTAGAAGTGCTGCCGCAGCGTCATGGACTTTTGTCCGTCGCGCTCATACCGACAAGTATAGCCAAAATCAGGGGATTGCCAAGCGTCATCTTTGAGTGTAGAGAGGTTGCGAAAGCCTTCCGGTAGGTGAAACGTGTAGATATGCTGCTGCTCAAAGGCATAAGAATTGACCCATGCCACACGACGGTCAGCGGTCAGAAATTTTTCTTTCCAGATCATGGATACGTGTGGGTTGAAGTACACCTCGTTTCGGAAGATGCGCTGGTAGTCTTTCAGGAGCAGTGTATAATGAATTTCGAGGGGCACGGGCGTACCATCAAAATGGCGGATGTTTACGTGCTGGAGTTGTACGGAGGGATGTCCGTACTGGAGCAGGCGTGGTAAGATATTCTGCAACTCGTCGGGCTGATGCGCCTGCAAGACTTCGGCGACAACCGTTTTGGCATAGCCCGAAAGACGAAGCACCCCCTCGGCGCGTATGTGCGTTTGCTCAAAATAAAAATGACAAGAATCCTTGATCTGGTTATGGGCAGCCGGTGCCTGTGGGATGGCGGCAATCAAGCAGCTATCCGGTCCCAACCCAACCAGGGCCTCCTTGCCCTGCACAAAATGCGCTGCCGTCCCGAAAGGACGATACGGCGAAGTGGCATCCAGCCAAAGTGTATCTCCCTCCAGCAAGGCCATCACGATCATGTGGTCGTCGGAGAGTGGCGTGGGTAGCTGAGCGTAGGTGTAGGGCAAATCACGGGAGCCAATCCAGGCAAAGTGCGCCCGAATGCCTGCCGTCCGCAGCAGCCCCACCAACAAACTGGACATGCTCTTGCAGTCGCCGTAGCCCTTTTGGCACACCTGCAAAGGCATCTCGGGAATAAAACCACTCCAGCCCTCCTCAAAAGCCAGGTAGCGGATGTGCTGCTGTACCCATGCAAAAATCCGTTCGGCTGCCTCTCGCTCCGAGCGCACCCCTGCCGTGATCTCGGCCGTCCGATCTACTAGCCCCCAATCCGCCCGTTTGTCAATCGCCTCAACAAAAGTGTAATACCAACGGCATAGATCGTGATAGCTCCGCAAAAAAGACCGCTGCCTACCAAAACTCCCCAAACGAAACACCACATGTGGCTCCGTTTGGCGCAGCGGCGGAGACTTCGGCAAACCCAACTGCTGGGCAGGTACTCGACGTGCCACCCAACCAAAACTATTCGCGCTCTGACTCGCCGTTAGCTCCTCGAGTTTCTCCAAATGAAACATCTCCGGAATCACATCCACCGAATCCGGAAACTCCACCTGTACCGCTGCCTGCTCAATGGGCAAAGCCGAGCTAAAGAAGAAGCCGTTCCAGAAGTGCGCATCTTTGATCTTGCGGGTGTAGCGCAAGACCGTAATGACACCCACCGAAATTTTGGGCAAAATAAACTTGCGCACCCGCGTATCATCGTAAAAGACATCCTCCTGTACCCAGTTGTGATCCGAAAAATGAATGTAGGACAGCTTTTGGTGGCCGCCATCGGGTGTCGGGACAAGGGTGTAGGCATTAAAGCCAATGATCTCCGAAAACTGGGAGTAGGTGATCTGATCGTCGGCCCAATCAGCGGAACCCTCGCGGAGATGCAATATTTCGCTGTGATAATCCTCGTAGATAAACCACTGCTGGCTTCCCTCCTGCACCAGGCGATAGGTTTTCTTTTTGAGCAAGAAGACCGCCGGATGATCGGGATACGTCGCCTGCATGTCTTTGAGCCAGGGATTATCGGGGGTGGATTGTCCTAGGGCTGTTGCTGCCCAAAGCCAGCCAGCGATCCATACAAATCGGATGAGCATACACAAGATTTGCTAGTTGTTCAGTCGTAGGGCCCGCACTTTGGCTTCTTTGAGGGCGCGTAGGCGTTTTTCTTGATCCTCGCACCAGCGCACATGTGGGTAGCTTTCGTCGGGATATACGTCATGGTAGGGCTGATAGGTCTGTCCGAGCCGCTGAAACTCGGCTTTGTATTTTTCTTCGAGGATGTCAAAATTAACGTAAAGGTTGCCTTTGAGTTCGGTGAGTTCGTCGCTCTCCTCCATAATGAGAGCTTCCTGTGTCAGGAGGGCTTTGATTTCGGCGGCGGATTTGCCCTGGTAGGGATTTTTGAGTTTTTCCTCTTCGGCTTGCTTTTGTACCAGCGCGATGGAATCAGCACGGGCTTTCTGGCGGGCTTGCTCGGCGGCACGGGCGGCGCTGTTGCGGCGGGCCAGACGCAGGAGAAGCTCCTGCCGCCAACCAATAAATTGATCGTACTGCTGCTGGCTCATCTTGCTTTCTTCCTTACCCATATACTGATACCACAGCCCTTCGTCGGCCGGGTTTTCTTCGAGGGCTTTCCAGATCGCGGGTTTTTTGAGGGGGTCGTTGAGCGTGCTTTGTGCGTGGCTCAAAGCAGCGAAAAATAAGCACCAAACGAGAGATAGGAAAAACTTAGAGACCATGGCAATTCGGTAATGGATCGTGGATAATTTCTAATCTGCTGTTAAACCGAAAAATACGGACTTTTCTACTGCCCTCCAAAAATTCTTCGCCTTAGCGCATCATCGACGGGCATAAAACCGCATCTGGGCGGGTATCTGATGGCGTTCCTCCGAAACGGTAAAAAAACCGCTGCCGTCGGCTTTCCAGGCGATACTCTCGCCCTGTGGTTCGGGGTCGTAGTCCAATACCTCGGGGTTTTGCTGCAAGGCCGTTGCCAGGGGCATTCCTTCGGGGCGTTTCCAATAAAAAACCTCCTGGTAACTCTTGATGAGAATTTCGCTGCCATCAGCCGAAATATCGCCGCCAACGCTCATGTGGTAGGGTAGGTCGATCAAGAAGACGGCCGTCAGAATAGTTTCAGGATCAGGGCTTTGGCTGGGCAAGCGATAAAGTCGGACGCGCTGCTCCCGCTTCGTGAGGACAAAGAGTGAATCAGACCAGGGGTCGTAGAGAAGCGTCTCGGCATCTCGGGCCCCATCGGGATAACGAAACCGAATGGCGGCGATAGATTTTGCCTCGATCTCGTGTTTGGTGCCACTTGCTTCGGGGCTGGGTTCGGGGAAATGATAGATGATGTACTCGGATCGCTTGGCGCGGTTGTCCCCGAAATCCCCCAAAAAAATGCTTCCCTTGCCGAGGGCAATGTCTTCGTGGTCGTTGAGTGTGATGCCTTCGAGGAGAAAAGTGCCGAGGTCTTGTCCCGTTTCGGAGACGGCAAAGATGCGTGCCTTATCGCCGCTGTCGTTGTGTGTCCAGTACGTGCCTGCATGTTGCTGGCTAGCCACCAGTCCGGAGGCTTCATCAATCTTTGCGTTTTGGACTTCCCCCAAATCTACGCCGGGGGCAAAGGTTTTTTGGCGGGCGGGCTGCTCGGGTAGAACGGGCGGACTGGTCTTCTTTTGGCAGGCAACTGCGAGAAAGACAAGCGTACAGACAAAGAAAAAAGGGTGTTTCATCAGTGCAGGAGTATTTTTTTGACGATCAAACCGGCCTTGGTCTGAAAGCGCAACAAATATACACCTTTTGTGAGATGATCCGTGGGGACATGGAGCGTGTGATAGCCCGCCGCCTGAATGCGCCAGTCTTTCTGAAAGTAAGTTCGTCCCATCGTATCGTGAAGGGATACCTGGACGCGCTCCTGCCCAAAGGCGTGATAAGCCGCCTCTATGGGTGTCCCGATCCGGACGGGATTACCGAGCAAGGTGAGTTCGGCACGCCTACCGGCCGGCGGCTCAAAATAGACATTCACGACTCGGGAGAGGTGTTCAGACCCGTCCAGATCGACTTGCCGCAGGCGATAGTACGAATGCCCGATGTAGGGCCGTGGATCATAGGCGGCATAGGCTTGTCCGTCCTGGCTGTTGCCTTTGCCATTGACGCGGGCCACCCACTCAAAAACCTCCCCGTTGGTGGATCGCTCCACGATAAAATGGCTGTTGTTCTGCTCGGCTACCGTGATCCAATGGACTTTTACCTGGTCATCTTGGGCAAAGGCACCGAAGTTGGCCAGTTGGACGGGCAAAAGTTGCTCCACACAATTAGAAGCCCCACCACTGATCGAGAAGAAACTCGAAATACGGACGGTGTTGTTGGGAAAATCCGACGGCCGTACATTGACCGAAAAGGTCTCCAGGATGGTTTCGTTTTGTCCGTTCGGGTTGGGATTTTCGATAGTGCCATTCCCATCCAGATCGACGTTATAGGGCGGAAAGCGCACAAACACCTGATAAACAGCATTTTGATTAGGGATTCCGGTCGTGATCGTGAGGGGGTTTTGGGAGCCATGTCCTTTGGCCGCATTGACATCCTGGAGGGAGGCAATGGCGGGGCCGCCACCTGGATTGCGTATTTCGATGGTCGCCCCGATGGCTTCTCGGTACAGCCCGGGGGCGATGCACTGGAGAGCCTCTACCTTGATGTAATCGCAGATGGTGGTTGTGTTGCGCCAAAGGCGGTTGTTGCCTCCGGCGACGTTTCCGTAGAGGTCTAGGTCGCCATCGCCGTCGTAGTCCACCAGGTTTATCCCTTCAAAGTTTTGTGTACCAAAGCGTTGAACAAAATCAAAGCCTACGGCTCCACCTGGCGTGGGGAGCGTATTGCGAAACAAAAAGATGCCGTTGCTTGCCCCCAAAGCCAGATCGGCGTAACCATCCCCGTCCACATCGCCGCAAGCCACCCCATCGACGACACCTACCCCCTGGTCGGCGATGAGTGCCTGCAAAGGATCGGGGTTGAGACGGGCAGGGAAGGTCGCCGTTGGGGCATCCTGTAGCCAGATGACGGCTTTTCGTCCATCGTTGGTGTGTTCTGTCCAGACAATATCAAATCGTCCGTCGGCATTAAAATCACAGAAAGCCACCCCGCCTTTGTTTCCATTGTCGGCATCCTCGGCGAAGTTTTGGTTGTCGAGCGTAAACGTGCCGTTGGTGTTGTTGGTGAAGAGGTCATTGGCAAACTGCGTGGGGCCGGGGCCGTTGCCGCGCTTGCGGGCCAGGATGTCGAGGTAGCCATCGAGGTTGTAGTCGCCGACGGTCATGTAGTCGCCATCGGTGGCACGCTCAATCAGTCCGGTACCGTTAGAGGCAGGAACAGCGGCAGCGTTCTGGGCGGCCGTGTTGTTGCAGGTGCGTAGCTCAAAAGGGGTATTGGCAGTACCGGCCAGGAAAGCGGGCAGGCGGTTGGTGAAAATATCCACGCCGTAGTCATGGTTCTCCAAAATCACGTCCAGGAACCCGTCGTTATCATAATCAACAAAACCCACACCCTCGCCATTCATGCAAAAGTTGGCTTGCCCGACACCATTGCCGCCACCGTTGCCACAGCCATTGAGCGTGGGCAGCAGATGAGAACCATTGATGATGTTTGCGCCGCAGCCGACGTTATTGGTTGCCAAAAACCATATCATCTCGAAGTTGAAGTTGGGTCCGCCCTGGTTGATATAAATTTCGATGCGGGTGGAGCTATTGCGGACAAAATCGGGCAGCCCGTCGTTATTGAGATCCGCCCAAACGGCGGAGCGTTCTAGGTTGATTTGGAGAATATCCACCTGGTTGTTACCGTCGCGGTCGTTGTTGGCATTCAGTGGCACTCGGGCAGCGGTTACGTCCGTAAACTGGGGGTTGGGTAAGTTGCAGTCGCTCTGAAATATCCGTGTACCCTGCCCGGTTGTATTGACGATCAGGTCTAGGCAACCGTCGTTGTTGAAGTCGGCCCAGGCAGAACCACCATCTTTGCCGCCCCCGAGATTGGCACCGGCGGCATTGGCAACCTCGGCAAAGGAAAGATTTGCCGAAGGCGTGCAGTCTTGGGTCGTTACGTTTTGGGCGGCATTGCCGTTTCCGCCGCAGGGCGTTGTGATGGTGAGGGTTACGTTGTAGGTACCCGTAGCGGCGTAGGTGTGATTGACGGAGGGCCCCTGCGTGCTGGTGGTGGCATCGCCAAAGTTCCAGTTATAGGTGGCTCCCGGTCCGGCATTGGATGCGGAGGCATTGAAGATGACCGTATTGCTGCCCGGGCTATTGCTGGTCGTGAAGGTAGCGGCTACGGTGGGATTGAGGCTGAAGGTACTGCTCGTACTGCTGGTCGTGCTGGCGGCATCGGTTACTTGCAGGCTTACCGTGTGCGGCCCCACTGATCCGAAGGTAAAGCTGGGGTTGATGCCTGTTCCGTCGTTGAAGTTGCCGTCGTTATCGAAATCCCAGGCATAAGTGAGCGCACCGCTAGCCGAGATAGAGGGGGTAGCATCAAAGCCTACGGTACAGCTACCGGGCGTGATGGTGGTGGTGAAGGAGGCCGAAGTGGCGGCTGGGGTCAAGCTAAAAGCAACGATGCCCGAGTTCATGAGTAGGTTTTCGGCGATGGTAGCCGTGCTTTCTTTGGTTCCTTGCACGGTCGCTACGCCATAAGCACTTTGTACGGTTACGGCGGCCCCTTCGGTGGCGTTGAAGAGGATGTTGTTGGCGATGTCGTTTGTCCAGGTGGCGGCCGTGGCTGTTTCTCTGGACATCAATCCCGTGATGATGAGCGAGTTAGCCTGTGCTGTGGCGGCCGTAGTTCCGGTGGAGAGGTTGTTGGCCGCACCCGTACCTGTGTTACTGCTCGCGGCCACATCAAAGGCGATCGTCCCGCCCCCAACCAGGTTAAACTCCTGTATGATGAGATGGTTTTGGGTTGCCCCGTCATCCCAACGGGTGGTAACGGTGGTGGGTTCGGCTGCCCCAGCGATTTTGTAAAAGATCGCAATGCCTCTCCGGTTACCGTCATTGGTGCGGAAGTAGTTTTCGACTACTTTTGTCCAGCCTGTGGGGGTGGTGGCATTCAGGGCCAGGTCTTCGAGGTTGGCGTTGGTTGTCCCGATGGCTGCTGTGGTGTTATTCCCCCCCGAACGGACACCCGTAACCGCAATCAATAAGTTACCTGCTGTTGGGACGGCCCCAAAAGTCGCCTCTGCGATGGGGTTGCCCGAGTCGGTGGCTTGCTGAACGCGATTGACCGTTTGGGCAGCAAGACCACATGAGAAAATCAGAACAAAAAAGATAGTTTGGATCGTTTTCATTGAATGTATTGTCATTCATGCTGTGTTCGGTGGTAGGTCGTGGGGGGGATAGGCTACAAAATCCGTATGCTCGCATCTCGAGTTTGAGTTTGTACAAAAATACGCAATCATTGTAAGAAAGTTATGGAAATACCTGCATTTCTTGCATGAACATTATGTGAAGTGATTTTTGAGGGTTCGTCTGTTCTTTGTTAGTCAATCTTTGTGCCGATGTTCTTATCTTTGTGTGCTAACTCATTCCGGCAAAAAGAAAAAACTATGTGTGGGATCACGGGTGTATATGCCTTCAACGAAATTGGTCGCTTCGATATGATAAAAAACAAAGCGGCTACCGATGCCCTGACCCATCGCGGGCCAGACGTAGGGCGTTTTTTTAACGATCAGTACGTTGCCCTGGGCCACCGGCGGCTTTCTATCCTTGATCTTTCGGCGGCGGCCGATCAACCCATGTCCGATCCTTCGAAGCGTTATTGGCTGATTTTTAATGGCGAAATCTACAACCACAAAGACTTACGGGCGCAACTGCACGGGGTTTCGTTTCAGACCAAGAGCGATACCGAAACACTGCTCCATTGGCTGATCCAAAAAGGAGAAGACGGGCTGGATGCCCTCAATGGCTTCTTTGCCTTTTGCTTTTATGATGCCCAAGAAGACGAACTCCTGCTTGCCCGTGATCGCCTGGGTATTAAGCCGCTGGTCTATTTTCAGGATGAAAATAAACTCGTCTTTGCCTCCGAACTCCAGTCCCTACGCACCTACAACATCCCCCAGAACCTCAACTACGCCGCCCTCCAGCTCTACTTTCGCTTGCATTACGTTCCTTATCCGCTCACGATCTTACATGGGGTAAAAAAACTCCCGCCCGGGCATCTGTTGCGCATCCGCAGCAACCAGGTCAGTACCCGATCTTTCTACGAAGTGCCGGCTTTTCGGGCGCAATACAGCACCTATGCCGCCGCCCAAGCCGAACTACGCCAGCGGATGCAGGCCTCCGTCAGGATGCGCCTAATGGCTGACGTGCCGCTGGGTGCTTTTTTGAGTGGGGGCATAGATTCCTCTCTCATCGTGGCTTTGGCCGCACAGGATCACTCGGATCTGCATACCTTTTCGATTGGCTATCAAGATGAACCGCTCTTCGATGAAACCCGCTACGCCCAGTTGGTGGCTCGCCATCTGGGGACGCGCCATACGACGTTTTCGCTCACCAACCGTGATCTTTTCGATGCCGTCCAATCGCTGCTTGACTTCCTGGGCGAACCCTTCGCAGACTCTTCGGCCATCCCGACGTTCATTTTGAGCCAGCGCACTCGGCAGTCGGTCAAGGTGGCCCTTTCGGGGGATGGCGGCGACGAACTTTTTGCTGGCTACCAAAAGCACTATGCCGAGTGGCGTATCCGTCAGGGCGGGTTCTTGCCCCAGCTT
Organism: Bernardetiaceae bacterium; assembly: GCA_036822015.1. Taxonomy (GTDB): domain Bacteria; phylum Bacteroidota; class Bacteroidia; order Cytophagales; family Bernardetiaceae; genus DAISIL01. Next base: position 77,345 of record DAISIL010000001.1, on the reverse strand, counting down.
CTGTCCCAAAACCGAGGCTTGCTCTCGCGCCTACCTCAATCACGCAATGGCTTCTTTTCCAATAAGTTTCGACAACTCAACCGCTTTGCCGAAGCCGTGCAGCGCAGCCCCCAGGAACGCTATTGGTTTTTGAGTAGCTTTCTATCCGACCCGGCCCTTACCCAGCTGTTTTGTCCCGAAGCCCGCGCACAAATGAATACCGAGACCATCGAAGCAGTCGTCCAGAGCTATACCGAGGGTATCACCGGAGCGGACATCAACGACATCTTGCGTCAGGATGTGCGCTATCTGCTCCCCAACGATATGCTCCACAAAGTCGATCAGATGAGCATGGCACACGGGCTGGAGGTGCGCGTCCCGTTTTTGGATCACCATGTCGTAGATTTTGCTTTTGGCCTGCCAGAACGCTTCAAGATCAAAGGTACGCACAAGAAGCGCATCGTACAGGATGCCTTTCGGGAACTGCTGCCTCGGGCGTTGTACCACCGCCCCAAACAGGGTTTTGATGTGCCACTCAAAAAGGGCTTCCAGGGTGAGCTGCGTCCCATGCTCGAAGCACTTTTGGATAGTCGATTATTGCAAGAACAGAACTTGTTTTCGATGACTTACATCGAATCTCTCAAAAAACGCATCTTTGCTGGACAAGATTACGAACAAAACCACGTCTGGGCCTTGCTTGTCTTCCAGCATTGGTGGAAAAAAGTCTATGCCTAACCAACTCCTCCGTTTAAGGCTCCCTATCAATGATCTCCATGAGTTCGGGTAAACTGCGGGCTTGCGCAATCGGGCAACGCCAATAGATGCGATTTGTCCAGGGAAATGTCCAGGTGTTGGGCTGCAAAGTGGCGGCATAGCGGAGGATTTGACGCTTGCCCTCCCAACCAAAAAACAGTGGCTGATGGTATTTTTCGACCTTGATGATGCTTCGGGCAGCGGACTTATCTGCCCGTATGGCTGCCTCTAAGTCCGAGAGCTGATCGTAGCCTCGGCGGTAGGTAGTCGCATAGAAGTACACCTGAACGTGTATCTCGGAGGTGATCGCCTCAACGGGAATCCAGGTTTTTCCCTTGTCGTGGCTTGCCGTAATCTTGATGTCGCGCTGACGGATGATTGCCTCGGGGGTTTCGCCCCGCGTCGGGATAGAGGATTTGACCTCTACCCTAATACCTCTTTTGCCAAATTGAAAATCCCACCCTGGATCAACATTTTTAAAATCATCCGTTCGTATTTCGTCATAATCTATGATGGGTTTGTGGCAATGCCGCCGCAAATAGACCAGTAGGGCGTTTTTGGCCATGTCGCCCATCACGAGGTTATCATAAACTTCGATGGCCGGCCGGGCGTACATGAGGCGGGCGTGTGTATGGGGGAGTTTTTGGAGGGCGTTTTGGATCGTCTTTTCTACGATGGCTTCATCGAAAGGAAGTTGGATGACCTGATGCGCTTGCATGACCTTAGACTACCGTTAAGTTGATCTGGTGAAGGGCAAGATTGGCTTTGAGATTAGCCAAATCGTGATCGGTAACAAAAGATTCTCCCAAAAAAACAACATGGCCGGGCTGTCCGCTGAGAATGCGCTCGGTGTGCATGGGCTGGTAAGGCTGGAAACAAAACCAATACGCCCCTACCTGATAAAAACCCTCGGGCGTTTTGGTGATCGGGTGAGCCTGTAAGGGAATGCCGAGCTTGAGGAGGAGTTCGGTGAGCAAGGCTTCCCCTTGGGCATCTTCTTTTGTAGTTTTTTGATAATCAAAGAGTTGTTGAGCAATCTCTACTTCATCTTTTGCCTGGCTTTGCCAAGCCTTAAAATGGCTCGGAGAGAGGCGATAGACGGCTACGCCAGGCGGCACTTGGGCAGAGAACTGAAGCTGCTCTTGCAATCGTTCGATGGCTTTTTGGATGCGCTCACGGGTAATTTGAGCAATATGGGTAAAGCCAGCTTTGTGGGCATGACTGCCCTCGGGTAGGGGTTCGGGCAGTTGGACACAAACAAAACGGCGGTTGCCCTGATCGGCGGCATTGGCCTCCAGTACCGCCTGGGCTAGTGTCCCCGACCCAGCGAAAAAATCCAGGATGAGGGCATTCTCATCTTTTTGCACCGTGATATGGAGCATCTTCTGGATGAGTCTGGTGGGCTTGGGCGTATCAAAAAACTTATTGCCGAGGAGGCTTTCGAGTTCTTGCATCGCTACTTGTGTGCTGCCTACCTCGGAGTGGCTCCAAAGCGTTTTGGTTACTAAACCTTGCTTGACTTCATTCAAAAATTGCTTGATCTGTGGTTTGGCATCCCCGTTTTTGCCGAAGTAGATGCGGTTATCTTTCAATAGTTCAAAGTATCGAGCTTCGGAGGTCTGCCAACAGCCTCCTTTGGGTGGATGCACGATTTTGCCGCTGGGTGTCTTGATGGGGTAATCGTAGCTGGGGCTGTACGTCTTGACGGAAAAACCACCAGGCTTCCAGGGTCCGCGTGGATCATTGTCGATATTTTTGTAACGGGCATTCATGGCCGGCGTTCGCTCTTCCAGAATCGGTCTCCATACCATTTTATTTTTGGCATACAAGAGGATGTACTCATGTGTCGTCGAGAGGTACTTGGCATCGTTGGCAGGCGCGTATTTTTTTTCCCAAACGATAGTCGCAACGTAGTTTTCTTCACCAAAAATTTCGTTGCAGAGCAGTTTTAGATTGTCAATTTCGTTATCATCAATGGAGATAAAAATAACGCCATCCTCTCGTAACAGATTGCGAGACAAGTACAAGCGCGGGTACATCATGGAAAGCCAAAGAGAGTGAAAACGCCCATTGTCTCGGGTGTTTTTTTGCCAAAGTTCGCTTTGGGTACGGGCTTTGTAGCTGGCACGGGTCTCGGCAAAGTTATCGGGATAGACAAAGCTATCGTTACCGGTGTTGTAGGGTGGGTCAATATAGATCATTTTTATCTGACCAAAATACGCTTTTTGAAGGATTTTGAGTACCTCCAAATTTTCACCTTCAATGAATATATGTTTGGCTTCATCAAAATTGATGCTTTGCTCACGGATGGGTGTAAGCGTGGCTGTCGTGGGTGTGAAGGCTTCTTGGCGGGCTTGGCTTTTGCTGGGCCAGGAAAGCTGGTAGTATTCGGGGGCAGACGGGGTGTTTTCTTGCCCGAGGGCTTGACGTAAGCGTTGCCAATCCAGTTGCTGCTCGGGGAAGGCTTCGGGGAGCCATGCCCGCAACTGCTCGAGGCGTTGGCGATACAAGTCAAGACTTTTGCCGTCCATGCGATCTGGGTTTAGTTCAACTGCACCTGAATTTGTTCTCCTTCGATCTCCCAGTTGGCTTTGAGGTCGATCTGATTAGGTGGAAAAAATACCGGCTCGGGCAAGATACGAAAGCGAATATCGCCCTTATCCCACTGACGGTTTCCGTTGGTATCCAGGAGGATACGAAATGTTTTTTTGCCTGGGCTAACGTAGGTAAAGCGAAACGTGCGGGCATCGTATAGTTCCTGCTCCACCTTTCCGGCCGAGATGAGTTGCAGGATAAAATGCGTATCGCTGGGAATACCCACCACCTGCCCCGCAATCACGCCAAAATCACCGGCGGCTTTGGTGGTGTAGTTGATCGTTTGGAGCTGGGAGGTGTCGTTTTCGACGGAGATAAAAGCAGCGGCTTTGAGTTGCCAGACAAAAGCCGAATCAAAACCCGATGGGATGCGTAAGGTGAGTTCGGTGCGGTTGTGGTTCCAGCCCAGGAGCGTATCCGAGACAGCCTGCCAGGCCGTATCGCGGTCGCTCTTGAAGGCGATGCTATCGACAAACATCTGATGAATGGGTTTGCTAAACCGCAGCGTCGTGGCTACGGAACTTTGCGGAACAAATTTGTTTCCACTCGTCGGTTCTTCGATTTGCGTGAAGGGAATGTCCTGCGGGCGTTTGGCGGGTTCAAAGTACAGCATCAAGGTTGTATCGACGCGCCTCCCGACGGCATCGGTAGCCGCAATGGTGGCAGAGAGGCTATCGGGTTCTTGCAGATTGCGATAAAAAAAAGTGATGTACTCCTCTTTTCCGATGTGATAAACCGTTGTGTCATAAGCCGAATCTAGGCGCACGTTGTAGGTCTGGAAGGGTTTGCTAAACTTGAGTTCGTAGAGTTGTTTGTTTCTGCGTCCACTACGCAAGCGGAGCGTATCCAGGTCATAGGTAAGGGTCTCAAAGTCCTGTTCCAGTCCGGCAGGTGGAGCAATCGTAACGGGTGCGGGCAAGAAAGCGATCTGTTCTTCGCTTTTATCGTAGATAAAATTGGCTGTTTTTTCGACGAGGGCGTAGGCGCGATACACACCGGCTTTGATGTTGGTGAGCGTATAGCGCCCCGCAGTGTCTGCCTGCGTCAAGTAAAGCGGTTTGGACTTTCGGATGTCCAGGGAGTCCTCGGCGTTGTAGAGCAGGACAGCGACACCTTTGAGGGCTTTGTGGGTGAGCAAATCCCGCACCTGCCCTGTCATGCGGAGCGAGTCGATGAAAGCCCCTGTACTAAAAGCCAGGCGAATGTTGAGGGCCTTGTTTTTCTCGGTGATGTCAGTGATGGCTTCACCAAAGTTGAGCGTATAGGTGGTATTGGTATCAAGGGGTTGCTCAAACTCCAGAATAAGGATGTTTTTCTTTTGGGTATAGCGATATTTGTTCTCGGTGAGTGGCGATATTTGCAAGTTTTTATTGAGATTATTGACTGCAATCCACTCATCAAAAACCAGTTGGATGCTCTGCCCCTTAAAGTTGGTCGTTTGGTCGGGCGGGAAGGTAGCCAAAAGCTCCGGAGGTGCTTCATCGGCGGGTCCACCCGTGGGTGCGCCAAGATTTGCACAGGCACATATCAGCCCACCCAAACAGAGGTGTATCCATACGTAGAAAAAACGCCCGTTACTCTTCGTTCTCTGGTCTGGTAACAACTGCCGGCTCAAGGTCTTGGGTGAAAGCTTCGTAGGTCGTAGGCGTATCGAAAGGACGCTTACCAATTAAGCGTTCTACGTCGGTCTGAAAAATTACTTCCTTATCGAGGAGTTCTTTGGCAATGGTTTCGAGATCATTGAGCTTGTCTTCCAAGAGCTTTTTGGTACGCTCATACGCGCTATCAATGAGTTTCTTGACTTGCTTATCAATGCGCTCGGCGGTGGCATCGGAATAGGGCTTAGAGAATCCAAAATCCTGACTTTGTGGATCATAGAAAGAGATGTTTCCGATCTCTTTGTCCATCCCATAAATGGAAACCATGCTGTAAGCCATCTTCGTGATGCGCTCTAAGTCGCTCAAAGCTCCCGTAGAGATGCGCCCAAAGATGATCTCTTCGGCTGCCCGCCCGCCCAGGGCCATACACATACTGTCGATGAGTTGCTCGGTGGTATGCAAAAACTGCTCCTTTGGCAAGTACTGAGCATAGCCCAGGGCGGCTACCCCTCGGGGAACAATACTGACCTTTACGAGCGGATCGGCGTATTCGAGGAACCAGCCCGCAATGGCATGTCCGGCTTCGTGATAAGCCACGATGCGTTTTTCTTCGGGAGAAATGATTTTGTTTTTCTTTTCCAGCCCGCCAATAACCCGATCAATGGCTGCCTCGAAGTCATCCATCTCGATGTGCTTCTTGTTGTTACGGGCAGCAATAAGGGCTGCTTCGTTGCAAATGTTAGCAATTTCGGCACCAGCAAAGCCTGGTGTTTGGGCAGCGAGTTTTTTAGCGTCGATGTCTGGGGAATTTTTGAGGGGGCCCAGATGCACCTTAAAGATGGCTTCGCGTCCTTTGATGTCCGGTTTGTCGATGCTGATCGTACGGTCAAAGCGGCCCGGACGCAACAAGGCACTATCCAGCACGTCGGGGCGGTTGGTGGCCGCCAGGATGATTACGCCAGAATCGGTGGAGAAGCCATCCATTTCCACCAAAAGCGAGTTCAGGGTATTCTCGCGCTCGTCGTTGGAACCTGGCATACGACTGCCTCCGCTCCGCGAACGCCCAACAGCATCAATTTCATCAATGAAGATGATACAAGGTGCTTTTTCTTTGGCTTGCTTAAAAAGATCACGGACACGGGCAGCCCCTACGCCCACAAACATCTCCACAAAATCAGAACCAGACAGCGAAAAAAACGGCACGCCTGATTCTCCGGCTACAGCCTTAGCAAGCAAGGTCTTACCTGTACCGGGAGGGCCAACAAGCAAAGCACCTTTCGGAATCTTGCCGCCGAGGTCGGTGTACTTAGAGGGGTTTTTGAGAAACTCTACAATTTCCTCCACTTCTTCTTTGGCTTCATCCAGTCCAGCAACATCATTGAACGTGATCTTGACCTTATTTTCGGCATCGAAGAGCGATACTTTGGCTTTACCGATATTGAACAACTGCCCACCGGGGCCGCCGCCCGCCATCCGCCGCATCAAGTACCAAAAACCCAGCAACAAGATCAGGAAAAATCCCCAGGTGTAGAAGATATTCATAAAATCCTCCCTGCGCTTGGCCTGGATGACAATACGCTGCTCAGGCGGAACCTGCTCCTGCAACTCGTGCAAACGGGCGTAGAGCGGCTCAATCAGTGCCGATGTTGTCTCAAATTTGTAGTGCGGCCCACGGGGGTCAATGATCCCGCCACTGCGCTCGATGCGCTGCTCGTGTTCCTGGCTACTCAAGGCATCGGCCGTCAGCGTAACTTCTACTATATGTTCATTGAAGATAACCACCTCTTTAACCTCACCGGAGGTAACCATCTGCTCAAACTGCTTTTGTGTAATCGGCACAGTACTGCTACGATTAAACATCGTCAAGCCTATAATCACAGCTACCAGGGCAATCAGTATCCATACTTGATAGTTATTGCCGTTGCGCGATGGGGAGGGACGCGGTGTGTTCTTTTTGTTGTTGGATGCGTTATTATCGGTATTGCTCATAACATTGGGTGAAAGCCTTCACGAATACTTGTGTGCAAAGATAGTAACTTTGCGCGTGGCGAATTTGTTATTCTGTACCAGAAGAAGTGGTAAATTGTTGATCGGGAACGGGCAAGAAGCGGGCATCGCCCCAGAGTTCTTCCAAACGATAAAACTGGCGTTTCTTCTCTTGAAAAACATGTGCCACCACATCCACAAAGTCAAGGAGTACCCACTCCCGATTGCTTTGCCCTTCGCTATGCCAGGGACGCTCGCCGTGGCTCAAATGGACTTCTTTTTGTACCGATTGTTGGATGGCATCTACGTGTACATCCGTTGTGCCAGTCGCGATCACAAAATAATCAGCAACAGCTTGTGGGATTTCACGCAAATCAAGGATAAGAATATCCTTAGCTTTTTTTTCTTGCATCCCCGCGACAATGAGTTGCACTAAGGAAAGCGAAGGAACCTGGGCGTTTTTTTTGGTCATTCAGAAATTTAGTTTGTTTTACTTACTAAAAAACAACAAATTACCGAAAATACATCCACTCAACCGGTTTTTTGTCTTAATTTTGTGAATAATTTAGAGATAGTCCCCGTAGTTCAATGGATAGAACGGCAGTTTCCTAAACTGTAAATGCAAGTTCGATTCTTGCCGGGGGCACATATCGTGTTGATACAAACCTATAAGGCAGTCCTTCTGTCTGATTTTTTTTTGGGGAAAAGACAAAGCAAGCATGTAGATCAGTCCTCTCCGTTGTTGTTGGTCTCGTTTCGTAGTTGCTCCATTTGTTGGGCTGACAAGCCCGCATCTTCTGCCATCTCCTCGTTTGTCAAGTTGCGTTTGATGATCTTTTTGACAATTTCCAGGGCTTGTTCTTCTACGGCTTCTTCCACCGCCGTTTCGATGACACTTTTCATATCTCTGCTCGTATCTATCTCGCTGTTCGGTGCTTAGGTTGGTTAGTTCGCTTGCCTTCTACCGACAGATCAGCCAGGTTTTCTACGTTACGGGAGTTAAGTTCGGCTATCTGGTGATGGACGGGTAAAAGCTGGTTCAAAAAATCAATGAAAAGGTCTTTGTTTGCCTCCTCCCCAAAGGTTTTTTTGAAGCCAAAATCGGTGTATGGATTGATGCTATCTTTGTGCACTTGTAAAGTTACGAATTTTGAAACTTTATCACCACCACATACTCCCTTTAAGCTGTTCTAAACTGGCTCCTCGAGGCGTAAGTAGCTGTGTTGTAACTTCTCTAAGCGAATGCGAAGGCTATTGAGGGTATTGATGGAGGCGTTGAGATTTGAGCGCACAATCTGGGACAAATGCCGAGGCACAAACAGATGATCGTCCAGCCCTTGGAGAGCCTCCGGGGCATCGGTATCGAGGCTTTGGAGGTGCTTGTCGATGTAGTCGGATAACTGCTGAATGCTCTCATCCCAATATTTGCGTACCAGTGGGTGTGGCGGACGCGGAATCTCCTCATGCTTTTCTATTTTTTGCACCCGCATCTGGAAGGGCAGTAGCTGGGCGTTATGAAAAACATCAATTTGGTGGGCTTCCTTCGATCGCTGTGCCTTGACTTTGTAGGTCAGCTTGTAGTTTTGGTCATAAACACTGATCGAGATCGCCTCCTCGCGTTTGAGCTTTTCATAGTCCGAACGTTTGATAAACTTACCATCCAGGTAGCTATCCAGTTTTTCGACTTCGTAATACGTATGGTCGATCAGGTACAGTTCATCTTCGGTGCGTGCCACCCGTACGTGGGTCTCCTGCTGGATGTCTGTTTCTAAGTCCTGGATTTCTTTTTTGAGACCGTTAAGGTTGAGTGCCACACTATAACCGTGCTTGCGGATGGTCTCCGAAACGATGGCTTGCAGCGGCTCGAGCTGATCGGGGGTATTCCAGAGGCAATGCACCATCAAGAAACAGTCCATCAGATCGACTGCCTGGCGGCCGTTTAGGAAAGCCGATGTTTTGAGCAGTTGCACGATCTTTTTCCAGCGGCGATCATAGACCTGAAACGGCACGCCGCCTTTTTGGTCGTGTTCCACGAGCCGCTGCTTAATGACCTGGATGGTATTCAAGACTTCGGGCGGCAGGGCAATTTTTTGGATCTCGGACTGCCACTGCTCGAGTTCCTGGGGTGTAATTTTGATCGCTGCGGCTACGTTGTCGGCATACACATCCTCGGTGCTGGTGAGCATATTCAAAAAATTACCATTTTTTTTGATTTCCGTGATGATATACCGCAACAAAAAGCGATCCCAGAGCGCGTCTAGCCCTTCGCCCCCCTGGGGGAGTTCGTTGGAGGCCGAGAGGATGACTTTGATGGAGACAGGGATGTCCTGCTCACCGTTGCGGTAGATTTTTTCGTTCAGGACGGTCAGGAGGGCATTTTGGATGGAGGGGCTGGCTTTCCAGATTTCATCCAAAAAAACAACCGTAGCCCCGGGCAAATAGCGATCCGTGAGACGTTCGTATTTGTCCTCATCTTTGAGTTTTTTGATCGAGACGGGTCCAAAAACTTCGTCGGGCGTACTGAACCGGCTCATCAGGTACTCAAAGGACTTTCCATCGGCGAAGGCGTATTTGAGTCGCCTGGCAATCAAACTCTTGGCTACCCCCGGAGGGCCCAACAAAAAGACACTCTCACCGGCAATGGCTGCCAGCAAAGAAAGTCGGATGATTTCGTCTTTTTCGTAGATGTGTTGGCTCAAACCATCTAAGAGTTGGCGTATGCGTTCGTTCATACCCCAATAAAGCATCTATCTCTGTTAAAAGTTTTCCTTTTTTGTGAAGAAATCCCTAACTTAGAGCTATGAAATCGACCAATGAACCCCGTCCGCTCCGTGCGGTCATCACGCACCTCCTGGAAAGTTATCGCCTCGAAAACCAGTACCGTGCCGCACGCATCAAGGATGCCTGGAAGCAGGAGATGGGGGGCTTTGTCGTTGAGCGTACGCAGGAGATCACCTTCAGAGACGGGCGTTTGTGCGTTACGCTTAGCTCTCCCGCCCTGCGCCAGGAGATTCTTTTGGCCAAATCGGATGTCATCCAACGCCTCAACCGGTACGTAGGCGCGGATTTGATCGCCGAACTGATTATCTTATGATCCTCCATCCAAGCAAAAACCTATGATTACCATCATTGGAGCAGGCATTACGGGACTTGCCCTGGCCCGCGCCCTCCATACCCAGTCCACTCCCTATACCCTCCTGGAGGCTCGTCCGGCCGTAGGTGGTTACATCCGATCCCAAGACGTAGAAGGCTACCGGCTCGAGTACGGGCCCAATTCGGTGCTATGTGATGCCGCTACGCTCGACTTTTTGCACCAGATCGGTCTCAAAGAAGCCATCGTGCCAGCCAATCCGGTAAGCAAAGATCGCTTTATCTTTCGAGGGGGTAAGTACCGCAAACTCCCCGCTGGCCCGATGGACCTCCTCACGAGTGGCTTTTTTAGTTGGCCTACCAAGTGGGCCGTCCTGAGCGAAATGCGCCGCCGCAGCACGGGGCCAGACCAGGAGACGTTGAGCAGTTTTTTTCGGCGACGCTTTTGTCAGGAAATCGTCGATTATCCCCTCAATACCTTCGTAGCCGGTATCTATGCCGGCGATCCTGAACAGCTTTTGGTCGAAGAGACGTTTCCCGTCCTGGCTCAATACGAGCGTGAGTACGGCTCCGTTTTGAAGGGCTTCATCCAAAACAAAAAATCTGGCGCACGAAAAATCTCTCTCACTTTTAAGGAAGGAATGCAGCAACTCCCCCAGCAACTTGCCCAGGGCCTCAACATCCAGACCGATACCGCCGTAGCCTGGATCGAACGCAAACCCACGTCGGGTTTTTGGGTACACCTACGCGATGGGCAAAAACTCGATGCCGAGCAAGTTGTCCTGGCACTACCGGCCTTTGTGGCGGCGGCCCTCATCCGAGATGCTTTCCCTGATTTTGCCCGTAGCCTTGATAAGGTCGATTATCCACCGATGGCCGTTATCCATACGGCCTTCCCCAAACAAGCCATCCAACACGACCTGGATGGCTTTGGCGGGCTACATCCCCAAAAAGAAGGGCTTTTTGCGGCTGGCAGCATCTGGACAAGTAGCGTCTTCGATGGACGCGCCCCCGAAGGCAATGCCCTCCTGACGACCTTCGTAGGCGGGGCTTTGTATCGCGAACGTGCGCTCCTGCCCGAGTCCGAGATCAAAACACAGGTAACGCAGGAACTCCAGCGGCTCTTTGGCATCCAAACGACACCCGTTTTTCAGCACTTCACCCGTTGGGAGAAAGCCATCCCACAGTACAACCGCGACATCTTACCCGTCTATGCCGCCGCCAAAGCCGCCGAGCAGCACGGCCTCTGGGTAGCCGCTAACTGGAAAGGAGGCATCTCCATCGCCGATGCCATCCACAAAGCCCCTGCCCTAGCCCGAGCCATCGGTGATTACGCTTCATAACCGCTGATAAATTTAATATCCCCACTTGCTAAAAATGCTATTGCCATTCTTTCCAATCTTCTTGGCGTGGCATCAACTGGAACTCCAAAACTGTCAAGAATGTAAAGCGTGGTATTTATCAGTTCCTGAACCTGTAGTGTTTTTTCCCTAAACGTTTTTGACTTATCGGGACTGATATATTGCTTCATTCTCAAATAGTTTAAGTTGTTCGTTTTCTGTGGTGATGTACTGATTTTCAGTTTCTCCCAATAAATGTTTTTTGATGTTTAGAGCTAAATGGTACGCAAAATTTGGTGCAACAGCATTGCCTATTTGGTTGTATTGATTGGTTTCCGTACCCGAAAACTCAAACCAATCAGGGAAACTTTGAAGTCTTGCGGCTTCTCTGACTGTAATTCTACGCCTGCGACCGTCTTTCAATCTCACTCGGTGCATATCACCTGTTGCACCGGCTAAATTTCTACAAGTCAAAGTTCTTGCAGGTCTATCTAAGTACAAATCTCTTGGATTAACACATTTTGAGGCTTTTTCATAATTCGCAACGTATCTATCCATAGATTCTGTAAAGAACTTAGAGTTTTCGTCAAACTGAAAGGCAAGTTCTCCTAATGCTTGCCCTACAGTTACTTTCCTTTCAACCTTTCTTGGGAGACTGATTTTTTGTTTTGAGCCAATGACAATAACTCGTTCTCTATTTTGTGGAACTTCATAGTTTACCGCATTTAAAAGGGCGTAATTGATGTAGTAGCCCAAACTTTCAAGTTCTTCAATGACTTCTTTTAAATACCATTTGTTTTTGTAAAGTATTCCACGAACATTTTCAAACAACAATACCTCTGGATTAAGCTGTCTGATGGCGGACAGAAAAATCGGAAACCCGTCTCTTGAATCTTTAAGCCCAAGTTGTTTTCCACCAACACTAAAAGGTTGGCAAGGTGGTCCTCCAATAACAATATCAGCTTTTGGATATTTTGTATCAACTGTTAATGCTTGATTAAAGCATTCGCCAATTAGATTTTTATTATAGGTGTCGCTTGCCTGTTTGTCTATTTCATAACCAATGGTTTTAAAGCCATTAGCCTCAAATCCAAGAGAAAGTCCACCGCATCCCGCAAAAAGATCAATTACTGTTTTATTCAAGCCAGCATCAACCCAAGGTTTCAGTTTTTTATTTACTTCTTTCCAGTATTCCATCTCTCAAAGTTACGATTTTTTAGCATCCGATACAAGCTACAAATAAGCAAGCTTTGCTTTTGGTTTGTCTTTTGATACAAAAAAAGTACACCATCCATTTCCTACAAACGATGCTCCGCTACTACTGTTCTCTCGTGCTATGTTTGTCTTGCCTGTGGGCAGATGCGCAAGGTACTTTTGCCCGCTTCGGTAACCTCCCCAAACAAGCCGTTCATGCCCTCTACATCCAGGATACCAACCGCTGGATTGCTACCGAGCGCGGACTGATCCGGCTCACCGAAGGCGACGAAAAAGGAACCTTCATGACACAGATCGTGAGCGATGTCCCCGTACTTTCCCTTACCTTCGATCGCAGAGGAAGACGCTGGATGGGCGGCTACCGCAGCAATGTCTATCTCGAAAACGATGCCGGAGAAATGGTTCCTTTCGATTTTTCACATCGCGGTAAATTCCTAATCGCTCAACTGACCACCGATGCCCGAGGACAAGCCTGGGCAGCCACCCTCGGAGGCGGACTTTGGCAGATCAACGAACGCGGGCAGGCAGAGTTCCTGACCACCCAAAACAGCAAACTCCAAAGCGATCAAGTTTATGCCATCTGCATCGACGGGCAGCAAACCAAATGGATCGCCACCGACAAAGGGCTACAAAGCCTGCCCGAAGATGGCCGCTGGCAACAACACCGCTTCCTAAGACAAGCCACCGCCATCCACTGGCAAAACAACACCCTTTGGGTCGCTGGATTTGACCGTAAATGGCAAACAGTACTTTGGAAAAAAACTGGCTATGGCGATGACTGGCAAGAAGTTGTAATCCCCAAATCACTGCAAGGCGGGCGTATCACCACCATACACACCGATCCCGAAGGCGATCTTTGGCTGGCCGGGCGCATCATCGCCCGCCACCAAAACAACCGCCGTTGGGAAACCTTCGGCTCCGAAGAAGGCTTCACCAGTACGGCCGCCCTAGCCCTAGCCGTCGATACGCAGGGCAACGTGTGGGTAGGCACGGAGGGCGAGGGGCTGCTGGCCCAGATTCAGTACCCGCCCGAGTCGTCGGTAGCCCCTACGTCAGGGCCCAAAACCCTAGCCGAGGTACTCGAAAACGACCGCCTTTCGCCCGCCTGGCTCAACCAGGAAATTCGCATTCAAGTACAATTTTTACAAAGCAAAGATCAATTATTGCCCGAATATTTCCCCGAAATTGACCGCCTGGCCAACATCCTCCAAAAGTTTCCTCGGCTCAACATCGAACTAGCCGGACACACCGACAACCGAGGGCAGGCTTACCTCAACCAACAACTCTCCTACCGCAGGGCCGAAGCCGTCAAAGACTACCTCGTCCAGCAACGCGGCATCGCACGGGAGCGCGTCCAAACGGTAGGCTATGGCGGTAGCCGTCCCGTAGCTGACAACGACCGCGAGGAAACCCGCCGCCTCAATCGTCGGGTAACGGTGCGCTTTTTGGAGTAATCATATTCAGGAGTTCGGCTTCGGTGATCTCTCGGATGCCGAGTTTTTGGGCTTTTTGTCGCTTGGCAGGCCCTACTTTTTCGCCGGTCAGGAAGAAATCCAATTTGGAGGAGATGCTCGTCAGGAGTTTGCCACCGTGCCGAAGGATGATCGCCTGGAGTTCTTCGCGGCTGTGCCGAGCGAATACCCCCGAAATGACAAAGGTCTTGCTTTGTAGCTGCCCCTCTGTGGGGCTTTGCGCTTGTTGGGTCTGGAACTGCAAACCAAAAGCCTGGAGGCGTTCGATGAGTTGGCGGTTTTGGGTCTGGGCAAAGTACTCCACCACGCTCTGGGCGATGCGTGGCCCGATGTCGCTGACCTCTTCGATCTGCTCGGGGGTAGCGGCCATGAGGGCTTCGATGTTGCCGAAGTGTTGGGCTAGCTTTTGGGCAACAGTCTGTCCAACAAACCGGATGCCGAGTCCAAAAAGCACTTTTTCAAAAGGTACGGCTTTGGATGTATGGAGGGCTTCGAGGATGTTTTGGGCTGATTTTTCTTTGAAGTTGGGCAGGCTTTCGATTTGCTCACGGGTGAGCGTGTAGAGGTCGGCGATGTCGCGGATCAGTTGTTGCTCGTAAAACAGCACGATGGTTTTTTCGCCTAAGCTATCCATGTTGAGGGCTTTGCGGCTCACAAAATGCACGATGCGTCCGATGACCTGCGGCGGACATCCCCAGATGTTGGGGCAGTAATAAGCCGCCTCTCCCTCCTGTCGTACCAGCGGCGTTTGACACTCGGGGCATTGGCTCGGAAAAATAACGGGACGGGCAGTGGGCAGGCGCATCTCCTGGCGCACACCCGTAATTTTGGGGATGATCTCTCCGCCTTTTTCTACCCAAACCATATCGCCTTCGTGCAGGTCGAGTTCGGCGATAATATCGGCGTTGTGGAGGCTGGCCCGCTTGACGGTCGTGCCACCCAGGGCTACGGGCTTGAGGTTGGCTACTGGCGTGATGGCTCCCGTCCGCCCGACTTGATAACTGACTGCCTTCAATCGCGTCTGGGCTGCCTCTGTGGGATACTTGTAGGCGATGGCCCAACGGGGGCTTTTGGCGGTGTTGCCGAGGATACGCCGATGATCGAAGTCATTGACCTTGACGACGATACCATCTGTTTGGTAGGGGAGTTGGTGTCTGGCTTCGTCCCAATATGCGATAAAACGCTGTACTTCCTCGATGCTTTGGCAGGTTTGGTGGTGTTCAGAGACCTTAAAATGCCAGCGTTGGAGTTGTTGGAGCATCTCTTGGTGGGTTTGTCCGGCTTGCTGATCGGCGTAGTAGTCGTACACAAACGCATCCAGGGGGCGGGTAGCCACCAGTGCCGTGTCTTGCATTTTGAGCGTTCCCGAAACGGTATTGCGGGGGTTGGCAAAGGTGCGCAGCGGATTTAGTCCCTCGGCCTGCCGGATTTCATTTTCCGCCTCGATGGCTTGATTGAGGGCCGCAAAACCTGCCACGGGCATAAACACCTCAGCCCGTACCTCAAAGTGTGCCGGCACATTCTGGCCCAGGATGCGCAAAGGGATGCTTCGGATCGTTCGGATGTTACCCGTAATCTCATCGCCTTGTATGCCATCGCCTCGGGTTACGGCGCGGAGCAGTTGCCCATCTTGATAAACCAGACTGATGGCCACCCCATCAAACTTGAGTTCGCAGACATAGCTCAGCGTATCGCCTACGGTCTTGCGGACGCGCTCATCGAAGGCCAGCAACTCTTCGGTGTTGTAGGTATTGGAGAGCGAAAGCATCGGATACTGATGAACGACGGTAGGAAAATCCTTGACTAGCCCCCCGCCCACGCGCCTGCTCGGGGAGTTGGGGTCGTCGTACTCGGGATACCGGGCTTCGAGGGCGATCAGGCTTTGCAGCAACTGATCGAAGGCAGCATCACTGATCTCGGGCTGGTCGTAGAGATAATACTGCCGGTTGTGGTGGTCGATTTGCTCCCGCAGCCGTAGGATGCGTTCGTGTATATCAGGACGGTTGGGCATGAATATTGGTGAATTATAAGAAAGTTGTTTACCTTGCGTAATCTTTTTTAAAAAAAAGTCGATTTTTACGACGGGACTCAGTAAGGCTTCGCAGAAGCAAAACTATGAAAAAGGGAGGACGAAAAAAAAGCCGTGTAGCTTTTGAACTTTTACTATGGTTTTTGTTGATTGAGTTTCCGGCCGAATCGCTACTGGTCTATGTGAGCTATTACAGTGCCAGGACAACTTTGGAGCAAGAGCTAACGGAAAAGTTTCAATCCATTGCCACACGCCAGGCAGCCCAAATTGATGATTACCTGGCAAGTGAGGCGCGTCAAATCGAAAACCTGGCACAGTTGCCGGTTTTGCGTAAGCCTGATAGTGCGGTTGATCTTAGGGCTTATGATCCTTTGTTTTTACATTTTGCGCATTTTTTGTGGGTCAGTCCTTCGGGGGAGGTGTTGTATAGCATCCAGGATAGCAGCGGCTCCGAGGTATGGAAGGGTCGCCAGCTTGCACAGTCTGATGCTTCGTTGGCTCGGCTTTTTTCGCGGACGCGCACAATTTTTCAGACGGAGTTTTCGGATGTCATCTTTGATGTACAGGCACATCGGCTGTTGGCCTATGTGGCTACGCCGCTGCGCTCACCCGAGGGACGGGAGTTAGGGGTTTTGATCGGTCAGGTTCGGTACTCGGCCATTCGTCAGGTTATGGATAACTACACGGGCTTAGGCAAAACGGGCGAGAGCCTACTCGTGATTCGGGAGGGAGAGCAGGCGCGTTTTTTGAATCCACTCCGTGGAAGGAGTCAAAACTTTGAAGTGCTGCCTTTGTCTGTAAGCCAAACGCCGATTTTGTGGGAGGTGCTTTCGGCGAAGACGGGCTTCGGTATTCAGGTTGATTTTAGTGAGGAGGAGGTTTTTGCGTACTGGGCTTATGTGCCTTCGATTCGTGCGGGTCTGGTGGTACGGATGGATACCCGGGAGGCCTTTGCCCCGATTGTTCGGCTACGGTGGTTGTTGCTCTTGATCATCTTGATGACACTAGTGGTGGTTGTGATGGCTGCTTTCTCGGCTGCTCGTACCTTTACCCGCCCGATTCGTTTGCTGACACAAGCCACCCAACGCTTCTCGGCAGGAGATATGCAAGCTCGAGCCGATATTCGATCCCGAAACGAGATCGGCATCCTCGCCGATTCATTCAATCAGATGGCCCAAAAAATCCAGAGCAGCCAACAACAACTAGCCCAACAAAACCAAGACCTCGAGCGCAAGGTAGGCGAACGTACCGAAGAACTCCTGACCATGAACGAAGAACTCCGCCAAAGCCAGGAAGAAACCAGTGCGCTACTCGACTTTACCCAAGAGCAAAAGCAACTCCTGGAAGCCAAAAACCAGGATATTATGTCCAGTATTCGATATGCCGAACGGATTCAGGAGGCAATCTTACCCAAGATGAGCCAGATAGAAAAGTTTTTTGGGGGAGCTATTTTTGTCTTTTTCCGTCCCCGAGATGTGGTCAGTGGTGATTTTTATTGGTTTCGCTCTGACCCTACCCATCCCGAAGTTGCCTGGTTGGCTGCCGTGGACTGCACGGGACATGGTGTGCCTGGGGCATTTATGAGCATTCTAAGCAGTGCTGCCCTCGATGCTGTCTCCGAAGGTGAAGACGACCCATCCCGAGTATTAGAAAAACTCCATTGGCGCATCCTCTACCTCCTCGAAAAAGACGGGCAACACCTCCGAGACGGCATGGACATCGCCCTCTGTCGCATCGACAAAAATGCCCAAGAAATCCGTTTTGCGGGCGCCCGACAAAACTTCTGCTACGTACAGGACGGACAGATGCGCCGTATCCGAGGCGACCGGCGATCCATCGGAGAGACCATCACGGATTCCGTGCCGTTTACACAACATATCCTGGACATCAGCCAGCACCCCACGACTGTTTATTTGTTCTCCGACGGCTATCCCGATCAAATCGGCGGGTCAAAGAAGCGCAAACTCCTCACCAAAAACTTCATTCGTCTCCTAGAAAAAAACAGCTATCGCCCCTTACCCGAGCAAGCCCAGCACCTCGAACAAAGCCTACAAGATCATCAAGGCGACTGCGAGCAGGTGGATGATATTCTCGTGATTGGTTTTCAATTAAAGCCCTGACCATGAAAAAAATTCTGCTTTTTCCGCTGCTCCTCTGCCTGTGGGGGCAGGC
This sequence comes from Bernardetiaceae bacterium, assembly GCA_036822015.1. GTDB lineage: Bacteria > Bacteroidota > Bacteroidia > Cytophagales > Bernardetiaceae > DAISIL01. The sequence goes on along the minus strand of DAISIL010000001.1, from coordinate 59,116 downwards.
ACTGGCCCAAACCGACAGCACCCGCTACCCCAATGTCTCCATCGGGACACTGGTACACCTGGTAGGTGTAGGCTTACAAGACCGCCCTTCGGCCGCCCAAGAAGCAGCCCCAGGCTATTCCCCCGACTGGCAGACCTCCTTCAACGTCTATCGCGCACGTATCCTGCTCGGGGTGGCCATCAGCCCGAAGACCAATTTTTTCATGGAAACCGAAATCCCACAAATCATCGGGCGACCCGATGCCACCGGACAAAGGCTTACCCAAATCCGCCCCATCATCCTCGATGCCCAAGTCGAACACCGCTTCTCGGAGGCGCTCCAACTGATCGCGGGGTTACAACTGGTCGGCATCACCCGAAACCAACTCCAGGGAGCCGCTTCTTTGCTTGCCCTAGACTTTGGTTACTTTCAGTACCTCTACTCTCTCTTCGATGACCAGCCCCTCCAAAACAACTTTGGCCGCGACATCGGCATCAACCTTCGGGGATTTGTAGCCAACCAACGCCTTGAGTATCGCCTCGGGATTTTCAATGGCCGGCATCTCGACGATCAATCTCAGCTGCGCTATATCGCCCGGCTCAACTACAACTTCTGGGAACGCGAAAAAGGACAATACTACACCGGCACTTCGTTAGGGCAAAACAGATACCTTGCCCTCGGGCTGGGAGCAGACATACAGGCGAGCTATCACGCCCTCGGCGGCGACCTGTTCCTGGATATGCCTCTGGGTGAGCAATCCGCGCTTACGTTCCAGGGGGCGTTTACGTACATGAGTGGCGGCGAAGGGGCTTTTGCTGCCCTGATCCCCCGCCAAACGGTGCAGTTTGTCGAGTTGGGTTATTACCTCCGTCCGCTACACCTGATGCCCTACCTCAAATACGAAAACCAACGTATCGACGCACTGCCTCAACAAAATACATCCGTGCTGCCCTTACCCGACTTCAACACCTTGCAATCCAACCAAAGGGCCGGCATCGGGCTTGGTTATTTTTTTGAGGGCTACCGCGCCAACCTCAAAGCAAGCTACGAAGCGGTGCGCTATGGCAGAAACCAAATCAGTGAGCAGTCCGCCGAATCAAAGACCATCGGAGAAGTCTGGCTACAGTTACAGTTCTTCTTTTTTTAGCCGATCTTGAATCTCTGGCCGTCCTCGAGGGCTGCGCCCGTCAAAGAGGGACAGGAGGCTTTTTTGCCCTATAAAATTTGCCTTCGGGAACTCTTTTCGCATTTTTATTGTATATTCTCCCAAGAAACCAAACCCAAACCTTTCGTATGGAAAAATTGAATCTTGGATGGCTGACGCAAGAATGGATTGATTTTGAGTACAAGAAGTACCTCCTGCTGGCTTATCTGCAACACGCCCGAGGGCAGTTTTCGGATCAGAAGTTGTACCCGGTCTTGTCCGAACTCGTGGATCATCACCGCCACCTGACCCAAATCCAATCGAATAAGCAACATCTCAAAGTACATTTTCCGAAGCAAGCGCAGCGGTTAGACTGGCAAAAATTACAAGTTTCCTATCAAGATTTGCTTAACGACGATCAGATGATGCGCGAGTTGGATCAGATCATCGCCTATGCTCTGCCGCAGTTAGATGCTGTTTTGCAGGATGGCAAGGCGCTCTATGAGGAGGTCTCGGAGAAGATCGACGTACAGCCAGTCGGGATTACGCCGATTTATTTTCGGGAGGGGTATATCTTTTTGGAGGAGGCTTATCGGCGGCATATCCTTGTTTATCGCTATGCCGTAACGATTTTTGAGCAAGCACAGGAGACGTTTCGGGCAATTCAGTGGCGTTTTGTGGAGTTGATTCAGCGGTCATTATCCCAGACTTACGAATCGCTGAAAGTTTCGTTGGCACGTCGCGACCGGCAGCTCCCCAATCCGGCTACCTTCCTGATCGTCCTGGAGCAGCCCTACCCCTTCGAGGAGACCTTCTTGCCGATTGCTAAGCGTACTTTGATGCAGCACCTGGCCCGTCTGGAATCCGGTCTTGCCTAATCACAAAAAAATAAGCGCGTTTGGTAAGAAATTTGATTTAATGAAAGTATCTTATCCTAAAAACGACGATTAGCTACCGACCTACGCGCTTATTTTTTATCCTGTCTCAATAGGGAGCCACTCTCCCCACCCATGGAAAAGGAATTATTTCGACGTTATCAGCGGATCATTACCTTGACTACTGTCCTGGTTTTGGTCGCCTCGGCTGGTATCAGTTGGTACCAACTCCAACAGCACGTCAATTACGAAAAAGAACGGCTTTATCAGCAGTCGCAACAAACCATCGGCCGCCTCCAGCTCATCCTACAAGCCTGTGTGCATGGGGTCGAGCAGATGCGCGTACATGCCCAGGATTATCACTTTCCCCAGTCTTTTGCCCAAACGCATTTTTTGTTGCAGCATTTGAGCTACGATACAGCGCGGAACCTATTCAACCTCGACACCCTGGCCAATGTCCCCGAGTACGGCAACATGACGGGGCCAGGCGATCCGGCCGAGTTCTCCGACGACGTACTCCGAGAGCTTAGCGTAGCCCTTTCACTGAACGCCGACTTCAAGACCCTTTACCAAAACATCCCCAACCTCACGTGGGTCTATTACGTCTCGCCCCGAGGCATCAACATCTATCCCTGGACAGGCACGGAGCAGTTTGCCTTCACCGAAGACCTCCTCCACCATGAGTTTTATACCGATGCCGTCCCCGAGCGCAACCCCCAGCAGCGTGTCTTCTGGACATCGGCTTATATGGACGAAGCCGGACGAGGACTAATGGTTACCTGTGCCGCACCGGTCTATGATCGGGATGAGTTTCGGGGAACCGTAGCCCTTGATATTACCCTCGATTCCCTGGATCGCATCTTGAGTACGGCGAATTATGACCTTGGTAGTTCCTTGATTTACAACTCCAAACACCAACTCATCGCCCATTCCTCCAACTTCAACGCCGTCGTGGATAAAGCCTACACTGCACGTGCCGTCCTCCCCCTGGCTTTGCGCGAAGAGAACATCTTCGACTTTCCCGAAGGGCAGGTACATCTCCAGGAGGGCTTCTGGGTACACCGCCAAAGCATTGCCGGTACGGACTGGTCGTTGATGCACCTGGTACCGGCCGAAGCCATTTACAGCAAGATTTTGCGGGAGATGGCCTGGATGTTTTTTCTGCTCGTCGTGGGCATTTTTATTGTTTTGGGTGTAGCCAGTTACCAAACCAAACAGCATTACATCATGCCTGCCAAGCGGCTCGTGGCGCATATCTCCGATGAAGAAGCCGCCCGAAATGCCGATCTAAAAGGCATACCCAAAGCCTGGGTCGGGTGGTTCGAGACCGTCAGCCGTGTTTTTGAGGAGAAGCGAGTCCTGCTCAACCACCTCGAGGAGACCGTCAAGATACGCACCCAAAAACTCGAACAAACCACCCGCGAACTCCAGACCCGTAATGAAGAACTCCGCACCCAAGAAGAAGAACTCCGACAGAGTGCCGAAGAAATATCCGCCGCCAACGACTACCTCCTCAAGCTCAACAAACGCCTCAAGATACAAGAACGCGAACTGACCGAAAAAAACGATCATCTCGCCAATGCCTACGAAGAGATCCGCATCCAACGCGAAAAAACCACCGCCAGCATCACCTATGCCCAACGCATCCAGCAAGCTATCCTGGGCAACATCGAACAGCTCACCAGCCGTTTTGCTGATGCCTTTGTGTGTTTTCTCCCGCGAGACATCGTATCGGGCGATTTTTATTGGTTTTCCGAGGCAACTGATCCAGAGACGGGCGACCTACTCAAAATCCTTGTCGCCGCCGACTGCACCGGACACGGCGTACCGGGTGCCTTCATGACCGTCATGGGCAACGACTTCCTCGACGAAATCGTCAATGCTCAGCAGGTTACCCAGCCCGTACAAATCCTCGAACGCCTAGACAAAAAAATCGTCGAACGCCTACACGGACAGCAGCGCAGTAACGTCCGCGATAGTATGGACATCAGCATCCTGGTACTCCACCCATCCCGAAACACCGTAAGCGTCGCTGGCGCAAAAAATCCCATCCTCCGTATCCGTGATGGAAAAGCAACGCTCATCAAGGGATCGCCCTTTTCGCTCGGGAGCCTGCCCTACAAAGGCCGCCCCAAAACCTTCACCCAACAGACCCTAGAGGTCTCCGAGGGCGATGTCTTTTACCTCTACTCCGATGGCTTTCAGGATCAATTTGGGGGCGAAGATAACTGCAAGTATTTGAGTAAGCGGTTTCGGGATTTCCTTATCCAGCACAGCCACCTGCCCATGGGTCTCCAAAAAGAAGCCCTCCTACACGAACTCCACACCTGGCGCAAAGACCGCCAACAAACCGATGATATTCTCGTGATTGGGATTCAGGTCTAGGAGCAAGAGCCTATCCCTACGTCTTTGCCGTAATCATCTTCGTGCTGGCTTTCTGGTGAAGGTATTTTTTGAGGGCAGGGTATCCCTCAAACTCCTCCGAACCGATACGCAGCAGGTCTGCCTCCCCGAAGGACACCTGGAGTTGCTTGTAAGGGCGTTTGCCAAAACCCGAAACGACAACCTCCTGCCAGCTAGATAGCTCCTGGAGTCCCCATGTTTTTTCCTGCCGCAACAGATGATAGCGCACCTTGATCTGTTGGGGAGAAACATACACACTGCGCTGCCCCAGAACCAAACGCACCAAAAGCAAGACGGCTATCAGAAGCAGCACTGCCAGCCCCAACACATACCCCCAGGCGGGCGAGGCAGCAAAGGCATCCACGAGCCAGGCCATCAGCAAGAGCAGCAGCAACTCAAAGACGATCAGCGTACGCCAAACGCTGCCTTTGGGAAAGACCAAGCGTTGCATGATCCCCTAAAAACGCAGGTGTTTCATCGACTCCCCCGACATCTCGACTTCTTTCAAGGCCTGATAACCCATCTGGACATGCGGCTCGGCGAAGGCCTGCGTAACGCTCTTATCGCTTTTGGAGGTCTTGACTCCTTCGGGGATCATGGGCATATCCGAGACCAGCAATAGGGCCCCGTGCGGAATTTCGTTGATGAACCCTACGGTAAAGATCGTAGCCGTCTCCATGTCGATACCCATAGCTCGGGTACGGCGGAGATAACGCTTAAAGTTGGTATCGTGTTCCCAGACACGGCGGTTGGTGGTATAGACCGTGCCTGTCCAGTAGTCGTGTCCGTTTTGGGCGACGATAGAGGAGACCGCTTTTTGGAGACGAAACGAGGGCAAGGCCGGCACCTCGGGCGGCATGTAGTCATCGCTGGTTCCTTCCCCTCGGATGGCCGCGATGGGCAGAATAAAATCGCCGATCTGTGTTTTTTTCTTCAAGCCACCACATTTGCCCAAAAAAAGTGCTGATTTGGGGCTAACGGCCGAGATCAAATCCATGACCGTAGCGGCCTGGGGGCTTCCGATGCCAAAGTTGATGAACGTGATATTATCCGCCGTAACGGTCTGCATGGGTTTTTCGCGCCCTCGGATTTCGCCGCCGTAGTTGCGGGCAAAGATTTCGAGGTAGTCGTAGAAGTTGGTCAAGAGGATGTACTCCCCAAATTCTTCCAGGGGTGTGCCGGTATAGCGGGTGAGCCAATCGCGGACGATCTCGGCTTTTTTCTCTTTGGCTTTCGCCGACTGCTTGGGAAATCGAAATTGTGCCATCTAAGTCAGGGATTAAGGAAAAAAGCAAAGATCGTTAATCTACCCTTGCTGAACAAACTTCATCGCCCTGGAGGGCTTCCGGCAGGGGGTGTCTCTGCGTTTTTTTGTCGTACTTTTGTCTCCTCCAAAAGCGCAACTCACCTTGTCTAAGCTCAACCTACCCTCGTTCACCCCCAAAATCCAACGAAAAGACGGAAAGCTGTACATCTTCGATACCGTCCGTCGCCGGTATGTCCGTCTGACCCCCGAGGAGTGGGTGCGTCAGCACGTTATTCATTGGTTGCTCCAACAGCAATACCCCCCAGGCCTGATGCAAGTAGAACGGATGCACCAACAACACGGCCTGCATCGGCGCAGCGATCTGCTGGTTTTTGATCGACAAGCCAGGCCCTTTCTGCTCGTTGAGTGCAAGGCTCCTCACCTAAACCTCTCCGAAAGCGACACCCGCCAACTGCTCACCTACAACACCCACTTTGGGGCCCCTTACCTGATGCTCACCAACGGCATGAACCATCACCTCTGGCACAAAACCGAAGACAACTACCACACCATCAAAACTTTACCTGACTTCCCGTCAGCGCAATAGCTGCACCTGTCCCGTTTTTCGTTGCCAGCCCTCTACCCCCTCATAAGCGATCACCCAGGTATAAGTGCCAACGGGAAACCCTCTTCCATCCCACCAGTCTGCTGGTGTGATCTGATCGAAGGGCTTCCGCAGGCGATGGCGTAAGATGCCCCAACGGTCAAATATTTCCAGAGAAAAATCACCGATGTTTTTCCCAAAAATCACGAAGCGGTCATTTAGACCATCTTCGTTAGGCGTAAAAGCATCCGGTACAAAGACCCGTTCAAGGCAACGCGCCCGAACGCCGATACGCGCCCGGGAGATACAGGCCCGTTGGGCATAACGGGCCGTCAGTTGTACACCAAAATCGCCTGCTGCTTCAATGCCTCGCTCGGGCGTTCTTGTGCCATCGTCCCAGAGCCAATCCAACAAAACACCATCCCCAAGATCGCTTTGTGGGCGTAGCACGAGTGGCAGTCCGTCCTCAAAACAAAAGACGGTATCCGATAGCAAAAATATACGCGGGTACTCCTCGAAGATCGCTCGAATGGGTTGGACAAACCGGCACTCGTCCTGCCGAACTTCAAGGGTATAAGTACCACCCCGCAGCACCCGAATTTGTGGGGTCGTTTGGGCGGTTTCTTGCCAAAAATAGTCCGCCGATGCGTCGGGGCGATCCACACCAAGGCGCAGCGTATCCCCTCGGCAGCCCTGCACAAGATCAGGGATGTCCGGCTGCTCAACCACCCGAAGGGCAGCAGTGGTTGTGTTGGTACAGCCGTTGGTATCAGTGCCTTGTAGCTGTATGGCTTGCGTTTGGGCAAGCAAGCGGAGGGTGTCGGTATTGCCCAAAAACTGCCCGTCGCTTTGCCAACGGTAAGCAGCGGCCCCGCTTGCCGTCAAGGTCAGGGTATCGCCCTGGCAGGCAACAGCAGGGGCGTTTTGGAGGCGCACGTCGGGCAAAGGCAGCACCCAGCGCAAGAGCGTATCTCGGGTCTCGGGGCATACTCCTTCGGGATCACGAACCGAGAGCCAAAGCCGCGTCAAGCCCACCGTTTGCCCCACAAAGTCAATCGTTGCCGTCGTATCGCCGGTATTCCAGCGATAAGTCGCCGCTCCTTCGGCTTGTAGCTTTTGGGTATCGCCCAGGCAAAGGCTATCCCGCAGGGGCGTATCGCGGAAGCGCGCCCGGGGCGGCTCAACGAATCGGATAGCCAACGTATCGCTTGTGGCACAAGTGCCGACGGAGATTTCCAGGTACACCTGCCCGCGTAGCTGCCCCAGACCATCAGCGGTAAGCCAAAACGCCGAGCGATCGGATAACAACCGCCCCTGATCGCTTTCCCAGCGGTAGCTACTCCCGAGCGGCTGTTCTTTCGTTGCGGCATCCAAAAACAAAGAATCACCGACACAGCGTACATAAGCCGTGTCTAAGCTGGGGCGTTGGGGAGCGGGTAGTACCTCCACCTCCCGTACCGTTGTGCGAGCAGCACAAACACCTGTTTCCAAATGTGTTAGGGTAAGTGTATAGCGGCCCGCCCGCTCGGGGACAAACACGCGCTCAACTGCCGTGCTGCCATCGTCCCAAACAACATCTCCCGAGCCTTCGGCAATAGCCTGGATAGACTGCCCCAGGCAGAGGAGCGTATCGGAGAGCCGTATCCCGACGGTCTCTTGGCTTTGCCAATACACGTGCAGGGTATCGCTGTTGTTGCAATCCTGGTTCGAGACCTGACGCAGGATACGCTGCCGAGCCTGGCCCGCGTAGGTAAGCGTTAGCTGGGCCGTTTCGGCGAGCAAGCGACCGTCTGCCAAATCTATCCAGCGATAGCGTACCTGGCCCTGCCGAGCGGCAAAGGCATCCAAGCGCAGGCTGTCGCCCTGACAAAGCCGCAACGTATCGGGAAAACTAGGCAAAGGTGGCCGAGTGCCGAGGCGCACAAAGCGGCTTTGGGTACTGCTGCATCCACGTTCTGTGAGTGTAGCCGAGTAGATGCCCGTCTGGCGCACCACCAGGCTCAAGCCCGAGGAGCCATCCGACCAGCGCACCGCTGCCTGGCCTACCTCCTCCGGACGCAACCGCAGCGTATCGCTGCCAATGCAACTGACCTCGGCATGGCCTTGTATCGAAAAAACAGGATGCGGACGCTCCACAAATACCGCCGTATCGCGCTGGCTGCACCCCGTCCGGGTATCCAGGACGCGCACCCGATACGTACCCGCACGACCGGGGCGATAGGTTCCCGTCGTCGCCAAAAGTGTCGTATCGTCCAGCGCAAACCAAGCATAGGCAATGGCAGGCCCGTGTGTCAAGTCCTGGGCCACGAGCGGCGTAAGGGTATCTAAGGCGCACACCGAAAGCGTATCGGGTAAATCCAGGAGGGGCAGAGTATCGAAGATGACCGCTAAGGTGCTTTCGCTTTGGCAGCCCTGCCGGGTGTTGGTGGCCTGTAAGGTATAACTTCCCGCTTGATCGACAACAGCCCGTCCGTCGCCCAGATCAGCGATCAAGCCCAGCCCTTGCCAGCGGTAAGCCCAGCGATTGGGCAAGCCCAAGTTGATCGTATCCGAAGGGGCGCAAAAGGCCAGCGATACCGGCAGTTGCAGATCGGGATACGCGCCCACCTTGAAGCGAAGCGTATCCTCGGAGGTGCAGCCCGTCCGGGTGTCGGTGAGTTGTACCGTAATGACGGTCTGGGTATCGGTCAGGACTTCGGCAAAACTCGGCACGGTACGACCGATATTCCAGCCATAGATCACCTCGGGGCCGTGCAGGGTATCCGAGGCATCGAGCCGCAGCGTATCGCCCAGGCAAAGCCGAGACGTATCGGCATCCCCAAACTGGATGCGGAGGGGAACAGGAGCAGGTGCCTCCACGACCGTTTGGAGGTTTTGGGAACAGCCATTGCGCGGCTCCGTGAGCGTGAGTTGGTAGGCCCCTACTTCGGGTGGAACGATGGCCGCTGAGTCGGAGGTAAAGCCATTGGGGCCCGTCCAGGCATACTGCAAGTTTTCATCTTCGGGTAGATCAATACTTTGTGTACCAGCACAAAGAAACGTCGTATCGGGTAAGGCCAGCGACGGATTCGGCACAAAAGCCACCGTCAGGGTATCGTAGCGGCTACACAAAACCGGCGTGGCGGCATCGCGTAGCTCCACGATCAGCGTTTGGCTTTCCTCCACCACCAAGCTAGACGTATTGGCACCCAAAATAGGCAAAGCCGTATCTGCCTGCACACGAAACCACTGCCACTCGGCTCGAGGGGTGCTGGTGCTTGCCATGAGGGTTTGGGGGCCTGCTTCGGTACAAAAAAACAGCGTATCGCCCACAGGCGCAAGGCCATCATGTAGGATAGCCAACGAATCGGGATCTGGCACAAAAACAACCGTGAGCGTATCCAGCCCACCGCAGTTGATCGGAAAATCAGTAATCACTTCGATCTCATAGACCCGCGTCTGGGAAAAGCCATCCACGGTCAGGCTACGGCCGGTGTCCAGCAGGACGGGTGCTGTGGGGGTGGTGATGTCTCGCCAAAAGTAACGGATGGGCGCTGTATCCAGTGCCGAATCGCTGGCCGTGATTGTTTGTGGCCCTTCGCTATCGCAAAACCAAACCGTATCCGTAAGCGTATCGCCGGTCTGGATGCGGAGCCGAGAGGATGGATAAAAAATGACCACCGCCGTATCCGTGCCTTCACAGCCATAATCAAAGGCGGTATCTATGGCCAGAACGGCTACTTGCAAGCTGTCCGAGAACAAATCGGCTGTCCAGGTGAGGCTATCACTGACTACCTCATCCGGCTGCCCTTGCCTTAGGAGCAGCCAGCGGTACTGCGTCGCGGGGTTGTCGAAGGGATTATCGGCAGCCAGCGTAAGGACGGGGTCGCGGTTGCAACGCCGCAGGGTGTCGATCACCTGCCCGGCCTGGGAGATGCGCGGACGCGGCTCGGGCTTAAAGATCACCGTCATCGTATCGCGGCCTTCGTTGCAGGCATCCACGATGTCGTTATCCCGTACCCGAAACTCATAGCGGCGCAAATCCGAACGCCCTTCCGTGATGGCCAGGCTATCGAGCGTTGAGAGCAGCACATCGGGGCTGCCCAGCTCACGCCAAAAGTAGTCAAGCATCGGACTGACCCTATCCGTGATTCCGAACAAAACCGGAAACGGCTCGGCGTTGCAAAGCCGCAAAGTATCACCCACAAACCCCTCATCCGTAATGATTTGAGCCGGTGGAGTAGGGCGAATACGCACCTCAATCGCTACGCTCACATCCGGACGACAAGCGTCAGCACTGATGCCCGTAGCCGTGTAGGTGGTCGTAACGGGTGGCGTAGCCATGACTTGTGTGCCGGTGTTGGTGTCTAGCCCCTCGGCCGGCGACCACGTCCACTGGTAATCCTCTGCATTCAAAATTTGGATTTGCTGGGAAAGCCCTGGGCAGAGGGCAGGCGTGGCCAGGCTGTCGGTGATGTTGCTGCCGTTGGCGATGAACTGAATCTGCTGGGTGGCCGTCAGGGCTTCGTCGAGATCTTCGGGGTTAAGGATATACGCAAAAGCCACACGCTCGCAGGCCCCGGGCGGTATATCGCCCACAAAAAAAGCAATCGAGATGGCATCATCAGCCAGGCTGCTGCCCTCGGGACTCAGTGGCGGACGACCTGCCCAAACCTGGCTTGCCGAGCGGTTAGAAAATCCACCTCGGCTTACACGGGCGCGGCTGTCCTTTGCCCCCAAGCCGAGATAGCAACCGATGCTGGGCCCGATGGCCTCCACGAGGGCTTTTTGGTCATCGGCTTCGGGCTGCTGAAAAACGATGGTGTTTTGGGTGGCAAAGTCTCCCGATAGCGTCTGGTCGTTGTCTGGATCGACGTTGCGCATGTAATAGACGCTGCGGAGGGTATCCTCACCCGTGTTTTCGAGCAAGATTTCGGTAACGAAATAGAGCTTATCGCGGGGGATGTATGTCCGGGCGGTCAGTTGCAGACCGTCGCGCAACCCTTGCCAGGTAGCCGCTACCTGGGCTTCATTGATTTGGTAATCAATGATTTCTCCCTCAAACTGAAACGTACCGCATCGGGCAAAATTACCGAAATTGTTACTGTCAATTTCTACGGAAAAGCCCTCCTCGGGCGCGCCCGGCAAAAAATAATCCCCACAAAAATCAGGATCGCCCTCCTGCCAGCCATCACGCCCAACATCAGCCACAAAGCCCAGAGATGCGGCACTCCCGAAGCCCAGGCGCGGGTGATAGCCCTCGGGGGCATTTGCTGTTGTTCCGAAGCTGCCACACTCGGCAATGCCCACCTCCACAAAACGCCCCTGCAAGAAGGCCTCCTCCTCAACGATCTGGGCCGAGACCAGTTCCACCAAAAACAAAAACGCACCTACGAACGGTATCCAGTGCCGCATCAGTTGCCAGTTTGTATTCTTTTATAAGTCCCTGAAAAGGAAATAAAGTTGCTTGTAGGTATGTTAAATTTAGCCAAAAGTATGCAGCCAACGCAGGTGTATCTGTAACTGGACATGGCTACCCACCTGAAGGTTTTCTTGTTGGACAAAAAAATGGAGGCTTGTTTGGGAGACCTGTCCCTGGTCGTCCAGTAGGTTTGCCGTAATCAAGAAGCGACCACCGAGATAGGTGGATGCCGATACCTGGGCGGGTTTTCCGCCGCGCGAGCTGATGCTGATAAACTCGGGCGGGATATAAGCCAGGGTTTGGGGCGGATAGGCGGCGTAGTCTTGCCCGAGTAGGGGCAGGGGCAGGAGGTTGGTAGGCCCAAAGAGCTGCGCGATCTCGGGGGTAGCGGGGCGGTTGTATATCGTGGTGGGGGAGTCGATCTGGGCGATGCGTCCACGCTCGAGTACCAGGAGATGATCGGCAAAGCCAAAAGCATCCCGAATTTGGTGGGTAACAACGATGATGGTCAGTTTGAAGCGTTGGGCAAGGTCTTGGATGAGTTGCCGAAGGCGGGTTTTGTTGGGGTAGTCGAGGTGGGCAAAGGGTTCGTCCAGGAGCAACACCTCGGGCAGGCGGGCGACGGCACGAGCCAGGGCTAAGCGTTGCTGCTCCCCGCCGGATAGCTCACGGGGCAGGCGTTGGGTGTGGGCGATACCACAAAAAGTGAGGAGTTCGTGGAGGCGTTGGGTTTGATAGGCATCAGGGTAGCGGCGCAACTCCCGCTTGATCGTCTCGGCGACGGGCAGGTTGGGGGGAAGGTCAGAGGACTGATCCAGAAACGCAATCGCGGGATGCCCCGGAATGAGCGCGTCCGGCGACAGCACAGGGGCATCGCACCAGCGCACCTCCCCAGCACTGGGACTTTCTAGCCCTGCCAAAATTCGGAGCAGCGAAGACTTACCCGAACCACTAGCCCCCGTAACCACGAGCGTCTGCCCTCGATCTACGGCAAATGAAACCTCCCGTAATACCTCGTCTGGCGCACTGGCGTAGCGCTGACTTACTCCATGAATCGTTAGCATATCCCTCGAAAACTACAAAAAACTACACGCCCAAACAACATCCGCCTGATTTTTGCGTACAAAAAAATGTTGTTCAAATGATCGCTGCCTACCGAAACAAGCCTACCCTTATTTTTTTTAAGCTAACCAAAACAGTTTTTTTATGCTGCGATTTTTTCTCGTATGGATACTTCTTGTATCCAGCACAGCGGTTTTTGCCCAAAGTGGACAACTAGACATCAGTACCAATCGTCATTTTGACCTCGGCTGGGGGCTGCGCTATGGCGTTCACAACTATTTTGACAAGAAAAAAATAGCTGTCGTTATCCAGGGACGGGCCCACCGTTATCGTTTTTATCCCAATGGACTACCCGAAAACGACGGCGATGTCAATGTCCTCAACCCGCCACACACCGATCTGGAGACACCCTATTTGCACCAGGAGGTGGCCGGGGCGATTGGTTTGCGCTTCGATCTGGTACGTAATGACCGCCTGTTGGTCTATGGACAGCCCAATTTTGAACTCTCCATGGTTGATTTTCGGGGCAAGAACGCCTATTTGAGTGATCTGGGCGTGGATCCATCCGTAGAGTTTGGGCTGATGCTGCCGCTCCTGGAGGGCTTCAGCTTTCAGGCATCGCTCAACATGCGCCACAAGACGTTTTGGTACCAAACCTACGAATCCAGTGTTTGGCTGATGACCCTCGGGCTGGGCGTAAACTACAACATCTCGGGCTTTGGGAGTGTCGGGCAGGGGGTGTTTTGTCCTCTGGCAGATAAGGGGTTGATGGGACTACCCAACAAAGAACAGGCGTTCTTGTTGGAGGTTCCCATCACGACTTCGGGTGAGGTCGGCATTGGCGCACGGGTGATGAGCTACACCCGTTTTTATCGGGCCTTTTATCTAAGCACCATGATCCGAGGCAGCCAGGTGAGCGTAAGCGTGGAGGACGAGGACGACGACCCCGAAACAGCCACCAATCCCAAACAGCGAGAACTGGCCACCGGCTTAGGCGTGCGATGGGATTTTTTTCGTAACGATGCCATGCGGGTTTATTTGCACCTGCCCTTAGAGGTAGGCATCTTCCGGATTGCGTACAGCTACCCCCGAGCGCAAACGAGCAAGGGACATCTGGCCACGACACCTGCCCTGGGCTTTATCACGCCCTTTGCCTCGCGGGTTCGCTTTCAGGGAGAGCTGGGTTTTCGGTATCGCTTCATCTCGCAGGATGCCCCCGATTGGCGCAAAAGTTTTATCGTTGCTTCGCTGGGGCTAGCCATCAATATCAACGACTAGCGCTACGGCGCGTTCGGCTTGACGGACATGCCGCTGGTTGTGATAGATCACAAAACGCAAGGCATCCCCAAGGGGCAGACGCAGGAGCGGAAGCGTCGTCGATACTCGGCTACGTATGCTCCGTGTGCGTGCCTGCTCGAGCAAATGCAGCATTTGTTTTTGTTGGGCGATAAAGGTCTCCAGGATTTGTCGATCTGCCGAGATGCCTAAGGGGTTCTTGGAGGCAAAAGTTTTCATGGTCTTTTTTTGTTTGCCCTCCTGACGCATCATCTCGGAGAGGTAGCCACCCAGCCAGCTCGTCCGAAAAGGTGTATCAGCGGGGACGGTTTTGGTACGGGACAAAGCCCGCTCAAACTCGGGAATGTAAAACAGCCCGTAGCGGTTGAGATGCTCGAGGCACTCGAGGGCGTTCCAGGCTCGGGCGTGTGGGCGTTGGGTGAGGGCTTGGTCGGGTAGCGATTGAAAGGTTTGCGCTTTTGCGATCAGGTGTTGGGTAAGCTCGAGGAGTTCGGTGATGAGGGTTTGCTGTTCCATGCAGACAAAAAGATGTTTGGTAGGGTACTAGCAAAGGTCAGCAAAGAGGATCGCGTAAATCTTGACCCAGCGCAAGATTACATTTTTTGGAGACGGCTAAGGGTCTCTGGACTCATCCGCAAATAAGCCGCGATGTATTTGTGGGGAATTTGTCGAAACACCTCTGGGTTGCGGGTCAGTACACGGGCATAGCGCAGGGCGGGCGAGCGGGTCAGCAAGTCCATCTCTCGTTCGAGCTGCCCCTTGATGAGTTCCTCCAGAAAGCACTGGTAGCCGTAGCGTAGTTGTGGGTCGCTTTCGATGCACATCCAGAAGTCCTTCCGTCGGATGGCCCGTAGCTCGGTTTTGCGCAAAGCCTGGATGTGATAAATCGCTGGCTGGCCATCAAAAAAAGAAAAAATATCACCAAAGACATCCGGCGGATAAGCAAAACGAATCGTATGTTCCTCTCCCTCCTCCGAAAGCCAAAACACGCGCATCGCTCCCTCTAGCACGTAATACACCGACAAGGACGGCAGCCCAGGCTGTACCAAAAACGCCTGTCTGGGTAAGGTCATGTTCTCGGCTGGCAAGTCCACGATAGCCGACAAGAGCGCGTGGATGGCCGCCTGACGATCTAGCGGAGGCGTTTCCATACGTAACCTTCGGTAGGAGAAAAAAGCAAAGCCAACACAAAAAACAAGCCGGCCACTACGCTCATCGCCCCGGCAATAGAGCCATTGACCCAGACGGCCAAGGCATAGCCCAACACCGCCGAAGCAAAGCCCAGGAGTACCGTCAGGGCAAGCATCCAGGAGAGCCTCCGCGTGAGCAGATAAGCCGTCGCGGGGGGGACAATCAAGAAGGCCACCACCAAAATCGCGCCCACAACCTCAAACGAAACCACCGTTGTCATCGAGACAGCACTCATCAGCACATAATGCCAAAGCCCTGAAGAGATGCCGATAGCCGAGGCGTAAGCCGGATCGAAAGTATTGATTTTGAGCATCCTGTAGCCAAAACCCAGCAAAGCCAAAATCAGCACCAACATCGCCCCCAGGAGCCAGACACTGCGCGGCCCCAGCTCGTATCCGCTGCCCGTAACCCACGTATCCAGCGGCACATAAGCGATCTCCCCATACAGAACGCACTCCTGATCTAAGTCCACCGAACCAGCATAAAGCGAGATCAAGATCACGCCCAGGGCAAAGAGCCACGTAAACGTAATCCCGATGGCCGCATCGGTTTGGAGACGTGCGCTGCGGTAAAGCAACTCAATCAAGACCGTTGCCACCACCCCGACGGCCGCCGCGCCCAGAAGCATCCACCATGCCTCCCGAGAATCTGTGAGCAAGAAAGCCACCACAATTCCGGGCAAAACAGCATGGGCGATGGCATCGCCGAGCATGGCCATGTTGCGCAACACCAAAAAAACACCGAGCAGTCCACAGCTGGCCGCCATCAACGTACCCGTCAGGATAATCCAAAAAGCGTCAGACATGACCACAAAAATACGCAAAAAAACCCTTGGCAGGTGGGTTTTTGAATAAACATCCCCTCCCTTTTGGCTGTTCTTGTGTTTTGATTCGATCTACTGTTTAAAATTTATGGCTGCTTACACTGATACGGATGCCGGGGCATCGGAACGCAAAAAAGATCATATCGAACTCGCCTTCCGCTCCCGAGTGCCGGCCGAGTCGCTGGATGATCGCTTTTATTACGAACCCTTATTTGATGCCCATCCGGTAGCAGATGACGCTGTGCCTTTTCCGTTTTTGGGTAAACAGATGCAAACCCCGATATGGGTTTCGAGCATGACCGGCGGAACCACCTGGGCCAAAACGATCAACCAAAACCTGGCGCGGGCTTGTGGTGAGTTTGGGATGGGTATGGGGCTGGGGTCTTGTCGGAGCCTCCTGACCAGCAAGGCCGCCCTGGCAGATTTTGCCGTCCGTACCTATATGCCCGAGCAGCCGCTCTACGCCAACCTCGGTGTAGCACAAGTAGAACAGCTCCTGGATACCCAAACCGTTGATCGCATCTTCGAGATGATCCACTGGCTAGATGCCGATGGGCTGATTATCCACATCAACCCCATGCAGGAGGCCATGCAGCCCGAGGGCGACCGCTTTAAGCAGTCTCCCCTCGAAACGATACAGGCTTTTTTGGAGGTCTCTCAACAAAAGATACCCCTCATCGTCAAGGAGGTAGGGCAGGGGATGGGGCCTGAAAGCCTACGCGCCCTCCTACGCCTGCCCCTGGCTGCCCTCGACTTCGGGGCCAGTGGTGGCACCAACTTTGCCCTCCTCGAACTCCTGCGCCACCAGGAACAGTACAAAGAAGTCTTTCAGCCTTTGGCACAAATTGGGCATACGGCCCAGGAGATGGCCCAATGGACACAAGCCTTGATCGAAGAACTCGGGCGAGCATGCCGGTGTCAGCATATCATCGCCTCGGGCGGCGTGCGTAGCTTTCTGGATGGGTATTATTTGACCCAAAAAATCCCGTTGCCCGCTGTCTATGGGCAGGCATCGGCGTTCTTGCGGCACGCTCGGGGCGACTATCAAGAGCTTCGGCAGTTTGTCGCCTGGCAGGTGCAGGGGCTACAGCTGGCCCAGACCTTCTTGCGGGTGCGTTAAGCGGATTCAGAAAGTTTAACAAGGCATAGGGGCCGCTATCGCGCTTTTTTCGTGGAAAGCCACCATCTTTGCTTCTTGAAAATTTTTGATTCCATGAAGCGATTTTGTTATTTGTTATTTTTTGTATGCGGTATCTTTGGTACAAACGATCTGACTGCCCAGCAGGCCAACTCCCCCTACTCACGTTTCGGTCTCGGTGATCTGATCGCGCCCATGGGTGTTCCTTCGATGTCCATGGGTGGCTTAGGGGTGAGTTATTACAACCCTGTGGGGCTGAACATGACCAATCCAGCACTCCTGACCGCCAACAACTTAACCATCTTTGAAGGTGGAGCTTCGGTAGAAGAGAAATTACTCAAAGGCACCAACGGACAGCAGCGCGACTTCTTTGGCAACCTCGATTATCTCGCCTTTGGTTTTCCGATAGCCCGACGGGTACGCCTGGGCATGGGCATACAGCCATACAGCCGCGTGAACTACCAAAACATCTTGATTCAAAAAATAGAAGGTTCGGATCGCTTCGCCGAGTATTTTTATGAAGGCTCGGGTGGCATGACACAGGGTTATCTCTCGGGAGCGGTGGAGGTCTTGCGCGGGTTATCCTTCGGGGCGCAGTTTTTTTACAATTTTGGATCGAGTACCAATCAGTCTCGGTCAAGGATTTTGGGCGGTGATTTTGTCTTGTCGCCACAGGCACAAATTGAAAGCATCCAACTCACCGACCGCGTCAGTTATAGCGATTGGAACTTCAAGCTGGGGGGGCATTATCGGTATCGCCTCCCCAATCAGGCCTATATCAACATCGGTGCTACCTACGAGCCAGCAACCAATATCTCCTCGACGCGCTACCGTGCCCTGGAGGCGGTCAATTATACCCTCGTCGTGATCGGGCGGGACACCCTGCTCAACGATCAGTCCATTGCTCCGCGTCTCCCCGAACGCTTCACCGCCGGAATCAGCCTACAAAAACCGCTCAACGAAGCTGGCCGCTCCCGCTCCCCACTTTCTTACACCATCGGTGGGGAGGTCAGTTGGCAAGATTGGGAGCAATCGGCGGACGTAAACTTCCAGGAAGCCCTGGGGCAATACCTCCGCGTCTCCGTAGGTGGCGAGATCACGCCCAATATCGTTGATGCGACCTCGGGATACCTCAGCAAGATCACCTACCGAGCCGGGCTGCGCTACGAACGCACGCCTTTTGCGCCGGATGGCATTCGGTTTGAGGAGCGAAGCGTTTCGTTTGGTGTCTCGATACCCAACCCTAAGCCACTCAACCGCTACCAGGGCTTCTCTCGGCTGCATATCGGGATGGCTTATGGGCAACGGAAAGCCGATGGGCAGGCCCTTTCAGAGACATTTTTTCGGCTACATCTCGGCTTGACGATCCAGCAGCCGTGGTTCTATCGGCGACGTTACGAGTAAAACAGAACAGCTAAAACAAAACGGCTCATGGATCGTTAGCTTATCAGAAATTGATACCACTTAACCAAAGTTATGTCCATGCGTTCCTTGCTGTTGTTTGTCTTGATGTCCCTGTGTAGTGTTACGGGTTGGGCGGCCTATTTGCTTGTCCCGATGGATCAAAGCCAAACCAATCACTTGAAAGCCTACGGTCTGACCTACTGGATATTATCCCAGGAGGTGGAGGTAGAATGGCTGCTCAACTACCGAGGGGGGGCGTTTTTGTTTAAGCAAGTGGGCGTTTTCGAGCAAGAATTGCGCATCCGTGGCATTAGTTATGAGGTCATTTCGGATGCCGAGGCGGTACAGATCAAGGAGACGATTGGGCAGCCCGACAAAAACATGGATGTTGTCAAGCTCGAAGTGCCGCCTACCGTAGCCGTCTATTCGCCCAAAAGCAAGCAACCCTGGGACGATGCCGTTACCCTGGTCTTGACCTATGCAGAAATCCCCTATGAGGTGATCTTTGACGACGAAGTGTTGGGCGGAGAGCTGACCAAATACGACTGGCTACACCTGCACCACGAGGACTTCACGGGGCAGTACGGCAAATTTTACCGCAGCTATGCGGGCTACAAATGGTACCAAGATCAACAAAAAGAGTATGAGGAATCGGCCCGCAAACACGGCTTTGCTAAGGTGTCCCAGCTTAAACTAGCTATCGTAAAGCGCATACGCGAATATTGCGCCGGAGGAGGTTTTCTCTTCGCGATGTGTTCGGCTACCGATACCTACGATATTGCACTGGCTGCCGAGGGGATAGATATTTGCGCGCCCATCTACGACGGCGACCCCGCCGACCCTGCCGCCAATACCAAGCTCGATTACACCAACACCTTTGCCTTTCACAAGTTTCAACTCAAGATGAATCCCCTCGAGTACGAATATTCCGACATCGACAATCAACCCTCCGAACGCGGGCTAAGCGAAGAGAACGACTACTTTCAACTCTTTCAGTTTTCGGCCAAATGGGATCCCATCCCGACGATGCTCACTCAAAACCACGTCCGGCAGATCAAGGGATTTATGGGGCAAACGACGGGCTTCAAAAAGTCGCTGGTCAAGCCTGATGTCCTCATCCTGGGCGAAGCCAAAAGCATCGGTGAGGCACGCTACATCCACAATACCTTCGGAAAAGGCTTCTGGACCTTTTATGGCGGCCACGACCCCGAAGACTACCGACACTACGTCGATGAACCCCCCACCGATCTCAACTTGCACCCCAACTCACCAGGCTACCGCCTGATCCTGAACAATATCCTCTTTCCGGCAGCACGAAAGAAAAAACGAAAGACATAGCAACAAAAACGAAGCGTTTTTGAAGTATCCCATTATCCATCATCTCCCATGCCCCCTCTGACCGCCCTTGCCCGCCAACTGCGCGGAACCCTGCACACGGATCATACCCTGCGCATCCTCTATGCCACCGATGCCTCGGCGTATCGCCAACTGCCGCTGGCCGTTGCCCTCCCCAAAGACGAAGGCGATATTGAGGCACTCATCCAGTTTGCCCGCCAGCACAACTGCTCGCTCATTCCACGGGCAGCCGGCACCTCCCTGGCCGGACAAGTGGTAGGCGAAGGAATCGTTGTGGACATCTCCAAACACTTCAACCAAATCCTGGAACTGAACACAGACGAAAACTGGGTGCGCGTACAGCCCGGAGTTATTCGGGACGAACTCAATCATTTTTTGAAAGAACACGGACGCTTTTTTGGCCCCGAGACCTCTACCGCCAACCGCGCCATGATCGGCGGAATGGTCGGGAACAACTCCTGTGGCTCCAACTCCGTCGTCTATGGCAGTACCCGCGATCACTTGCTGGAGGTGCAGGGTTTTCTTTCGGATGGCTCAAAGGTATGCTTCAAGTCCCTTTCGGCAGAAGAATTTGAGCAAAAGTGCCAACTCGACACCCTCGAAGGAAAGATTTATCGAGAAATTTATGCCGAACTGGCCCCACCCGAAGTGCGCCAAGCCATCGCAGCGGCTTTCCCCAAACCCGACATCCCGCGCCGCAATACGGGTTATGCCCTCGACCTCTTGACCCAAAACGGTATTTTTGATCCGGAGCATCCAGAAAAGTTCAATTTTTGTAAGCTCATCGCTGGTTCCGAAGGTACACTTTGCTTCCTGACGGAGATCAAACTCGGCGTTTCTCCGCTGCCGCCGCCCGTCAAGGGCTTGCTTTGCGGGCATTTTACGTCCATTGATGCCGCCTTGCGAGCCAACCTCGTTGCCCTTCGGTACGCCCCATCGGCTTGTGAGTTGATGGATCATTACGTGCTGGATTGCACCAAAAACAGCCGCGAACACGCCCAAAATCGGTTTTTTGTGGAAGGCGATCCAAAGGCTATCCTTGTCGTTGAGATTGCCCGCCAAACCGAGGCAGAAGTACGGCACGTGGCCGAACGCCTCACCGCCGACCTGCAAGCAGAAAGTCTGGGCTATCATTTTCCCCTCGTCATGGGGAGCGAGCGCATCAAGCAAGTCTGGAATTTGCGCAAAGCTGGGCTGGGGCTACTCTCCAACATGCCCGGCGATGCTAAGCCCGCACCCGTCATTGAGGATACCGCCGTTGCCGTCGAAGATCTGCCCGATTATATCGCTGAATTTAACGAAATTTTAGCCAAATATAATCAATTTTGTGTCCATTATGCCCATGCTGGCAGTGGAGAGCTACATCTGCGCCCCATCCTGAACCTCAAGACCAGCGAAGGGCAGCGGATGTTTCGTGTGATTGCGGAGGAGATCGCCGCTTTGGTGAAGAAGTATCAAGGTTCGCTCTCGGGCGAACACGGCGACGGGCGTTTGCGTGGGGAGTTCATCCAGTTTATGGTCGGTGAGGAAAATTATCAACGGATGCGTAGAGTGAAGCAAATCTTTGATCCACAGGGGGTTTTCAACCCCAATAAGATCGTCGATACACCGCCCATGGATACCAGTTTGCGTTACACGGCCGAGCAGGAAACACGACAATTTAAAACGACCCTGAATTTTGACGATGCCCAGGGCATCCTGCGGATGGCCGAGATGTGCAATGGCTCCGGCGATTGCCGCAAAACCGAACTCACCGGCGGGACGATGTGTCCGAGCTACATGGCTACCCGCCGCGAAAAAGATACCACTCGGGCTCGAGCCAATATCTTACGTGAGATTTTAACCCAATCTGACAAGAAAAATCCTTTCGATAGCCCCGAAATAAAGGAGGTCATGGACTTGTGCCTCTCCTGCAAGGGCTGTAAATCGGAATGCCCCTCCAACGTGGATGTGGGCAAGATGAAAGCCGAGTTTTTGTCGCAATACTACGCCGCTAATGGTGTTCCGTTGCGTAGCCGCCTGATCGGCAACTTTTCCCGTATCAGTGCCTTAGCTAGTCTGGTGCCGAGTGTCTATAACTTCACGATCCAGCAGCCGTTCCTTAGCCGTCTCATCAAAAAGACGACTGGTTTTGCTACCGAGCGTTCCCTGCCCGCGCTACACGCCACAACCCTCCGTCGTTGGCTCAAACGCCATCAGCCGAGCGGCACTTTGCCTCGGGCGGTCTATCTTTTCGTGGATGAGTTCACGAACTACAACGATACGCCGATCGGGATCAAAGCCGTTGAGCTACTTGAGCATCTGGGCTACCGTGTCCTGACCGTCCCGCACCCCGAGAGCGGTCGCGCTTTTCTCTCGAAGGGAATGCTCAAAGAGGCACGCAGCCTGGCCATCGAAAACGTCCGCATCTTTCAGCCGCTCATCAACGACCAAACGCCCCTAATCGGCATTGAGCCATCGGCTATTTTGAGCTTTCGAGATGAGTACCCCGATCTCGTACCAGCATCCTTACGCCCTGATGCACAAGCCCTTGCTAAGCACACTCTGCTCATAGACGAGTTTTTGGCACAAGAGCGGGACAAAGGGCATATCGGGCCCGAGCAGTTTTCGGATCGTGAGCGGGTTATCAAGCTACACGGGCATTGCCACCAAAAGGCATTGAGCAGCCTAACGGCCACCAAAAAAATGCTCACCCTCCCCCGCAACTACGCCGTACACCTGATCCGCTCGGGATGTTGCGGGATGGCGGGATCCTTCGGCTACGAAGCCGAACACTTCGCGGTATCCCAGCAGATCGGCGAGCTGGTTTTGTTTCCGGCCGTGCGTCAGCAGCCCGAAACCGTCAGCATCGCCGCCCCAGGGACAAGCTGCCGCCACCAAATCAAAGACGGTACCGGACGCACAGCCTGGCATCCGGTGGAGTTGCTTTGGGAGGGGGTAAAATATTAATGAAACATAAAGACTATCTTCCGTTTTGTTTTTTCAATTCTATTAGCTATCTTTGTATTGATTGATCTGCATCTATGTAATAGATTTCTTTATAAAAAGTTATCTATTGGGCAGACATAATAAAGGCATGTTATGGGTTCATATTTTGATCTCTACAACATGCCTTTTTGTTTGAATTAAATGATAAAAATATATTTTGTCTTAGTTATTTCAGCATAAACATTAAACGTCTTAATTTAACAAATAAGATAGTATAATTGTTACATTAGAAATTTACCAAGTACTGTATAATATTCTTAAAATAGTGTACCACAATCATAATTTAAAAAAGCCATGAAAAAAACATACAGTAAAAAATCTTTAAACATAGAACAACAAATAAAGCATATTAAGAACAATAAATTTGAAATTAGTGATAAAGATGTGTTATATCAATTCTTATCTGTAAATCCTTATCAAAGAATACAGTATTACTTCTCGAAAACTCCAAATGCAACAACAAGTTGTTTGATAAATATTTATGAATTTGATGCTGAGCTTAAAACTACGTTATTTAGGTATCTTAGCAAAATAGAAATAAGTCTTCGTGCCGCGCTAACTAATTACGTTTGTCAAGATCACGGTGCTTATTGGATAAGTGATGAGTCTTTTTTTTTCGGTGGGTATGTCAGTAAAAATATTGGTAGTATCAAATCTAATGTAGAGAGTGAAAAAAAGAAAAAGCATTCTTTCATAAGTAAGCATTATGAAAAATATGATAATTTTCCTCCCGTTTGGAAAGTCGTAGAAGTGTTGAGCTTTAGCTTGCTGAGTAAAATATACAGTAGCTTAGACACACAAAAAGTAGTTTCTAAAAGAAAGATAGCAACAGATGTCTATGGTATTCCGGTTCTTGGTGATCGAAAGAAGTCCCCTGAAGATATTTTGAGTAGTTGGCTACATGCTATCAGCAATTTAAGAAACATCTGCTATCACTACGAGCCTTTATGGGGGAGAAATCTGAATGTTCTTCCATATCTGCCAAAACCAGATGGTAAACTTTCTAATGATTTATGGACACCCTCTGGTACAAGTAAAAAAGCATATGTTGTTCTTTGTAGCATTCGTTATCTGATGAATAACATAGATTCTAAGAATACGTTGTCTATGGAATTAGTTTCTTTATCTGATCGTTATGGGCTAAAAGAACAAGATTTACATAAGTATCTTGATTTTGAGAAGAGGTGGCATCATCAGCCACTATGGGCACAAAAGTAGTAAGGTAGGATTTTATACTAGAGTCCTTCGGCTACGAAGCCGAACATTTCGCGGTATCCCAGCAGATCGGCGAGCTGGTTTTGTTTCCGGCCGTGCGTCAGCAGCCCGAAACCGTCAGCATCGCCGCCCCAGGGACAAGCTGCCGCCACCAAATCAAAGACGGCACCGGACGCACAGCCTGGCATCCGGTGGAGTTGCTCCACGCAGCCATCCAAGCGTAAAAACCGCTCAATATTCAGTAGCTTTGCTTATGCTTTCCTTCAAAACGCATTACGGACAGATTACAGATCGGGCGCATGGGTTTTCTGGCCCTTTGCCTAAGTCGTTCACCTTCAACACACCCGTAGGTAACGCCATCGACAAAAACGGACACCTCTGGGTATGCGATACGGGCAACAACCGCGTCGTGATCCTCAACGATAGCCTGACCCACATCCTGGATATTGTCGCTTACACCGACCAAACACCACTCCTGTTGCCCTTCCATCTGGCCGATCACCCCGAAAAGCACCAGATGTACCTAACCGATATGGGCAACCGGCGCGTTGTTGTGCTGGATTACGGGGATCAGCTACCCGAAGGATACACCCGCTTTGCCTTTGCCTTCGGCGATCAGCCAGACGAGTGTACGTGTTTTACGCCTTTGAGCGACCCCAATGGATTAGCCTTTGTAAAAGAAGATGAAAAGTTTTTACTTTTTGTTACCGATGAGTTCTTTTACACCAAAGATGACCTCCGTAACCGCTGTGTCAAGTTCAGCGACACGGGGATATTCCTGGATGACTTCCGCCAACTCAAAAAAGGCGAAACCATCAACGAACTCAAATGGCCACAAGGACTTGCCGCCGATGCACAAGGCAACCTCTATATCGCCAATACGGGCGACTACGAAGTACTCAAGTGCCAACCTAACTACCAAATCGTAGGGAATACTTGTCAGATCAACGACGATGCAGAGACGGGAGATGTCTTTGTCCATAGTTTTGGAAATCCAACCGGATCAGACTTTGGCAATATCATCCGAGGAGTGGACGTGATCGGCGAGCATATTTTTGTTGCCGACCAGGTGGATAACAAGGTATCCGTTTATGATGCCCAGACGGGTAAGCTCTTGTGCCTCTTCGGCGACATGGTTCCGCTCTTTCCTGCCAAAGCCCAGACCATCTCTGATTGGTGGTACTACACCCTCAGTAATCGCGCGATGCTGGGGCCGTACAGCATCTGTCCTGCTAAAAATAAAGGAGAATATTTTATTACAGAGCCTGTCGTATCGAGATTAATAAAAATTAAAGTGCCGGCACTAGAAAACGAACTACCACAACCCTCGAACGGACAGGTATCTACTTTACCCGTTTTGCTGCTCCAAGCATTAGGCGAGCGGCGCAACCATAGAGACGGAGCGGATAGCCAATTCAACATGGTTACGTCTGTGGTGCGCGGCACACCAACGCCTGCTCATGTGCGGCAACAGCAACCCTGGTGGGCTGCATGGAGTGGAGAAGTTTACAAAACATTATTTGATAGCTACTTAGCTCCTTTTTGGAAGCAACAAATCACCAAGGGACAGGAGACGTTCTACAACATAGATGCCGGCAACTGGACGATCAAGGGCTACCGCGAGGCTGCCAACGACTTCACCCAGACACCGCGTGTCTTGCAAGGACTTTACACGGGCGGGACGCTGGCACTAGCGACCTACACGCCATCTGTTCCGCTACTAGGACAAATCGTACCCGGATCGCCGATTATCTTAGCAAGTAATTTTATATTTGCAAAAATTACCATGTACCAATTTAACTTGGATGGAAAGCTGATAAATTACGGACTACCTTTTGGAAATGACCTAGAAGGGCCACAGGGCTTATCCGTCAGCCCAAAAGGAGAAGTCTATATCGCCGATTTTGTGGGAAACAAGGTAGAAAAATGGCAAATTTTGCCAAGTGGTTATGCACAGTTTGTAAAGTCTTTTCGCCCGCCGGATCAGGAGGCATTTATGCCCATGGATACGACCGTAGATCGAGAGGGGCGGGTGCTGGTCTGCGATCAAGTCAGCAACCAGATTTTGGCGTTTAGCCCGGATGGGGATTTGCTCTGGAGGTACGGCAAAACGGGATACTGCAAGGACTTATCCACGGAGTACGACCAGTTTCAACTTCCAACGAGCGTCTTTGTGGATGAAAACAACCATTTGATTGTCAATGATCTAGTAAATCGCGCACTCAAAGTATTCGAGATTGGGCGCGATACGCTCCACTACAAGACAGGAAAGCTACTGTTCATGGATCTCCCCGAGGCGGGTGGCTCCTGGATGCCGTTTTTTCTTTATGCCGAAGGACAACATATCTATCTGCCCGACTCGGCTTACAACATCGTGAGCGTCTATACATATGAAGTTTGAGATAAATTTGCGCTCCTCGCTTGGATAGGATTAGTTTTTGCCGTACATTCGTTTGTTAAGTTTTCTCATACGCACGTCTTCATGCCAACCAAAAAAGTACCTGCTTTTTTTTGGTTTATTTCTTTGTTTTTTTGCCAGTTCTCTCTATCTGCGCAAACCCAAACCCCGCCGCTAATTTTCTCTGAGAACGAGGCAAAACTCTACCGCATTGATAGTAAGCTCCTTTACATCGAAGATGCAGCCGCAAACTTATCCCTGCCCGAGGTACTAAACGGCAACTGGCAGCCTGCCCCCGAAAACGGACTCAACTTTGGATTTACTGCCTCGGCCTTTTGGGTGAAATTGGTGCTGGAGAGCCGAAGCGATACGGAATGGCTGATGGAGTTTGGTTACCCACTCATCGACCACCTCGATATCTACACCGCTGATAGCACAGGCAATTTTCAAAAGACTAGCTACGGAGATCTGCTACCTTTCAATAATCGTCCTTTTTTGTACCGTAACCTCTGTGTGCCGCTCAAGCTCCCACCGTACCAGCCCCAAACGCTGTACCTACGGATGCAAACAGAAAGCTCAAGCCAATTACCCATCGTGGTACAAACCAAAGATACCTTCGTTGGGCGCGTCATTGACGATCAGATTCGCTACGGCTTACAGATCGGGATGGTGATCGTGATGATCTTTTACAACTTCTTTGTCTTTGTGGTGGTGCGCGACCGCAACTATCTCTTGTATGTCCTGGCTGTATTCGGGAACCTTTCCATTGTGGCTTCGGTGAGCGGTCATATGTTTCAGTATATCCTTCCCGATTCTCCAAATTTTGCTAATCAATATCTTCTTTTTAGCCTTAATCTAAGTACAGCAGCCAATAATTTATTTGCTATTTATTTTTTACAAACCAAAAAATACAGTCGCTGGCTGGCTTATTTGCAGTGGTCATACGTAGGCTTAGGGGCCCTGATGATGATCTCGCCTTTTGTGGTGAGCTATCTATTTTCAGCCAAGATTTCGGTACTGCTGACCTTTTCGTCCACCTATGTTATCCTGTCCTCTTCGGCTTGGTGCTGGTGGCGGGGCAACCGAACGGCGGCATTTTTTACGCTTGCCTGGGTAAGTTATTTGTTGGGGATACAGATTCTTGGACTAAAAAACTATGGGATTTTGTCCTCCAACTTCTTTACCGATCATGCCGCCGAGATAGGGAACGTCCTGGAGGTCGTTTTGCTTTCCTTTGCTATCGGAGATCGGTATCGGATATTACGCGAAGAAAAAGAAGTTGCCCAAGCCGAAACCTTGAAAGCACAAGCAGCCACTCTCAACGCACAACGTGAACTCAATGAGGGACTTGAAGAAAAAGTGAAAGCCCGTACCAAAGAACTCTCCGAGGCACTCGAAGAACTCAACCACACCAACGAAGAGCTTAGCATCACCCTAGATACCACGCAACAACAGCAAGAAGTCATCCAGCAAAAAAATAAAAGCATCACGGATAGCATCCAGTATGCCCGCCGAATTCAGCAGTCCATCTTGCCGACGCAAGAAATGTTCGACCAACTTTTTGCTGATAGTTTTATTTTGTTTCGCCCACGGGATATTGTCTCGGGGGATTTCTTCTTCTTGCACCGCGAGATCACCTCGGCAGGTGAGCCACTGATCTTCCTGGCCGTCGTGGATTGCACCGGGCATGGTGTTCCGGGTGCCTTGATGAGTATGCTCGGCAATGAAATTTTGCAAGAAATTATCGTACAAGCGAAAGTTTATGCCCCTGACCAAATTTTGACACAACTACACCAAAAAGTAAGGCGTACCCTTCGGCAGCAACAGACCAATGTCAATGACGGTATGGATGCCTCCCTCGTCGTGATTGCCCCACAGCAGCGGACGCTCACGTATGCAGGGGCGCGACACCCGCTTGTCTATGTGCAGGCAGGAGCGGTCAAGCGCATTCCGGGTGATCGGCTTTCGGTCGGGGGGCATCAGCACGAAGGAGCGCGTAGTTTTACGGCACATACCCTTGAGTTGGATAACCAAATGACCGCTTTTTACCTCTTTTCGGATGGTTATCAGGATCAGTTTGGTGGACAAAAGAAGCGTAAGTTTATGATAAGCAGAATGCTTGAATTATTTACTGAAATCCATCCTATACCTTTCAAGAATCAACAAGAGCGATTATCCCAGGAACTGGATCAATGGATGCTCGAAGGAGAGGAACGCCAGATTGATGATATTTTGGTGTTAGGGGTTCAGTTGTAGCCGACAAATGTTTATTTTTGGTTTTTGATCTTGTCTCTCCACATTTTTTCTACCCATGCACCCAAACACACAAACACGCATCCAGACCTGGCTCGAGGGCAACTACGACCCCGAGACCAAGGCGGCCATCCAGGCCATGACCGATGAAGAAAAAAACGAAGCCTTCTACAAAACCCTCGAGTTTGGGACGGGCGGGCTGCGCGGTATCCTGGGCGTAGGCACCAACCGCGTCAATCGCTACACCATCGGGGCAGCGACACAGGGACTATCCAACTACCTCAAAGCGCATTACGGCGACAGGGAGCCACTGCGGGCCGTGATTGCGTACGATAGCCGCCACCAAAGCGATACCCTGGCACAGGTAGTAGCCGATGTGTTTTCAGCAAACGACATAGAGGTTTTTATTTTTGAAGGTATCCGCCCAACCCCAGAACTCTCCTTTGCGATTCGGCACCTCAACTGCCAAACCGGCGTTGTCCTGACGGCCTCCCACAACCCCAAAATCTACAACGGCTACAAAGCCTACTGGAAAGACGGCGGGCAGGTCGTTCCGCCCCACGATCGGCAGATCATCGCGGCCGTAGAGGCGATCCAATCCGTGGATGAGATTCGTTTTGCTCCCGCTCCCGAGCGTATTCATCGCATCGGTACGGAGGTAGATCAAGCCTACCGCACATATGTCTGTGGGCTATCCGTAAAACCCGAAGTTATTCAGCGTCAAGCAGATGCTTGTATTGTTTTTTCTCCACTGCACGGAACGGGCATTGAGGGGGTTCCGCAGGTGTTAGAGGCTTTGGGTTTTAAAAACGTGCATCTAGTCGAGGAACAATGCAGCCCAGATGGCGATTTCCCGACTGTCGTTTATCCCAATCCGGAGGAGGCCGAAGCGATGGCTTTGGGACTGGCTTATGCCCAACGCCTCAAAGCTGATGTCTTGATGGCCACCGACCCCGATGCAGACCGCGTGGGTATTGCCGTCCGCGATTGGACGGGAAAATTTAGCCTCCTGAACGGCAACCAAACCGGTGCGCTGCTGATCGCCTATCTGCTCGAAGCCTGGCAAAAAGCCAACAAACTCGACGGTAAACAGATGGTTATCAAGACCATCGTTACTACCGATTTGATCGCCCGAGTAGCCCAATACTACGGTGTAGCCTGCTACGATACCCTAACGGGCTTCAAGTACATCGCCGAACTGATCCGAGAAAAAGAGGGACAGGAGACCTTCATCGCCGGCGGAGAGGAGAGCTATGGCTACCTGATCGGGGACGGCGTGCGCGACAAAGATGCCGTGGCTGCCTGTGCCATCATCGCCGAAATGGTCGCTTACGCCAAAGACAAAGGTTTTTCTTTATTCGATTGGTTGATAGAGATTTACCAAAAATATGGCTGCTACCAGGAGGGCTTGTTTTCGTTGGTCAGAGAAGGCAAGGAAGGTGCCGAGCAGATTCGCCAGCTCATGCAAGACCTACGCCAGAACCCGCCCCGCACCCTCGGGGGCAGCCCAGTGCAGTATTGCCACGACTACCAGAGCCTCCAAACCCGAAACCTGCTCCAGGATCAGATACAGCCGCTAGAGGGTTTTCCTGCCTCCAATGTCTTACAATTTTTGACAGTCGATGGGGCAAAAGTCTCCGTTCGTCCTTCGGGAACCGAACCCAAGATTAAGTTTTACGTGAGCGTACAAGCTCCGCTGCCCAACAAAAGCGATTACCCAACCGTTCTTAAAGGCTTGCAGCAACGCATCGAAGCCATCAAAAACGATCTGATTCCATGAAAACCAAAACCCGTTTTACGCCCAAAGTCAATATTGTTACTTTGGGCTGCTCCAAAAATCTCGTTGATTCGGAGGTCATCCTAACCCAACTCAAAGGCAATCAGATCGAAGCCTATCACGAAGACGACCAAAGCGATGCCAATGTGGTCATCGTCAATACCTGTGGGTTTATTGATCGGGCCAAAGAAGAATCCATCCAGACGATCCTGGAGTTTGCCCAGGCACGACAAGCAGGAGAAATTGAGCAACTCCTCGTTACGGGCTGTCTATCCGAACGTTACAAAACCGAACTCGCCACCGAAATCCCCGAGGTGGATGCCTGGTTCGGGACGATGGATTTACCCTTGCTGCTCAACAGGCTACGCGCCGATTACAAGCACGAACTCATCGGCGAACGCCTCACCACCACGGCTCGCCACTACGCCTACCTCAAAATATCCGAAGGCTGTGATCGCCCTTGTTCTTTTTGTGCCATCCCGCTCATGCGGGGCAAGCACCGCTCTCGCCCCATCGAAGAACTGGTGAAAGAAGCCCAACACCTGGCCCGCAATGGCGTAAAAGAACTCCTCCTGATTGCGCAAGACTCGACCTACTACGGGCTGGACATCTACCGCAAACGCCGCCTGGCCGACCTGCTACAGGCCCTGGCCGACGTGCCGGGCATCGAATGGGTGCGCCTGCATTACGCCTTCCCGACGGGCTTCCCCCTCGATGCCCTCGAGGTCATGGCTACCCACCCCAACATCTGCAAATACCTCGACATCCCCCTCCAGCACGGCGCTACGGCCATGCTCAAACGGATGCGGCGTGGCACAACACGCCCCCAAACCGAAGCCCTCCTCCAGCAGATACGCCAGCGCGTCCCGGGCATCGCGATACGCACCACGCTCATCGCCGGACATCCAGGCGAAACCGAAGCCGAACACGAAGAGAACCTCCGCTTTGTCGAAGAGATGCGCTTTGATCGCCTAGGGGTCTTTACCTACTCCCACGAGGAAAACACCCACGCCTTCGGGATGGACGATGACGTACCCGAGGCCACCAAACAAGACCGTGCCGATCAGCTCATGGCTTTGCAACAACAAATCTCCGAGACCCTCAACGCCGCCAAAGTCGGGAAGACCTTCAAGGTACTCATCGACCGAAAAGAAGGCGCGTACTTTGTCGGGCGAACCGAACACGACTCCCCCGAGGTGGACAACGAAGTCCTCATACCTGCCGAGCAGTACGTCCGTATCGGTGATTTTGTGCAGGTACGGATCAATGAAACCACCGATTTTGATCTTTATGGTGAGGTGGTCAAATAGAAAATAAATGTAACTTAATGCTTCTTACTTCACTAATCCAATCCAAGCTGTATGTTTATGAAAACCACACCTTTTCTTTTGCGCTTGATGATGGCCTTGCTCCTCCTCCTGGTGAGCGTAGGATGTAGCGAGGGAGACGAGGAACCCACCATCAATGGTACAGCCGACTTTGAAGCCTACCTCGAGGATCAAATGGAGGATCAGAATATCCCCGCCCTAGCCGTGCTGATTTTCAAGGACAACACCATCCTTTATGAAAAGTACGCGGGCAAATCCAATATCGAACAAAACCTTGCCCTTGAGAGCGATCACCTGTTCTTGCTGGCCTCCGTCTCCAAAGTCGTTACGGGATCGGCCTTGTTGCTGCTCCACGAAGCGGGCCGCTTTGCCCTCGATGATCCCATCAACGACTATCTGCCCTTTGCCGTCAGGGTGCCTGGCACCTCCAATGACATTACGTTTCGGATGCTCCTGACGCATACCTCTGGCATCGCCGATGGCTCCGCCCTCGACGGACAATACTACTACGGTGAGGATTCTCCTGTGGAGTTGTCGTTTTTTCTGGAAAACTACCTAGTACCCGGAGGGCGGTTTTACAACGCCCGAGAGAATTTCCATGACTTTGAACCTGGCACCGACCACGAGTACAGCAATATCGGCAGTGCCTTGATCGGCGTGCTGGTAGAAGAAATATCTGGTTTAGACTTCAATACGTTTTGTAAGCAAAACATCTTTTCCCCCCTCGGGATGCAAGAGACCTTCTGGCGGCTCGATGAAATCCGACAAACCATCGCTACGCCTTACGACGAGGACAACCGAGGACGACTGAAAGCCATCACCCAATATACCTTCACCGACTACCCCAATGGCGGCCTTCGATCTACGGCGCGGGATATGTTCAAGTTTTGGAGTGCCTTGATGAACGGGCGGCTGCTATCCCCCAATATGGTCAATGCCATGTTTAGCCCCCAAATCCCGACCCTGAACAGCGAAGTTGGGCTGCACGCTTTTCTGATGAATGCCTCCAACAACCTCTGGGGACACGATGGCGGCGAGCAAGGCGCGGCTACCATTGTTGCCTTCAACCCGACCACCAAAGTTGGTGCGGTCATTCTGGCCAACCAGGGCGAAGCCGACCTCGATAATATGCTTGTGCAGGCTTACCGCCTGGGATTGACGCTGTAACAACAACAAAAAACCATTCACATTTTTTATCAGCTTATTCTAACGAGCATTCAAAAAAAATGGTATGCGTGCATAACTTTTTTTGTATCTTGCGTGCATCAATCTTTTTCCCTAACCAACCAAGCACAACACTATGAGCGAAGTCCTTGAAATGCCCAATCCCACCCAAACCAGCCCCAAGCGCAACATCCGAAAGGTAGCCGTCTTGGGTTCGGGGGTGATGGGATCGCGGATTGCCTGCCATTTTGCCCACATCGGCTGTGAGGTAATCCTGCTCGATATTGTCCCCTTTGATTTGAGCGATGCCGAAAAAACAAAGCCGGCCGCCCGCAATCGCCTCGTAAACGATGCCCTCCAGGCTGCCCTCAAAGGCAAGCCCTCTCCGATCTACACCGCAGATGCGGCCAAGCGCATCAGCACCGGCAACTTCGACGACGACCTGCACCGCATCGCGGAGGTGGATTTGATCGTTGAGGCCATCATCGAACGCCTCGACATCAAGCAGTCGCTCTACGAAAAAGTAGAAAAACACCGCCGCCCAGGTACGCTGGTTTGCTCCAACACCTCGGGTATCCCGATGCAGTTTTTGGTTAAAGGACGTTCGGAGGACTTCGCCCGCAACTTCTGCGGGATGCACTTCTTCAACCCACCCCGCTACCTGCGCTTGCTCGAGATCATCCCCGCCCCCACGACAGACCCCGAAGTGGTCAAGTTTTTGATGCACTACGGCGATCTCTACCTGGGCAAAGAAACCGTCCTTTGCAAGGATACCCCTGCCTTTATCGCCAACCGCGTTGGGGTCTATTCGTTGGTCTCGACACTCCACGCCGTCGAAAAGATGGGCATGGGCGTAAATGAAGTCGATAAAATCACGGGTACGCTGGTGGGCAATGCCAAATCGGCTACTTTCCGCACGCTCGATGTGGTCGGCATTGATACCTCAATCAAAGTAGCCAAAGGTCTCTACGAAAACCTCCCCCACGACGAGAGCCGCGATGTGTTCCAACTTCCGGGCATCCTCTCCAAGATGGAGGAAAACAACTGGCTCGGCGATAAGACCCAGCAGGGCTACTACAAAAAAACAAAAAACGCCGAGGGCAAAAAAGAAATCCTTGAACTTGACCTGAAAAGCTTTGCGTATAAGTCCTCCGAAAAAGTAAACTTTCCCATCATCGGAGAGGTCAAGGACGAGCCACTCAAAGAACGCCTGCCTAAGCTCTTCGCCGACCAAACCAAAGTAGGGGAGTTCTTGCGAATGACGTACTTCGACGTGCTGCGCTATGTTACCTACCGCATCCCCGAGATTGCGGATGAGCTTTTCCGCATCGACCAGGGCGTAAAAGCGGGTTTTGCTCGTGAGATCGGCCCCTTTGAACTTTGGGATGTGCTGGGCGTTCGGGAGACCCTCAAGCAAATGGAGGACATGAACCTCAAGCCCGCCCAGTGGGTCTATGAGATGCTCGAAAGCGGCGCCGAAACCTTCTACACCTTTGAAAACGGCGTACAAAAATACTACGACATCCCGTCGAAGGCTTACAAGACCATCCCCGGCACAGAAAAACTGATCTTGCTCGAGGGCTTGCGCCAAACCAACATCGTCTGGGAAAACGAAGGAGCTACCCTCTTTGACCTCGGCGACGGCATCCTGGGCATAGAGTACCACACAAAAATGAACGCCATGGGCGGCGAGATCATCGAAGCCCTCAACACGGGCATCGAAATCGCGGAGAAAGACTTCCGTGGTCTCGTGATCGGGAACGAAGCCCCCAACTTTTCGGCCGGTGCCAACCTGTTGATGGTGTACATGTACGCCATGGAGCAGGAGTTTGATGAGATCGACCTGATGATTGCCCAGTTCCAGAACACGATCATGCGTTTGCGTTATTCGGCCATTCCGGTAGTGGCGGCTCCTTCGGGGCTGGCCCTTGGTGGTGGTTGCGAGACGCTGCTGCACGTCGATCATGTACAGGCACATACGGAATCTTACATCGGGCTGGTGGAAGTTGGTGTAGGGGTGATTCCGGCCGGCGGTGGCACGAAAGAACTCACCATGCGGACGGCAGACAGCTTCGTCAAAGAAGATGCCGAGTTCAACCGCTTGCAGGAGGCTTTCCTCAATATCGCCATGGCAAAGGTAGCCACCTCGGCGCATGAAGCCCGCGAGATGGGACTGCTGCGTCCTTCGGATGCCTTTACGCTCAACCGCTCCCGTCTGCTCGCCGATGCCAAGCAAGCGGCCATCAATCTGGCCGAAGCGGGCTACGTTCAGCCCACACCCCGCAAGGACATCAAAGTTTTGGGGCAATCGGCTTATGCTTCTTTTGCTGCCGGCGTAACCGGATTCCGTTACGGCAACTACATCTCGGATCACGATCAGAAGATCGCCCTCAAGGTGGCACACGTCATGTCTGGGGGGGGGCTTTCGGGAACCAGCTACGTTTCGGAGCAGTACCTGTTAGATCTCGAGCGGGAGGCCTTCCTTTCCCTGACCGGCGAACCCAAGACGATCGAGCGGATTCACAGCATCTTGTTCAAGGGTAAGCCCTTGCGTAACTAGCATCCCCGACCAGGATTTGTCCTGTTCTCGCTCATGAAAACGACCATAAGCCCAGTCATATCTCCACGCACGATGGCACTAGCCGTCTTGGAAGCGGTTCAAGAAATTGCCCCAAGCGTGATCCTCTGTTTGTGTATCGCCAAAGAAGCGATTACAAAGATATGACGGATAGGCAAGAGGAGTTTTCGTTGCCATTATTGCCAGAAAGTCAGGCATTTATCCAGACTGTTCAGGCGAGCATCGACCGTTATCGCGAGTCATCATAACCACAACCAAAAGAACTTTCACGTATGGATGCATATATCATCGCCGGCTACCGCACAGCCGTTGGCAAAGCCAAAAAAGGCGGATTCAAAAATATGCGCTCGGACGATCTGGGCGCGGCCGTTATTAAGCACCTTGTTGCGGCAGTTCCTAACCTGGATCCTAAGCAAATCGACGATCTCATCGTAGGTTGTGCCATCCCCGAAGGGGCGCAAGGGATGCAAATGGGGCGCATGATTTCGCTCCTCTCGCTGCCCATCGAAGTCCCTGGGATGCTCCTAAACCGCTACTGCGGATCAGGGCTAGAAGCCATCGCCCTGGCCGCCTCCCGCGTACATGCCGGCAATGCCGAATGTATCATCGCCGGAGGGGCAGAAACGATGTCGATGGTTCCCATGATGGGCTATAAAGTCGATCTGAACCACACCATCGCCACCCAACACCCGGACTACTACTTGAGCATGGGTGTTACGGCTGAGCAGGTAGCAAAGGATTTCAATATCTCCCGCCAGGATCAGGATGAATTTGCGTACCACTCACACCGCAAAGCCCTGGAAGCCATCGAGAAAGGCTACTTTAAGGATCAGATTGTTCCCATCGAAGTCGAAGAAAATTACTACGATTCGGAAGAGGAAAAACTCAAATCCCGCACCTTCACTGTCGCTACCGACGAGGGGCCGCGCAAGGAAACCTCTATCGAAGCCTTGGCCAAGCTCCGTCCCGTCTTTGCACAGGGGGGCAGCGTAACGGCGGGCAACTCCTCCCAGACCTCCGACGGGGCTGCTTTCGTGATGGTCGTCTCGGAGAAGATGCTCAAAAGCCTCAACGTTCAGCCCATCGCCCGACTGCGCTCCTATACCGCCATGGGCGTAGAGCCGCGTATCATGGGTATCGGCCCTGTGGCAGCCATCCCGAAGGCCTTAAAGCAAGCCGGACTGACGCTCAACGACATCGACCAGATCGAACTCAACGAAGCCTTTGCCGCACAAGGGCTGGCCGTTGTCCGTGAGCTGGGTATCAACCCCGAGATCGTGAACGTAAACGGCGGAGCCATTGCCCTCGGGCATCCGCTCGGATGCACTGGTGCCAAGCTCTCCGTACAACTCCTGAACGAGATGAAGCGACGCGGGCAGAAATACGGCATGGTAACGGCTTGTGTCGGTGGTGGACAAGGCGTAGCTGGCGTGTACGAGCTGCTCTAAGCGGCTTTGCTTATCGCTTTCCCCAAAAAAAACCTGTGAGGTCTTGAAGACCTTACAGGTTTTTTTTTAACAAAAGTTTGACACAACATCTTTCCCTTTGGCCATGAAAGCAAACCTCATCAATACGGCCTTCGATCAATTGCTTTCTCCGAAGATCAAACAGCGGAGCGAAAGAGCAATATTGGTGGTCGCCATTATCAGCTATCTATCGCATCTGATCCTGATCGTGCTAACCAACCAGGGCTTCCTCCAGATAGATTCCAAATTTTTTCAGAATCCGATTGCGGCCATCTATACGCCGTTTTCGTTTATCCTGGTGTATGAGGTTTATTTGTTGATTTTTTTTCTGCCTAAGTCGATCTCTTTTTACATCGGCAAGCAGTACGAGATCATTACGCTTATCGTCATCCGAAGGATATTCAAGGACATCGCCAACATCGAACTCTCCTCCGAGTGGTTCAAGATAAAAGACGACTTGCAGTTTACTTACGATGTCCTCACTTCTTTGATCTTGTTTGTTTTGATTTACTATTTCTACCAGGAGATCAAGAAAAAAAGTACGCCTTCCTCTCCCAAAGGCGAGCGCATGAGTAAGTTTATTCAACTCAAAAAGGGCATTGCCTTGTTGCTGGTGCCCTTGCTTGTTGTACTTGCGTTTTTTACCTTATCCAAATGGGCCTTGGCTACGGTTAATGATTTCCAAAATGGCATTGTGGCCTTCAAAAATTTGAATAACATCTTTTTTGATGAGTTCTTTACGGTCTTGATTGTCGTGGATGTGTTGCTGCTGCTGGTGTCGTTTTTTTATTCGGACGAGTTTCACAAGATCATCCGAAACTCTGGTTTTGTTATCTCGACGATCCTTATCAAGGTTTCTTTTTCAGTCGATGGTTTGGTCAATAACATCATCATCATCAGTGCCGTACTGTTTGGTTTTTTTATTTTGGTGATCCACAACAAATTTGAGCAGAGCGATACGACAACAGATTTGTAGGGATTTTTTTTGTAACTTGATCCCATCATGCAGCGACAAATACTGACCCACAATCAGGTACGCCAAAAGATCGTTCGGATGGCTTACCAGATATACGAGCAACATTTCAACGAAGCCGAAATTTTTTTGATCGGGATTCGGGAAAACGGATACGCACTCGCCCAGTTGCTCCAAGAAGAACTCCAACAGATCGCCTCCTTCCAGACGCATCTACACGGGCTTTCACTGGACAAACTCCACCCCACCCAAAGCCACGTCCAACTGGAATGCCCCCTGGATCAACTCCAACACAAGAGCGTCATCCTGGTTGATGATGTCCTGAACACCGGGCGCACGCTGGCCTACAGTTTTAAGCCCTTTTTGGAAATCCCAATCAAGACCCTCCAGACTGCCGTGCTGGTCAATCGGGAACACCATCTGTTTCCGGTTTCGGCCGATTATGCCGGGTATCAGCTCGCCACAACGCTCCAGGAACACATCCAGGTACGGCTTTCAGAACGGGACTATGCCGTCTTGCTTCTTTAAAAAATCGTATCTTTGCCCCCATGCTGACGATC
This sequence comes from Bernardetiaceae bacterium, assembly GCA_036822015.1. Taxonomy (GTDB): domain Bacteria; phylum Bacteroidota; class Bacteroidia; order Cytophagales; family Bernardetiaceae; genus DAISIL01. The sequence goes on along the minus strand of DAISIL010000001.1, from coordinate 20,494 downwards.
CATAACCTTTCGTTTCATTTTGGCGGACGCGCCCTCTACGAAAATGCCTCTCTACAAATCAAACCAGGCGATATTATCGGCTTGATTGGTGCCAATGGAGCAGGCAAATCCACCCTCCTACGCCTGATCGTGGGCGAGTACGAACCCGATGGCGGGCAAATTTCGATGAGCAAGGACTGCACGATTGGCTTTCTCAATCAAGACCTGCTCTCCTACGAAAGCGAATCCTCCATCCTGACCGTAGCCATGGAGGCTTTTGCGCAGCAAAATGCCATTCAGGAGCGCATCCAGGAAATTTTGAACCGGCTGGAAAGCGATTACAGCGATGCTCTGGTGGACGAACTCACCCAACGCCAGGCCGAGTTCGAAGTGCTGGAAGGCTACACCATGCAGGCCCGCGCCGAGTCCATCCTCGAAGGGCTGGGTTTTAGTACCGATGACCTCCAACGCCCGCTCAAGACGTTCTCGGGGGGATGGCGGATGCGGGTCATGCTGGCCAAGATGCTCCTCCAAAAACCCTCCTTGCTCCTCCTGGACGAACCCACCAACCACCTCGATCTGCCCTCCATTGAGTGGCTCGAAAACTACTTGCAGTCCTACGAAGGTGCCGTCGTGATTGTCTCCCACGATATTGAGTTCCTGGATCGCTGTATCAAAACCACCGTAGAAGTAGCGATGCAGCAACTGATCCGCTACGAAGGCAACTACTCCTTTTATCGCCAGGAGAAAGCCCTCCGAGAGGATATTCAGCAAAAAGCCTTTGAAAATCAACAGCAAAAGATCAAACAAACCGAGCGATTCATTGAGCGGTTTCGGTCTAAGGCCAGCAAAGCCCGTCAGGTACAGGCGCGCGTCAAGCAACTCGAAAAGATAGACCTCGTCGATGAACCGATCAGCGAAGAGGTCGCGATGAACTTTCGTTTTACCTTTGGGCAGCAGCCGGGCAAGGTACTCCTCGAACTCAAAAACTTCGCAAAGTCTTACGGCGATAAGGAAGTCCTCCGCGATGCCGAAGCTCGGATGATGCGCGGTGATAAGATCGCTCTGATCGGCGCTAACGGTATCGGCAAATCCACCCTCCTACGGATCATCCACGGCAGCGAACCCATCCAGGCGGGGCAACGCGACCTGGGGCATAACGTCGCGATGGCCTTTTATGCCCAGCACCAACTCGAATCCCTCGGGCTAGAAAACACCATCCTGGGCGAACTCCAGCAGTCGGGTACGGATCGCAACGAAAAAGAACTCCGCTCGCTCCTCGGGTGTTTTTTGTTTAGTGGGGATGAGGTTTTCAAAAAAATCAAAGTCCTTTCTGGTGGTGAAAAGTCAAGGGTAGCCCTGGCCAAAACCCTGCTCTCGGAGGCAAACTTTCTACTCCTGGACGAACCCACCAACCACCTCGACATCCAGTCGGTGAAGGTACTCGTCCATGCGCTCCAAAACTACGAAGGTTCGTATCTGGTCGTCTCTCACGATAGGCATTTTGTCAATCAAATTGCGAATCGAATTTGGTACATCCAGGATCGACAACTGAAAGAATACCCGGGTACTTTTGCCGAGTTTGAGACCTGGCGCACCAAGCACAACCAAGAGCTAAGCGCACCCACAAGCACCAAGAACGGACACCAGACCGAAGCCAAGCCCGCCAAGAAAAAAGACAAAAACCAGCACCCAAAGCAACGCCAGCTCGAAAACGAACTCGCCCAACTCGAAAGCCAAATCGAAAGCCTGGAAACTGAAAAAAAGCAACTGGAATCCGAGATGAGCTTGCCTTCGGTCTATGGAGACCCACACCGCCTGGCTCAAGTCCATGAATCCTTTGAAAACGTCAAAGTAGCTTTGCAGGCAGCCAACGCCCGCTGGGAAACTATTGCCGAGACCCTAGAAGGTTGATGGACTAAAATATCTTGTCTTTGTTCTTGGCTTTATCTTTTTCAGATTTTTTCTCTTGGTCGGTGTAGAAGTCGGCGGGGAAGCCGTTGAGTTGGCGCCAGAGTTCGTACCAAATCGGCACGTCGTTGAGCAAGGCAATGGCTTGAGCCCCTGATCCTACGCGCAGGGCCTCGGGCCAAGGGACATCGTTGGGGTCCGGTGCAACCAGCACCCGATACTTGCCGTTGCTGCTAATCGTCCGATCAATGGCAAAGACCGTCCCACCGAAAGTGCCAAAGGAGAGATCAGGCCACCCCGAAAAAATCAATGCCGGCCAGCCGTCGAAGATAAACCGTACTTTGTTGTTCTTCTGGATCAAGGGTAAGTCCATGGGCATCACAAACATCTCCACGGCCAGTTCCTGCCCGCTAGGCATGATGCTCACCACGGGTTCGCCCTCCTTGACGGTCTCGCCGATACCCGAGGTAAGTGCCTGTACAACAAAACCATCCTGGGGGGAGGTGATGTAGTAAAAGCCCGCTCGGCGTTCGTAGTTGGCATAGGCATTTTGGAGCTTGGCAATTTTTTCTTGGGCAGCAAACTGCAAAGAGATCGCCGAAAACATATCCGATTCGGCCTTGGAGAGCTTCTCGGCGTATTCGTTTTGTACCGCCGAGAGTTCAATTTGTGCGTTGAGGAGTTCGTTACGACTAATCATCAACTTGTTTTGGGACTCGGTAAATTTGGCTAAGCCCTCCTGGAGCTTGAGTTTTCGGGCTTCAAACTCACGGAGCGATTTAAGTCCTTGCTCATAGAGCGACTTTCCACCCTCAAACTGCCGTTGGGCTACATCTAGGTTGATCTTAGCAGCATCGAAGTTCAGGCTATCGGATTCTACTTTGAGCTTGGCTTGCTCAAATTTGTTTCGGGTTTGGGCAAGTTTGAAGCGTAGGCTTTCACGTAAGGCTGAAATTTGCCGTTTGAGTGCCTCGGTTTTGTCCTGATACGAGACCAAAGACTGCCGCTGGGCTTGTAGCTGCTCCTGTGTGCGTTCGAGCAAGTCGGGATCGAAGTACTCGGCTTTGATCTCTGAGAGAAACACAATCGTATCACCTTTCTTGACTGCCTGTCCCTCCTGAACGTACCACTGCTCCACACGTCCGGCGATGGTGGCATGGATGGTTTGGGGGCGATGCTGGGGGTTGAGCGTCGTTAGTTGTCCCTCTGCCTGGATGTTTTGTGTCCAGGGCAAGAAGAGAAAGACAATAAAGAGTGCCAACATCGAGAGGAGCCAATACGCCAAAATACGCTGAAAATCAAGCGTATCCACCTCCCGAAACGAGCTATACGCACCCAGCTGCAACTTGGGAATATTACCGGAGGTCGAAATATCAAGCATGGAAAATGGATTTGTAATACGGTTTGGAAGAAATTTGATCGAAGGTTCCCTGATCGATGATTTTGCCTTTGTCCATGATAATCACACGGTCGCAGAGCTTAGCAAAGTCGGGGTCGTGGGAGATGGCCAGGAGTGTCCAGGGGCGTTCCTTACTCGTGAGGAGTTGGTAGATGCACAGTTTGTCATCGTGTTCGAGGGTCGAGAACTCCTCCTCCATGATGAGCAATCGCGGGGTATCAATGATACTCCGGGCTAGGATGATCTTACTGATCGTGCTGGAAGGAATCGAACGCCCCTCGGGTTCAACGGAGGTACTGAATCCATTGGGCAGGCTGCGGATATAATTTCCCAATCCAATTTCATTGACCGTATCCAGCAGGGCCTGCGTGGGGATGTTGGCACGCCCAACGATGATGTTCTCCTCGAGTGTTCCGTCAAATATCTCCACCCGTGAGAGGTTGTCCCCAATGGCCGAACGCAAACTGACTAAATTAAAATCTCGGAACGGAACACCGTTGTACGAAATCGTTCCATGAAACTCATCGTACAAGCCACCTACCAGGTGCAAAAGCGTTGTCTTCCCCCCCCCGCTATATCCCGAAATACAAATTTTTTCTCCCGAGTCTACCTCGAGATTGATCGTATCAAGCGATGGCATCTCTGTACTGGGAAAGGTATGCGTGAGATTTTTGAGCGAAATCTGCATCCCACCTTTTTGGCTATCAACGGTCTCGAAAGCGATGCCTTTGCTTTCCTTATCGAGGGGCAAATCCGTAACCGTACCGATTTTTTCTACGCCCGTCAGGACATCGTAAATGGTTTCCATACTAAGGATGAGCTTCTCGACCGAGTTCATGATAATCAAGACGATGATCTCCGAAGCCACAAACTGACCAATGTTGATCTCCCGTTGCACCACCAACATCGACCCCAGGATGAGCAAACCTGCCGTGATAACGGTCTTAAAAATAACGATATAGCCGTACTGGGAAAGCAACACCCGAAAATGCTGCTTGCGATATTTGAGATAGCTAGATACCAGGTTATTGACTTTTTTCATCGGTAGATCAGTATCCCCGATGAGCTTAAAGGTTCCCATTGTGCGGGCCATCTCTTCGAGCCAATACACGACTTTGTACTTGTACTTCGATTCGTTGAGGCTAGAAGCTAAGCCTTTGTAGATCGTTAGGCGCAAAATCAAGAAGAGCAGTAAAAAAAGTGCGATCCCAAAAAAGACAAAGAAGGGATGATAAAATGCCAGCAAGATCAAGGCAAAAATGATCTGAACGATAGAGGTTGCAAAGTCGATCAGGATTTTGGGTAATCCCTTTTGGATCGTGAGGGTATCAAAAAAGCGGTTGGTGAGTTCGGGGACGTGATAATGACTTCGATAAATGTCCTCGTATCTCAGACGCGGAATCCTGAACGAAAACTCAAAAGCTGAACGGGTGAAGATGCGTTGTTGAAGTGATTCGGTGATGAGAATCTGCATGATCTGCAAAAAACCCGCCATCGGGATTGCGATTGTAACGCCAAGCACCAGAATCACCCAAGAGGTCGAGATTTGCCCCACGGCAATCAGGGAGATAATCGCCTGGATGCCCAGCGGAAGCACCAGACTAATCAAGCCATTGAAGACCGCATAGATGTACAAAAAACCAATGTCCCGACGATCTACGTTAAGCATCCGAAAAAAACGGATGAAAGGACGATTGATTTCATTCGGACTCAAAGTCGCCATACCAAATGTTGATGTATCAGCCCAAAAAACTACCTCTGGAGATAGATGTTTAACCAACAAAAGTTAAGATTTGCCACAAAACAAGCAAGTATATCAAAAAAAGACCAGATGTCCAAGTGCGCCTTGTGCTGTTTCGGACACCTGTGTCCGCGTACGAACACATAAGCCAGACAGAAAATGAATCAAATCACTGACAATCAATACTTTATTTTTTTGGAATTGCTTTTGATAAGTATTTTGTTACCTAAGATTTGTGGATAAAATTAGGTAAAGTAATATGCTGTCTTACCCAAAAAAGCCGTGCCTATGTAGGTACGGCTTTTTTTGTACTTTTGTGGCCATGGAAACTACCACCGATCTACGGGCAAGGTTGTTGGTGCGCCTCCAAAGGGTTTCTGATCCCGTGATCCTGGAACGTATTGCGGCGCATCTGGATACCAACACCGATACCGACCCCTACGACGATCTCATTGAGTCTATCCTCTCCGAACAAGCCCAACGCGACGAGCCACTCACCAGACAAGCAAGCCTGGGACAGGAGACTGCCCTGCTGCGTATCCAGGATCGAGGGGCGGCTTTGTTTTTTTGGAATGCCTTGTTGGCTTTGGTCTTGTTTGGCTTGATTGTCAGCTTTCAATGGGAGGAAAACGCGGCGTATATGCGGCAGTTGCAGCAAGTGATCTACGTCTTGTATGGCGGGACGATGCTCCTAAGTGCCATCGAGTGGGTGATGCTTTGGGCAAACAGGGATACCCAAACACCTGTCTCGATACAGCATTGGGCATGGCGTGGACTGGCCATCCTGTGGCCGCCCCTGCGCATGGGGCTATCCCCGGCCGGACAGCCGGGCTGGATATGGCTCCCGCGTATGGGTTGGGCCAAAGCCAACCGGTCGCTCTTTGATACCCTCAAAAAAGATTTCAGTACACCCATGATTATCATGGCTTTGCTGATCGTCCCGATATTTGTCATTGAGTGGAAACTCTCCGACTACGTAGCCACCCACTACCCCAACTTTGAACTCCAGTTTTGGCTCAACATCGCGGGTGGCTTTATCTGGATCGCCTTTACGTTTGAGTTCGTGGTGATGATCTCGGCCACGGACGAGAAGCTCGACTACTGCAAACGCAGTTGGATCGACATTTTTATTATCCTCTTACCGCTCCTCAATTTCTTTCCTACGCTACAGGTCTTGCGTTTGCTGCGCCTCAACCAACTGGCGCGGGTCTATCGCGTGCGGGGGCTACTCACCAAAATCAAGGCTGCTTTTGTCTTGATCGCGCTTTTCCAACGCCTGCTCTATCCCAACCCAGAGGCACAACTAAAAGTCCTCCAAAAGAAACTTCGCCAAAACCGCCGCGAAAAAGAATCCCTTGAAACACAGGTCGAAGAAGCCGTAGCCCGCATCCGAAAAAAAGACCGCAAAAAAAGCCATGCCTAAGCACCTCCACCACGCCCAAGCCCTATTCGAGAAACAAATTCAGGCACTCCAACAGGGCATCCACCAAATCGCTGATGCCTTTCCGGCTGCCGTTGAGTTGATACTGGCTGCCACGGGAAAAGTCGTCGTAACGGGCGTAGGCAAGTCGGGGTTGATCGCCCACAAGATCGCGGCTACGCTGGCCAGCACCGGTACGCCGGCCGTTTTTTTGAGTGGTACGGAGGCCCTTCACGGTGATCTCGGCGTAGTGGGGCGCGGGGATGTGGTCTTGATGCTCTCCAAGAGCGGAACAACCATCGAACTTATCAAGATGCTTCCCACCCTCCAAAGGGTGGGTGCCCAAACCATCGGCATCCTCGGCAACACCCAAACCCGCCTTGCGCAGTCTCTGGATGTGGTCCTGGATGGCCGCGTAAGTGAGGAAGGCGGGCGACACAACCTTGCCCCCATGAGCAGCACCACCCTTGCCCTCGTGATCGGGGACGCTCTCGGGGAGGCACTGATGCAAGCCCGCAATTTTGAACCCGATGCCTTTGCGCTCTTTCATCCGGCAGGGCAGCTCGGGCGCAATCTCCTCCTTACGGCCGCCGACCTGATGCACAGCGGCCCACAACTACCCCGCTGCCAAAAAAACGACAGCCTCAAAGCCGTTTTGGTGGAGATGACCCAGAAAAACCTCGGCTGTGTTTGTGTCTGTAGCCAGGAGCGTAAACTCGAAGGCATCATCACCGATGGCGACATCCGGCGGTGGCTCGCTACCCACGAGAGCCTCCAGGCACGGGCCGCCGATCTGATGACGGCCCAGCCCGTCTGCCTCGAGCCAAGCATGAAACTAGCACAGGTGCTGTCCATCATGGAACGCCCCCAACGACAAATCTACGTCGCCCCAGTCGTCGATGCCCAGGGATACTGCCTCGGGGTGTTGCGGATACACGACATCTTGCAAGATCATCCCTAAACCGCTCATCCCCCGTGTATCTCCAACAACTGACCCTCCGCAACTTCAAAAACCACGTACAATTTGAGCATACCTTCCAGCAAGGCATACAGCTCATCGTGGGGCCCAACGGCAGCGGAAAAACCAACCTCCTGGATGCCATCCATTTGCTCTCCGTCGGAAGAAGTGCCTTTAATCCCGTCGATAACCAACTGATTCACTGGGAAAGTGATTTTTTCTTTGCCGAAGGGCAGTTTGATGCCTTCGCCGTCCGTTGTACCCTCGAACGCAACAAGCGCAAAACGCTCTCCTGCCAGGGCAAAGCCTACGAGAAGATCGCCGACCACTACGGGCGTTTTCCCGTCGTCTTGATTGCGCCCTACGATACCGACCTGATCCGAGAGGGCAGCCAAATCCGCCGCAACTTCTTTGATGGAATCATCGCCCAAACCAACCGCCCCTATCTCGAAGCCCTCGTACAATATCGCCAACTGCTCCGCCAGCGCAACCAAACCCTCAAACAAGACTACCCCGACCGCACCCTCCTCGAAACCTACGCCCAGCAGCTCCTCCCCCTCAACGAGCGCATCGCCCAGCAGCGGGAGCAGTTTGTCCAGCACTTCATGCCGCTCTTTGGGCAGGCACATCAGGCACTCACCCAGGGCAAAGAAAGCGTAGATTTACAATACCGATCAGAGGTGCAGCAACCCGACTTCGTACAAACTTTTCTCCACAACCTCCGCCGAGACATCCAACTCCAACGCACCGAAAAAGGCATCCACGCCGATAAGTACAACCTCAACATCGACGGCTACCCCCTCAAAAAGTTTGGCTCCCAGGGACAACAAAAAACCACCGTTTTAGCCCTCAAACTGGCTCATTTTCAGTGGCTATCACAGGAGAAGGCACAAAGCCCGATCCTCCTACTAGACGATATTTTTGATAAACTCGATACCCACCGCACCCAGCAACTCCTGTCTGTCCTTCACGACCATCAGTTTGAGCAAATCTTCGTTACCGATGCCACACCCGAGCGGTCAGAGATGCTTTTTGAACAGATACAGCGGCCGTTGGCGGTCATCTCGACGCAAAGAATTTGATTTTGGTTTGGCTAATGGGTATCTTTATATCCTCGGTATTCGAGTCGCTTCAAACTTTTTTGGTATAGCAGGTGCATAAGCCCAAAACGTACATCAAGCAGTTACTAAAAAAGATGTTTTTTAGGCTTTATCAAAAAGCATTTTTTGGGCTTTATCGTGGGCGGGTGGCCTGTAATTTGTGCCATTGGAGAGATTTCAGGTTGGCTAGTGATGCCTGGCATCCATACACAATATGTCCCAACTGTCGGTCGCAAGTGCGTCAGCGGCTGTTTGCGGCATTGATAAGCCACGCTCCACAGGATAAATGGGGTGATGATATACTGCCAAATAAGCGCGTCTTACACATTGCCCCGGACGCTTGTCTGGTCGATTTTATCCGTTCCCAAGCTCAATCTTATCACACAGCTGACTTTCTGGCAGATGGTTATGATTATGCTCATCTTGATTTTAACTTAGATATGTCAAAGATGGATGCCTTCGCTGACCAAACCTTTGATTGCGTGATCGCTTTTGATGTTCTGGAACACATACCCGATCATCTGGCAGCTATCCGAGAAACCCATCATGTTCTCACCAAAGGCGGATATGCTATATTTACAATACCTCAACAGGACGGACTAGAAAAAACCATAGAAGACCTCACCATCACTGATCCTGCCAAAAGAGAAACTCTGTTTGGGCAATGGGATCATTGGCGTATTTATGGAGAAGACTTTAAAGAGATCATAGCCAACTGTGGCTTTGAGGTTACGGTAGGTCATGCAACCATGCTAGCACAAGACGTTATCAAGCGGCATGTCCTTTCTCCTCCCATCCACTCACCCCATCCTTTGGCTACCAATCATCGAAAAGTGTATTTCGGAAGAAAAATATAGCACGATCTCGACTCGAAGCTAAACCTTAGCCGTGCCTAAAGGACGATCCGTCAGCAAAATGATCCATCGAAAGTATCTTTTGGAACTCCTCGGGACGAATCTCTTTTTGGGTATCGGTCAGCATACAAAGCGGCACCTGACCCCAATAAGAAGCCCACATCGAAAACGTACTCGGTGGCCCCAGCAGGTAGTCGCAGTGAGCAAGCGTGTAGAGGTCTTCGATGGCAGAGCCGCGTGATTGGCGCACAGCTAAACCTTCAAATATCTGTAAATCAATTACTTCGTCGGAACAGATCAAAAAATCTATCCTCCTTTCATGGCTCCAATGCCGCACAAAATCACGCATAAAACCCGCGTACTGCTCGAGGGAAAACAAATATCTCCCTCCCAAAAACTCGGCATAGTCTGTTCGGCGGATATGCACCCCCACCACGACGGCATCCGAGGACGACTTTCGGCACTGCTCCACCGCTTGTTGGGCGTGGGTCATCACGGCGGGAATAGGCGTAAAAACATCCCGAATCGTCTCTCGGTACTTGACCAGGTTGGCATGATCGCGAAACATCCAGCCATTGGGCCAGCATATCTTGGTACGGGCTGCCCGTGTAAAATCTGCTTGATTAAGGTCGTACTCATCCGTTACCTGCAATCGCCAATGCCAGCGGTTTCGGGTATCCAGACGAGGCAAATGAAAATGCAAGCGTGGATAGAAATAACGAAAAAGCGCATTTTGAGGCAACTGTACGTATATCGGATAACCCGCGATACGCTTTTGGTTCGCCATGGCCGGAAACAAATCCGCATACTCGGCAAAGGGTGGGTTGTAAAGCCTGTAGCCATACTCGATGGCATTGGCGATAAAATACGCAAAATAAAAGGTACGATTGGCTAAACGCCCGGGTTTGGTTTCCAGGATGACCATCTTTATCGCTGATTACGCGCTTGTGTCCTGCGTCGAAACGCAAATCCAATCACGAGAGTAAAAAACAAACCCATCACGGACACTTTGAGCAGTTTGTCTGTCGCGATCTTGCTGGGAGGCGTTTGGCGTAAAGCTGCCGTTCCACCTTCGATGTCGGGGGCGGCCATGCCTTCGGCGGTGCGCTCCCAGACGGCGATCATCTGTTCTTGCCAGAGGGTCAGCGTTTCGGGGGAGGACGAAAAAAGCCCATAGACGTACAGGGCGTAAAGACCCGCCCCGATCAAGTTGATGAGCAGGGCCATGAGCAAAGCAGGGCCCGTGTAGAGTTCGCCTTTGTTGTGGTAGTTTCTGAAATAAAACAACGTCCCGCCCATCACGACCAGATACAGCGGCCAGAGAAAACTAAACTCCAAAGCACCCACCGGATTTTGTCCCGCCAGATGGACAGCATAGCTACTCGCCGAAAGTAAACCGCCGAGCAGCACACCACCCAATAGCCCAAAAAGCACTACTTTTTTCATGGATCAAGAACAAGAGATTTTACCTCCCGTTGCCCGTGCGGACACGAGCAACGGGAGGTACTAACAAAGTTTGTTTTTTTGTCTAAATGTTCAAGGCGCGTTTGCCCGTCGCATCGAGGCAGGCTTCCTTGACGGCTTCCATGTACGTCGGGTGAGCGTGCGACATCCGAGCCACATCCTCGGCCGAAGCCCGAAACTCCATCGCCACAACAGCCTCTGCGATCATATCCGCCGCTCGGGCCCCGATGATGTGTACGCCTAAGATTTCGTCCGTTGCCTGATCGGCTAAGACCTTCACGACACCGTCGATGTCCATCGAGGCTCGGGCCCTACCCAAGGCACGAAACGGAAAAGACCCCGTTTTGTAGGCGCGTTTTTGTTCCTGGAGTTGCTCCTCGGTGTAGCCCACTCCGGCCACCTCGGGCCAGGTGTAGATCACGTTCGGGATGAGGTTGTAGTTGATGTGGGGTTTTTCGCCGGCGATGATCTCGGCTACCATCACGCCTTCCTCTTCGGCTTTGTGGGCCAGCATCGCCCCTCGGATTACGTCTCCGATGGCATATACGCCTGCCACTTCGGTTTGGAGGTGTTCATCGACGGCAATGCGCCCGCGCTCGTCGGTTTTGAGTCCGATGTTTTCCAGACCGAGCTTATCGGTGTAGGGTTTACGGCCCACGGAGAGCAGGCAGTAATCACCCGAAAGCTCTACCGCTTCGCCTTTCTTGTTCTCGGCTTTGAGCAGCACGCCGTCTTCCAGAATCTCAGCGCCAGTAACTTTATGGCTCAAATAGAATTTCATTTTGAGCTGCTTCTTGAGGACTTTTTGCATCTCCTTGGCCATCGTGCCATCCATGCCCGGGATCAAGCGATCCAGGTACTCGACCACGGATACCTCTGCACCAAGACGAGCGAAAACCGAGCCTAGCTCCAGCCCAATGACTCCTCCCCCAATGACAATCATGTGCTTGGGCACCTCTTTGAGTTCGAGGGCTTCGGTAGAAGTCATTATCCGTTTGCCATCAAAGGGGATAAAAGGCAGCATGGCGGGTGCCGATCCCGTGGCGATGATCGTTTTATCGGTTTCGATCTCGGTGCTTTCGCCCTCCTCCGGCGTAACGCGGATTTTATTCTTCGAGACAAAAGACCCCAAGCCGCGATATACGTCGATGTTGTTTTTTTTCATCAAAAACTCCACCCCTCCTACGACGGTATCCACGACCTCCTGCTTGCGCTTAATCATCTGGGGCATATTCACTTTGAGGTTATCTAGCTCAATACCGTGGGTCTTGAAGGTATGGTGGGCATTATGGAAATGCTCGCTCGAATCCAGGAGAGATTTAGAGGGAATACAGCCCACGTTGAGGCAAGTACCACCGAGGGTTTTTTCTTTTTCGATGATAGCTGTTTTCATGCCCAGTTGTGCGGCACGAATGGCGGCGATGTAGCCTCCGGGGCCAGAGCCGATGACGGTTACGTCGTATTTCATAGGTGTTTTTGGGTTGAGATTTTTTATCGAACTAAGGTACGTTGTTTTGTTGATTTATCCAAACTATGTCGCGATGACCCCCGAGCCGATCAGTTCGTTGCCCGCATACCAGGCCACAAACTGCCCGGGCGTAATGCTGCGTTGCGGCTCGGCAAAATAGAAGTTGATACCTTCGGGGGTAGCCTCGAGGCGCACGGGCGAGAGCGGCTGCCGGTATCGGATGCGGGCCAGGTAGTCGCTGGTTTGTCCGATGTGCAGGCGTTGGTCTGGGCGCACCCAGTGTAGGTCTGCGTTCGGGACAAACAAGGCACTCCGAAACAAACCCGGGTGATGCTCCCCTTGCCCGACATAGACAGTGTTGGTGCTTGTGTCTGTCCCGACGACAAAGAGCGGCTCGGCTTTGCCACCCACGCCCAAGCCCTTGCGTTGCCCGATGGTGAAGAAATGCGCCCCGTTGTGTTGCCCTACCTCCGTGCCATCGCTGGGTTGGTAGGCGTAGGCGGACGTGCCGCGTTCGTGGGCGTAGCAGTCGGCATCGGGGGGGAGTTCGACGATAGCCCCCGGCTTGGCTTTGAGCTGTTGTTGCAAGAAGTCGGGGAGGCGAATTTTTCCTACGAAGCACAAGCCCTGGGAGTCTTTCTTTTGGGCTGTCGCTAGTCCTTGTGCCTCGGCGATGCGGCGCACCTCGGGTTTTTGGAGATGACCAATGGGAAACAAGGCTCGAGAAAGCTGGGCTTGCGATACCTGGCACAAAAAATAACTCTGGTCTTTGTTGGGGTCGGCGCCGGCCAGGAGGCGATGGTACGTTTGTCCATCGGCGGCCGTGATGGTTTCTTTTTGGCAGTAATGCCCCGTCGCCACAAAATCCGCCCCTAAGCGCAAGGCCGTTTCCAGAAAAACATCAAACTTGATCTCGCGGTTGCACAGCACGTCGGGGTTGGGCGTGCGTCCGGCGGCATACTCGGCAAACATATAATCGACGATGCGTTTTTTGTACTCGGCACTCAAATCAATGACCTGAAAGGGAATACCGAGTTGCTCGGCCACCAACAGGGCATCGTTGCTGTCTTCGATCCAGGGGCATTCATCGTCCAGGATCACACGCTCATCGTTCCAGTTGCGCATAAACATCCCGATCACTTCGTAGCCTTGCTGGAGGAGCAGATAAGCGGCTACGCTTGAGTCCACCCCACCGGAAAGCCCCACGACGACACGGGATTTTTTCGGTTTTGTCATAGCATAAATCAAAAACTAATAACGGGGCGGGGCGTGGTCTTGTTCCAGGAATCGCTTTTGGAGGTCGCCGTAAGTCTCGATGCGGCGGTCTCGCAGAAAGGGCCAGATGCGGCGGGTCTCTTCGGTGGCGCGTAGGTCTAGGGGGATGCAGGCGGTGGTTTCCTCCTCGTGGGACGCCTGATAGATGATCTTTCCGAAGGCATCGGCCACAAAAGACCCTCCCCAAAAACGCATTCCAGCCTCCTGCCCCACCCGATTGACGGCCACGACGGGGATGCCGTTGGCGATGGCGTGTCCGCGTTGGATGGTCTGCCAGGCGGCGTACTGATCGGGGTAGAGGGTCTCGGGTTCGTCGTCGGCCCACCCAATGGCGGTCGGGTACACGAGTACATCCGCCCCTTGCAGGGCCGTTAGGCGGGCGGCTTCGGGGAACCACTGATCCCAACAGATGAGCGTTCCGATGCGCCCGTAGCGCGTCGGGAAGACTTTGTAGCCCAGGTCGCCGGGCGTGAAGTAAAATTTTTCGTAGTAGCCCGGGTCATCGGGGATGTGCATTTTTCGGTACTTGCCGAGGTAGCTGCCGTCGGCATCGAGTACAGCGATGGTGTTGTGGTACAAACCGGCAGCCCGCCTTTCAAAAAGTGAAGCCACGATGACAACCTCGTACTGGCGGGCGACCTCCGAAAGGGCTGCCGTACTGGGGCCTGGTATGGCTTCGGCCAGGTCGAATTTTTGGGGGTCTTCGGTATCGCAAAAATACAGGGAGCGAAAGAGTTCTTGCAAAACGACCACTTGCGCCCCTGCCTCGGCTACGGCGGCGATACTTTGACAGGCAGTGTCAAAGTTGCTTTGTAGGTCTTGGGTACACCGAGATTGGATCAGTCCGATGCGCATGGCTTAGGGGGTTTTTCGTTGAAGTTGTCCTTTGATTTGTCCGCCCTCCATGTCCTCCATTCGGGCAACGAAAGTGTACTGCTCTGGGCTGGCTTCCGTGATCGTTACGGTGAGGGTTTTTTCGCCCTGAAAGGCGCGTGTAGCCGAATCACCCGAAAGGAGAATCAGGCGATAGCTGCAATCATTGACCCACTCAACGCGATGTACCGAAAGGGTATCTCCGTTGGGGATGTACTCGTACTGGCGGTCTTGGGTACGGTGTACATAGATGGTAGCTTGTTGATTTTCAAAGAAGTACAAGCCTTCTTTGTGGGCTAAACAATCTTTGGGGGCTTCGGTTTGGCAGGCAAAGAGGCCCAACAAAAAGGGGAGCAAATATTTCATTAAGCGAAGTTACGGGTTAATGAGGAGATAATTTTGAATTTTGACCAAAAATTACGTATCTTTGTGGGCTAAATTTGTTTTTCTTTCACCGTAAATCTCTGCGCGTTTTGGCAACCATAAAAGACGGTCGTTACAATTTCTCCCGAACCAAAAGCATTCTCGAATATCCTGATTTTTTGCAACTTCAGTTGCAATCCTTTCAGGATTTTCTTCAGTTGGGTACACCTCCCGAAGATCGTAAGCAAGAGGGGCTTTATCAGGTCTTTGCGGAAAACTTTCCCATCTCGGATTCCCGCGACAACTACTTGTTGGAGTTTGTGGATTACATGCTTGATCCGCCAAAATACGATGTCAAGGAATGCGTAGAGCGCGGGCTTTCTTACACCGTAGCCTTGAAAGCTAAGCTGCGGCTCTCCTGCAACGACGAAGATAACGAAGATTTTGAAACGATTGAGCAAGAGGTCTTTTTGGGGGCAATTCCCTACATGACCGAGCGCGGGTCGTTTGTCATCAACGGTGCCGAGCGCGTGATTGTCTCGCAGTTGCACCGCTCCCCGGGGGTGTTTTTTGCCCAAAGCAAACACACCAACGGAACCAAACTTTACTCGGCCAGGATTATCCCTTTCAAGGGTTCATGGATTGAGTTTGCGACCGACGTAAACAACATCATGTATGCTTACATTGATCGCAAGAAAAAATTCCCCGTAACGACCCTCCTACGGGCCATCGGCTATGGCACCGACCGCGAAATTTTGGGTCTCTTTGGGCTTTCCGAAGAGATCAAAGCCACCCAGGAAACCCTACAAGCGGCCGTCGGACGGCGGTTGGCTGCCCGAGTATTGCGCACCTGGACAGAGGACTTCGTGGACGAAGATACGGGAGAAGTTGTTACCATTGATCGCAATGAAGTCTTGATGGAACGCGACGACGAGATTACGTCCGAGGACATCGAAACCATCCTGGCTGCTGGCGTAGATATGGTCATCTTGCACCGCTCCGACATCAACATCACCGATTACGCCATTGTCTATAATACCCTCCAAAAAGACAACTCCAACTCCGAAAAAGAAGCCGTCGAGCAAATCTATCGCCAGCTCCGCAACACCGAAGCACCCGACGAGCAGACGGCCCGTGATGTCATCCAAAGCCTCTTTTTTAGCGAAAAACGCTATGATCTCGGCGAGGTAGGCCGCTACCGCATCAACAAGAAATTGAGCCTTGATATTGATATGTCTGTTCGGGTCTTGACCAAGGAGGACATCATCAAGATCATCCAACACCTCATCACGCTCATCAACTCCCGAGCCGTCGTCGATGACATCGACCACCTCTCCAACCGCCGTGTCCGCACGGTCGGGGAGCAACTGTACAGCCAGTTTGGCACGGGCCTGACGCGCATGGCCCGCACGATACGGGAACGTATGAATGTCCGTGATAACGAAGACTTTAAGCCCGTTGATCTGATCAACGCCCGTACCTTGTCTTCGGTCATCAACTCGTTTTTTGGTACCAACCAGCTCTCCCAGTTCATGGATCAGACCAACCCCCTATCGGAGATCACGCACAAGCGGCGGATGTCTGCCCTGGGGCCCGGTGGTCTTTCGCGGGAGCGTGCCGGCTTTGAAGTCCGCGACGTTCACTACACGCACTACGGGCGGCTCTGTACCATCGAGACCCCCGAAGGACCCAACATCGGTTTGATCTCTTCGCTCTGCGTTCATGCACGGGTCAATTCGATGGGCTTCATCGAGACCCCTTACCGAAAAGTCAAAGAGGGCAAAGTAACTGACGAGGTGCTGTTTTTGTCCGCCGAAGAGGAGGACGATCATCACATCGCACAGGCCAACGCCCCCGTGGGCGCGGATGGTCTCTTTGAAAACCAATACGTGAAATGCCGTTTGCAGGGCGATTTTCCGCTCTCCGAACCCAGCGAGATTACGTACATGGACGTAGCCCCGAACCAAATCGTATCCGTGGCTGCCTCCATGATTCCCTTCCTTGAACACGACGATGCCAACCGCGCCCTCATGGGATCAAACATGCAGCGGCAGGCCGTTCCTTTGCTTCGCCCGCAGGCACCCATCGTCGGTACAGGACTTGAACGCCGTGCCGCCCTGGATTCCCGTGCCGTTATCGTCGCCGAAGCCGACGGGGTGGTGCATTATGTCGATGCCAACAAAATCGTATTGCGCTACGACTGGACAGATAACGAGCGACTCATCAGTTTTGATGACGAACTCAACACCTATTACCTGACCAAGTTCCAGCGCACCAACCAGGATACCTGCATCAACCACCGGCCGCTCGTCAAGAAGGGGCAGCGCGTCAAGAAAGGCGACATCATCTGTGATGGCTATGCCACCGATCAAGGCGAACTCGCCCTCGGCTGCAACCTCAAAGTGGCCTTCATGCCCTGGCAAGGGTACAACTTTGAAGATGCCATCGTGATCTCCGAAAAAGTCGTCCGAGAGGATATTTATACCTCCATCCACATCGACCAGTACGAACTCGAAGTACGGGATACCAAACGCGGCGAGGAAGACCTGACCGCCGAAATCCCCAACGTCAGTGAGGATGCCGTCCGAAACCTAGACGAAGATGGTATCATACGTATCGGGGCAGAGGTGCGCGAAGGCGATATTATGATCGGCAAAACGACACCCAAAGGCGAAACCGACCCCACACCCGAAGAAAAACTCCTCCGAGCCATCTTCGGCGACAAAGCCGGCGACGTGAAAGATGCCTCCCTCCGTGCTTCGGCTTCCCTGCGCGGAACGGTCATCAACACCAAACTCTTTGAGCGTTCCAACAAGAAAGAAAAAGAAGCACGCCTCAAAGCCAAAAAGGAGATCGAGTTACGCAAGAAAAAATACGCCAAAGAACTCCTCAAGCTCAAAGAACTCCTCCTCCAAAAGATGACCCATCTGCTGGAAGGAAAAACCAGTGCCACGGCCATCAAGCACGTCTTTGGCGAAGAACTCATGCCCGAAGGCACACGCTTTAACCGCCAAAACATGGAGTTGAACTTCTTCCCGGCCAAGAACCCTTACCGCGACGAAAGCAACCTCAACGTACCCGAAGAATCCAACTTCATCAGCGATGTCATCCAGGATGGCTGGACAGACGACGAGGAGACCAACACGCTCCTGCGTCAGATGATAAAGAACTACAACGATGCCCGCAACAAACTCAGTGCCGCCCACAAACGCGAGTGTTATGCCCTCGAGGTCGGTGATGATTTGCCCGCAGGTATCATCAAATTGGCTAAGGTATATATCGCCAAAAAGCGAAAGCTCAAAGTAGGTGATAAAATGGCCGGACGACACGGCAACAAAGGCATCGTGGCCCGTATCGTGCGCCCAGAAGACATGCCCTACCTCGAAAACGGCGAACCCGTGGACATCGTCCTCAACCCCCTCGGCGTACCCTCCCGTATGAACCTCGGGCAAATCTACGAAACCATCTTGGGATGGGCCGGTGAGAAGCTCGGGCGCAAATATGCCACGCCTATCTTTGACGGAGCCACGGAGCAAGATGTCTATGAGCAAGTCCAGGAAGCCGGACTTCCCGAATGGGGACGCGCCACGGTCTATGACGGACGCACGGGCGAGAAGTTCGATCAGCCGGTTACGGTGGGCATTATTTATATGCTCAAACTCGGACACCTGGTTGATGACAAGATGCACGCCCGTTCGATTGGCCCCTACTCGCTCATCACGCAACAGCCCCTGGGCGGTAAAGCCCAGTTTGGGGGGCAGCGTTTTGGTGAAATGGAGGTTTGGGCCCTGGAAGCCTTCGGTGCGGCACACGTCCTGCGTGAAATCTTGACCGTCAAGTCAGATGATGTTGTCGGACGCGCCAAAGCCTACGAAGCCATCGTGAAAGGTGAAAACCTCCCCGAACCCAACATCCCCGAGTCGTTCAACGTCTTGATTCACGAGTTGCGCGGACTGGCCCTGGAGATTTCCCTGGACTAAACACCCGGCAGAAAACCCATCCAAAACCTATAAGGTCTTCGAGACCTTATAGGTTTTTTTCAAACAACTCCTCATAGCGATCAATGACCTTCTCGATGGAGAAGTCAATGAGTGCCGTCTTGCGTCCGGCGGCCCGCAGCCGCTCCCGCAAATCAGCATCCGCGAGGAGGGATTGGATGTGTTGGGATAGAGTTTGGGTATCGCCTTCATCGAAAAGCAAGCCGTTTTGTCCATCCTGGATCAAGTCGGGGTTACCCGAAGCACGGGTAGCCACTACGGGAACACCCATAGCCATCGCCTCCAGAAGGCTTTGGCTCAATCCCTCCATGTTAGAAGGCAAAACTTTAAGATCGAACAAGCCGTAATGATACAAGACCTCCTGTCCAGGTAAGTTGCCGAGGTAGATCACGCGATGTGGCTGGATGTAACTAGACTGGATGCACTCGTAAACTGCCATTTGACTTACTCCGATTAGGATCAGCGTAACCGGATAGGGCAGATGGTTTAGGGCTTCCAGTAGCTGTTCTTGCTGCTTAGGACGAGAGACACAACCGATGACAGGCTGCCCTGGGTTTAGTTCGAGTTGGGTACGCAATTCGGTTACGCGCTCCGTCAGGTTCGGGAGTTGGTATTTCTGAGCTGGGGTTCCGTTGTGGATCACGACGATCATATCAGCAGGGATACCCATCTGTATCAGGGCGGTTTTTACGCCTTCGCTGACAGCTACGATACAGTCGGCCGTCTGTCGGACAAACCATCCGCGCAAAGCCGATGCGCCCTCAAAGGGGCGTTGTCGTCGTGTGTGTACGATGCGATACGAGAGACCATAAAGCCAACGCGCATAAGCCGACTGATGGCGGGTTTTGCCTGACTGGGGGTTGAGTATTTGGATGCGGTGTTGGCGCACCACCTGTGCCAGCTCACGGATGGCCCTAAGGCTCATCCGTCCCCCAAAGCGCATCGGAACGCGGTGAACCGGCGTATCTGCCAGCAGTTCATAGAGCAAGGCGTTTTCTCGGCAACCAACCACGACGTAATGCCCGCGTCGGGCTAGCCCTTCGCAAAGATAAGCCATCGAGTAGGTGGAGCCGGCGATGTCGCCCTGATGGGTGGTGAGCAGTATCCGCATAGGGGGCAAAAGTACGGCTTGTCCGTGAAAATTGGAA
Source organism: Bernardetiaceae bacterium (assembly GCA_036822015.1). GTDB lineage: Bacteria > Bacteroidota > Bacteroidia > Cytophagales > Bernardetiaceae > DAISIL01. The sequence continues at coordinate 543 of DAISIL010000001.1, read as the reverse complement.
ATGTTGTGTAAAATGTACACTTTTGTTGTCCCAACAAAAAAACGAAGCAGCGATGCCAAAAGAAGAGGTGCATATTTTGGGCGGCGGTCTGGTGGGATCATTAACCGCGCTTTTTTTGGGGCGGCAAGGCTATCCCGTGTTTGTCTATGAAAAACGCCCCGATTACCGAACGGTCAAAGAGGAAGGGCGATCCATCAACCTAGCTTTAAGCGACCGAGGATGGCGGGCCCTGGCACAAGCCGGTATCGCAGAGCAAATCCGAGAAATTGCCCTGCCCATGCCCGGGCGTATCATCCATGCCCCCGATGGGCAAACGACATTTCAGGCTTACGGCAAAGCCGATCAGGCCATCTATGCCATCTCCCGCAACGACCTCAACGCCCGCTTAATCGACCTGGCCGATGCCTTACCCAACGTGCAGTTTTGCTTCCAGCACGAATGCACCATCTTAGATTTGCGCCGAATGCAGATGCAGCTCCGCGATCACGCAGGCAAGACACATCACATCCAGCCCGAGATATTGCTCGGCACAGATGGTGCTTT